>DLHW01000034.1:72677-73884 GCA_002483425.1 Methylococcaceae bacterium UBA7658
TTGAAAGATGCTGTAGTGTTCGACGGTCGCAATCTTTACGAGCCGAAACAATTAAAAGCCGCCGGTTTAACCTACTATTGTATCGGCAGACCCGTTAGTTTTCCCTAATTGGATAACGGCTGTTTATCTAATGAGTTAAAGGAAATAGATTTGAAAATATTAGTCACCGGAGCGGCAGGGTTCATCGGCTCCATGCAAAGTCTCCGCTTGCTGGAGCGGGGCGATGAAGTGGTCGGGATTGATAACTTGAACGATTACTACGATGTCGAGTTAAAAAGAGCGAGACTGGCGCGTTTACAAGCGTATCCGAATTTTAAATTCGTTAAACTGGACATTGCTAACAGAACCGAAATGGCGGACTTTTTCAGGCAAGAATTACCGCAACGCGTGGTGCATTTAGCCGCCCAAGCCGGTGTTAGATATTCGATTACCAATCCTCATGCCTATATTGATTCCAATATCGTCGGCTTTATGAATATCTTGGAAGGCTGCCGGCATCATCAAGTCGAGCATTTGGTGTATGCGTCTTCAAGTTCGGTTTACGGCGCAAATACCCGCATGCCGTTTTCGGTGCATGATAACGTCGATCACCCGGTATCGCTTTATGCGGCCAGTAAAAAAGCGAATGAATTGATGGCGCACACCTACAGTCATCTTTATCACCTGCCGACGACAGGCTTACGGTTTTTTACGGTTTACGGGCCTTGGGGCAGGCCGGATATGTCGCCGATTCTGTTTGCAAAAAACATCACGGAAGGTAAGCCGATCAATGTGTTTAATTACGGCAATCATCGCCGCGATTTTACCTATATCGACGACATCGTCACCGGCGTAACGAAAGTATTAGATAAGCTTGCACAGCCTAATCTAAGTTGGTCGAGCGAAAACCCCGATCCCGGTACAAGCACAGCGCCTTATCGAGTCTACAATATCGGCAACAATACGCCGGTACATTTATTGGATTTTATTCAAGCGTTGGAAGAGGCTATCGGAAAAAAAGCAGAAAAAAATCTTTTGCCTATGCAGGCCGGGGATGTACCCGATACCTATGCCGATGTTGTGGATTTAATTGCGGAATTCGATTATAAACCGGAGACGCCGATTAAAGAGGGCGTTAATGCGTTTGTGGAATGGTACAAAGGATATCACAAGTCTTGATAAAACAAGATTGAACCGAATCGATTCGGCGCCGAGAAAAGAAAGAGTT
>DLHW01000019.1 GCA_002483425.1 Methylococcaceae bacterium UBA7658
GTTGATTTCATTCATGCCCTTCGAATTTGCTCAGGAGAGCTTTCGACAGACTCACCACGAACGAAATCAACTGCTTGCCGTTCGTCCTCGACTGCATGGATGCAGGAGGTAGAGCAACGCANNGGAGCAGTTGCCGAGAGCTTGTCGAAGGACTTAATCAAAGATTCATTAATGGATGAACTTGCAAAATTAAAATGGCAATGCCGTCGCGGCACACGAGAATTGGATTTGTTGTTGAACAATTATCTTGATAACTATTTCGTTACAGCAAATCTGTCAGAACAACGTTATTTTTTGGAAATACTCAAACGCGAAGACTCCGAGCTAATGGCGCAATTCGACCAATTGGCACAACGCTTTGGGGGAACTTACAATAAATAGCGCTCAGTGAATAACGCGGGTATTCACAAAATCTTAAAACCATCACCACTAATTTTTTATAGGAAATGAATGCATGCATAAAGTCACGCTAATTAAAGGCGATGGGATAGGCTCGTCCATCATGGAAGAAGCAGTGAAGGTAATCGAAGCGTCCGGCGCAAAAATCGAATGGGAAGAAGCCTTCGCCGGGATGTCGGCGTTCGAGAAATTCGAAACACCCTTGCCGGACGAGACCATGATCTCATTCGATAAAACCCGCGTAGCGTTCAAAGGGCCGTTAACGACTGTAGTAGGAACAGGATTTCGCAGCATCAATGTCGCTTTACGCCAAAAATACGAGCTTTACGCCAACGTCCGTCCCGCCAAGAGTTGGGAAGGCGTTAAAACCCGTTACGATGACGTCGATATCGTGATTGTCCGTGAAAACACCGAAGGACTTTACTCAGGGCTTGAGCATTATCTCACCGCCAAAAAAGACATTGCCGAAAGCTTGGCGGTCGTTACCCGCAGCGGATCACAGCGTGTTATCGACTACGCCTTCAAATACGCCCGCGATAACCAACGTAAAAAAGTCACCGTTTGCCATAAAGCCAATATCCTTAAATACACCCAAGGTATTTTTCTGGATGTCGCAAGGGAAACGGCTGCCAAATATCCCGACATCCAGTTCGACGAAAAAATCGTCGACGCCGCCTGCATGCACATGGTGATGAATCCGCAGCAGTTTGATGTCGTCGTCACCACGAATATGTTCGGTGACATACTCTCAGATTTAACGGCTGGCTTGGTCGGTGGTTTGGGTCTTATCCCTGGTGCAAACATCGGCGACGATGCGGCCCTGTTTGAAGCCGTTCACGGCAGCGCACCCGACATTGCTGGAAAGAACCTGGCGAACCCTGCTGCCGTCATCATGGCCGGGGTGATGATGTTGAACCACTTGGGTGAATTTGAAGCCGCCAAGCGCATCGACGCCGCCATCAAGAAAGTCGTAAAAGAAGGCAAATATGTCACACCAGATTTGAACCCAGACTCCAAATGCGGCACTAAAGAGATGGGCGATGCGATTGTGGGAGCGATGGTCTAAATCAAGACGAACAAATTTGCATGGCTTACTGGCTTTATGAGGAATACTTATGACACCCACCGTTGAACAAATAACTGAAGAAGCCTTGTCCTTACCTAGCGAAGCAAGAGCCTTGTTGGCGGATCGGCTGGTTGAAAGCCTTAATCCTTCGGAAGATGGCTACGTTAGACAGCTTTGGCAGAAAGAAGCGATAACCCGACGAGATGATGTGCGTGCCGGACGAGTCAAAACCGTACCAGGCGATGAGGCTTTGGAGCGAGTGCGGGGTATTTTCAACAAGTGAAATTTGAATTCCATCCCGAAGCCCTAGCTGAATATGAAGATGCCGCCCGGTATTATTCGGGATGCCAACCGGGCTTGGAAATGCGGTTTATTGCTGCTGTTGAAAAGGCAATCGCTCAAATTATCGAATCACCAGCAAGTTGGCGGATTTTGGAGGATGATATTCGTTGGCATTTAACACGGGTATTTCCTTATGCGATTATTTATTCGGTTGAGGGGGATTATGTGCTGATAATTGCGGTTATGCACTGCCACCAGAAGCCAGGGTATTGGCGAAATCGAATGACTCAGTGAAATTAAGACAAAAGAGGATGGTTATGCCAAAACTGACAAGATTTTCATATTTAGTTTATGCCGTCTTATGGGGAATAAGCTTTAAGGCGATTGCCGAAATCAAATCCGAAACGATCAAATACGAAGTAGGCGGCCAGCCGTTTGAAGGCACGCTCAGTTTCGACGACAGCATCAAGGGCAAACGCCCCGGCGTATTGGTCGTGCATGAATGGTGGGGGCATAACGCCTATGCCAACTTACGCGCCGAGATGTTGGCGAAACTGGGTTATACCGCTTTCGCGCTGGATATGTACGGCGCTGGAAAAGTCGCAGACCATCCCGAAGACGCCAAGAAATTCATGGAAGCCACCTTGGCGGACATGAAAGTCGCAGAAACCCGCTTTAACGCTGCGCTGCTTTTGCTGAAAGAACAACCCACTGTCGAAGCCAGCAAAATCGTTGCCATTGGCTACTGCTTCGGCGGCGGCATGGTGTTGCACATGGCGAAAGTCAATCCCGAATTGGCGGGCGTGGTCAGTTACCACGGCGCGTTGGGCATAAGCGCCAATATCAGACCTGTCTCAACGCCTGTTAAAACCAAAATACTCGTCTTTAACGGCGCAGACGATCCCTTTGTCACCAAGGAACAAATCGATGCCTTCAAGCAGGATATGAAGTCCATCGGTGCGGATTATGAATTTATCAATTACCCCGGCGTAAAGCACGGTTTCACCAATCCAGAAGCGGATACCTTCGCCCTTAAGTTTGGTATGCCATTGATGTATGATGAAAAGGCGGATAAGGATTCCTGGGAGAAGACGCAGGGGTTTTTTAAGAACATTTTTAAATAATCTGGGCGTTAAATTATGGGAACAACTACTTCTCAGAACAATAAGCCACACAGCAAAGATGATTCTAAAGAATCTGAATCAAATCGTTCATCAGGTAGATGGTGGGAGTTTTATTTTGTACGTTATTTGGTTGGTACGATTATTGGTGCAGTTATAATTTTTTATTTAAATACGAATTGTGAGTCAAAGTTATATCAAGTCATAATTCCAAAAGTAACTGACATTTCTCAGGTCGATCTACAAAAGCTTTCTCTTCTTGGAGCATTGGGTTTTGCTTATTGTTACGTATCAAGCGCACCAATTCTTGTCTTTCATGCAACACGAGGTTTGTTTCTATATTCTATTAAAACTGGAAAAACTAGTAATGGAGCGATAGTAAATGCAATTATGACTATCTTATTTGCTTTAATTTACTTTCAAATTTTTGAGAGTGATATCAGGTATTTTTTTGCCATTTTTATCGTTATTTATGTTGTTTTATTTCAATTGGCGCTTTTATTTTTTGCCGGACAGTCTGAAGGTAAAAAGATACACGAGTATTATAAAAAACTTACAAAAGCCCGTAGTGATCAAAGAACAGAAGCAAGGGAATATCAAGAAACATATAAGCATCTTAGAGAGCATGGTAATGCGTTTTTTATAGTTTTTTGAAACTGTACTTGGTTATTTACTTTGGGTTATTCCTGAGCATAACTATTCAGTTATAGTTATGTTTATCTGGATTATGCCTGCCGCGTGTGTATGGTTTTTAGGAAATCTCCTTGAATCACTTTATGCAGATTATTACTAAAGTATAAAAAATATAATTCTTTAATAAAGAAAGTTGACGTTTAATTTTTTTAAACTGTTCGTTTATTTTGGTGGAATATTTCAATGTTAGAACAATACCGCAAACACGTCGCCGAACGCGCCACTGAAGGCGTTCCCCCAAAACCGCTAGATGCTGCTCAAACCGCCGCATTGGTGGAACTTATCAAACAGCCGCCGAAAGGCGAAGAGGAGTTCCTGCTGGACTTACTTGCCAACCGCATTCCGGCGGGAGTGGATGAAGCTGCTTATGTGAAGGCGGGATTCCTAGCGGCGGTGGCGAAGGGTGAGGTGAGTTCGCCGATTTTATCTTCAGCACGGGCAACCGAATTATTGGGCACCATGCTCGGCGGCTACAATGTCGCGCCGCTGATTGAATTGCTCGACAACAAGGATATGGCGTCGATTGCGGCGAAAGCTATGTCCCATACCTTGTTAATCTTCGATGCTTTTCATGATGTGCAGGAAAAGTCGGATGCAGGGAATGCCTATGCGAAACAGGTCATCCAGTCCTGGGCGGATGCGGATTGGTTTACCGCTAAGCCGGCTTTGCCGCTTATGTTAACCGTGACGGTGTTTAAAGTCACCGGCGAAACCAATACCGACGATTTATCGCCCGCGCCGGATGCGTGGTCGCGTCCCGATATTCCGCTGCATGCCAAAGCCATGTTGAAAATGCCGCGCGATGGCATCACCAATGCCGAGCAGCAAATTACCGAACTGAAACAGAAAGGCTTTCCGGTGGCTTATGTCGGCGATGTGGTCGGCACCGGTTCGTCGCGCAAGTCGGCGACCAACTCGGTGCTGTGGCACATGGGCAACGACATCCCCTACATTCCCAACAAGCGCGAAGGCGGTGTGTGCATCGGTGGCAAGATTGCGCCGATTTTCTTCAACACGATGGAAGACTCCGGAGCGTTGCCGTTTGAGTGCGATGTCGCGCAAATGAACATGGGTGATGTCATCGATATATACCCTTACGAGGGCGTTGTTAAACGCCATAATTCCGAAGAAATTGTCTGTAAATTCGAACTGAAAACCGAGGTATTGCTTGACGAGGTAAGGGCAGGCGGGCGGATTCCGTTGATTATTGGCCGTGGACTGACCGAACGCGCCCGTAAATTTCTAGGCTTAAGCGCATCGACCGTGTTTAAAAAGGCCGGTGAAGTTGCCGCCAGCACAAAAGGATTTACGCTGGCGCAAAAGATGGTCGGTAAGGCCTGTGGTGTAAAAGGCGTAAGACCCCATACCTACTGCGAACCGTATATGACCACGGTTGGCTCTCAAGACACGACCGGCCCCATGACCCGCGACGAACTTAAAGATTTGGCTTGCTTGGGTTTCTCCGCCGATCTGGTCTTGCAATCATTTTGCCACACTGCCGCTTACCCCAAGCCGGTCGATGTGACTATGCACCACAGCTTGCCGGATTTCATCATGAACCGTGGCGGGGTGTCGCTGCGTCCGGGTGATGGCATTATCCATTCCTGGCTTAACCGCATGTTGCTTCCTGATACGGTCGGTACTGGCGGGGATTCCCACACCCGTTTTCCGCTCGGCATTTCGTTTCCGGCAGGATCAGGCTTGGTGGCGTTTGCCGCAGCAACTGGGGTAATGCCGTTAGATATGCCGGAATCGGTTTTAGTGCGCTTTAAAGGCAAAATGCAGCCCGGTATTACTTTGCGCGATATGGTGAATGCCATTCCCTACGCTGCTTTAAAACGAGGTTTGCTGACCCTGGATAAAAAGGGCAAGAAAAACGTGTATTCCGGCCGGATTCTGGAAATCGAAGGCCTGCCGGATTTGAAAGTGGAGCAGGCGTTCGAACTATCCGATGCCTCGGCGGAGCGTTCAGCGGGCGGTTGCACGATACGGTTGAACAAAGAACCCATCATTGAATACATCACTTCCAACGTCAGTTTATTAAGATGGATGATTGCGAAAGGTTATGGTGACGTGCGCACCATTGAACGACGGATTAAAAATATGGAAGCGTGGCTTGCAAATCCGGTGTTAATGGAACCGGACGCCGATGCAGAATATTACGAAATCATCGAAATCGATATGGATGAAATCAAAGAACCGCTGCTGGCATGCCCGAACGACCCTGACGACATTAAACCACTGTCTGAAGTTGCGGGGACTAAAATCGATGAAGTCTTTTTGGGTTCGTGCATGACTAATATCGGGCACTTCCGCGCGGCTGGCAAATTGCTTGATAAGCACAAAGGTGATTTGCCAACGACATTATGGGTCGCGCCGCCGACCAAGATGGACCAAAACCAGTTGGTGGAAGAAGGTTATTACGGTGCTTTCGGCAAGGCGGGCGCGCGGATGGAAATGCCGGGCTGTTCGCTGTGCATGGGCAATCAGGCGCGGGTTAAGGAAGGTGCAACGGTAGTTTCAACGTCCACCCGTAACTTCCCTAATCGTCTGGGCAATGGCGCGAACGTGTTCCTGTCCTCGGCAGAACTGGCTGCGGTGTGTTCTTTACTTGGCCGGATTCCTACAATGGAAGAGTATATGCAATACGCCAAGGTTATCGGCGAAACAGCTGACGATACCTACCGTTATTTGAATTTTAACGAAATGGACAATTACAGTAAGCCTGAAACCTGCAACTAATAAGCGTATATCCTTTTACGTCTTTTTAGTTTTATAAAGAGGCTAGTAGGTTACCTTAAAATCGTTTGTGCTAATTTTTAGCAGGGCGATCTACTTAAGAGAAAGTAGTTATTTCAAGGGTTCGCAAACATGGGCAAAAGAGTTGGCCCATGTTTCGAATGTTGCACGGTTGTTCCCGTGATGATTATTTAATCTTTCCTTCTTTGTACATCACATGCTTACGAACCACGGGATCGAATTTTTTGATTTCCATTTTTTCCGGCATGGTTTTTTTGTTTTTGGTGGTGGTATAGAAGTGACCGGTGCCTTCACTTGAAATTAATTTGATTTTATCGCGCATATTAACTCTCCTTAAGCAATAGTGCCGTTTTTACGCAAATCCGCCAATACCGCGTCGATGCCTTTTTTGTCGATGATTCGCATGCCTTTGGTGGATACCCTCAGGCGTATCCAGCGGTTTTCGCTTTCCACCCAAAACCGGTGATGTTGAAGATTAGGAAGAAAACGTCTTTTGGTTTTATTGTTAGCGTGTGATACGTTGTTGCCGACCACAGGCGATTTGCCTGTTACTTGACATACTCTGGACATAATAAGCCTCTATTTAGTGCCTTGATTCAAATTAGCCAATCTTTATACCAAAATTTCTTTTCAAGGTAAATAACAATCTATAAAATGGACTCTAAAGCCACTTTCTGATGAATAGGGAAAGACAACAATGCCAATAAAACTCGGCATGGTCATGGATCCCATCGACCGTATCAACATTAAAAAAGACACTAGTTTTGCCATGTTGCTCGAAGCCCAAACCAGGGGCTGGGAATTGCATTATATGGAGTTAGGGGATCTTTACCTTCGAAACGGCAAAGCTTTCGCCAGGACACGGACGTTAAGCGTTAAACGCGACGAAAACGGCTGGTTTAACTACAAGACAGACCAAAATATTCCGTTATCCGAATTAAATGTGATTCTAATGCGCAAGGATCCGCCGTTCGATCAGGAGTATTTATACGCGACTTTTCTGCTTGAGCAAGCTGAAAACGAGGGTGTGCATGTTATCAATAAACCGCAATCCTTACGCGACGCCAACGAAAAACTGTATACGGCTTGGTTTCCGCACTGTTGCACGGAAACGTTAGTCGCCAAAGATTCGCAAAGAATTAAGGCATTTTTGCATGAATTGGGCGATATCATCCTTAAACCGTTAGACGGTATGGGTGGGTCGTCTATATTCCGGGTTCGGGAAAACGACCCGAATTTGAACGTTATTTTGGAAACGATGACGCAACACGATTCCCGTACGATCATGGCGCAAAAATACTTACCCGAAATCAAAGACGGCGATAAACGCATCCTCATGGTGAATGGCGAACCGGTGCCTTATTGTCTGGCCCGTATTCCCGCTCAAGGTGAAAGCCGGGGTAATTTAGCGGCAGGCGGGACTGGGGAAGGCAGAGCGCTCACCGCGCAGGATCGCTGGATTGCTGCACAAGTCGGGCCGGTACTAAAAGCAAAAGGATTGGTATTTGCAGGTTTGGATATTATCGGGAACAGCTTGACCGAAATTAATGTTACCAGTCCTACTTGCGTTCAAGAATTAGATAAACAGTTCGGCTTGAACATAAGCGGTCAACTGATGGATTATATCGAAACCTTAATGACTTAATGGCAAAACAAGCTACATTTCAATTAGTCGGCGAAGCCACCCACAACGACCGGCTATTGGCGGCTTTATTTATTGCATTCATTGTCCATATGATAATAGTGCTTGGCGTCCGTTTTACCGAGCCGGAACAGCCTGCGGTCAACAGCCGTTCGATCGATGTGGTGTTGATTACGACTCCTGCTAAAAAAGCGCCTAAACAAGCAAAGTTTCTTGCGCAAGACAACCAAATCGGTACCGGTGAAAAAGTTCATAAACCTCAGCCTCCGGCTAAACGAATCATAGCCCAAGGGGAAATAAAGAAAAAAGCCGCCGCAAAAAACGAAATGAAACAGGACTTGGAAGAACCTAAAGCGAAACAAAGTGTTGCTGTACAACATAAAGCGCCGGTTAAAATTAAAACGGAGAAGAAACAAGCCGCCGAACAAGAACACGAAAAACGTCCGAAATTAACCGAAGAATTTTTGCAGCAACAAATCGCGCAATACGGCAATGAAATCCGGTTAAAACAGCAGAGCGCCGATCAAACGAAAATCAAATCGGTGAATTCCGTGAGCGCGCACCGTTATGTCGCAGCTCAGTACATTAAAGACTGGGAACGCAAAGTTGAGCGTACCGGTAATATCAATTATCCTGCCATAGCTGCGAAGAAAAACTTTTCCGGATCGCTTACGATGGATGTCGGCGTGAAGGCGGATGGCAGTATTTACAGTATTCGTATTTCCAAGTCTTCGGGTTTTCCTGAATTAGACGAGGCGGCGAAACGGATTGTCAGGATGAGCGCGCCTTTTCCGGTGTTACCGTCCGAACTGCTTAAAGAACTCAATGTCTTAGTCATAAGCAGAAAATGGAAGTTTTCTGATGAAGCCGGCATGACAACACCGTAAATCTTCTTAAATTTACTAACAGGTTTGTCTCTATGAGTAATGAAAATTATCTGAATAATCAGTTCCTTATTGCGATGCCTAGCTTAATGGATCCCATTTTTCACCACACAGTGACTTTGCTATGTCAGCACACCAAAGAAGGCGCGCTGGGTATTGTTATTAACCGTCCTTCCGATATGAAACTGGGCGAAATCTTTAAGCAAATGAATATACCGTATACTTCGGAAGTTGCCTCTGAAACATCCGTTTATTCGGGCGGACCGGTACAACAAGACAGAGGTTTTGTCGTTCATACTACGTGCGGGAGCTGGGATATGACCATGCCGGTATCGGACGCTATTTCCTTGACTACCTCGCGAGATGTTATTGAGGCTATCGCAACCGGCGAGGGGCCTGAACAATATTTGATAGCGCTCGGGTATGCCGGTTGGGGTGAAGGCCAATTGGAAAAAGAAATTTTAAGTAATTCCTGGTTAAACACGCCTTTCGCGAAACAAATCCTATTCGATACGCCGGTCAGTCAGCGCTGGAACGCGGCGGCTAATCAAATAGGCATCAATATCAACCAGCTTACCACACCGGCAGGTCATGGCTGATAATGGAAGACGCGATCCGTTATTGGGCAAAGTTCAGGACGATACCTATCTCGGTTTTGATTTCGGAAACAAAAAAATAGGCGTTGCAGTCGGACATTTAGAAACCGGCATTGCAAGTCCGTTGCGAACTTTACGGGCGCTTAATCAACAGCCCGATTGGCCCGGTCTTGCGAAACTGATCGCCGAATGGAATCCGGCGGGTTTAATCGTAGGCATTTCAAAACAAATTGACGGTTCGGACAACGTAATTACCCCCCGTATGCTAAAATTTTGCCGTCAGCTGGAAGGCAGATTCCGTTTGCCGGTTTACCGGCAAGATGAAACCTTATCCACTTTTGAAGCCAAACAAATATTATTCGATGAAGTTAAAGTTAGTGCAGTAAAACTTTGGGATGTACAAGATCAACTTGCCGCTCAACTCATTTTGCAATCCTGGATAAATGACAATAAATCAATATGACCGCTCATAAATTCGACGTTCCGGCATTGCTCATTGCGCTTGAAAATAAAATCGAAACCGCTATCAAAGAAAGAAACATAGCCGATCCCTTAATCATCGGTATTCGAACCGGCGGCGTGTGGATCGCCGAACAATTACACCATCGTTTAGGTATCAAGGAACCGCCCGGCTTACTCGATATTTCATTTTACCGGGATGATTTTTCGCAGATCGGCGTTAATCCTAATGTTAAGCCTAGCCAATTACCGGCTCATATCGAAGGGCGCAATATTATTTTGATCGATGACGTTTTTTATACCGGGCGGACAGTACGCGCGGCGTTAAACGAAATCTTCGATTATGGACGTCCTAATCAAGTTCTCTTGGCGGTTTTAATAGAACGGAACGGTAAACAAATACCTATTAGCCCGGATTGTTCAGGAATCGTTGTTTCTTTAGATGCGGGCCTGCGCATTAAACTGACAGGTCCCGAGCCTTTAGCTGTTGAAACTCAATTCGTCGACGTGGCGGCTTAAATAATGACCGGTAATTCGCAGTTAAATTCGGAAGGTAAGCTTAAACACTTTCTAACTATAGAAGGGTTAGGCAAAGAATTATTGGTTGAAATTCTGGATTTGGCGGAGTCGTTTGTCGGCATGACCGATCAACGGATAAAAAAAATTCCGTTGTTGCGCGGTAAAAGCATTGTCAATTTGTTTTTTGAAAACAGCACCCGAACCCGGACCACTTTTGAACTGGCTGCGAAACGGCTTTCGGCCGACGTGCTCAGCATGAGTATTGCTACATCGTCTACGTCAAAAGGCGAAAGTTTGCTGGATACTATTCGCAACCTGGAAGCCATGTATGTCGATATGTTTGTCGTCAGGCACGGTATCAGCGGCGCCGCACATTTTATCGCGCAGCATGTTTCCCCGCATATCAGCGTAATCAACGCCGGCGACGGTCAGCACGCTCATCCGACGCAGGCTATGCTGGACATGTTTACTATCCGTCAATGCAAACATGATTTCGCACCCTTGCGGGTAGCTGTGGTCGGCGATATTCTGCATTCCAGAGTCGCTCGATCAAATATTCAGGCGCTCAATACTTTGGGAGTTGCCGAGGTTCGTGTCATCGCGCCTAAGACATTGCTGCCGGTTCAGGTTGAAACAATGGGCGTGACCGTGCTTCACAATTTGACGGACGGATTGAAGGATATCGATGTCATTATCATGTTGCGGTTGCAAAAAGAACGCATGACATCAGCCTTATTACCCAGCGAAAGCGAATATTTCAAATGCTTCGGATTGACGGAGGAACGGCTTAAAATCGCTAAACCGGACGCTATTGTCATGCATCCTGGACCAATTAACCGGGGCGTGGAAATCGACTCGAAAGTCGCTGACGGGCCGCAATCGCTCATTCTTAAGCAAGTCAGCAATGGAATCGCGATTCGGATGGCGATTATGGCGATGGCGATGCAAAAACAGGGCAGCGTCTAATGCAACGCATTCATATAAAAGACGGCAGGGTCATCGACCCTAAAAATAAAATAGACCGCATAGGATCGGTTTATATCGAAAACGGTAAGATTGTATCGGTTATCTTTAAGCCGGTAGGGTATGTGCCGGACATTGTGATAGAGGCGCAAAACCAGATAATTTGCCCTGGTTTTATCGATTTAAGCACACGTTTGCGCGAACCTGGACAAAGCCGTAAAGCCACCTTTGCAAGCGAAACCGCGGCGGCGGCTAAAGCGGGCGTGACGACCATGTGTCTGCAACCGGATACGTCGCCGGTTATCGACACACCTGCTATTGCGGAACTGGTTAAAGAAATGGCGGCAAAATCAGGTTACCAGCAAATTTTGCCTATTGGCGCGCTGACTCAAAAATTGGGTGGCGCCGAGCTAAGCACCATGCTGGCTCTAAAGCAAGCGGGGTGTGTAGCGGTCAGCAACGCTAATCAGCCGGTGAAAAATCTATTGGTGTTAAGGCGAGCTATGGAATACGCAGCTAGCCATGACTTACTATTAATTTGCCGACCAAACGATTTTTGGCTAAGCAGTAACGGTTGTGTTCATGAAGGCCGGTTATCGACCCGATACGGCTTACCCAGTGTTCCGGAAGCCGCTGAAACGATCGCTTTAGATCAGAGTTTAGAATTGGCCGAATTAACCGGTTGCAGAATCCACTTCGGACAAATCAGCGCGAGACGTTCTGTTATCAAGCTTCAGCAGGCTAAAAAATACGGCTTGGCGGTCAGTTCTGATGTAGCCATTCATCAATTTCATTTAACCGAAGACGACATCACCCCGTTCGATAGCGCATATCATGTGCAACCGCCTTTCCGTTCTCAACGCGACCGGGAGGCGTTAAGGGAAGGGCTGGCAAACGGAATTATCGACTGTATCTGTTCCGACCATCAACCGCATGATGTGGACGCCAAATTAGGCGCCTTTCCCGAAACCGAGCCGGGCGTATCGGCATTGGAGACACTCCTACCCTTGATGTTAAAACTAGCGGAGGAAAGCCGTATGACGATTAACCAAGGCATTGCGAGCTTGACCGAACATCCGGCGCGAGTTCTTGGGCTGGAAAGAGGCGCTTTAACGCCTGGTTGTCCAGCCGATATTTGCATTTTTAATCCACATAAAGAATGGAAGGTTAATGCGTCTGGCTGGCGCAGCCAAGGAATTAATACACCCTTTTGGGAAACGGTTTTTAAAGGCCAAGTCACTTACACCGTTCAAAGCGGCAAAATTATTTACAGTCAAGACCGTGCATTCTGAACCGTCTGTTTTCTAACAGATTTCATTTTCCGTCCGGCCTTCACCTCGATCATATTCAATCGTGTTTTTCTATCGATCCGGCCTTATGAAGATTCAAATCCCGTTCGCCTTGAGCCTGTCGAAAGACGTGTTGTGCTTCGACTTGCTCAGTACGAACGGTTCAAACATTAAAGCGCCGGATCAACAAGCCGCATGATTGTAATAGCATAATGTACTGTTATTCAATTACTTAACTTCGAAACTTAACTACTCTTTGTTAATTTAATGGGCATTATCGCAAAACTTGCCTCGCAAACGGCGATTTACGGATTAAGCAGTATTTTCGGGCGTTTCCTCAATTATTTGCTGGTGCCACTCTACACCTATTATTTCTCTGCCGAAGAGTACGGCGTCGTATCGGAATTTTACGCTTATGCCGGATTTTTTTCGGTACTGTTGTTGTTCGGCTTCGATACCGGTTATTTCAGATTTCGGGATAAGGCGCATATTGGAAGGGATCAAACCTATTCGACGGCGCTCTGGTTCGTTTTGTTCATGAATGCGGTATTTTTCGGACTGATTGCCGGGATTAATCCTTGGTTATCCGGATTATTAAACTATTCCGGACACCCAGAATACGTATTGTGTTTCAGTCTGATTTTGGTTTTAGATGCCGTTGCGTCCATCCCTTTCGCCCGGTTGAGGGCGGAAAATAAGGCTTTCCGTTTCGCCGCCGTCAAAATTACCGAGATATTGATAACCGTCGGGTTAAGCTTACTCTTCATTAAATTTTGTCCTAAGTGGTTGGCCGAAAAACAATTCATGTGGCTAGCCGGCGTTTACAATCCAAAGATCGGCGTCGGTTATATCTTTATTGCCAACTTAATAGCCAGTATTTGCAAATTCATAATGCTTGCGCCGGAATTAACCGGCATGAGGTGGGGATTTAACTTGCCGTTATTCGGCGCAATGTTGCGTTATTCGTTGCCAATGGTTGTAATCGGGTTCGCCGGCATAATCAACGAGATGCTGGACCGGGTATTGTTAAAGCAACTACTGCCGTACGATTTGCCGACCAACATGAAAATGTTGGGCATTTACGGTGCGTGTTATAAATTATCGATATTGATGTCTTTGTTTATCCAAGCTTTTCGCTTTGCCGCCGAACCGTTTTTCTTTTCTTATGCCGGCAAGACCGATGCTCGCATAATCTACGCGAAAGTTTTACGTTATTTTGTCGTTTTTTGTGTTTTTATTTTTTTATTGGTAACGCTGTATATCGATGTTTTCAAATATTTTGTCGGGCCGGAATTCCGTACCGGTTTGGCTGTTGTGCCCATTCTGTTATTCGCCAACTTGTTCCTTGGCATCTATGTCAATTTATCGATTTGGTACAAACTAACCGACCGGACCTTAATGGGCGCTTTGGTATCGTCGGGCGCGGCAATTCTGACTGTCGTATTAAACGTCTGGTGGATACCGGTCTACGGCTACATGGGTTCTGCTTGGGCGCATTTGATCGGCTATGCGGGCATGGCCGCCATCTCCTACAGCTTAGGTCAAATTTATTACCCTGTTAAATACGATGTGATCAGGATTCTGGCTTATATCGAATTGGGATTAGGTATTTATGCTGCGCATCTCCACTTGCAAAAAATTGCGTCTTGGCCGATGGGCGTATTGCCCGGATTATTGTTGTTGCTTTATGTGTTGCTTGCGATTTTATTTGAAATGAAAAGTTTGCGAAAATTCGCTTAATTTTTATCTAAAATACAAGCTAATATTAATACTTAGATTAAAGCGTTAATCATCCAAAGAAGCGCTCTATACGACTGGCTTTTTAAGGTTAACCGGAAAATCTAAGGCCGTATAAAGTAACGGTAAATCGAGTTTGATTGAACGGGTTAAAACACTTGTTCGAGATAAAACAAAGACTAACCGTCCTCGGCCTTTATAAATTAATAACTAGTCATACATTATGAAACTAACATTAGGGCTGATTGGCTTATTGCTATCATACACATTAAGCGCTGCGTCGGTTCTTACGATCAATCAGATTGCTCCCGGCATATATGTTCATTGGGGATTACTGGCGTTTTCCGGCCCTAAAAACCATGGCGCCATCGCCAATATCGGGTTTATCGTCGGCGACCATTGCGTTGCTGTAATCGATAGCGGCGGTAATCCGGAACAGGGCAAGGCCTTGAAAAACGCTATTGAACGCATAACTCCGAAGCCGGTGTGTTATGTGATCAACACGCATGTTCACCCGGATCATATTTACGGAAATTCAGCATTCAAGGACGCTAGCGTTAAGTTTGTCGGACATGAAAAACTGGCGCGGGCAATGTCGGCGCGCGCCGATTTTTACCTTCAAAAAGCCCCTGAGTTACTCGGTATTAGCCTAACTGCTCAGGATCTGATTCCGCCCGATATTGTTGTTTCTAACGAGCTCGATCTCGATATCGGCGGGCGGATTTTAAAACTGACTGCACATCCGCCTGCGCATACCGATAACGATTTGAGCGTATACGATCCGCAAACCGGCACTTTATGGCTGTCCGATTTGTTATTTATCGAACATGTGCCTTCTATCGACGGGAGTCTTAAAGGCTGGCTGGGTGAGTTAACCAAGCTGGAGTCGAAATCTTATAAATTAGTCGTGCCGGGACACGGCGCTTTGGTGACCGATTGGCCCAAAAGCCTGCAACCGGAAAAGGATTATCTTAGCGCCTTGCTCCAGGAAGTGCGGGCTGCGATAAAGCAAGGCGTGTTCTTAGAAGATACGGTGAAGTCGGCCGGACTTTCGTTTAAAGACAAGTGGACGTTGTTTGACGAATTTCATCGTAAAAATGTGACCAAAGCTTACGCTGAATTGGAGTGGGAAGATTGAGCCTTAACAATACTAACAACAATCAATAATGAGAATTCTTCTAATAGCCGCGCTAATTATTCTCCTGAACGGAACCGTCTCGTGGGTCATGAATCTGCCACAAGATGCAGGTTTGGATGTGCCGGACGGAAAATTGAATAGCCTGTCGTTTGCGCCGTTTCGAGAAGGCCAAAATCCGCTTTTATTGCAATTTCCTACGCCGGATCAAATCGAAGAAGATTTAAAATTATTGTCGGACAAAACCCACACAATCCGCACCTATTCGAGTACCGAAGGGATGCGGCCGATACCTGCATTAGCGCAAAAATACGGTTTAAAAATGATTCAAGGCGCTTGGATCGGGTATTTAAAAGCCGACAGCCAAGCTGAAATCGACGCCTTAGTGGAGTCGGCCAACCGCTATCCTGATGTTGTTAAGCGGGTAATTGTCGGCAATGAAGTGCTTTTGCGCGGCGAAAGAAAACCCGAAGAACTCGTGGAATATATCCGCCAAGTCAAAAAACGGGTAACGCAACCGGTGTCATACGCCGATGTCTGGTCGATGTACATGAAATACCCGGAGTTAATTAAAGAAGTCGATTTCATTACTATCCACATTTTGCCTTATTGGGAAGATAAGCCTATTCCGGTCGATAAAGCGCCAGAACATATCGAGCGTATTTACAAACAAGTTCAAAAAGAAGCCGAGACCATTTCGCCAGGAAAGCCCATTTTGATCGGCGAATCCGGCTGGCCGAGCGAAGGCAGACAGCGCGGATGGGCAGTTCCGAGCGTCGTGAATGAAGCCGCTTTTATCCGCGGTTTGTTGGAAGTAGCCGCCGTCAATCGTTTCGATGTCAATATCGTCGAAGCATTTAACCAATCGTGGAAAAGCGAACTGGAAGGCGTTGTCGGTGCAAACTGGGGCTTGTTTTCAGTCGAGCGCAAGGAAGTGTTCCCATTAACCGGCAAAGTTTACGAAAACTCAGAATGGCTAGATCAGTTCACCATGGCCTCGCTATTGCTGATTCTATGCATCGTCTGTTTCGCCAATAATTTGAAAGCTTGTTCTAGTCTAAAAATATTCGTTTTTTTGGCGTTTTTACAATTACTTTGCGCCGTGTTGGTGTTTCAGGGCGATAAATCCTGGTATACCAGTTATAACGATTGGCAACGGTTTAAAACCATTCTGGTCGTATTGTTAAATGGAATTGTTGCCGCTTTGGTCAGCCGCCGGGCGTTCGATTTACTGGCGGGGAAACTAACCAAACGCGGAATTACAGTTGCTCTCGACGTTGTTTACCTGATTGTTTTTGCTTTGATGCTTTATAAAA
The DNA here is from genome assembly GCA_002483425.1 of Methylococcaceae bacterium UBA7658. Lineage (GTDB taxonomy): Bacteria > Pseudomonadota > Gammaproteobacteria > Methylococcales > Methylomonadaceae > Methyloglobulus. Next base: position 16,862 of record DLHW01000019.1, read on the forward strand.
CTTACTTATTGGCGGCGGATGGCCGTTATATCAGTTTCCCGTTTGAAATTGCCGCTATTCCCGTTATCGGTCTTGCCGGCTTGTTCTGCATCCAATGCCTAGGTAACCCAATCGATTTAAAAAAGTTCGATTTCAATCGCTTGACCGGAAGGAGTCCGGAAATTAACCGGCGCAATAAATGGTTAGGCTGGCTGACGGTTTTTTATACCGCCGGGCTTGTTGCGGGGGAAACCAAAGCCTTCATGATCGGCCGGGACTTCATTTTAGAGTTTCCCAGCATTGGCGAGCGTTTAGGCTGGGCTTTAGTCTACACGCTCACTAACGGCCAATTAATCGGCTGGCTGGTTTGTTTGCTTGTTGTTTCTTGGTCGTTGTTGACCGGTAAACAACGGCTTACCTAGTAGCACGTTAATGCTTTTTTGTCTTAAATTAAGAGGGTTGGCCGATATTCCGGTTTTTTTCGCAGAAATATTTAACTCATTGTTCTAAATCAGTAATTACCATTTTGTTAAATTGAGATCTTTGCACGGACAGCAGGAACTGCGGCTCAATGGTCAAAAGCCGATGTTTTTGAATTAAGTGTATAGGCCTTAATGAGTAGTATTCGGTTGTAATACGCTTTATCTGTCAATTTTTCATACAATTATGGTTCTTGTCCGCACGTTTTTACGTGCATTTGACGAAATTATCCTATAAACGTCAGCACTTCGGCCTGGAATTCCATATCGCGCTTGATGTTGTAGGCCATTATCGTCGTCGGCATAAACTGGGCTTGGTTACGCTTGAGACCCAAGTAACGCACCTTGGCTAAGTGATAGAGCTGCTTGAGTACCCTGAACACGCGCTCGACGGTGCTGTGGATGCTTGACCATTGCCGGTTTTGCTGCTATTGCCGCTCGCTCAACGGTTGGTTTCGCTTAGCCTTGTACTCACAGAGCATATATGCAGGGTGCGGTTACCGGTGTTGTGCTTGGCCAGGAGTTTGTCGTGTTTAGCGCCGCCATAGGCCTTGTCCGCGCATACCTGCTCCTCGACGCAGGTTGGCAGTTTTCCCCGGAACTGCGAGTCGTGCGCGTTACTCGGCGTGTAGTGGACAGCCTTGATGAAGCCGTCCTCATCGATGTTGACATGCGCCTTGTCGCCGTAAGTGCTGGTCTTCTTGTCGTTGGCGGCTACCTTGACATTATAGCCCGCCTCGATGTTCGGGTGTTCTCCCCGTCCTTGCTCTGCGGCTCTGCGCATCAATACTCTCTGGGACACAAGGCACAGTGACATCAACGATACCCACTGGACACAAGGCTGACATCGCCAGTCTTGATATAAAAACCTTTAGCCGACAGTTGCCGATTGACCTCGGACAACAAGGTGTCCAGAGACATTTGCTTCGGCATGTGTTGCGGAACCGCTAGGTCGTGCTGTAGTCGGGTACGCCTTCGCTTAGCCTCAGGTTGATGAAGCGCCGGCGTATCAAATCCCGCGCCAGTTGCTTTTCCAGCCCAGGGTCTCAAGCCATACCAGCTTTACAACAACAAGGTTTTGAACATTAACAGGGGGTCACACCACCTTATTTTTTAGGTCAAAGGAAAAATCTTGAGGAGAGGGAGTTATCACATTGATCTTGGAAAATGGAAAACTATCGTTGACATAGTAAATGATAATAATTATTATTTGTATTAATGAAAAAGCAATCCCATATCTCTTATACGCCTGAAGACTTTGACTCCCCTGTAAAACACGGCTCAACACCTGTGGCAAGGCCGCGCGTCCACAGCGCGGATTTATTCGGCTCGGCGCACGAGGTTTTGATTGAACACGCCGGTGAAGAATACCGGTTACGTTTGACCCGTCAGGGGAAACTCATCCTGACTAAATAAATATTCTCTATGTGCGTTTTGTACTTTGCTGTTGGTGACTTTTCCTAGTTTTCATTGGCCTCTCTCCTTTAATTGTTCTGGATGAGTATGCTAACAGCAAAGTACAAAACGTATTAAAACCAGCCAGCCACGCCTCGTTTACCGTTGCCCAGCCAGCCAATGAAAATAACCCACGCGGTTCATTCTGTTTTATGAATAAACAGAAAGTTCACGGATATTTGGATGGTGAAACCAATGGAATCAGTTACCTCAAAGAAACAGCACGTCAAAACGCGGCTGGCCGGAAACGATTATTGTGATGTCGTTTTTTGTCAGGGCTGCAACACGCTCGAATTGAATATTGGGGCGTTAACCTTACGCCTTAACCCTGAATCGATGCAGTCGCTCAGTTCGGTTTTGAATCAAGCCAAAGTCAGGCTTAATCGGTTGGATAACTTTGCCGCCTTGAATGAGCCGGTATAGGCAGTGAGTAGCAAATTGTTCACTAAACTGTTATTTCCGGCTGTAACCGCTTATTTACTGGCAAGCGATCAAAGGGCTGTCTTTTTTAAGAACCCTTATGGGGTGATCACTGCTCGCCATACATTATATTGGTTCATTTTCGGCCTTGTAGCCCTTGCCCATTTGACCGTGTTGTTTGCCTTGCAAAATAGCAAGCCTCAGCCTGTAGTCCCAGAAACGCTTCCCAAGCCAATTATGGTCAGTATGTTTAACGACCAACCTGCCACGGATTTAACGCCCAAAATTGCCAATGCGCCCAGCCCGACACCGAAAAAACCGCACACCCCGAAAACGAAATCGAATAAACCCAATAAAGTCCCTATCAAACCCGATAAAAAAATGCCTGCGAAAACTGCAACACCACCTAATGTAGAACGTAAACCTGCCAATGAGGGGCTGGCTACGAAAAAATCATCGATATCTTCAGATAATCCCAAATCTGCCTTTGACCCTGCGGTTAACCCTCCAAGCAAAACAAAAGTTAGTTATGCGGAAACGAAATATCAAGCCCCCAGCTTTAATGCAGGCTATTTGCACAACCCGCCGCCAAAATATCCTGCAATGTCGAGACGGTTAGGCGAGCAAGGGAGGATTTTGTTGCGGGTCATGGTATCGGCAGACGGTGCGGCGATTTCAGTGGTTCTGCAAGCCAGCAGTGGCTCATCACGGCTTGACGAGGCGGCGCTAGATGCAGTCCGGCGATGGCGCTTTGTTCCAGCGCAACGCGGAGGCCAAGCAGTCAGCGCATCCGTCGTAGTACCCATTAAGTTTTCTTTAGGAGGATAAAAATGCAAGCTGAATTCTTAAACTTAATCAATCAAGGCGGCATGGTATCGATTATCGTCGCCGCTATTTTGTTGGCCATGTCCATCGTCAGTTGGACATTAATGGCCGTTAAAGCCGTTCAGTTAAGGCGATTAAGAAGGCAAAACACCCAATTTGTGGCTTCTATAAAACCAGCCGAGCATCAACCAGGCTCGTTCGGGAAAATTAGGCCAGATTTGGCTTGCGGCATGATCTTCGATCAAGACGATATAAAGACAGTCATTACGTCACTAACCAGCGGAAAAGCCAAGCCAGTAATTAGCCCTTACGCCCGACTGACTTTTCAGGTACTCCATGCATCAGACCAGTATGCACGTTATCACAGGGATAATACCGACAGTAGGCGCAATCATGATGAATTCATCGGCCAAACCTTGCGGCGAACAATCAACAACGAGGCAATTAAATTGGAATCCGGCTTAACCTTGCTGGCTTCAATCGGCAGTATCGCGCCTTTCGTCGGTTTGTTCGGCACAGTCTGGGGCATCTACCATGCGCTCGGTGCGATTGCAGTTGGCGGTCAGGCATCGGTAGATAAAGTGGCAGGCCCGGTCGGCGAAGCCCTGATTATGACGGCATTTGGCTTGGCGGTCGCCATGCCCGCAGTATTGGCCTATAACACATTTATCCGGAATAACCGTCTGTTGATGGTGGAATTGGAGAATTTCGCCCACGATCTGTTTGCATCACTGACGCTTGGATCTGTTCAAACAGAAAAGCCAATAACCCGAACGGGATCCAGCAAAGCAAACATGGCGGTCGTGTCATGATGGATTCCGGTGGCTTCGGTGGCGATAAGCCCCACACGCAGCCAATGGCTGAAATCAATACCACGCCGATGGTGGATATTATGCTGGTATTGCTGGTTATCTTCATCATCACGGCACCGTTCTTGACTCATACGGTAAAGATTGATTTGCCGAAAACCAGCAGCCAAGCTCAACCAGAAAAGCCGGAAGCCGTTTCCTTGGCTATGGATGCGGCAGGTAAGCTGTATTGGAACGACAATGTTATCAACCAAATGGAATTAACCGAGAAATTAAAAGGAATTGCCGAGCTAGAACCCCAACCGGAATTGCACTTACGCGCCGATAAAGATACCCGCTATCAAATTCTTGCGGAAGTCATGGCCGATGCACAATCGGTGGGCTTAACCAAAATGGGATTCATCAGTGAACCTAAATAAAATGCGCTTGCTATCAAACAGATGCTGCTGAAATCATTAAAAACTTGGAGTTGGCTGCATAAATGGTCAAGCCTTATTTGTACCGCTTTCCTGCTTATGCTCTGTATTACCGGGATTCCGCTCATTTTTTACGAAGAAATCAATGACTGGTCGGGCAAGAAAGTTAACGTGCCGGATTTACCCGATAACGTAAAGCTTGCCAGCATGGATGCAATTTTGGCAAGCGCCAAAGCTTTATATCCAGATCTCGCAGTCCAGTATGTTTTTCGCGATAGTGACGAGGACAAGACATGGACTGTCAGCTTAGGCAGGACACCGACATCAGAAGATGGCATTAAACAAGTGGTGGTGGATTCCCGGACAGTTAAGGTGTTAGCTCAACCGAAGTTTGACGAAGGCTTTATGTACATCATGCTCAAGCTGCATGTCGATTTATTCGCAGGGCTTTTCGGCAAATTGTTTTTAGGTTTTATGGGTTTGTTGTTCGTTATCGCCTTGGTTTCTGGCGTGGTTCTGTATGCACCGTTTATGCGCCGTCTGGATTTCGGCACAATCCGAAAAGGTCGTACACCAAAATTAAAGCGCCTTGATACCCATAACTTTATCGGGATAACTTCCTTGCTATGGATGCTGGTCGTGGGTGTCACGGGCATCATCAATGCGTGGTCCGACCTTGTGATTAAATATTGGCAATTCGACCAAATGTCCGCCATGACTGCGCCATATAAGGCTTTGCCGCCACCAAAAAAATTAGCGTCTTTACAAGCATCAGTCCTAGCGGCGCAGGCACGGGAGCCAGACATGCGTTTAGGATTTATCGCTTTTCCTGGGACGGATTTCTCCAGCCCGCACCATTATGGGATGTTTATGCGCGGCGATAGCCCGTTGACCTCGCGCTTGTTCAAGCCCGTATTGGTCTATGCCCAAACCGCCAAATTGACCGATAGCCGCGAAGTGCCGTGGTATCTGGCAACCCTGTTAATTTCACAGCCTTTGCATTTCGGCGATTACGGCGGTTTGCCACTCAAGATCATTTGGCTGGTCTTAGACCTGATGACGATAATCGTGCTTTGGACAGGCTTAATGCTGTGGTGGAAAAAGCATGCGGATAAGCCGATTGCATTGGAGTCGAGCATGATACGGACAGACTCATATCTTATTGGGGACAGCGGAAGTGAAAGCTAAGACGCTCAAGCGCATCTTTTTCTGGCCTTCTATGCTAGGCGTATTGACACTGGTCGGTTTAGTGGGGGCTTTGATAAAAGACGGAATTTTTGAATATCTGGCACTTAGCTTTCTGTCTGTGCCACTTATTGTCTTGTTTTACTTTAAAGTGGTTAAGCAGTGAATTCTACTTAACCAATCCACTGATTTATTGCCAGCCAACGCGGTATCGCCTGAAGCCAGCCTTATAAACCAATAAATGCTTAAGTTACGGAAAATACCATGCGAACAAAAAAGATACCCAATGAATTACCTTATTCGGCCCTACTCATTACATTGTTCCTGAGGGCTACCGATATTTCCGCTGCCGATCAACCGGATGTTACTTTGCCAGAGGTAAAGGTTGAAGATTCGGCGGTCACGCCCTCAGAGATGACAGAAGACTATGTGGCTAATGGCAGCAGGACTGCCACAAAAACCGATACACCTCTAATGGAGTCGCCGCAAGCGATCTCGGTGGTGACCGAACAAGAATTAATCGACCGTGGCGTACAAACGCTGCAAGAAGCCATGCGTTATGTACCCGGCGTGACCGCCGATGCTTACGGATTGGACAACCGGGGTGATTGGCTGTTTATCCGTGGCACCGAGCATACGGAATACCTGGATGGCTTAAGGGTGTTTTCCCAAGGTTATAATATCCCCCGGCCCGATCCTTATACCTTGGAGCAAATCGACGTGGTGCGCGGCCCTGCGTCCGTGTTGTACGGTTCAGGTACACCTGGCGGGCTGGTCAATATGCGCTCCAAACGGCCTAAGCAGGATGCGGAACGCGAGATCGAACTGCAATACGGCAATTTCGACCGCAAGCAGGCGCGGGTCGATTTCACCGGGCCATTAACTCAACAAGGCGATTGGCTTTACCGGTTTGTCGGCTTGGTACGCGACACCGATACCCAAGTCGATTTTACCAGCAACAACCGTTGGCAGTTGGCGCCCTCACTGACTTGGAAACCGGACGATAAAACCCAATTGACCTTACTCGCCGATTTCAGGGAAGACCGTACGCACGGCGCAACCAGCGCCTTCCCGCCGCATTCCGGTACCATCTCGAATAACCCGAACGGCTTCATCCCTGACAGTCGTTTTACCGGCGAACCGGGCTTTGACCATTACTATATCCGCCAAAAATCCATTGACTGGGAATTCGCCCATCAATTCGATAAACATTGGGCGTTTAGGCAAAATGGCCGCTTTGCCGACATGGATCTGGATTATACCAGCTTATATCCGGATATTTTCTATGGTGTCGGCAACCATCAATTTCCTGTTGATCCAGTCGGACAGCGCAAAGTGCAACGTTTCGGCTGGGTCAACCAGCAAACTGCAGAAAACTTTACCTTGGATAACCAGCTTGAAGCCAAGTATGACCTGGGCTTTAGCCACCATACCTTATTGGCGGGCGTGGATTATTTTCACTCCTTTATCGATTTAAGGAATGGCTTCAGTTTCAGTTCCACCTTATTCGACCTGTATAACCCGGTTTACGGCCAAGTACCCGCCAGCGAATTGCCGGTTGCCAGTGATCAGCCCGACCAGACCGTCGATCAAATTGGGGTTTACGCGCAAGATCAAATTAAGTTCGGAAAACATTTGACCTTAACCGGAGGCTTGCGTCATGACTGGCTGGATAACCATACCGAAGGCGGCGAAGCTCAGCGTGATACTGCGTTGATTGGTCGGGTCGGCCTGGTTTATTTATCGGATTTCGGCCTGGCACCTTACGTCAGTTACAGCGAATCCTTTAACCCAGAATTGGGCACTGACCGCTTGAATCAAAACTTCAAGCCCAGACGCGGCGAACAATATGAAGTCGGGATTCGTTACCAGCCGGAAAGCTCGAACAGCTATTTACGGCTTTCCGCTTACGATTTGACCGAAACCAACCGATTAACCAACGATCCGGTAGAACCGAATTTTAGTGTGCAAAAATCGTCCGCCCACGCCTGGGGAATCGAATTCGAAGGCGTTGCCAATCTCACCGATAACATCGATCTGATCGCCAACTACGCTTATACCGACGCGAGCACCCGAGATAACATTACCGGCGAAACCCGCAATATTGCCGAAATACATCCGCACACCGGCTCTTTATGGTCAACGTATAAATTTTCGTTGGGCGGCATTAGCGGGTTTACCGTTGGCGGTGGCGTCCGTTATATCGGTGCAAACACGGATGAAACTGGGAGGTTGAATGTCCCTGCCGTTACTTTGTTCCATGCTATGCTGGCGTATGAAATCAAAAATTGGCGGGTTGCCTTTAACGCCAATAACCTCACCGACGAAAGCTATCTCTCCACCTGTTTATCGCGCGGCGACTGTTGGTATGGAAGCAGGGGTAGTTTTGTGGGAAGTTTGTCTTATAAGTTTTAATGTTTAACCTAGTGAGAACCGAATAGGGAAGGCAAGCTGAAAGATTCGGCTACTGTTCTTGAAAATTATTAAATCAATCACCTGTAAAAATTTCTAGTGTTGTCACAGTATTTTGGAAAATACTATGGTAGTGGCTAAATTATAAGCGATAAGTTACATTATAGATTTGCTATAAACTAATGATCGAAATGGAGGATCGGCCGGGATTCATGTAAAACCCTCAAAAAAATAGCTTAAGTCACTGAATCAATATGTTTATTCTGAATATCAATAGTTTTCTCAAGAAAGTTGTTCAGCAACGGGAGTTTTTGCAAGAATTGCTCGTGCGTATCGATAACGGCTTTGACGGCCAATAGTTCTACCCTAAGGTGCCGTACGGTTACTTTGGCTTCATTGAGTTTGTCAGTGTATGTATTGATTTGGCTAGAAAGTTCAGTTTCACGATCTTTGCCTTCCCTTACTTGTAACGATAGCTGTTGAATTTTGGATTCCGCTACGCAATTAACAACCGCTTGGCAGCGCGGCAAACTGGTTTTCCAAGGCAAACTCTTGGGCGAAGTGATAGCCGAGTTAAACCATTACCACCGTGGTTATTTCCTGATTGCCGACCCGACCATCGCTAACCGGCGGGTCAACGGCGTGTTCAGCACCGGCAAGCCCATCGCGGCCTTAGACACCATCGAAAAATCCCTCAATTTGCATTCCAAGGTTATCGCATTACCTGGTGTTGCTGCATCGTTAATCTCGTAGATACGTACTGTGTATCCAAATACTGATAAATTAAGCCGTTCGTGGTGAGCCTGTCGAACCATGAATCGAATTAACTTATTCAGAGTTTTCTTATAAATAATCAATCTTAATAGACAGTATTAGAATGCGCAACCGGATTAGCCGCTCATTCTTTTGAGAATACGGCCATGGGACAAAAAACCGTGAATGCCGGTGCCTAAAATGACGATTCGTGCCGTTGAAATACTCCTCTTGTTTCCTCTTGGATAGTTTGATAATAGAAATTAACGGACATAAGGTTATAATAATTTCGCCGCACACCGGTAAAATCACGTAATTTCATGATTTAAATCAAATGTTAACGGTTTAAGGGCGGGATATTTAAGTTACAGGCTGCGAGAGGATACGAAATGGAAAAACAATCAACATTAGCGATGACCATTCTGGGCGTGTTACTGGCGCTAGGCATGTCCGGCGCGGCATTTATTTTAGGGGTGCAAGCCAAAAAAGCCGTTTCAGGTCAGCAATCGATTACGGTGAAGGGTTTGGCGGTTAAGGATGTTAAAGCCGACAATGCCGAATGGACGGTGACTATTTCGGTGAACGAACCGGCTTTTGCCGGCGCGTTGAATAGACTGCGCACGGAACGTCCGGCGTTGGATGCGTTTTTAGTCAAGGAAGGCCTCGACAAATCGGGCTGGAACGAAGGCTCCGAATCGGTAACGGCGCACATGGTCACCACGTATTTGCCGGGCGGCGGCAGCAAGACCGAGCAGCAAGGTTATGATGCGACGCAAAGCATTGTGGTCGCTAGCAAAGATTTGCCGAAGATCGTAGCCGCCAGCAAAAATATCCTTGCCTTACAAGCAGAGGGCAGGCCGTTTAGTTCAACGGAACCGCTTTATCTCGTCAGCAACTTGGAAGACATTAAAATGTCGCTGATTGCGGCGGCAACGGAAAACGCCCGCAAACGCGCGGAAGAGTTCGTGAAACAAGATAAGGTGAAAGTGGGGGTGATGCGGTCGGCTTCGCAAGGCGCATTTTACATACTTGCACCGGGCGGTAGTTCCGATACCGACGATTACGGCGGGACTTACGACAAAACAACGATTAATAAACTGGCGAAAGTCGTTGTAACCATCGTCTACAACATCGAGCAATGAGACTTATTTTTTTGCATCCTCCGGTCAAATGCCGGAGGATGCATTTTCAAGATGTGGAACGATTCGATTAAGACAGGCGGTTCAGTTCGGCAATCATTTTTTTGGTTGCTTTATAATCGGTACCGGACCAAGCTACTTTTCCATCGGGTGTAATGATGGCGAAATAGGGCAGCCCGATTTTAAGCTGGCGATGTTCTTGGCTGGCGCGGAATTTTTCGAAATCGGGTTCTTGGTCAACCAGTTTAACCGCAATCGCTTTTTCACGCAGCGTTTGGTTCAATTGCTCGTTGTTTGCAGTTTCCTTTTTAAATTCCGTGCAGTTGGAACACCAGCTTGCGTAAAAATCGATGAATATCGGTTTCCCGGATTCTTGGGCTACTTTTTTGGCGGCGTCGAAACTTCTGTACCAGGAAATTCCGGCCTCATTTTGTACTGTTTCAGAAGTAGAACCTTTACGGGCCTTACCGTCTTCGGCGGCGGCGTTATGGACAAACGATCCGGCTTGGGCCTGATTCATGAAAGGAATTTGACCTAAACCGGCAATGACCAGCCAGCCGCCGACAATCATGGAAAGCACGCCGACATAGTGCTGCATTTTTTGGTTAGGCTGGGCATCGTGCGGCATCAAACTCAGTACATTGCAATGCACGACAGCGACCCAGATGGTGACCAAACCTACAGCGATGGTGTCAGTCGTTGTGGAGTCAACACCCAATACGCCCATGCCTTTTTGCAGATAAGTGTATGCAAAATATAGGATCATAAAGCCGAATGCGTATTTGACCTTATTCATCCAATAACCGGCTTTCGGCATTTTTTTCAATTTAACGGCGCTGATGATGAAAAACGGTAAGCCCACGCCCAAACCGAAGCCGCCCATCATGACGCTGCCTTGGGAAGCAATCGACAACTTGCTCCAAAAATCGAGGCTTTGATTGACTAACGCTAGCGCGGCGGCTTGTTCAGCAATATTGTCGGCGACTTGCAACAGCAGTGCGAACACGATGGGGCCGACGCAAGGAGAAATCACTAGACCAGCTACGCCGCCCATCAATAAGGTGCCGCTCACGCCTTTGACTTTGGACGATTGTTGGTCCAGGGTATGTACCTCGTTTTGCATGAAGCTGAGTTCGTAGAAGCCAAGCAAAGCTAATGCGAAAAAGGCGAAAAATGCCGCAAAACCGATATTTACAACTGCGGACTTCATAAAAGTGTTAAACGCGCCGCCCGTCATGCCTGCCATTAAACCCAATATCATGTAAGTGGCGATCATCCCGGCAAAATACGCGGCTGCGTGTTGCTTTTCTTTGCCGGCGTCGCCGTTGGCCCTGCCGACGATAAACATTGAGGTAATGGGCAACATGGGATAAACGCATGGTGTGGCGACCGATAGGAGTCCGGCAATAAACATCAAGCCGAACATAATGGCCATATTATCTTTGTTGCTGTTAAACAAAGACAACAATTTGTCCATCAAGCTGGTGGAATCGTCTGCGGTGGTGTCTGTGCTGGCAGTGTCGCCCGATACGCTCGGAAACGTTAAATCGACACTGGCCGTTTGCGGACGGAAGCAGACATTCGTCAACTCATTGCACAATTGGTAGCGTAATTCCAAGCTGGCTGAATTGACGATTGCCGGTTTCGATCCGGTTTGGGCAAGTTCTAAAGTGAACTCGCTTCTGTCGCGCAATACGGTAGCTTTTACCAAGCTGTCATGGATACCGTCGGGTTTGTCGAATTTTTTGATGGTTACGCCCGAATCGGCTAATTTCGAGTTAGGATCGGGGCTAACCGGGAGATAAGCGTTATTTTCGCCCGCGTCGAGATAGGCATGATGGTCCTTGGGTACGGTCAGCATTAGCCGGTATTGTGCGGGCCAGCTAGTAATATGGACCGGAACTACAGTTAAATTCGCTTTCGGAATTTCTGCGAATGCTATATTCAGGCTTATCATCCATAGTATTAGAACTGATAAGTTTTTCATGGCGTTCACCTCTGTTAAATGAGTCATAATTGTTCCTGTTTCTGGATGTTAGAAACGGTCCTCTAAAATGGGCAATGAATACAAGCTACAATATTTCTGGTTTAGTAAATGTGATGGGTATCTGATATTTAAAATGAGCTTAAAGTGTTTATTAGCGCATGGTTCTTAAACATCAGTATCTTCACAAAACGGGTTGTATTGATACTTGTTTTTAAAATTTTTTTGGATAGAACTGTTAAAATTTCAGATTGAAAGAAGCGGTCACTAAGTAATAACTAAAATCGGCAAATGTTCCGAGGTTGTTACCGCCCAACTGATATTCTGCTTTATGAGAGTAATACTCAAACCCTGTTTGAAACTTTAGTTGAGTAAATGGTTGTAATTGGTTAATTTCCTTGCTCAGTTTTAACCCTCCCGAGAACGCGCCGAAACCTGCCAAGCGATAATCGCTGGAATAAACCGTACGATTTTTTGCGATTGTATTGAAGTTTGAGTCAAAGCCTAAAACTCCATCGAAGACAGGTTGATAAAAATCCGCCTTATCTTGCGAGTAATACCTGAAACGGGGAGTTAACTGCCAGCCGTCCATAATCGGCTGATGCCAGCTTAATTCGAGCGTGTGGGCATTGACGCCCCAATCGTTAGTACTAAAGCGGTAGTCGGCGTGGAGCGCGGCATGATTGAGTTGTTCAAAGTGGCGGACGTATTGAGTTAACCAAGCCCATTCAAAACGTTTTTCAGGCCGTTGTTCCGGGATTGCTTGTCCCTCGGGTCCAAGCGGGAAAGCCGGGCCGAAGCCGTAGTCTATTTTTCCGTAAAATTGGACTTTTTTATAGGGATCGGTCAGATAGCCGTTATGGTAACCAAAAGTCATGTTGCTTTGGAGTATAGAGTCTTTGTCTATGACTTGAGAAAGCCCCAGCAAATACTGCTGACTGGTTTTACTGCAGTTCTCTCCGCAACCAATGTTGAAGTTGGTCGGCGCAATTTCATCGAACGCTACCGAAGCGCCGAGATTGAGTGTTGTGAGTTTTTTATTTAAATCCAAGCTATAGGCGGTATTAAAATATTTTGAGGTATAGTCGTGTTCTCTGGAAAAACCCCCTCCGAGATTTAGCGAGGACGTATCGAAAAAATAAGTTAACCCCGCGCTTGCTGCATCGCGTTGTTCGCAGATCGACTTCCCGCACTCGCTAAACAGAGCTGCTTGAGACGCGCCGCTTTTGACTTGAACGATTTCACCATTGGCGGCTCTTTTGTTATTGACCGGGGATGCTCCGGTGATACTGTCGCGGACTAAATTGACGTTAGCGGTCATGGCTTTCCCTATCGGGACAGAAACGGCGCCTTCAAAAATGTCGACTTTCATCCGGTTACCGCTTTCTTCGTAGTGGCCGTATTGATAGTCGAAGTTATAAGTTTCCTCCACGCGTCCGGCGGCGGCCGTTTGGACTAAACCGGGCAAGGTAAGCGCCGCGCAAGTGAGCCGAACGGCTATCTTCGATTTTTTTTGATTATTCATACCAACTTCCAGTTGTAAATGATTCAGTACAGCAGTTAAGCGCTAATTACAGCCGCAACCGCCGCCGCCGCCGCCATAACCGCCAGCTGCGGCTTCTTTACTGAATGCGGTGTGTTGACGTAGACCGAATTCCAGCGAGTCCGTTGTAAATGCCATTTGAGGTAAGGCGAGATTACCGCGTTGTCTCGGCAAAACTTCGGTGCAGCCCAAGCAGGATGAAATAAAGGCGAAAAACACACAAAAATAGATAGACTTCATTATCCGCCCCTATTTTTGAGCTAATAAAGTTGTAATTTTTTGTTCCAGCTCTTTTTCGTCGCCGCTGGTGAAGCCGTGATGGATATGTTGAACAACGCCTTTTTTGTCTATGAGGAAGGATGTCGGCATGGATTCGACTACGAATTGGTCGGCCCATTCGCCTTTAGCATCGCGTAGAACGGTAAATCCGATTGGAAATTCTTTCAGGAATTTTTCGGCATTGGTTTTATCTTCGTCCAGATTGATGCCGACCACCTCGAAACCTTGAGTTTTCAGTTTTTCATGCATTTTGTTCAGTAATGGGAAAGACGTACGGCAAGGCGCGCACCATGACGCCCAAAAATCAAGATAAACGACTTTGCCTGAAAATTGGTTTAACGATGTGGGTTGATCATTCTGTAAGGCGGGTAATCTAAATGGCGGCGCCGGTTGCCCTATTTCAGCCGCTTCGGCAATAACGCAGTTAATACTTGTAATCATTGCAATCGTAGCAATACAAAATTTTTTCTTTAACTTCATAATTCACCCGTTATAAATTTTATAAAAAACAGTTTGTTATGGATTTAAAACAACCATCCGGATTGGTTGACGCGAGAATAGGTAAAAACCTATTGGAAGGGATATTAAAAGTGATTAATTAATTTAACCTTAAATAAACATGGTTATATAACATCGATAAATAATTTTTATTTGTTAAGGTTGCTTTAATTTTTAGCGGATAGCCTGAAAAAGACTTTCTTAAAAAAAGTATTAATAATGAAATTTTTGATACCTTTTTTGAGTTAGTTTTTTCATATTAACTATCTAATTAATAAGGAATAGCCTAATGATTAAAAACACTACCTTTAGTAAAGTGCAGTATGCGTTCATTTTTGCGATAGCGGCGCAATTCGCGGCAATTGACGCTATAGCAACTCCGGAAATCCAGAATCAAGCAATCGGTTTGAAAGTTATCCCCATTCCGACGACTTCCCCGGATCGCCGCTGTCTGGCCTGTCATACGGTTGGTTATGTTGCGGGTAAAGAAAAAGCCGATAAAACGAATCTGAAACCAGGCTACCAAACCGCTTGGACGGCCGATAAGGCTAAGCTGACTAAACTCAAAACGTTACTAAATGTGTTACCAACGACGACGGTCGGTTTAGCAGGTTCAGGTTTAGCGAAGACCGATGTTTATGAAGTCATTTGCACCACCGGTGCTTCTTACTTGACATCTTCAGTTAAAGATTTGGCTCCGGTTAAACAGGCCAAAGTGACGACTCAAGTTACCAAAAACCCTGCTGTTTCGCCCGTTAGCACCGATGCCGTTGACAACGATTCCGCATACAGCGCGTCCACTAAACTGGTCGGCGGGGTTGGTCCGTACAGTGTGAAGATTTCCAAAACAGCCTATACGGGCACGGTTGCGGCTGAAAAGGGCGCAGAGACTTATACTGGGCAGTTGGCGTGTAAAACCGCTACGAATGCATCTACCGGTCTTGCTTGGCGCATTACTCAAAATCAATAACCGGCATTTGTTAAATTTAATACGGCATCGACCGGCTGTACGGTCGATGCCGTAACACTTAGGTCTTCTGGATTTCTAAGGTATGTCTTAGTTAATGCGCTTGGATTTATGTCTTTTCGATTAAGGACAAAAACAGTTAGCGAGTTTTTTAATTTAGAGTTATGGCAGCGATTTATTTTAGGACGATTAACCATCGGTTCGGCTTAATTGGGGTTACGGCGTTATTTTTAAGTTTACAAAGTCTCGCTATGGCTCAAGTTTCTACCAGGGAGTCAAACACATCATTAATCGATATACGTCTTGGTGACGGGCGTAATGTTAAAAAAACAATTATCGCTAGAAATACGCCGCTGAAATCCGTTCTTAATGTTATTGCAGAACAAGAAGACTTGCTGATTCATTCGATTATGCTATCCAACGAATTAATTAATGTTACGTGCTCCGGATTTAACCTTAAACGGATTCTGGAATGTTTGATAAACCGGAAAGCTGACTTAGTCGTTCGATATAAAAATAATTTAAAATCAAGAGATGACAAGAAACTGGCTGAAATTTGGGTGTTAGGCGCTCAGAACTCCGATGCCGATAACTATTCTGCTAAAGCTGAATTCGATTTCACGTCTAAATCGCAAGAAATACAAAACCTAGGCAGCCGGACTAAGACTGACGGCTTATTAACGTTGACTCAGTCGCAGAACCCGGAGGAGCGGGCTGTTGCAGCAGGTGCGTTTTTGACCCAAGGTTATGGTAATCCGGATATTAACTTGGCTTTAGAACAGGCATTAGCCGATCAAGATCCAAACGTCAGGTCGCAAGCACTCTCTAGTTATTCGCATCGAGAGGGCGGCGCTGCCGTAACGGAAGCAATACAGACAGCTTTAAACGATGTCTCGCCAGCGGTTAGGCTGACGGCGGTTGATAATATTACAAATGATGTTGATTTATTACAAAGAGCGCTTAACGATAGCGACGAATCGGTCAGAATCCTTGCCGCGCTAAAATTAAAGCAACTGACGCAATAATTTAGTTATGCAGTATCGACCAGACCCTGATGACCAATGTAATTGAGATAGCGTTGTTGTGCGGTGGTTCAGTATTTTTACAATCGATATTGGCAGGGCTTGTTATTTAAGAGCTCATATCCGGGTATTAGCTTTCTCTAATTCTATCGTATAAAGATTTTAGGCAGAATTAAAATCAGATAACCTCTAAAACCAACTATTTCGTATACAATAAGCAATTGAATTATTGTATAAAACATCATTTCTATGTCGCACTCCAACTCAACTAAAGCCGTACTTTACGCATTTTCAGCTAATTTAGGCATTGCCTTGGCCAAAACGGGAGCAGCTATGTGGACCGGCTCCGGTTCGATGCTGGCGGAAGCCATTCATTCTTATGCCGACTGCGGCAACCAAGTTTTATTGTTGATTGGCATGAAAAGATCGGGCAAGGAAGCGACCCAAAAACATCCGATGGGTTATGAACGGGAATCTTATATTTGGTCGATGATGGTAGCGTTTGTTTTATTTTCCGTGGGCGGCGTTTTTGCGGTTTACGAAGGCTGGGAACGCTATATTCATCCTCATGATATTGAAAATGCTCAGGTAGCCTTAATCATTTTAATAATTGCCGTCGCTATGGAAAGCTTTTCGCTTAAAGGCGCACTCTCAGCGATGGCGGAAGAAAAAGGTAATTTATCGTTATGGCGCTGGTTTAAACAAACACACTCGAGCGAGTTGATGGTGGTCACCGGCGAAGACATTGCTGCTTTACTCGGCTTGATTATTGCTTTGGTAACATTGGGCTTGGCCGTGTTAACCGGAAATTCCGCTTTCGACGCAATTGGCTCGATACTTATCGGTTTGCTGCTGATTGCTGTTGCCGGACTTGTGGGCGCAGAGGTGCATTCGTTATTAATCGGCGAATCTGCCGAGGATGTCCGTAGTAGTGTGAAAGCCTATCTAGATGAACAGCCGTGCGTACAAAAAGTTTTTAACATTTGGGCTATCAACCACGGTCATTCTGTCATGGTTATGATTAAAGCGGAATTACAACCGGATCTGACGGTGTTAACCGCCGTTCAGGAAATCAATGCTATGGAACGGCACATTAAACAAACGCACAATCGTGTGAAATGGATTTTCTTCGAAATCGACGATGCCGATTGATTCGATTCGACCGCCTAAGGATGCCTAAACGAGCGCAATGCGCAAGGCAATGAAACCTTTAGTAACCGTAACCTTTATGCTCCGGCAGATTTTGCGATTTATTGAGCACAGTGCCCAATAAATTTTTTCCGGACAATAATTTAAGCGTTTTTTTAAGCTCTTCCGGTTGAGTTTTGTTTTCCTCTACCACTAATAATATCGCATCGTAGTAATCGGTGGTGGCGAGAACATCGTCCGTCGCAAGGACGGGAGGGAGATCGAAAATGATAATCCGCGATTGATTCCTGGAACTGATTTCGTTCATTAGCGTTTTCATTCGCGGTCCGGCCAATAATTCCGACGACCCGATGGCTTGGCCGCGGCCGGGTAACACGGTCAGACGTTCGATGCCGGGATTGACTAAAATGTCGGATAAGGGTTTATTGGCGACAAAATAATCCCTTAAACCGCTCTCGTTTTCCAAGCCGAAGTACCAATGGACCTTAGGGTATTTTAAATCCAGGTCGACGAGCAGGATGGATTGGTTTAAATCCAGCGACATCGCTATCGCCAGGTTTACAGAAATGGTTGTTTTACCGACGCCTTGGGTTGGCGCGGTGACCGCAAAACTATGCCAATTATTGTCGCGCAATTGTTTAAGAATTTTCGTTCGAAGCATTCTAAACACTTCGAATTCGGGATTGTCGTTCAACAGACTGACAACTCTTCGTTCTCTCATTAAGTTAAGATCGATCGTGTGCGGAATGCCTAGTGATATAACCTCTTGATCTTGAAAAATGTTTTTTAAATGGAGTTGTTTTTGCTCTTGTTCTGCACTTTGTATGGCTTTATCCAGTGCGTCGTGAATACTAGTCATTTGATTCTCTTAAGAGTTGTAATTACGAATTGCTGTTAACAACGATTTAATGCCTAATTAACAGAAATGCAACTAAAGTCAGCTACGATTTTGCCGGTACGAAACCAGCGAAAACCAAGGGAATCTCTGATGAAGTCCTTCGGTAGGCTCCCGGCAACTGCTCCATACCCTTTAGGGTATGCATTCATGTGTCGAGGACGGACTGTAAGTGATTAATTCCGTTAGTAGTGTACCCTATTACACCCCTGGCTGTGAATGGAATCAACTTGTTCAGAATTTCCTTAAATATAGATGCGCCGAAATATATTATTGATCCGGCCCTTTAGTGTTTGAACCGTTCCGTTCGTATCCGAAGGACATAAATGCTGAGCGAGTCGAAACACGGCAAGCCTTTCGACAGGCTTAGCGCGAACGAACGTTAAAATTTCATAAGGCCGGATCAATAGACGAACGTTTTTCCGCTATTAAAACAGATGTAATAAAACATCGGAAATTTTACTGATTAATATGTCGATCGGCATATAGAAAAAATGAATTGCAAAACCGGCTCCGGCAATTAAACCTAAAATCAATATACTGAAATTAATTTTATTTCGCCGGCTGCGTTTTTTGTCCTCTTCATTTTGAATATAAGGTACGACAGCTAAAGGCTCTACGCCTAAAATTTGGGTCAAGGCGCCGTAATTCCGGATGCTACTATCTATCGATTCGGCGAGTAAACCGGCGCCTAATCCGCCGGCAACCGAAAACAAAAAACCAGCCAGTAAAATTTTTATGCGATTCGGTTTTTCAGGTTTTTCAGGTAATCGAGGCGGTTCGAGTAAAGTGAATTTTTCAGCTTTTTGTTCCACCTCCAGATTTTGAGAGAGCTTAGCTTCAAGATACTTGGCTTTTAGTTCATTGTACTTTGTTTTATGGTTTTCTAAGTCTCTTTGCAGATCGGAATAGCCGCGTTCTACTTGATGCGTTTGGGAAACGTTGGTTTCCAATTTCTTCAATTGTTCGGCGATATTGCTTTTTTGCTGGTTGATATTTTTGGCTTCTACGACAGCTAAGTTAATTTGACTTTGGAGTTGGATATAAGCCGGATTATTAATATTGACTTCCGGCGATCCGGGTTTTTCATCTTTATAATTTTCCAGCTTGCGTTTCAGCGTTTTGACGTCAGGATGGGTTTCCGAGTATTTATTGAGTAAAGTTTTATATTCAGCTTCAAGTGAGGCGCGGGTTTCGATTTTTGCGTTTTTGTTACCCGGATCGATGAGAACGGGATTAGTAGCCACTAGCTGATTGTTAAGATTAATTTTTCTTTCTTCCAGCATTTTTTCTTGCAATTGCAGTTGCTGGAGCGAATTTTCCAGGCGGCTGATTGAGCTTAAGTTTGACGTTAGCAGTTCCGGCAGACTGCCGCTGTATTTGTCTTTATATTCTGCGATTTGAGTTTCAATCTTTTGAATTTCCAGCTTAAATTTTTCCGCTTCTTCCTGTAGGAATTTCGTCGATTCTTCCGCTCTTTGCGTTCTAGAACGGATATTTTCATCTAAGAATAACGTGACGAGTTCGTTGGCGACTTTTTGGGCAATAGCCGGGTTTTTGTAGTCGAACGAGAGGGTAAAGGCTAAGGTGGCTTTGGTGTTTTTGCCTTTTGTGACCACATCGGCATTGATGAGTTCGAGAAGAGTTGCTTCCTTGAATTGCTCGGCAAGATCCGAGGCGTTAACCAAGTTTTGTTCTTTTGGATAAACGTCGAACTTTTGGATAATTTTATTGACATTGTCGATGGTCATCAGTTTTTTTTCGATTTGACGAATTCTTTCGTCTGCGAAGCTGATCACCGTTGATTTGACTAGATCGGTAGGAATATGTTGTTGTTCGATCAGAATCGTTGCTTTGGAACGGTAAAGCGGCGGTAAAGCCAGCGTCACGATAACGCTGAGGCAAAGTAGCACCAGCATAGGCACGATAATGGTGTATTTTCTTCTCCGGAGAATTTGCAGATAATCCGACAAGGATTTTTCTTGTTCTAAGTCCATGATTATCTCGCGATGCTCAAACCTTGCCAGTTATAATTAATCGTTAACATAATAAGATGCGATTCGGCGGACCGGCTAGCTCCCGGATTGCCAAAATTATCTTCGTTACTGTTTTGTGTCCGGTACCGGTAACTGCCGCCAATCGTCCATTCAGGCGTTATTTGCCATTTGACGCCCGGTTGCAGGACGATGTTTTCACGCGTTACTTGATCTATTTGGTTTATTTTTGTGCTGTCTAAGTAATGTATGTTGAAGTCAGCGGACAAACGTTCGGTTATTCTGTAATTTAAGTACCAGCCTACACTGGTTTGTTCTTGCAGCTGGCCTTGATTAGACGGCGACAGAGAGCGTTCGAAATAAACGCCTGAGTTATAATTATCTGCCTTATAATCGGCGGTTAAATTGGCCAAAAAACCGAGCGAACTGTCAGTGCTTGGTGTGCTGCCAACGCCTAATCCCGATTGAGAATCGGTTCGCCGGATACCGATGGTGCCGTTTAGGGTCCAATTTTGTGAAACTAAATAATTATTGCCGAAGTTAATTCCGTAGCTATCAAAGCTAGAACTGTTGGATAGCGTCCGGTTTTGTTCCGATTCGAAATTTGAGTAAAATCCGCTGACGGTGGTCGAATAACGTTCGGTCCATTGCCGTTGCCACGCTAAATTGAGATTGAGTGTGTTGTAGTTTCTGAAGCTGGCGGCGTCTGCGTTCGTAAACGTTGTGACACTGTAAGACGGTGTAAAGCTCAATGTATCTAACTCGCTCAATCGATAGGTTAGGGACGGTGATACGGTTTGTGTCGTATTAATAGAACTCGCACCGAAGTTTCCTGAACTTTGGTCGGCATTATTTCGAGTTGGGGTAGCGGAATGGCTTAACGCCAGACCCCAATCGAATTGCTGAGTTTTATAAATGCCGTTGATATCGTAATTTTGAATATCCTGATCGAGTCCGATGATGTCGGTATAAATTTGAGTGCCGTACATGGCGTTGGCTTTAACTTCAGTCGCATCCGTTTTGTGGATAAAAGACAGCACCGGGATGAGTTTATAATGAAAGGAGCCTTCCGCTTTTTCCTGCATTCTAACATTACTGTCATAACCCAAAAATTGATCGATAGTCCCTTTCAATGACCATTGCGCGCTCTGCGCAACTCCGGGCAAACACAACATCAGAATACCGAGTTTGTTGAGTCTCATAATGTCTATGGGATTTGGTCCGTTACGGAACGATAACGACATCGCCGCTTTTCAGAATATGCTTTTTATTCAGACTTCTGCCGTCCTCTAAATCGCTGTATTCAAACTGGATAGTTTCGCTGCCGGCGCTGCTTTTTCTTAGAATAATGATATCGTCTTGCGCCGCAAAAGCGGTTAATCCGCCCGCAAGGCTTAATGCTTGTACAACATGCATGGGTTCCACCATGACGTATTTGCCTGGGTTCTTAACCTGACCGGTAACATAAACCGCATTACCGCTTGCAGCTTTAACAACAATATTAACGACAGGTTCCGCAATGTATTCCGTTAATTTTTCGGTCAGTTCCTTTCTAACCGCATCCAGTGTTTTTCCTGAGGCAGCTACGGTGCCTGTTAACGGAAAACTGATACTGCCGTCAGGTAACACCGTAACTTCGCGCTTTAAAGCTTCTTCGTTCCAGACCGATATTTCCAGGACATCGCCGGCATTGATTAAATATTTTTCAGATTCGGCGAAGCTTATGTTCCAACCAAGAAAGACAGCGAAAATAACGAATAACTGCGTTAAATTGAATTTAGCTAATTTGAATATTTTCATGTTCCCAACCTTGAAATTAAAAAGGGGGGCATTGCGCCCCCCGTGAAAGTATAAAACAAAACGCTTATTTATGCACAACTCCCGGCAGCGATTTCGAGCGTGAAAGGCCGAAAAGTCCGGTTAAAACGGAACCGAACAGCCAAAAAGCCGCAGGTACAGGAATTGAGTTAATAACTGCCGTAAAAGACTGCGGTTTTTTGCCGCTAGACAAGGAGCTTTTGACTGATTTGCCGGAAGCAAGAAATACATTAAAAGAAGATCTTGATATCGCCGATTCCGAGCCATAGCTATCGATAGTTACTTGTATTTTTTGCAGTCCGATAAAATTAAAATCAGCGTTGTTATCGTCCGTACGATCCACTATACCGGATTGTGCCGATGGTATTTTATTAGTTATGAGGTTAGACGAATCATTCTTGGCCAAAAGCAACGCCGTTATACTGGCGCCGTTAGTTTTCGCAAGAAGAGGTTCGTTACCAGTTAAAGTTAAAGCCGCTGGAAAGGCCGATTCTGTTATCAGTAACCCTAGGGCTGGTAATAAAACCATTGAATACTTTTTCATTGATCGCTCCCTGTATAAGAAATTTTGTTAATGGCTAAAATATTTTTTCCGGTCAAGCATCAAGAATGCGGAGGACGCGGTTTTTTAGCTATCGTAATGACGATGTCTTTGATCCAAATATTCTTATAATTCCTATCTTCCTGATAGATTCCTATTGATTGTTATTATCAAGCGGCGTTGATTTCAAATTGAAGCAGCCTAAAAGCATCTGAAAAGTAATGTCGAAGACGAATTGCTTCGGTTTAACTTTGACGATAATTTGATGCTCTTAAATTGTATAATATGGAGATTAAGTGAAAATTAACTGGGGAGACTTTAGTTATGGACATGCAACGCACTCTTCGGGCGAAGAAGGCGCTATCCGGGGCGGGCATTATTGACAGATATAACCGGTTTAATAAGCTTTAGCTCCCGTAAATCCTTTAAAGATTGTTAAGAAAATGATTTTTATATCCAATCCTAACGACCAATTTCTGATATAGTTCAAATCATATTGAATTCTTCCTTCCATTTTTTCCAAGGTATCGGTTTCTCCCCGGTAGCCGTTAACTTGCGCGTATCCGGTGATTCCGGGTTTGACTTTGTGTCTTAGCATATAGCCTTTGACTTGACCGCGATAGAATTCGTTATGGGCGATAGCATGCGGGCGCGGGCCGACGACGGACATTCGGCCTTGCAATACGTTGAAAAATTGCGGCAATTCGTCTAGCGAAGTCCGGCGGAGGAAAGCCCCTAGTTTGGTGACGCGAGGGTCGTTTTTCTTAGCCTGAACGACTTGAGCAGCGTCTTCGCTAACCGTCATCGAGCGAAATTTCCAAACAATAATTTCTTCCCCTCTGAAACCGTAACGGCGTTGTTTGAATAAAACGGAACCTGGCGACGACAGCCGGACGGCGATTGCAATCAACAGCAGGGGCACCGCAATAATAATCAAAATACAACTGCTGAAAAGAATATCGAAAGCACGTTTGACCGCACCGTCTACGCCGTAAAACGGCGTATCGAGTATGCTTATGATGGGTATGCCTTTAATACTTGTCACCGTTGCGCTTAACATATCAAAGACAAATAAATCGGGGACAAAATGAACCGATACAGTTGAGTCGGACAGTTGTTCGACAATGTTTTTTATGCGGAGTTCGGCCCGGAGCGGCAAGGTAATATATACGATATCGACTGCGCCTTCTTTTGCAAGTTTAATGAGTTGTTCGGTATCACCTTTTAATTTGCTCATGTCGAATTGGTAAGTGTTTTCCGAGACCCGTTGCCGGTCGTCGTAAAATCCCAAGAGTTCGACTTCCGAATTTTCCTCTTGACTAAATATTTTTTCCAGTTCGGAGCCGAGCATCGTGGCTCCGACTATGGCGACACGTTGGCGGTTTACATTTCTTTTTCTGATGAAGTTGGCGGCATTCCGGACAATGACGTGCCAAGAAATGAGTTCTATCGGTACGAAAATAGCCCACGCCAAAAAGTAGTCTTTGTAATAAGGCTCGATGAGCGGAACGAAAACATCGATAAACGCCAAGACAAACAAAACACTAAACCACGAAGCAGCGATCCGTCTCACTTCAGTGAAGGTCGACATAGTGCGGACGCCGCGATATAACTCGTTAAAAGAGGAAAATGCGCCAAAACCGACGATTGCAATGAGTAACCACCACGTGTGCTTATTGTCCCACTCGACCGGTGGCATATCTATATCCACGCGGGATATATTCAAAATCGCCATATCCAAGACGGCCCATAAGGTAAGCCCGATAACTAGAATATCGAGAAGTCTGGCTAATGCGGCAAGTTTATTGCTGTGTTGACGAACTGAACTGAAGGGGGCGTTGGAATGCACCATGGAGTAATTTCAAACGGGCCGGTTTTAAAAATAAAATTGATTTCTGCACTCGCCCAGGTGTTTAGGCGAAGCTATTCGAAAAATCTGGGATGTGGATTTTCAAACGCTATTTATGATAATTTTCTTTGCTATAAAAGAAGTAAGTATAGCCGTTTTTACGGCATTACATCAGGCGCTTTAGTTTTCTCGGCTGTGCTGACAAAAATAGCCTGGTCGGATAAGTCGGCGTTTTTCTCAAGCGCTTGAACAAGGACTTGATCGTGGCTGTAAATGTCCGGATAAAACGTTAGTTCATTGTTTTGATCGACAAAGGCTGTTGTATAAAAAAACAGTACGGGAATCGGCTGTTCTAAATCGACGCGTCGGTTTGCCGGATTTTGCATGGCCTTTTTGATGGTTTCGGAATTCCATTTACCTTGGTTTCTTAAGGCGAATTCCGCCAAGGCTTTGGGATTTTCGACTCGAACGCAGCCGTGGCTAAAGTCTCTTCGAGAACGGCTAAATAAAGAATTAGCAGGTGTGTCGTGTAAGTACACATCGTCCTTATTCGGGAAAATAAACTTCACCTTACCTAAGCTATTGCCTTTGCCGGGGCGTTGCCTAATCCTCAGCTGACCATTCTTAAGTTTTCCAATCGTTTCATTGTTCAAGGCCACCGGTTTGGCCGAGTTTCCGAAATTAGACACAATTTCCATGTTTTGAGACGCTAGAAATCCGGATTTACGCGATAGCTTAGGAAGAATTTCATCTTTTAAAATATTTTTAGGTACGTTCCAATAAGGCGCGAACTCGATAAAACTCATGTTCGCCATTAAAACGGGAGTTTGGTTTTTAAGTGCTTTACCTACCACCACGCGCATATTCGTCACATTCGGAGTAGGGGCTCCGTCCTCGATAGCCCATAGTTGGAAGGCCGGAATGTTCACGATAATACTACGCGGCACGTTTTCCATTTCGGGTAGCCAGCGTAGTCTTTCCATTGCTAATTCGATTTGTTCGATACGTTTAGCTGCCGGTACGTTAAGCGCTTCGATAGTGCCCGGGCCTAGCGTTCCGTCGGCGCTCATGCCGTGGCGCTGCTGAAAGTGTTTTATTCCGGCGGCAAGTTCAGGAGTGATTTTCGGTTTTTTATCGGTCTCGCTAAAAGCAAAATTAGCCGGTAAGTCGCCTAAACTCACTAAATATTTTGCTAGTTCCGCCAGTTGCGGATGACTTTGTCTCGGCCTAAGTTTGCCGTTCAATGAAAAATTTATCTGCGGAAGTTGCAATGAGTTTTGACGGTACGAAGCGAGCGCGGATTTCAATTTTTGATATTGTTGCAACTTAGGCTCCGCAAGCAGATCCAATTTAGAGATGGTTTGCAGCGTTAGGCTGTCTTTGATTAAAATGGGTAAATCGAGTAGTTTTTTTTCTCTAAGTTGCAAATTAAAATTGATGCCTTGCGGATTGACTCTACCGTAGTGTAAGTCGTGTACATACCGTAGTACGGCTATACTCACTGCGGTATCGAGAAGCGCAAGATCTTTATATGCAGTTGGGGCTAGCGCTGGCCCGGTTTTAAATCGATTTTGTAATTTTTCCGCGTCGTAATCCTCCGGATCTAAGCCTTGATTAGCTGAATTTTTTAACAAATCCAGTGCGTCGGTTAAATTTTTGACATTTTCGTTATGTCCTAGCCATAGCAATTTATACTCGAATAGTTTATAGAGCGTATCGAGATCTTGCGTTCGGTTGGAGAAATCGGACTGTTTTAGGTACGGATGTAATCTCGCCGTGATGATCGAATTGATTTCTTGGGTAACGCCGGGTTCTTGCGCCGCTGGCGCTTCGCCGCCGGTAAGCCGGAATGGTAATGTCAGCAAAAGCAACCATAGCCCTAGCACCGCAAAAAAATTTGTTTTTTGATTCAAAGTAGAGTGTCCTAAACAAATTAAAGATAACTATTGATCGGGGTGTTGAATTCATCTATTTATTTTCGGCAATTATACCTAACTCTATGCCTTTACACATAAAATTAGGAAGGGTGAATTTTTTTAAAGCGATGGTCTCAGAACTCATTGTTGAATTAAGATTTCAATCCTTAAACAATGATACGGTTCTCTCTCGTTACCTCCATCGGACACAACTCACTTATGCCCAAAAAACCTAAGATTCCTGCCGGAAGTCCATTCCCAAGTGCTAAACAAGATGCATTTAATACCTTTTACGATTACGGTACGGTACAAAGCAGATCGCAGTCTTACCGGCTAGCTTATGACGACCTTGATTTCATCATGAGGGATGAGTTGCGTCCGGTCAGGTTACAGCTTGAATTACTTAAGCCGGAGATAACCCAAGCCGAGCACAATATTAAAGCGACGGTTGTTGTATTCGGTAGCGCCCGCATACCTGGCTATGCCCAGGCGCTTGAAGATTACGAACAAGCTAAACGAGCGTTGGAGAAACAGCCTGACGATGAGGCGCTGAACCGGCAAACCGCAATCGCTTTAAGCATATTAAAAAAATGCCGGTTTTACGAAGAAGCCCGCAAATTGGGGGCGCTGATAACCACCGAAAGCAGAAGATTAGAACAATCGATCGTCGTTGTAACGGGCGGCGGACCGGGTATCATGGAAGCAGCAAACCGGGGTGCCGCCGAAGCGGATGGAATCAGTATCGGGTTGAATATTGTGTTGCCGGGCGAACAAAAACCGAATCCGTACATCACGCCCGAATTGTGTTTTCAATTTCATTATTTCGCGATCCGTAAAATGCATTTTTTAATGCGGGCAATCGCTTTAGTCGCCTTTCCGGGCGGATTCGGCACTCTGGATGAACTGTTTGAAACGCTGACCCTCATCCAAACTCGGAAAGTACGCCAAGTGCCGGTTATCCTTTTCGGCAGAGATTATTGGAATAAAATCATTGATTTCGACGGACTTGTCGAAGAAGGCGCTATCGCCCCGAACGACCTCGATCTGATCCAATACGCTGAAACCGCCGAAGAAGCGTGGACGATAATCGTAGAAAGTTACAGTAACGGCCAAGAAAATACGGGCTTATAAGGCGCAATCCGAATATTTTAGAAGACAAACTTAGCACGTCGGTAAAGATGATAAGAGCTCATAAACAACTGATTTATATATGCATAATATGGTTTTTGCTGACCTTAAATACGGCTTGGCCCCAAGCCGAGAACAGCCCGCTTTCCCGTTCGGTTAATAGTTCTGTCGCCGGGATAACCGGAGAGCAGCTTAAACTCAAGATAGAAACCTTATCGTCTAATAAAACGATCAATGAAGCGGTAAAGGCTCAGTTAATAACGCAATATCAATCGGCACAAGAATACTTAGCGAGCATTGCAACGCTTAATGAAAAAACCGCCGAATTCGAAACCGCTTTTAAAAAAGCGCCGGAAAAAACTAAAAAATTACAACAAGATAACCAGCTTACGCAAGAGAGACCGGTTAAACCGAAACTTGAAGATTTCAGCCGGATCTCCACCGGCGAATTGGAACAGCGTTTGATCTTGGAAAAGGGGAAATTAAGCGCTCTCGACGAGCAGTATAAGAATCTCGAAAAAGAGCTTTCCGTGCAAATCGAGCGTCCGAAATTAATCCGTCAGGAAACCGTGGCCGCGCAGCAAAACCTTGAAACAGCCCAAAAGAAATACGACGCGCTCCCCGAAAATCAGATCTTAAAGCCGGAAACGGAAGCGGGTGTATTGCAATTAGCGGCTTTAATCGAAGCGGGTAAAGCCGAGTTGAAAATGCTGGCGGCGGAGTCCGGTAGCAATCTAATTCGTGTTGAGTTGCTTAAGGCGGAATTACAATCGCTTAAATTGCAAAAAGACCAACTCAGTCCAATCATCAATACAATCGAAGTCGTTTTTAACGAACGTAAGCAACAAGAGGCGCACGATCTGGAGAATGAATTAACCCAAGCGGAAAAAACCGCTTCAGGTAAACATCCGCTAATTCAGAAAATAACCCGGGAAAATATTCAATTCAGCCGGGATCTGCAAGCCATTAACGGAAAAATCGAAATCTATTCGGACCGCAACCGGAAGGTTGAAGGCAAGGCGAAACAAGTCGAAGACGATTTTAAAAGCGCGGAGAAGAAAATTACCCTGGCGGGGCTGAGCCCGGTATTAGGCAAAATTCTGCGCGAACAGCGGCGTAATTTAATGTCAAAAGATCAATTCGTGCTCGAATCCGAAAATATTCAAGAAGAAATGGCGCTAACCAGTCTTGAGCAATTTAAAATAGAGGACAGGCTCAAACACCTATCCGACGGCGATAATTTTCTGAACGAGTTGATGACATTGAGAGTGGAGACTAATTTGTCTTCCGATAGGCGAATGATGATTCAAGCCGAGTTGCGAATTCTTCTAAACAACCAGAAAGAATTATTGAATAAATTGTCGGCTGCCTACAGCAACCACATTCATGTGTTAGGCGATTTAGATTTTGCCAAACAGCAATTACTGACGCAGTCAGAAAAATTCGCGGCTTTTTTAGATGAGCGCTTATTATGGGTCCCGAGTTCGGCGCCGGTCAATGCCGCTTTTTTATCGGGATTATACGATTCGGCCGGCTGGCTGTTGTCGCCGCGTAATTGGCTGACGCTCCTCAAAGACGCCGGGAGAATTGCTTGGGAAAAAAAGTTTATTTCGTTCATAGGCTTGTTAAGTTTAATTCTCGTGCCGAAACTGCGCGGATGGGCCAAGTCGCAATTACGCGAAATAGCCAAGAAAGCCGAAAAAAAATATTCGGAGAATTTTTCCGATACCTTAAAAGCCCTGCTGTATCAATTGATTTTAGTTTCGCCGTTGCCTTTTTTTGTGTATCTGTTGGGCTGGTACTTAAACGCCAATTCAGCTGCCGTAAATTTCAATAAAGCCGTTGGCGCCGGTTTGGAAAGTTGTGCGCTACCTTTATTCGGAATGCAGCTGATTTACCGGTTATTCGCGGCGGACGGTTTCGCCTGTCATTATTTTCAATGGCAAAAGCCTACCGCCTACCTGTTGCAACGGCAGATAGCTTGGTTAAGGTTTGTAATCGTTCCTTGTTTTTTTATCATTTATTGCACAGGGGCTTCTTCCGTGTCCGCGCATGGCGATCACCTAGGGCGGTTAGCGCTCGTCATCGTAATGTCGTCCTTATGCGTATTTTTTATCCGGGTGCTCAATCCCGCAACAGGATTGTTTCAAGGTTATATTAAATCGAATCCCGACGACGGTTTCACCCGGTTACGGTTTTTGTGGTATCCCGCCGTAGTCTTAATTCCCATAGCGATTACCGGTTTCGCGGTAGCCGGTTACTATCTGAGCGCTTTAGAATTACAAGAAAAACTGGTGATTACCATACGATTATTTTTTAGTATTGTCATTTTTTACGGCTTAATGATTCATTGGCTTACGGTGGTTAACCGCGAGCTGGCGTTAAAGAATGCCCGGCAAAAACGGAAAACGGCCGCTTTGAGCGAAAAACAAGCGGCATTGGACCGCGCCGGAGAAGAGATGCCAGTGATTCCTGTAGAAGAGCAGTTAATCGATATTCCCACGATCAATGCCCAAACTATCAAATTGCTGATTGTGTTTATGGGGTTCGCCATAATATTGGGCTTGTGGATGATTTGGCGCAATATTTTGCCGGCGTTTTCAATATTGGATAATATCGTGCTTTGGCAGCATTTGGTTATGGTCGACAATGAGGAAAGTTACCAGCCGGTCACTTTGACGAATCTGCTGCTTGCAGGCTTATACGGCTTCATTGTTGTCGTGTCGGTGCGGAATTTTCCGGGTTTAGTGGAGTTGTTGCTATTCAGTAGGTTATCGGTGGCTCCCGGCGCCCGTTACGCGGTTAATCAACTTGCGCGTTACGTCATTATAGCCATCGGTTTTATTTTTATCGCCAACGAACTGGGTGGTAGCTGGTCGCAAGTGCAATGGTTGGTGGCCGCACTCAGCGTCGGATTAGGTTTCGGGCTGCAAGAAATATTCGCCAATTTAGTCTCCGGTATTATTTTATTGTTCGAGCGGCCTATCCGCGTCGGCGATACGATTACCATAAACAACGTCACGGGTACGGTTAGCCGTATTCAAATGCGCGCAACAACGATTATAGATTTCGACCATAAAGAATTGATCGTGCCGAACAAAACCTTCATTACCAGCCAACTGGTGAATTGGACTCTAAGCGATACGATTACACGTATTCAAGTGCCTGTTATCATTGCGTATAATTCCGACGTCGAATTAGCGCACGGCTTAATGCTGGAAACGGCGCGTTCCATTCCGCTGGTTTTGGAAGATCCGGCCCCGAACGTGATTTTTACCGGGATTAAAGATTGCGGTCTGGAATTTTCCGTTACCGTATTTGTCAGCGAATTAGGGCACAGACAAAAAGTGACCCATAACTTGCATCTTAATCTTGAAAAAATTCTTAAACGTCAAGGTATTGCATTTCCGTTTCAACAGCGCGAACTACGTTTTACCGATTCCGGCGGTTAATGGTAAGACGGTCCGTGCTTCGACGCGGCCGAGACGAAATTAAAGCGCATGACCGAACAAATCCATGCGGGCAATTGCTTCTCGTTTAACCGTAAACTTAATGATCTTTAACTCTGTTTCTTGCTTGTAACACTTCATCATGCGGAATGAACAACAACCGGGCTACTTTATCGGCTAGGTACTCTTCCTCTGCATCCAAATGGCGGTCGATCAGAGCGATTTTCCAGAGCGATTCGAGCAACTGGATTTTTTGCGAACGGTTAAACTCAATGCAGATGAAATGAGTGAATTCGAAATAGTCGGTTGCTTGTGCGCGACGTTGTTCGGCGAGTTCGATCAAAGCGGAAGTCTGCGGTTCGCTTAAGTTGAACGCCGTTTCCAGCAATTCTTGGATCAATTTCAGTTTTTCGGGNNCATGTGCAACATTTCCATGAACAAAGCGGCGCTGGCGACTTTTAATTTTTCCACGCTATCATCCGCGTTTTCACAATGAGCGATATGGTTATCGAAGAAATGTTTCAGTTTTTCTAACATGGTATATTCAATAGGACTGTAGTTGGATTGGCGGCGAAAGATCGTATCGTCCAGTTAATTGCAAGCAGTGCAGAGCGGTTAGGTCCTGAATTGAGTTATAAACGGGTTAGCGCGTCGGCGATTACAAGCCGAGGTTTTAGCCTGGCTTGGAAACTGTGTATAAAACAAAATCAAACCCAAATTATAGTAAAATAATGGGTTATTCAAAAATAACTATTGCAGGGAGTAAAATTGGCCTGGCTCTGTTTAATTACCGCGGGATTGGTGGAAGTCGTTTTTGCGTTAAGTCTCAAATACAACGAAGGCTTTACAAAATTGATACCCAGCGTCGTCACTCTGATATCCGGCGGCGCAAGTTTATTTTTACTGATGACGGCGATTAAATACCTGCCGGTCGGGACGGCTTATGCAGTATGGACAGGCATGGGCGCGGTCGGTGTCGCTATCCTGGGTATCGTGATTTTTAAAGAATCCGCCGACTGGTACCGTTTACTGTCGCTGTTTTTTGTGATCATCGGTATTGTCGGATTGAAATTAAGCGACACCGCCTGAGCCATGCTACACCTGATTTTTCAACTGCAAAACGGCGGCGATGTACTTGAACGCATGGGCGAAGGCGACGCTGCGGTTTTTCTCGACAGTGCGGTATTGGCGTTGTTAAACGACGGCAGCCTTGCCAGCCGGTTACAAGAAATTCTCAAGGGGCATCGTCTCTATGTCTTGGCGGAAGATATGGCTTTGCGAGGAATTCAAACGCCGGAACTGGCTGTCGGCCTGGAACCGGTCGATTACGCAGAATTGGTAAGGTTAACCGTCGAACATCCGAAGACCGTATCATGGCCTTAATCGTTTGCGGAAAGACGCTGGCAACCACGGAGGATGGTTTTCTAATCGATCGCGCCGCTTGGAACGAACAGGCAGCCGACGAATTGGCCCGGCATGAAAACATCGTTTTGACCGAACAACATTGGGAAATCATCCGGTTTATAAGGACATACTATGGGCAATTTAAACATCTGCCCAACACTCGGGTCTTCATCAAAGCCATTGCCAACACCCTCGGCGAAGATAAAGGCAATAGCCGTTATTTACACCGGTTATTTCCAGACCGGCCGTTAAACTATGTTTGTAAATTAGCTGGTTTACCTAAACCTCCGACGTGCTTGTAGAAAGGACACTATTATTTTTAATAATACTAAGCTTAAGCATTAGATAATACAAACTCCCGCATGATAATGTTGCAGCCGTTGCTAAGTTTAAAGATAGTTGTCAAAAGAGTTTTCTGCTATTACTCGGGATGGATGCTAGACTGCAAAAAACACTGACCTCGCTTTATTATTCGCAGCAAGTTATGTTCCGGATTCGAATGACTGTGTCAGTAATGCAGGAAGTAAACTCTTTTAAATATTTAATCCATTCCCTGATCGAGTAAACGGAAGGCTACAACGACCATGCTAAAGCAGAAGACGGAAAGTGATTTTTACGCGTGTCTTTATGCATGCCTAAAGTGGATTTTTAAGTCTATAAAACAAAAGCTTGAAGCTTTTCACCTTTTCTTTTCTCCGGGCGCTCCTCCTATGCTTTTTATGGACTTAGACGTTGACAATAAAGCACATCTATCCGGTGTGGCGGATGTAAAAGTTATCAAGATCTCGGAAGGGTTTAATTCAAAATTAACCCGTCCAATGCTATGGCGCGGTAATTACACGCGCAGACAGGAGATCAGGCAACGCCAGACACTCACTTTCCCCGATGGCTATTGCTACCAGCTTAACAATGCATTGGTTATCGGTCTTGGCGGCGTAGCGACAGCAAACAACGAACTATTAACAGGTCGATTATTGCATTTATATAAGATTTTTGAAGAGAAAAGAATATTAGGTTTCCAATTTCATCAAAATGGATCCTCTTACACGCTGGAAAGAAAACTCAGAGAAAAAAAACTACCCGGAAGTTACATTTTGCTGGCTAGAAGGGGTGGGCAATCTTACGGACATTGGCTGGTCGATATAGTGCCAAGAATTGCAGGATTAGGCAGAGCTATCAGATTCACTGACAAATTTATTTTTTACAGTCCTGTGCCGCCTTATGCCCGGTTTTTATTGAAAGCGATTGGCATATCAGAGACCCAGGTTATTGAATTCAATTGGAATTTTGAAGCATTAAGAGTGGATGAATTGTTCGTTCCCGAGTTCGTCCGGCTGTACGACCATTTTTTACCCAGTACGGTTGGCGTTTGGGATAAAATTAAAGCGTATGCGCTTGCAAACGCAGGTTTAGGATGGGGCGAATCGGTAACGCCAACAAAAATATATGTTTCTAGAGGTAAGTTGCATAAAGATCAGAGATGTTTGTTAAATAGAGCCGAAGTCGAACACTATTTTATTAGCCGGGGATTCGTGGTAATTCATCCGGAACTCTTTAGCGTCCCTCAGCAAGTTTTGCTGTTTGCACAGGCCGAGGTGGTTGCGGGTGAATACGGTTCCGGATTGCACAACACTGTGTTCTCTTCGGAAGGAACTCTCGTTTTAGTTATTCAGCCCGCCGATGTTGCGCCTTTTTTGCAATCGGGGATAGCGACCGTAAAAAATCAAAAGATCGGCTATATATTCGGCAGTAAAAGTAATTCATCGGGCGAGTACCAGGTTGATTTTTCGGTTCTTAAAGCGGCTGTCGATGCGGGATTAGACGGTTGTTTTGATGATGAATAACATGGCTATATACAATTCGCAGGCTGAACGGTTTTAAATTTAATGAAACTTTGTGCAAGTTGATTCCATTCATAACCTGAAGGTCACCAATAGTTCAACAAGCTCACCATTAATGCTTGCGGGAACGAACGGAATCAATCCTTTGCCGCTCGTCCTCAACTGTGCGGGAAGCGGATGCCGAGAGCCTGCCGAAGGACTTAAGTTAAGTCAAAGCTTTTGCATAAAAATAACTTGGTTATATTAACCTGTGATAGGTATTTAGCTATGATGCATAAAGTACTGTTCGCACATTACGGAGGTATTGGTAAAGTCTAGAACGGTAATTTAAAAATGGATGACTTAAGAGCCTCCCGAATACTTCCACTGCCGCCAAGCCTCGTAACTGATAATTGCAACCGCATTCGATAAATTCAGGCTTCTATTATTCGGCATCATGGGGATTCTAATTTTTCTTTCCGGTGCGATACCGGCAAGCACATCAGGCGCTAATCCGGAAGTTTCCGAACCGAATAATAAAACATCGCCGGGATGATAAGCGATTTTATCGTAAGTCTGTATGGCTTTAGTGGTACAGGCTAGGATTCTGTTTGCTCCCATTGTAGTTGCAAATTCGCCGTAATTAGAATAACGGTTAACTTGGGCGAGATCGTGATAATCCAGTCCTGCGCGCCGTAAGTTCTTTTCAGCCAGATCAAAACCTAAAGGTTCTATCAAGTGCAGTGTGCAGCCGTTGTTGGCGGCTAGCCGGATGATGTTGCCGGTATTCGGTGGAACTTGCGGTTGATAAAGCGCGATATGGAACATGAGTTTGCTCGGATGCGGTTATATTTGTTGAGGGTAAAAAGTTATGAGTGCTTGGCCCCTTCGGAAAATACAATTAAATTGTCCATCTATGACCGGAAACGGTGAACCTTCTCGAAAAACCCGCCGTATCTTAAAGTTATTATGAAATAAATGCTTTTTAGGAACGCTGCGGCGTTTATAATAAGGTTTTTTTTAACATGAGGTCGATAAGGTGCAAAAAATTAATATTCAACTGGTTTCAGCCCTGTTTGTTATCGCAATTGGGTTCACTCTGTTTTCTTTCGCCAATGCCGGAACACCTGAGGAAAACAAAGCGGCAGGCGAAAAATTTCTGGCTCAAAACGCTAAAAAACCGAATGTTAAAACTACCACTAGCGGCCTGCAATTCGAGGTAATCACTGCAGGTTCGGGCAAAACCAATCCGTCGGCATCAGATAATGTGACCGTGCATTACAAAGGAACGACCATCGACGGAAAAGAATTCGATAGTTCTTACAGCCGTGGTGAGCCTACTTCTTTCCCTTTAAATGCAGTTATTCCAGGCTGGACGGAAGGCGTACAGTTGATGACCGAAGGCGCAAAATATAAATTTTTTATCCCTTCAAATTTGGCTTACGGCGAAAACGGTGCGGGTGGGGCGATTGGTCCGAACGAAGCTTTAATTTTCGACGTTGAGCTAATCAAAATTAATTAAGTTATTTTCGAGGCTCCAGTTTTAATTTACAAAACGTAGTCATAACTTTTCAAAAGCCTTGCCTAGCAAGGCTTTTTTATTTTAACGATGCCGAAATATACATTTTTTGCTACCACACCGAAAGCGATGGAAGACATCCTTGCCGAGGAACTCCGCGCGCTTGGTGTTTCCGCAGTCAAATCGGCTATCGCGGGTGCTTTTTTCGAGGGTGATTTAGCGGATGCTTATAAGGTGTGTTTATGGTCGAGAATTGCAAACCGGGTGTTGTTGCAGATTGCTTCCTTTAAGGCGGCAAATCAGGATGAACTTTACCAAGGTATCAAGAAAATCAATTGGTTTGAGCATTTAAGTCCTGATGGTTCATTTGCCGTAACCTTCAATGCGAAAAACTCGGAAGCCATCAACAATACCCATTTCGGTGCGCTAAAAGTCAAGGATGCGGTTGTCGACCAAATGCGGGCTAAATTTGATAAGCGCCCTAATATTGATACCTTAAAGCCCGATCTTCGTATCAATGTGTTGCTGAAAGGCGAGAATTGCACTGTCAGTCTGGATTTGTCGGGTGAAAGCCTGCATCGGCGCGGGTATCGCGATACCACGATCAAAGCGCCGATCAAGGAAAATCTGGCGGCGGCCTTGTTGATCAGGTCAAAATGGCCTGAAATAGCCAAAAACGGCGGCTCGTTGATCGATCCCATGTGCGGTTCGGGGACTTTATTGGTTGAAGGGGCGATGATCGCCGCCGATTACGCACCGGGTTTGTTACGCGATTATTATGGTTTTCTTGGCTGGAAGAAACATGATACGGATTGCTGGCAAGCATTATTGTTTGAAGCGCTGCAACGCAAAACCGCCGGTATTAAACAATTGCCCGTCATTACCGGATTTGATAAAGATCGCCGCAACCTCAATGCGGCCCATATTCATATTGAGAACATAGGCTTACAGGGCAAGATTCACCTTGAATGCCGTGACATCGCCAATGCCGCCCCTGCGAAAAGCTGGAAACCGGGTTTAGTTATTTGTAATCCGCCGTACGGCGAACGTTTAGGTGACGAAGAAGAAATCGTCGAATTATATAAAGCATTCGGTGAAACGTTGAAATCAAAGTTTCAGCATTGGCAAGCTGCCATAATTATCAGCGACCCGGAGTTGGGGTTCTGTTTAGGTATCCGTTCGCAAAAACCGGTGCGGTTTTATAACGGCGCGCTGGAATGTAAATTATTGCGCATGAAAATAGAGGAAAGCGTTTTTTTCATCCCGCAGGCCAAAACCGCCGACGAGCGTATCGCCCAAATCAATGCGGAGAGGAGGCAAGCCGAAAGGCTTGATACAGAGGATGACTTGGCGGAAACCCTAGGTTTATCGAGTCTTTCAAAACCCGAATCCGACGACGAAGTTGAATCAGGCGCGGCAGGTTTTGCAAACCGCTTACAAAAAAACCTGAAAAGGCTACGAACCTGGAAAACAAGGTACAAGATAAGCTGTTACCGCCTATACGATGCCGATTTACCCGAATATGCCGTTGCCATCGACGTTTACGAAAGCAATGAAACCTGGGTGAATGTCCAAGAATACGAGCCGCCCAAAAACATCGACCCGCATAAGGCCAACCGGCGCTTGGCCGCGCTGCTTGCGGAAATCCCGAAAGTAATGGCTGTTGAGCCGGATCATGTCTTCTTAAAAATACGCAAGAAGCAGAAAAACACGGAGCAATATGAAAAACTGGGAGACCAAGGCCATTTTCATATCGTTGAAGAGCACGGCTGCAAGCTTCAAGTGAATTTTTCCGACTATCTCGATACCGGCTTATTTTTGGACCATCGGCCTATGCGATTGCTGATACAGCAACAAGCGAAAGGCAAACGTTTTTTGAACCTCTTTGCCTATACCGGGAGCGCTACGGTGCATGCCGCCATTGGGGGGGCGATTGCAAGCACGACAGTCGATATGTCCAAGACTTACCTCGATTGGGCGAAGGCTAATTTGGCGTTGAATACGGTGCGAGGCGAACATGAGTTTATTCAAGCCGATTGTTTGGAGTGGCTCAAGACCGAGTCGGAACAGCCATATCCAAGACAATACGACTTGATTTTTCTCGACCCGCCGACATTCTCCAATTCCAAACGTATGGAAGATGTTTTTGATATACAAAAGGATCATGTCCGCTTAATCCAACAAGCTGCCCGTTTGTTGGCGCCTGGCGGGGTACTGTATTTTTCGACGAATTTCCGCCGTTTTAAATTGGATGTAGAAGCGCTTTCGATGCTGTCGATTGAAGATATAAGCGCCCAAACAATCCCGGAAGATTTCGGCCGCAACCCTAAAATCCATTACTGTTGGAGTATTCAACATGGTACGCAACGTTAAAATCCTGGTTTCAGGCCGGGTCCAAGGCGTTTTCTTTCGCCAGTCCACGAAGACAAAAGCCAAGGAGTACGGCGTCCTCGGCACGGTGCAGAACTTGGAAGACGGAAGGGTGGAAATTTTTGCCCAAGCGGAGACCGCCGCGCTGGAGCCTTTTATCGCATGGTGCCGCAAAGGACCATTGGCTGCGCGCGTCGACCATGTTGAAATCAACGAATCGGACAATAAAACAGCCCAATTTACGTCGTTCGATATTATCTAATGTGTTATAGCTGTTGTGGCGCATAACTTTTATTCTGTATTTTATTGATCGGCGTAGAGTTGAATAAAATTTTCAGAAGACAGCGCTATTGCTTATGAAAATTTGCGCTGCCGAACTTCGGGGTATTGAACTTGGGCGCATCGTTGGCGTCTACGGGGTAATTTGTTGTAGTAAATAGATACGGATAGCATGAAAACGCGAAAGCGGAATTTTAATGCGGGTCAATATTGTTGGACTAAAAACTAATCAGCATACTTGTCATGATCGAAGATCCTCGAGTAATTGAAAAGCAAAAAGGTTAGTGTCAATGAAAAAAGAAATAGACTGCTGCAGACTCATTGCGGCTATTGTCGAGCGGGCAACAGGGCTTGACAAAAGAAGAAGCTCAACAGCGGTTATTGTCATACGGTTACAACAAGCTAACTCTCGAAAACGGGCGCGGAGCGCTGAAATCAGTTCAATAATGTACTTGTTTATGTTTTGCTGGACGCTGGGGCTATTACTGCAAGCATAGGCCATATCGCGGACAGCAGCGTGATCTTTGGCATTGTGTTAATCAATGCAATAATCGGTTTCATTCAAGAAGGTAAAGCCGGAAAAGCGCTAGATGCTATCCGTAATATGCTGACCCAGGAGGCTATAGTCCATCGGGACGATAAGAATTATCTCATTCCTGCCGACGAGTTGGTGCCGGGCGATGTAGTCGTCTTGGAAAGCGGCGATAAGATGCCTGCCGACTTGCGGTTACTGTAAGTTAAGAATTTACGCATCGATGAATCCATGCTGACGGGTGAATCATTACCGGTCGAAAAAAATACTGATGCTGTGGATTTGAGCGCCGCTTTGGGAGACCGTTTCTGTTTAGCGTATTCAGGAACCTTAGTGACTTACGGCATTGGCTTAGGCGTAGTGATTGCTACGGGCGATGCAACTGAGATAGGACGCATTAGTTCAATGATACGGGCTGTCCCGGAGCTTATTACACCTTATATTACGGCAAATTTCAGGTTTTAGCCGTTGGTTGTCGGTAGCCATCATAACTGTCGCCGCCATTGCTTTCAGTTACGGCTGGTATATTCAACACTCTTCCCTTAAAAATTTGTTCATCTCGTCGGTAGGGCTTGCGGTCGCCGCGATACCTGAAGGTTTACTGGCCATAATGACCATAACTCTTGCTATCGGTGTGCAACGGATGGCTAAACGTAATGCGATTATCCGGCGCTTACCGTCTGTCGAAACATTAGGCGCAGTGACAGTGATCTGTTCAGACAAAACCGGAACGTTCACTTGCAATGAAATGACGGTAAAGACGATTTTTGTTAAGGCTCTAGACTATCAGGAGACCTCATGGTAGCCTGGAAAGATGTTAAGAAACAGTAAG
>DLHW01000006.1:0-15280 GCA_002483425.1 Methylococcaceae bacterium UBA7658
TTTAATGTGAATTGTCAAATTGGTTTTAGATTTCCGCAATAAAATTTACAGCTAGATTAATTTAACACGAGCAAACTTTCTTTTCCCGACTTGATAAATATGTGTTGAGCCTACTTTTATAGCGAGCTTAGTATCGCTGATTTTTTCACCGTCGATTTTTACCGCGCCTTGATTAATCATACGCACCGCCTCCGAGGTGCTTGCTGTTAAACCGGCGTCTTTTAACAAATTGGCAATCAGATAGACTGACGCAAACGAATTGATCGTAACCTCTCCAATGTCCTCGGGTATGTCGCCTTTTTGAAACCGGGCGATGAAATTTTGTAACGCGCGCGCTCCAGCCGCCTCGCCACCATGAAACCGGGCGACGATTTCCTTCGCCAATTCGAATTTGACATTTCGCGGATTCTCATCCCCGGACGAACATTTTTCTTGATAACTTTTAATGACAGCCATGGATTTAAAGCTTAATAGCTCAAAATAACGCCACATCAATTCATCCGAGATCTTCATAATTTTGCCGAACATATTGTCAGGCGAATCGGCAATACCTATAAAGTTATTTAACGACTTCGACATTTTCTGGACGCCGTCCAAACCTTCGAGAATAGGCATCGTTAATACGACTTGAGGCGTTTGCCCATAGACCTCCTGCAATTGCCTGCCCATCAACAAGTTGAATTTTTGATCGGTGCCACCCAGCTCGACATCAGCTTTCATTACCACGGAGTCATAGCCTTGTATCAGCGGATACAAAAACTCATGAATGGCAATAGGCTGACCGCTTTTATAGCGTTTGCTGAAATCATCACGCTCCAACATCCGCGCAACCGTATGTTTAGCCGCTAATTGGATTAATTCCGCCGAAGTTAACGCATTCATCCACGTCGAGTTGAACACAATCTTGGTCTTATCGGGATCGAGGATTTTAAAGATCTGTTCCTGGTACGTTCTGGCATTGGCTTGAACTTCCTCGTGCGACAATGGCTTACGCGTCACATTTTTTCCAGTAGGATCCCCGATCATACCCGTAAAATCACCGATCAGAAACAGTATTTCATGCCCAAAATCCTGAAATTGTTTTAGTTTGTTAATAAGAACCGTATGCCCGAGATGTAAATCAGGTGCTGTGGGATCGAATCCGGCCTTAATCCTCAACGGTCTGTTTTCCTTTAATTTTTTATCTAATTCGGTTTTAAGTAAAACTTCCTCAGAACCGCGCAATAACTCCTCAATAACTTCCGCTTGCAATGCTTTTCTCCAAAATACTTTCTAACCGTTAATGAACTATTAATGAAAGTTATTATAAATTAAGGGTTAATAGTCACGAATAATTAATACGAAAGTTTCAATATGCCAATATTTTGTTTGGCGATTTTAAAAAAAACACTTAAAATTAGGCTCTGGACAATCTAGGAATATTATTTTGATTAAAATTCAAAGACTTAGAAATTTACCAGTAAACTCTCGAACACCGTTTATTTGCCTAGCCGTGGTTCTTGGGTTTTCTTCTTTCGCTGCTAGCGCCGAATTAATCGCCTCGAATGAATCTTCCGGGATAACTCACTCCCAGATCATTATGCGTTCCCTTAAGCCAGGGGAGTCGGCAAGAGACCTCTTTAAAAAATTAGGTTCTTCGGAAGCGCACAAAATAGTTAGCGCTAACGAAAACAAAACCCGATTTACAATAATCTCTACTGATTCGCCGCGCGAATTTAAAGGCTTTTCTTCCAGTCGGCTTGGTTTTGCCGGTTTTTCCCATTTCGGCCGCCGCTTCAACCGCTACACGCATAAATTCAACATGATGCAGCTTGCTAGCACCCAAGGAACAGTCGAACATTCTTTAGCTGCCGCATGTAAAACCGCTGGCGTATCTAACGACTTAATGGATCAGTTGACCCAAATTTTCGCTTGGGATATCGATTTCGCGACTAATCTACGCAACGGCGACAAATTCACCCTCGTTTACGAACGAGGCGGATTTAACGGGCAAGACGATATCGTAGCGGCGGAATTCACCAACCGCGGAAAAA
The DNA here is from genome assembly GCA_002483425.1 of Methylococcaceae bacterium UBA7658. Taxonomy (GTDB): domain Bacteria; phylum Pseudomonadota; class Gammaproteobacteria; order Methylococcales; family Methylomonadaceae; genus Methyloglobulus. The sequence goes on from DLHW01000006.1 coordinate 2,034, forward strand.
CCTATAAAGCCGTCCGCTATATCGACAAAGACGGTTTTGCGAACTATTACACCCCGGAAGGCCACGCCTTACAAAAAGCCTTTCTGACTACTCCGGTCGATTTTGCCCGCATCAGTTCGCATTTCGACATGCATCGCCGACATCCCGTGCTTAACCGGATTCGCGCGCATAAAGGCGTAGATTATGCCGCAAGGACCGGCACTCCCGTGAAAGCAACAGGTAACGGTCAAGTGACGTTCTTAGGTAGAAAAGGCGGTTACGGTCAAGTCATCATCCTGCAACACGGCGACCGTTACGAAACCGTTTACGCGCATTTATCGGCTTATAAATCGGGATTATCTGAAGGCAGTACGATACGGCAAGGCGAAATTATCGGCTATGTGGGTCAAACCGGTCTGGCCACCGGCCCGCACTTGCACTACGAATTCAGAATCGACGGCGTACATCAAAATCCATTGACGGCCCAGGCCTCTAATTCAATTCCAGTTAAAGCGACGGAACTTGCCGAATTCAAAGCACAAACACAAGATCCCATCGCAAAGCTCAATATTGTTAAAGCAAATTCTTTGTTTGCTAAATCCAATCAATCCGTTAGCGAAAATTAACTTTTCGTTGCGCATAACAAAAACTGAAAAAGGATTCCAGTTAACACCGGAATCCTTTTTTTATCGCTTTCTTTTGCTAAACAGAAAATGAAGAACCGCAACCGCAAGTCGTTTTTGCAGTTGGATTACGGATAACAAACTGCGCGCCTTGCAAATCTTCTTTATAATCGACTTCCGCTCCGGTTAAATACTGGATACTCATCGAATCGACCAACACCGTGACTCCGCCTTTCTCGATACGAGTGTCATCTTCATTGACGTCTTCATCAAATGTAAAGCCGTATTGAAAACCGGAACAACCACCGCCGGTCACATAAACGCGTAGTTTTAAGTTATCGTTGCCTTCTTCCGCAATCAATTCGCTAACTTTGGAAGCCGCGCTATCGGTAAAATTAATAAGTTCAGCCATCGCAATCATCACAAAAAAATTAAGTTACGTTCATTATGGATATCCCTAGTTCCATAGTCAAGAATTATGGGTACAAGGCCAAGGTAAGCAAGCCCATCTCCTCCGGAAAACCGAACATTAAATTCATATTCTGCACCGCTTGCCCTGCTGCGCCTTTAACCAAATTATCGATAGCCGACAAAATAACAATCGTGTGACCACCTTGCGGCTGATGCAAAGCAATATGACAAGTATTCGCGCCGCGGACATTGCGGGTATCGGGATACGAACCCAATGGTAAAACATCGACGAAAGGCTCATCAGCATAACGTTGCGCGTAAATACTTTGCAGTTCGGCTAAACTAGCGTTCGATTTAGCATAGAGCGTGGCGTGAATACCCCGTATCATCGGAGTCAGATGGGGCACAAAAGTCAAGCCGATTGTGCTTTTACTAATCAGTTGCAACCCTTGTATTATTTCCGGTAAATGCCGATGTCCGGATACCGAATACGCCTTAAAACTTTCTCCGGTTTCGCTCATTAAAGTGGCCAGTTCAGCCTTCCGTCCGGCCCCGCTGACTCCGGATTTAACATCGGCAATCAAATCGTTCGATTCGAGCAAACCGTTTTCCAGTAAAGGCAAAAAACCCAACTGTACGGAAGTCGGATAGCAACCGGGATTCGCAACAAGCCTGGCGCTTTTGACCGCGGCACGATTGACTTCGGACAAGCCATAAACCGCCTCCGGTAATAACTCTGGACTCGTATGATCCATACCGTACCACTTCGACCATTCGACAACATCTTTCAGTCGAAAATCTGCTGATAAATCAATAACTTTTACACCATTGAGCAATAACGGCTTCGCCATCTGCATGGCTGTACCGTTAGGCGTGGCAAAAAACACCACATCGCAATCCAGCAAAATTTCAGTATCCGGCGCTAAAAATGTTGTGCTAATAACGCCGCGCAAACTCGGGTAAACCGCATCCACGCGCGCGCCCGCATCACCGCGTGAAGTAACCACAGAAACATCAACCTCCGGGTGTAACGCCAATATTCGCAATAACTCAACCCCCGTATAACCGGTGCCGCCCACAATACCCGCACGGATCATTCGATTTCCTTCCTTCGTTTCAAGAAAAACAACTGTATATAATACTCAATAACTCGGCTTGTAACCTACCTATGCTATGCAATTACCTTATAAAATGCTCGCAATAGCAATTGAATCGGGGCGATTAATGCCTACCGAATTGCCAATCCCGGCACCCCACCCGGGACAAGTATTGATTCACGTCATGGCGGCCGGGATAAACCGTCCCGATATCATGCAACGTTTAGGTCAATATCCGCCCCCCCCGTGCGCATCGGAAATACCTGGGCTTGAAGTTGCCGGCATCGTTATCGCACTAGGGAACGATACCGGTAATCTGTCGATTGGCGACAAGGTTTGCGCCTTAGTGAGCGGTGGCGGTTATGCGGAATACTGCACGGCGTCCTCTACCTTATGCTTGCCCATTCCGGGACAATTATCGTTTATCGAAGCTGCGGGATTACCGGAAGCTTTCTTTACCGTCTGGAGTAACGTTTTCGACCGCGGACGCCTGCAGAAAAACGAAACCTTGCTCGTCCACGGCGGCAGTAGCGGCATCGGTGTGGCGGCCATTCAACTGGCCAAAGCTTTCGGCGCAAAAATTATCGTGACCGCAGGTTCACCCGAGAAATGCCGGTTCTGCCTCGACTTAGGCGCAGACGGCGCCATTAATTACCGCACACAAGATTTTGTGCAAGAAGTTCAAAAAATCACTAAAAATAAAGGCGTTAACGTAGTGCTCGACATGATTGGGGGCGATTATTTCCCGCGCAACCTGCACTGTCTGGCAACGGAGGGGCGGTTGGTGCAGATCGCCGTCCAACAAAGCCCGAAAGCGGAAATTAATCTTTGGACGGTGATGGCTAAACGTCTTACCTTAACCGGATCAACATTAAGAGCACGAGACGACGGCTTCAAAGCTAAAATTGCAGATAAGCTGCGCCAAAATGTTTGGCCTTTATTGCTTTCCGGACAAATAAAATCAATCATTCACGCCACCTTCCCGTTGCAAAAAGCAACCGAAGCGCATCTGTTAATGGAAAGCAATCAGCACATGGGAAAAATTATTCTAACGGTAACGCCATGACCTACACCACACTCATTTCTACCGGACAACTCCTTAAACAGCTGAACGACCGGGACTGGGCGATTATCGATTGCCGGTTTAACCTCGCAGACACCGAAGCCGGGTTTAAAGCGTACCGGTCCGGACATCTTCCGAACGCCTTTTACGCCCATTTGGATATGGATTTGTCAGGACGCACGGCGGATTATACCGGCCGTCATCCATTACCGAACGTGACGGCATTCGTTCAGAAATTAGGCGCATGGGGAATCACCCATCAAACTCAAGTGGTCGTCTACGACGACGCCAGCGGCGCATTCGCCGCCCGGTTGTGGTGGCTATTGCGTTACTTGGGCCATGATAAGGTTGCCGTTCTGGACGGCGGCATTAAAGCATGGCACAAACTGGGACTGCCGGTGACAACTGCCCTCCCGCATGGACAACCGGCGGTATACCGGCCTTACATCAATGAAGATCTTGTTCTAACAGCAATGGACGTGCAAAACGGCCTGGCGCGGAAAAACCTTTGCCTGATCGACGCCAGAGCGCCGGAGCGGTTTCGCGGCGAACAAGAACCCATCGACCCCGTTGCCGGCCATATTCCCGGCGCGGTTAACCGCCCGTTCCAGTTTAACTTAGACAGCAACGGTTTATTTTTACCGCCCGGAAAACTGCAAGAACAGTTTATAACGCTAATTCAAGAACAAAAACCGGAGCAAGTAGCGCATATGTGCGGCTCCGGCGTGACCGCCTGCCATAATCTGCTGGCTATGGAAAGCGCCGGGCTAACCGGCTCTAAGCTGTACGCTGGTTCTTGGAGCGAATGGATTAGGAACCCAAACCGGCCGGTTGCGCCGCACCGGAAACAACCGGTTAATTGATTAAGTTGAGCAACCAAAAACAGCACATCGGGATAAATTGGGCAAACGATCTTACCGGTTTGCCCAATGAGCCAGCTATTTTCCGATTACTAGAAAGGCGTATCGCCCAATACCGCCTTGGTTTTGCTGTCGCGGATTTCCGCTTTCGCCGCGCCAGTCGTTTTATTAATGCCCAAAACCACAATTTCAACCGCGCCGTTGCCGTTTTTATCCCGGCCTATGCCGACCGAGTTGGGGCGGAAAGCAGGCGTCATGAAATCAATGTCACTCACCTCGGCCTTGGTCTTGATGTCTTTAAGCAAAACGTTCGGGAAATTGAACTTGGTGTACAGTACGCCAATTTCGGGGATTTTATTCCCGCTAATATCCGGGATCATTACCATACCGGACGGTGGCGTAAAACCGGTGCGAAAAGTCAGAGTGGTCAACAAGGTGTCGGTTAAAGGATCCTTAATTTGCACGGTATGCTGGCCGGTTTTAAAATTAACGAACAGCGCCGCAATTTCGTCCACGCCGTTGCCGTTTTGGTCGGGAACCAACGTGGTGTCGATGAAGTTTTGGGTGCTCCATTCGCAGATATAGCCGAATTGGTTGATTGTTGCGAAGGTATCGCCCCATAAGCCACTCCATCCCCCATCAGCTATTGCAAGATAGTCTTCTTTATCACCGTTGCTCGGATCAATTGGCGACCAAGGCAACGTCCCCGGATAACCCAAAGGTTCGCCGGTAATCCATTTCCAGTTGTTGGGCGTCGTAGCGTCGGTGCCGCCAATGTGATACCAGCCGTTAGACCGGCTATCCAGGAATGACGTTTTTATAAAAGCGTTTTCAGCTACGCTGGTGATGGTCGCCAGATGCGCGCTTTTAGCCTCGCACGCTTTTTTGGCATTGTTCCAGGTTATGGCGCCGGGTTCAAAAAGCTGGTAGAAATGACCGTTGACCGGCCATGGCAAACGATCCGAATCGGCGGCGTACGCATTATGCACCGCCGCAAACCCTGCCATAAGCGCTAAGCCCGCCGCGCATGGTGCGCTGCTAAACCTGGAGAAAAAGCTTACCCTGTTTGTTTGTTTGTTTGTTTGTTTGTTTGTTTGTTTGTAGCATGATTATGTGCCCTATTTGTTGATTATTAGGTGTTAATGTGCAAAAACAATGACAACACAGACAACCGTACTGGTTTTTTTAAAAACGGACGGTTTTTCGCACCTCCCGATTGTACAATGCCGGAGAAACAAAAAATTGGTAATATTACCTTGCTATCCCACTACTCGTTGTATGTTGCTAAATTATGTGTATGATTGCACCTTGTCAAAACATAACTATAAGCCCTGTAGGCTGGTTTAGGCGCACATGAGAACATTGACAGAATAACCGCGCGCCTTTGAGTGCGACGTAACCCAATGTTGGGCGGTAATCCAGCCGCCGGACGTTGGGTTACGGCTCGCTCAAATGTCCTGGATACATAACCAGAGCGATTCGCGAGCCTAACCCAACCTACAGATTTACATTTTATCGAGGAAAATCATGAAACTAATAACAGCAATTATTAAACCTTTTAAGATGGATGATGTGCGGGAGGCGTTATCGGAAATTGGCGTAGCGGGGGTAACGGCGACCGAAGTCAAAGGCTTCGGCCGGCAGAAAGGCCATACCGAATTGTACCGCGGCGCCGAGTATGTGGTGGATTTTCTCCCCAAAGTAAAGCTGGAAATTGCGGTTAGCGACGATATTGTGGATAAAGCCGTAGAAACCATTGTCAACGCCGCCAATACCGGTAAAATCGGCGACGGTAAAATCTTTGTGACGAATCTCGAACAGGTCATACGGATTAGAACGGGCGAAACCGGTGAAGACGCCATATAACCGGTTTGGATACTGATATGTTAAACAAAAATAACTATAAAAAATTTTTTCTTGTTTTACTGCTAACACCCGGAATAGCAGCGGCAGCCGAGCTGAATCAGGCCAATACCGCCTGGCTATTGACCTCCACCGCGCTGGTTTTGTTCATGACCATACCAGGTCTGTCGCTGTTTTATGCCGGCTTAGTCAGAAGCAAAAACGTATTGTCGGTACTGATGCAGTGTTTTGCGATTACCTGCCTGATTTCCATCGTCTGGCTGGCCGGGGCTTATAGTCTGATCTTTGCCGACGGCGGCGAACTGCAACCCTATTTAGGCGGGCTGTCCAAAGCCTTTTTACCGGATATCGACACCGCTTCGCTGACGGGCGATATACCGGAAACGCTGTATTTCATGTTCCAATTGACGTTCGCCATCATCACGCCTGCGTTGATCATCGGCGCTTTCGCCGAACGGATGAAATTCTCCACCATGCTATGGTTTAGCGCGTTATGGCTTTGTTTGGTCTATGTCCCTATTTGCCATTGGATTTGGGGCGGCGGCTGGCTGGCCACTTTAGGCGCGATGGACTTTGCGGGCGGTATCGTCATTCACATCAATGCCGGGGTCGCCGCTTTGGTTTCGGCGATAGTCATCGGCAAACGCAAAGGTTTTCCCACCACCGCCATGCCGCCGCACAACATGACGATGGTCGTTACCGGCGCAGGCATGCTGTGGGTCGGCTGGTTCGGGTTCAATGCCGGCAGTGCATTAACCTCCGATGGTCGTGCGGGGATGGCAATGCTAGTCACCCATATCGGCGCGGCATCCGGCGCATTAACCTGGATGGTGATCGAATGGCTCCGCTACGGTAAACCCAGCGTACTCGGTATTGTAACTGGCATGGTTGCGGGTTTAGGCACGATCACCCCCGCATCCGGCTTTGCCGGTCCGGCAGGCGCATTAGTGATTGGCATCACTGCCGGAATCGTGTGTTTCTTTGCCACTCAATTCGTTAAACGCAAGCTGATAATCGACGACTCGCTAGACGTATTTCCCGTACACGGTATCGGCGGCATTACCGGTTCGCTGTTAACCGGCGTTTTTGCGGAAAAGAGCTTGGGCGGCGTCGGTCTTGCCGAAGGCGTCACCATCGGCCATCAAGTGGGCGTACAAGCGTTAGCCATTTTAGTGACGGTAGTGTGGAGCGCGCTGTTCAGTTATATCATCCTAAAATGTTTGGATAAGTGCCTCGGTTTACGCGTTAGCAGCGATGAGGAAGTTCAAGGACTCGACCAGGTCTTACATGAAGAAACCGGCTACCTGGATTTATAAGACTAGCGAGCTGTTACAGTCAAAAATAAAACAAGGGCGGCGATTTTTAGATCGCCGCCTGAATCAAATACGTTCAATAACGCCGGAAAATAACGGTATTACCGGAGAATCCGGTAATACCCCCGGTGCTGAAACGGGTTCTAGTGTGCCAGACGGATCAGTCCAGAAACTCATTAATCTGCCCAAGCCCGTTCGTTACCTCCTGATATCGATTGCTGTCTCGGCAAGCCTTGTGCTGCTCTACGCCGTTCTGGGATTCTACCTTTTACCGGCAATTATCAAAGCAAAACTCCCGGATTACCTGCAACAAGAAACCGGGAAAAGAGTGGCGTTACATAAAATCGACTTTCATCCTTTCGATCTCGCCGCCAAAATCCAAGGCTTCACGATTAAAGAAAAAAACGGTAATACCATCGTTGGGTTCGATCAATTCGACATCGATATCAACGGCGTTGAATCGATAAAAAAAAGGGTGCTGATCATTGACGGCATTGCCCTGATCAAACCGGTATTTCACGTCACCAAACAAAAAGACGGCAAACTCGACCTGGAAAACTTGGTTAAAACCAAGCAGAAACCGAAACCTAAGCCGAAAGACGATGGCTTGTTTCCAGTTACTGTCGGTAAAGTCTCGCTTAAAGACGGCAAAATAGTTTGGACCGATAAGCATTTTACTAAAGCGGTTTCGGAAGAACTTAGCCCCATAAACCTGAACGTCGAGCAATTAAGCACCCTGGCGAATACTAAAGCAAAGCTAGAACTCGCTGCGGGCATAAAATCCGGTGGAAATCTTAACCTAAAAGCAAGCGCTGGCATCAACCCGGTGTTCTCAGAAGGGGTATTAAAACTCGATAAATTGCCGTTGCAGAAGCTCATAACGCTGGCCTTATCGGACACCGCGCCGTTCGACTTAAAAGGCTTCGAACAATCCAAACTCGAATATAAGCTGGGAGTTGAGAAAAAAGATTTAAAACTCACTCTGACAAAAAGCCGGCTGGAATTCCACGATTTCGAATTCGCGGACAAAAGCTCGCAAAAAACACTCTTTAAAACCCCGCACTTTGCATTTGAAAGCGATGCGGTAATCACCATGGCTAACGACAACCTCGATGTGGTCATCAAAAAAGCCAAATTCGATAGCCAGGATTTCAAATTTTCAAAAGCAATGCCTGAGGCCATAACCATCGAGGCGCCCAACTTTAACCACGAAATGGATATCAAGGTTGCCCGTAATAAAGACGGCGCGACTATTTCAGTAGCCAACGCCAAGTTTTCGCTGAAAAATTTCAAGTTCTCCGCCGAACAAGGTGCGCTGACTGTGAACGTGCCCGAATTCAGCCACGAAGGCGATATTACGGTCAGCCAAGCGAAAGAAGGCTTAACGATAAGCTCCAAGGCTACTAAAATCGTGGTCGATAACGTTCAATTTTCGGGCTTGAATCAGGGCAAGGTGAAAACGAAAATACCGAAAATAAATCTAGAAACCGATTACCGGTTACATCTCGCCGGTAAAACCGCCGACGCCATCGTTAACCGGGGAAAATTTTCCCTGAACGACTTGCAACTATCCGGCCCTGATAGTGAAAAAACCTTAATTAAAATCCCGTCGCTGAGCTTAAACGGAATCGCCGTGAACCTAGCTAAACAAGAGGTTTTGGTAGATTTGTTAGCCGCGAAAAGCGCCGAGTTCGAAGCCTGGTTGAACAAAGACGGCACATTAAACTATCAAGACTTGCTTGCCGGGCAAAAACCCGCGCCTAAGGACACTTTTTCGCCTGCCGCTAGCGCCAGAACGATCGATTTTGATGAAACTACCGGATTGACATCAGAATCCGGTGTGCCGCCCGTTCCCGTTAAACAACCTAAAAAAGACTGGCTGGTAACGGTTAATCAACTGGCTCTTGAAAACTTCGGTGTTAACTTTGAAGACAAAACCAAAAAAAAACCGGTCTTTATAACAGCCAAACCGATTAACTTTAAGTTATCCAATTTCAATAGCACCTTAACCGCCAAACTCCCCTTTCAATTCGATGCGGGCATCAATAAAACCGGATCGATCAAATTGAAAGGCGATGCGGTAATTGCTCCGTTACAAGCAAAAGTCGAGATCGACACTCGAAACATCGATTTGGATACGTTTCAGCCTTATGTCGATCAGTTCGCCAAAGTCGATGTCATCGACGGCAAATTCAATATCAAAGGCTTGCTTAATGTTAAACAAGCGCCGGGGAAGCCGGTCGATATCAAATTCAAGGGCGATACCGGTATCGACGATCTAGTGACCCGCGACCAGATTCTTAACAAAGATCTCGTCAAATGGCGAAGCCTCGTCTTTCAGAACGTCAATGCCGATGTATTAAGTAATCGGTATACCGCAAGCACCTTATTGCTCCAGAGACCTTATGCCCGCGTCACGATACGGAAAGATAAAACCGTTAATTTTTCCGATTTAACCGTAACTAACGCCGCACCGGATAACCGGCCGGTTAAACCGGCTGCCGTTAAACAAACTAAAACCGCATCCGCTAAAAAACCTTATTTTCTGCTGCATAAAGTTAAAATCGTCGACGGATCGTCGGACTTTGCCGATCTCTCGCTTATTCTGCCATTCGCCGCCCAGATCAAAAGCTTAACAGGCGGCGCCGACGGCATTTCCTCGGAACAAAAATCCACCATCAAAGTCGATTTGACCGGTAACGCTTACGATTTAGCGCCGGTAGACGTTAAAGGCGAAATCAGCCCTTATCTCGGCAATTATACGGTCGATTTGAACTTCAAGGAGTTGCCGATGCCGCTGGTGACGCCTTATATGGCCCAGTTTGCCGGTTATAAAATCGAAAAAGGCATGTTAACGCTAGGTCTGAAATATCAAGTTGAGAACCGGAAACTGAAAGCGTCCAACAATATTCTGATCGATCAGCTGGAATTAGGCGAGAAAGTCGAAAATCCGAATGCGGTTTCGCTGCCGTTGGAATTGGCTATTACCTTATTAAAGGACTCCGACGGTAAAATTAAACTGGATGTGCCTTTAACCGGCAGCCTGGAAGATCCGGAGTTCAGCTACGGCCATATCATTACGGACGCCTTATTAAACGTGCTGACCAAAATCGTGAGCGCGCCGTTTAACGCCATCGCCTCTTTGGTCGGCGGCGGTAGCGATGAAGATTTGAGCGAAGTGGCGTTTAAAGCCGGGGCCTTCGACCTCGATACGAAGGAACAAACAAAACTCGACAACATTTCCAAAGCCTTAAAAGAAAAAATCGCGCTGAACATCGAAATTAAAGGCGCCGCTTTTACCGAACTCGATTGGCCGGCCTTGCAAGACGACGCCTTGCTGGATCAACTGAAACAACGAAAAGCCGAGCAACTCGGCAAGGAAGAAGGTAAAAAAGTCCGGGCGGAATATGTCGAATTGAACGAGGACGATTATAAAGACATGCTGGCGGACGCTTTTATCGAAAAATTTCCCAACCTGGCTGAAAAATCGATTTTCGGAACGCCCAAGCTCATTAACGCCGACGCCGGTGACTTCTATGAAATCGCCAAACAAAAAATGTCGCAAGTCATTAAGCCCGATCCCGAACGCTTAAAACATCTGGCTAATGACCGCTCCCAAGCCATCGCGAAATACCTCGTGCAAAAAACCGGCATCCCGAACGAGCGCGTATTTATCTTGGATTCCGCACTCGACCCGCAACGGGACGATGCCAATGCCATCGTCAGCCTGTTATCGTTAAAAACGCAATAATCGGCATTATAAATTCGGCCTTGCGAAGTTTTACGTTTCTTCGGCCTTGTACTTTTCGGGGGAGTACACATAGCGAAAGGCACAAGGGCTCCGGCTCGCGCTCGGCATGGATACCCGCAAGGTCACGGGCCATTAAGTTGAGTATTTAAAACTCGTTACCCTCCTTGAATAAAGAGGGGCTAGAGGGGATTTAATCAAAAAAATCCCCCTCATTCCCCTTTATGCCCAGAGGGTACTTTTTCAAAGGGGGAGGTTGCCTTAACTTAACGGCAGCGGCCTTTTGGTACGAATAATCCAGTCCTTACTGGGCCGCAGCACCCGGTTTCAGCGCTGCGCTGCGGCTTGGTTTGCTCGTAGCTATCCCTTTTCTGCTTCAAAGCAATAGGGGATTTTGAACGTTTGTGTTTTGACTGCCGGGCGCGGTTTTTACCGGTTCAGCCCGCGCTGGATTGCAATTGAGCAGCCGATATATCACTTTCAATATGCCCTATTCTACGACCTTATGAAGCTCTAACTCGAAGCCACTAGTTTGACGGACTCATAAGGCTTGGTGGCCTTTAGATTAAGTGTAAATGGTGGCTGGTAAAGCGATGATGTTGTAACCTCCCCTTGGGCTTGACGGTCATAAGGAGAACCTATAATGACTTTCATCTCTTAACGAAAGCTATAGCCATTCGAAATGGGGTTGCAAATATCGCATTGTGCTTATTACCGAAAGGCCGGAAAAAAGAGTTGTACGGAAAGATTCGAGGGTATTTGAGACCTTTGTTCCATGAGTTCGCAGCGCACAGGAACTGCCAGATAATGGAATACTGAAAGGGCATAAAGGGCGCATGGTTACGGACCATTTGCACATACTGATAAGGATACCGCCGAAATACCTGGTTGCGGACGTGGTAGGGTATCTGAAAGGAAAGAGCGCCATTTCCGTTGCGCAGCAGTTATGCCCCTTAGGTATTGGCTACCCGTCCAGCGTCAGAGTTGGCACCAGGAGGCGAGAGGGAAGGCTTAATCCGTGTGAGACAAGGTTCTTTCCCTTAAGGGCATTTATGACCTTTAGGTTACGAACAAGCTCTTTCCTTTTCGATGTCAAGGTCGCTAACCATGACAGGGTTGAAGATACAAGGGCATAAAGGCATTCTAGCCCAAGCAAGCGGCCTTAACTTAACGCGACCGCTATGGCCTCGCCGCCACAGATGTCTGTCCGTAGCCCCTCCCCTCCTTCTGGGGGCTACTCTGCTCCTGCCTCGCAGCGTCCTATAGTTAGGATTTACCATAGCTGACAATTTAATCTGAGGTGACTGCTGTAAAATTTCCCGGATATTGTAAACTTTTCTTATTGAGAAACTGTTCACACAAATAAACTTTATTCGTTTATTCATTGTGTTAGCTAATGCAGAATACATAAAGAAAACTCTGAACAAGTTGATTCCGTTCATGCTTCGACAAACTTTTATGGCTTTTAGGGTATAAAAGCTTGTCGAAGGACTTAATCAGAGCTTCCTAAACTCGATTGCTAACTCTTTTTAATAATTCAAGTTGCGGTTTGTTATAGCATTATCGGCAATTTACTTTAATTGAAATCTAATTCTTAATTTGAATATCTCAACCGAATGTGGAATTAATGAAAAAAATTTTTACGAATAGGGTTAATTTCTGGTTTTTGCTAACTTTTTTTTGTTTTAGCCAAACCAGTCCGGCCAACGAACTTAATCAAGCCCTGGATTTGAGTGTTGAAGACTTACTCAACGTTAAAGTAACGTCTGTCGCCAAAAAAGCACAATCCTTAAACGATGCGCCCGCGGCCGCATTCGTCATAACTAATGAAGATATTAAACGCTCTGGCGTCACTAATATTCCCGATGCATTACGGCTGTCGCCGGGGTTGGATGTCGCAAAAATCGACGCCAATAAATGGGCGGTGACGTCGCGGGGATTTAACGGCCGCAGAGCTAATAAATTATTGGTGCTTATCGACGGGCGCAGCGCCTATACCCGGTCCTTTGCCGGCGTTTATTGGGAAAATCAAGATGTAATGATCGAAGATATCGACCGGATTGAGATCATCCGGGGACCCGGTGCTACGCTTTGGGGTGCAAACGCCGTCAATGGCGTTATTAACATAATTACCAAATCTTCCCTAAATACCCAGGGCGTTTTACTGAACGCCGGCGGCGGAACCGAGGAACAAGGCTTTGGATCGCTACGTTACGGCGCACAATTAACTAAGGACACTACCGGACGAGTCTATGTTAAAGGTTTTAAGCGCGACGGCAATTCTCATTTA
>DLHW01000006.1:15288-72245 GCA_002483425.1 Methylococcaceae bacterium UBA7658
TAGATTCGCAACTCACTACAAAAGACACCGTTACTTTCCAAGGCGATATTTATCACAGCAATATTCATCAATCTTCAATCTTCCAACAAACCGCGCCGCCTTTCATACTCACTCAAAACGATAAAACCCGCGCATACGGCGGCAATGTTCTGGGCCGTGTACAACACACTTTTTCCCCGACTTCTAACTATACGCTGCAGTTTTATTACGATAACTATACCAGGGACGAAGCTGCGCTTTACGAGAGCCGCGACACGCTAGACTTGGATTTTCAACACCGTTTTTCATGGCTAGACTGGAATGATATAGTTTGGGGCATGAACTATCGTTTCGGATATGACAAATTAAAGGGGAGAAGGATATTAAACGGAACCTTACCCTACAGACTCAATCCGGAGAGTGTCAACGATCAAGTATTCAGCGGGTTTATTCAGGATGAAACCACGCTCATAGACGACGAACTATGGCTTACGATCGGCACAAAATTCGAGCACAACGATTACAGCGGTTTTGAAGGCCAGCCCTCGGCGAGAATAATGTGGGCGCCGCACGCTCAGCATCGCTTATGGGCCGGTGTTTCAAGAGCGGTGCGAACGCCCTCCCGCGCCGAACAAGGACTAACGGCCTTAACCGGCGTTATCCCGCCGCAAGCATTGCCTGTACCGCCGTTCAGCACTCCGCCGATAGGGGTCTATGTCAACGAAAATCCTGATTTTAAATCGGAAGAAGTCATCAGTTACGAAGCCGGTTATAGAGCATCTTTTGCAAAATCGGTGTCTTTGGATTTGACCGGCTTTTATAATGATTATCGCGATTTGCGTACCGGTCAAAGGGGCGTACCCGGCCCGGCAGATCCGTTCGCGATTCCTGTCATTTTTACTAATGCGCTCAAAGCAAAATCCTACGGCATTGAAATAGCCACCGTCTGGCAAATGCTGAATTGGTGGCGCTGGGATATCAACTACAGTTGGTTGAACACGCAATTAGAAGATAAAGACATTACGTCGTCCATCAGTCCCGAACAACGGGTCTCTATAAGAGGCGCTTTGTCGCCCTGGCAGACAATCGATATGGATTTTTGGTTTCGTTATGTCGATGCCAATATTGCAATCACGGAATTCGGCAAACAAAGAATTAAACCTTATGTTACGCTCGATCTGCGCGTCGCTTGGCGGCCTCTGCACAATCTCGAACTCGCCTTAGTCGGCCAAAACTTGCTAGCACAGAACCATCTGGAATACTTGAATGAAAATCAAACCTTACCGACGGCTATCGATAGAGGCATGTACGGCAAAATAAGCTGGGGCTTTTGAGCTTTGAAAAAAAGCTCAAAAACACTGCTTTCTTTACTTTTCAGCGTAAGCTTGCTTTGGAGCAGCCAAATCGTTTTGCGCGCCGAGTCGATGGAAGAAGAAGCCGTGTTAGCCGCCTTAGGCTTAAATATTGTAAGATTCACGGCATGGCCGCAAGAAACTCAAACATTAATGGGTAAATCTATTAATTTTTGCATTGTGGGGGATAACGTTGCGCAACAATCCTTTGCTAGCATCGACAATAAACCGGTCGGAAACCGGTTATTGCATCTTGTAAATCTGACTCGATTAAGAAATCTCGAGCAATGTCATATATTATTTATCAGCGAGCTAAAACAGAATATATTACTGCAACTATTAGATGAGATTAAAAAGCGTCCCTTGCTAACTATCGGTAAAGGAAAAGAATTCACGTTAAACGGAGGCATGATCGGTTTGGAAAATGTGGACGGTAAAATTAGAATGCACATTAATTTAACGACTGTCCGCGAATCCAAGTTAAGCATCAGCGCGCGTCTTTTAAAACTAGCAATCGTCACCGGTAATTAGTATGCAGTTTAAATGGTTCCAAAACGCATCGATCCGAATTAAACTCATTTCTATAATGATTTTAACAGCGATTTTGGCGTTATTGATGGCAACCACCGGCGTCGTAATCAACGAACTATACACCAAAAAAAGCGACACCAAAAACCAGCTCATTTTGCTTGCCGATATCATCGCCTGGAACAGCTCCGCTTCATTAACGTTTAACGATAATCAAACCGCCCAGGAAATACTCAACGGCGTCAAAAAACAGCCGAGCATTGTGTATGCTTATCTTTACGACAAATCCGGTCAAGAATTTGCCGCGTATATTTCCAGCCATAAGCAATCAACCAACTGGACGGGAAATGTAGTCAAACAACTTATAACAGTGCCTAAAAACCCTAAAAAATCGCTTAGCTGGTTTCAAGAACAACAAAGCAGCTTACTCGCGTGGTACCGTAATTTATTCGATTTGGATGTCTTAGAACCAGCTCAACCTGCATTTAAGCAAGTTATTATTTACGATGATCAGAATGTTTTACATCTGCTTAAACCGGTTCTGCTGGATGGCGAATTACAGGGCGTTTTACATTTAGCCGATAACCAAAGCGCCTTAAATGCGTTTTTAAACCGCTTTTATTTCATCATCAGTCTAATTTTTATTGTGTCGGTTTTTTTTATTTTCTTTATTTCGGCAAAATTACAGCAAGTCTTTCTAGCTCCTTTACAAGAGCTTATGGAAGCTATGCGCGCGGTAACACAAGATAAAAATTTCAATCGTAAGATCGTTAACGTAGGATCCGACGAATTCGGCGAAATGGCGTCCGTTTATAACTCTATGCTATCGGAAATTCAGGTACGGGACGACCGGCTGCAACAGCACAGAAGCAAATTAGAGCAGGAAGTCGAAGAACGCACTGCTGAACTCCGGAAAGCTAAAGACAACGCCGAAGCGGCAAATGCCGCGAAATCGCAATTTTTAGCTAACATGAGTCACGAAATCCGCACGCCCATGAACGGGGTTCTGGGCATGGCCGAAATACTTCTCGGCACGAACCTTTCGCAAAAACAGCGCCGTTTTGTGGAAACAGTACATAAATCAGGCGAAACATTGCTTTCAATCATCAACGACATTCTTGATTTTTCAAAAATTGAAGCGGGCCGCTTTGAGATGGAGTTTCTCGACTTTAATCTTCACAAAACCGTTGAAGATACCATCGAGTTATTTGCCGAACCCGCTTACGCCAAAGGCCTGGAATTTGCGTTACATATTGCTCCCGATGTGCCTGAGGGGGTAAACGGCGATCCAACCCGAATTCGTCAGGTGCTAGGTAATTTGATTGGAAACGCCGTTAAATTCACGGGTAAAGGCGAAATTGTGGTAAACGTCAACCTGGATCATTCGAATGAAATAGGCAACCCGGACAACAATCGGACGTTTCCGGGTAGAATCCAGTTTTCGGTAAGCGATACCGGCATCGGCATAAACGATGAAGCTATCCCCTTATTATTCAAAGCTTTTTCGCAAGCAGACGGCTCTACTACCCGCAAATACGGCGGCACCGGACTCGGTTTGGCCATTTCGAAGCAATTAGTAGAATTAATGGGCGGTGAAATTAAAGTGAATACCCGCGTTGGGCAGGGTACTATTTTTTCATTTAGTTTACCGTTACAGCCCGTGCTTCTCGAAGAAAAGCAGAACCTCTCCGAAAGCTCAACTTTAACGGGGTTGCGTTTATTAATTGTCGAAGACAACCAAACCAACCGTGAAATATTGCAGGACTATACCTTATCGTGGGGAATGTCGGTGGACGCCGTACCCGGAGCCTTAGCCGCATTAGAGTTATTAAGAGCTCCGCCTGATGATGCCCGTTATGATTTAATTATCATAGATATGAAAATGCCAGGGATGAATGGCTTAGAATTGGGGCATCGGATTAAAGCCGATCCGGAACTCGCTCAAATTCCATTGATCATGGTGACTTCGACGCAATTCAGCGGCGAAGCCGGCGAAGCGAAAAAAACCGGTTTTTCTGCGTATTTAATAAAACCCATACGGAAATCCGATCTGCTGCAATGTATTTCAGGTGCATTATCGCACAATAACGGCTCATCCGAATCCGGTATGAAATCGCTAACTTTAGCGGTTAATCCTTTAACGCCCTTAAAAGCGCATATCCTTCTAGCCGAAGATAACCCGGTGAATCAAGAAGTCGCGGAATATATGCTAGAAGGCTTCGGATGCCGGGTAGATTGCGTAACCACCGGACTTGAAGTCCTCCATGCCGTTACGGAACATCAATACGATCTCGTCTTAATGGATTGCATGATGCCGGAAATGGATGGTTACACAACCACGGCGGAAATACGGAAACGTCAACATGCCGGCGCTTTGCCCTACTTTCCAATTATCGCCTTAACCGCAAACGCTATCGAAGGCGACCGGGAAAAATGTCTCATCGCCGGTATGGACGATTACCTCGCAAAACCGTTCAAAAGCGAATCTCTTCTCCGTGTTATCAAATCGTGGCTAACTCTAGACCCCGCAGAAACAGTCACAAGCGATCCGGTTATCGAGGCTAAACCGTCTACCGGCGCCGATTCGTTTGGCGCCCTTCCTATACTCGAAACCATCCGTTCTATTAACCCCACGGGAGGCCCTAAATTTGAATGTAAAATTATCGAACTTTATCTTAAAAATGCCCAATCTCTTCTTGAAAAAATGGATTTGGCTTGGTCTACCGGGGATCTCGATATTATCCGGATGATGTCTCATACTTTAAAATCAAGCAGTAAACAAATTGGCGCTCATAAGCTTTCAGAATTATGTTTAGAGGTTGAAACAGCGGCGCGTAATCTGACATACGACACATCCGGTCAAGCTTTAAACATGATAACAAATGAATACGAAACGATACGGTTAGCGTTAGAAAACTATTTAAAAACACTAGATCGAGCGGTTTTAACCTTTTAAATCTTATCTCATGGCAAATAAACCGCACATCCTGATTATAGATGACGACCCTGTGACCCGGCTGTTCGCTGCTCAAGCGCTCTCCCAAGCTGGATTAAGAACCACCGATGCAGAAAACGCCGAACTCGGCTTGGAATTATTTAAAAAGAACGGGGCTGACGCGGTATTGCTCGATGTCGTCATACCCGACGGCATGGACGGTTTCGCCGCCTGTTTAGTGTTTAGAACCTTGCCGGGCGGTCAACATATCCCTATCATGATGATGACGGGATTAGACGATTTAGACTCTATTAATAAGGCTTTTGATTCCGGTGCTACGGATTTCATCACTAAGCCGATAAATTTCCCGCTATTAGTTCACAGAGTCAGATATATGTTAAGAGCGGCGAATACCACTAAACGATTGCACGAAAGCGAACGTAGACTGCATCGTTTGGCGTATTTTGATAGCCTAACAGAACTTCCCAACCGTTTCTTTTTCCGGGAACATTTACAGCATTCGATCGCATTGACGCGTCGGAATAAACAAAAACTTGGTGTGCTTTTTTTAGACCTCGACGGCTTTAAGCGCATTAACGACACCTTAGGCCATCA
This sequence comes from Methylococcaceae bacterium UBA7658, assembly GCA_002483425.1. Lineage (GTDB taxonomy): Bacteria > Pseudomonadota > Gammaproteobacteria > Methylococcales > Methylomonadaceae > Methyloglobulus. The sequence continues at coordinate 20,698 of DLHW01000006.1, forward strand.
CTACGGCGACTTGGTGTTGCAGGAAACCGGCAACCGCTTACGCGATAGTCTTCGCGAAAGCGATCTCCTGATAAAAACCGATACGCCGGACGATAACATTTCTCTCGCTCGACTAGGCGGCGATGAATTTACCGTACTTTTATCCGCGATTGAACGCAATGAAGACGCCGCTGTCGTTGCCGAACGTATCCGTTGCAACTTATCGCAAACCTTGACTTTCGATGATCATGAGTTGCATACCACCACGAGTATCGGCATAGCCATTTATCCGGACGATGGCGAATCGGCTGAAGAGTTACTAAAGCATGCCGACATTGCAATGTATCATTCCAAGCGCAGCGGCGGCAACCGGTACCGTTACTTTTCAAACTCCATGGCGCATTCGGCATTTCGCAGGCTAAATCTTGAAAATCAGTTGCGTAAAGCCCTTGAACGCCATGAATTACGAATTTTTTATCAGCCGTTGATTAATCTTTCGAATCATCGATTCACCGGGCTAGAAGTGCTCTTGCGTTGGCACAATCCTGAATTTGGGGAAGTTTCTCCGCTTGAATTCATCCCATTGGCTGAAGAAACCGGTTTAATTATGGCTATCGGCGAATGGACTTTTAATGAGGTTTGCCGGCAAGCCGCCGTCTGGATTAATCAACGGTTAAACTTCGGCCGTTTGGCCATTAATATTTCCACCTATCAGCTTTTACATAAAGAGTTCACAACAAAAGTCACTCAAACGCTGCACGCCAGCGGAATCGATCCAAATTTGATTGAACTGGAATTAACCGAAAGTGCGTTAATTACCGATGAACGCACTGTGTTGCAAGTACTGCAAGACTTAAAACAACTTGGAATTAAAATTGCGGTCGATGACTTTGGTATGGGCTATTCCAGTTTAAATCGCCTAAAAACTTTTCCGATTGACCGTCTCAAAATTGACCGGAGCTTCGTCGCCGACATCAAAGAAGATACCACTAATAATGCGATAGCCACGGCAATTATTGCAATGGCGGCCAGTATGGACATGCAAGTAACCGCCAAAGGCGTGGAAACAGAAAAACAATTAAGGTTTCTAAGAGACAAGCAGTGTAATGAAGCGCAAGGTTATCTGCTCAGTGAACCATTGGCTTCTTCGCAGACGGAAGACTTGTTGAACAATCAAACCTCAATAGAGAAACTGCAAATGCAGTTATAAATATTTCAACTCATCGCCACCGCTTTGCGTTTAGCTCCCCAGTTTCCGGGTTTAGCTTCGAAAACACCGGCACAGCTTACACCGCAAAATTGACAATGTCCGGCATCGTCCAGATTCCATTCGGAGAGTTCGTACCAGTCCCGGCCAATCAATAATTGCCCACAACCGTGGCAATAAGTGCTATCGGCGGCTTTATCGTGGACATTCCCTACATAGGCGTAATGAACGCCGTTCTTTAAGGCGATTTGTCTGGCTTTTAATAACGATTGCAACGGCGTGTGCGGCTTATCGCGCATTTTCCAGTCGGGATGGAAAGCAGAAAAGTGCATGGGCACATCGGGACCTAAATTTTCAACGACCCACTGCGTCATTTCTTCCAGTTCTGTTTCGGAATCGTTTTCTCCAGGGATAATTAAAGTAGTCAATTCCAGCCACACCGGCGTTTCATGCTTAATATATTTTAGCGTTTCTAAAACTGCCTGGAGATGACTGCCGGTAATTTCATGATAAAAACGTTCGGTAAAGGCTTTTAAGTCGATATTGGCGGCATCCATCCAGCGATAAAACTCGGATCTGGGTTCAGGGCAAACATAACCTGCTGAAACAGCGACCGATTTCAAGCCATGATTCCGGCACACTTGCGCCGTATCGATTGCATATTCATGAAAAATAACCGGATCGTTATAGGTGTATGCTACGCTCTTACAGCCCTGATCGAGCGCCGCTCGGGCAATGGCCTCTGGCGAGGCCCGGCTCATCAAGGTATCCATCTCGCGCGATTTGCTGATATCCCAATTTTGGCAGAATTTGCAGGCTAAGTTACAACCCGCGGTGCCGAACGAAAATACCGGCGTACCCGGTAAAAAATGATTCAACGGTTTTTTTTCAATCGGATCGACGGCGAAACCGCTAGAACGCCCGTAGCTGGTCATAACGACTTGCCCATCCAGATTCTGTCTGACAAAACACAGACCGCGTTGACCATCACGCAACTTGCAATATCTCGGGCACAGGTCGCATTGAATCCGGTTATTGTCCAAACGATGCCAATAGCGGGTTTTCACGGTATGATAAGTTATTAATTCTGACATTCTCTTGTCCGGAACTGTTTGAGCTATTAATTGCCGCAATTGGCGTAACTTTAAAGCAAATCAAACTACAACTTTAAGAAGGCCAACAAATGATTAGACAACCCGCAGTTGCAGGCAGCTTTTATCCTGCGAATCCTATGCGTCTTCATCAAATGCTAGAGCAATATTTGGAAGAGGCCAAAACCGGCGCAAAAGTTCCCAAAGCCATCATTGCGCCTCATGCCGGCTATATCTATTCCGGCCCAGTGGCTGCCAGCGCTTACGCCCGGCTTAGCCGCGCCAAAGATCTTATCACTCGTGTAGTCCTTATCGGACCGTCCCACCGGGTTGCTTTCCAAGGACTGGCCGTTAGCCGGTCAACTAGTTTTGCAACCCCTTTGGGTAATCTTCCTCTCGACCGGGACTCCATCGAATCGATTGTTCGACTCCCGTTCGTCGAGTATATCGAACAAGCCCACAGTTATGAACACAGCGTGGAAGTCCATTTACCTTTTTTACAGGAGACACTCGGTGCTTTTAAAATCGTGCCAATCGTCGCTGGCGATGCATCTCCCGAACAAGTATCGCAGGTACTCGAAATCTTATGGGGCGGAACGGAAACATTGATTATCATCAGCTCCGATTTAAGTCATTATCACGATTACAATACCGCACAAAAACTCGACCGGTTAACCAGCGAACGTATTGAAAAACAACAATATGAATATATTACGTCTGAATCGGCATGCGGGAAAACTGCCGTGAACGGTCTGCTAAAACTGGCTCGGGATCATTCTTTGCCCATTCAAACCATCGATTTACGTAATTCCGGCGATACCGCAGGGGATAAATCCAGGGTAGTAGGCTATGGCGCTTATGTTATTGAATGAAAAATATCATCGACAGTTGTTAGAATTAGCTAAAGCATCGATTAGACAGGGTTTAATAACCGGAAAACCGTTAAAAATTAATTTAGCCGACTACCCGGATGAACTCAATGAGTTTAGAGCAAGTTTCGTCACTCTACACATACATCAACAATTGCGAGGGTGTATAGGCGTTTTGGAAGCTATCCGTCCATTAACCGAGGACATTGCCGAAAATTCATTTTCCGCGGCTTTTAAGGATCCAAGATTTCCTCCTTTAACGGTTAGAGAATTCGATAGTTTGGAAATTCATCTCTCGATTTTGACCCCGGCCGAACCTATCCTATTTACCTCCGAGCAAGATTTAATTAGGCAATTACAACCAGGAATCGATGGTCTTATCCTGCAGGAAAACCATCGCCGGGGAACGTTTTTACCTTCAGTATGGGAGTCTTTGCCGGAAGCCAAACAATTTTTACGCCATCTAAAACAAAAAGCCGGTTTGCCCGCAGATTATTGGTCCGATTCGATTAAATGCTCTCGTTATCGTACCGATTCAATCAACTAATATTAACCTATTCGTTCTTCAGTTAGCTTACATGGACACTGAATTTTAACCGGTCTTAATTTGCAACTTTATTCAAAGTAATTACCCATGGGAAGCCATTCTATTAATCTATTCGGTGAAGTACTTTTCGATCATTTTCCAAATGGAAATAAAATATTGGGCGGCGCGCCTTTTAATGTGGCGTGGCATTTACAAGCGTTTGGGCAATCGCCCTTATTGATTAGCCGCGTTGGCAATGATATGGATGGCGCGCAAATCCGGATTGAGATGCAAAAATGGGGTATGAGTACAGAGTGCTTGCAATCCGATAGCCTCTATCCAACAGGGAGAGTACAGATTGAGTTTATGGAGGGCGAACCGGTCTACACTATTCTTGCCAGCCAAGCGTACGATAACATTGATTTGCAATGTTTAAATCGGATGAATCATAAGGGTATTTTATATCATGGAACATTAGCCATTCGATCCTCGATCTCAAAATTAACGCTAGAAACAATAAAGAAAAACCATTCCGGCACTATTTTTATCGATGTCAATTTACGCCAGCCTTGGTGGAAAAAAACCGATGTTATCGCTCTTATTAAACACGCCGATTGGGTTAAGTTAAACCTAGAAGAAATGCGGATTCTGTTCGGACCTATAATCGATCTCAAAGCTTCAATGGATAAGGTATTAAAACAATGTCAGCTATCGGGAATCATTGTTACGTGCGGCGAAAAAGGAGCTTTAACTGTACAGAGTAATAGCGACTTACTGTCTGTGGAGCCAACTTTATCTGCAAAAGTTACCAACACGGTCGGTGCGGGCGACGCTTTTTCGGCAGTTGTTCTGCTTGGACTTAACCTTGGTTGGGATTTAGGTCAAATCATTGAACGAGCGCAATTATTTGCCAGCGCGATAACCACACAGCAAGGAGCAACAATCGACGACTTTAATTTTTACACGCCTTTCCTAACCGAATGGTCCCTACTCACATAATGAGGACTCAGTAAAATCGGGCACAAAAAAACCGGCGCGGAGGCCGGTTTTTTATAAGCAAGTGAATCTTACTTACAAGGTATCGGCGGCATTTAATTCTTGAAACGCTTGTTCTAAGCGAGTAACCATACCGGCTTCGCCGGCGCGTTGCCATACCCGGGGATCGTAGTATTTTTTGTTAGGCTTGTCATCGCCTTCCGGATTGCCGATTTGACCTTGCAGATAACCTTCGTTTTTCTTGTAATATTCCATAATTCCAGCCCAAGTAGCCCATTGGGTGTCGGTATCGATATTCATTTTGACAACGCCGTAGCTGATAGACTCTTTGATTTCTTCGGGTGTAGAGCCCGATCCGCCGTGGAAAACGAAGTTTAAGGAGTTTTTCGCCAAGCCGAATTTTTCGGACACGTATTTTTGCGAATTATCCAAAATCTTAGGCGTTAATTTAACGTTGCCCGGTTTGTAGACGCCGTGCACATTACCAAACGATGCGGCAATCGTAAAACGCGGACTGATCTTATTGAGCTGTTCGTAAGCATACGCCACATCTTCAGGCTGGGTGTACAAACTGGAATGGTCGACGCCGGTGTTGTCAACACCGTCTTCCTCACCGCCTGTTACACCCAATTCGATTTCCAGCGTCATATTCATTTTCGACATGCGCTTCAAGTATTCGCCGCAGATCTCCATGTTTTCTTGCAGGCTTTCTTCCGACAAATCCAGCATATGCGAGCTAAACAGCGGTTTTCCGGTTGCGGCAAAATTCTTTTCGCCCGCATCTAACAGGCCATCAATCCAAGGCAATAACTTTTTCGCGGCATGGTCGGTATGAAGGATGACCGGAACGCCGTAATGTTGGGCCATCAAATGGACGTGTTGGGCGCCTGAAATCGCACCTAAGATTGACGCTTTTTGGCCTTCGGCTTTTAAGCCTTTTCCAGCTATGAACGCCGCTCCGCCATTTGAAAATTGGATAATAACCGCTGACCTTACCTTCGCGGCTGCTTCCAATACAGCATTAATGGAGTCGGTATTGATAACGTTAACCGCCGGTAAAGCGAAACTGTTCTCTTTGCAGATTGCAAAGACTTTTTGTACATCTTCACCGGTTACAACGCCGGATTTTACAACATCAAGGAGTTTTTGAGCCATGTTATTAATCTGTCTGGTAGAAAGTAAAATCGCCCCAACACTGATGCGTTGGGGCGATGATGTTTAATCCACAGGGAAGGGATACATTGAAGCCCTTCCCTACAATATTTATGCGGGTTCGGCTTGTTTATTTTCCAATTTAGCAAGACGCGCAGCCAACAGTTCTTCAAGCTGTTCGAGCGCTTTTTCAAAACCAAGGATGCCTTCGGACAATTTATCTGACGCCATGCGGTTTTCGCTATGCATTTTGTCGAATGTCGCTTTATCCATGGTGATCTTTTCAATTGACGCTTGCGCAGCTTTTGCCGGATCCAATTTACGCGGCAAGTCGCCTTCTGTTGCCTGCAATTCTGACAACAATGACGGCGCAATCGTCAATAAATCGCAACCTGCCAATTCGGTAATTTCGCCAACATTACGGAAGCTCGCACCCATGACTTCGGTTTTAAAACCGAATTTTTTGTAATAGTTATAAACAGCCGTTACAGACAAAACGCCTGGATCTTCCGCAGCCGGATATGAATCGCGTCCGGTGTCTTTTTTGTACCAGTCGAGAATACGTCCAACAAAGGGAGAAATAAGGGTAATACCGTTTTCAGCGCAAGCAATCGCTTGGTGGATACCGAATAACAGCGTCAAATTGCAATGAATGCCTTCTTTTTCTAAGACAGCCGCAGCTTGGATACCTTCCCAGGTTGATGCAATTTTGATTAAAACGCGGTCTTTAGAAACCCCTTTAGCTTCGTATTGAGCAATGATCTCCCGCCCTTTGGTGATGGTTGCTTCAGTGTTGTAGGACAGACGCGCGTCAACTTCTGTGGAAACACGGCCTGGAATGATGTCGAGGATTTTCAAGCCGAAAGACACGGCCAAACGGTCGAAAGCCAAAGATGCTACTTGCGCTGAAGTTGCATCGTTACCCAAAGTATTTCTGGCGCCTTTTAAGGTATCGTCAACGATATCTTGATATTGAGGCATTTGCGCCGCAGCCGTAATTAAAGATGGGTTAGTAGTCGCGTCACGTGGCTTAAAAGTTTCAATGGCTTGTATGTCGCCGGTATCAGCTACAACAACGGTCATTTCTCTGAGTTGTTCAAGTAAGTTTTTTGCCATAGTGGGTACCTTAATTATGAAGTTGAAAATATTTTAGGGCATTTATTGTAGCATAATTGCAGCTAATATGTTAGTAAAACACATAGCCAATCTACTACTTGGACGTGTAGATATTAATCTTAATTAATATCAAGATGCTTTTTTCAATAGATAACGGTCAACAGCCGTTAAAGGAGCATTCTCAAGCGACTTCGCCATCGATTCGACCTGCTTTTCGAGGTAGCGGGAAACACCGGTTACAATGCTTTTAGTTTCTTTTGCCACAACCACAACCTCTTCTTGTTTTTCAAGATATCTCGAAACACCGGTTGTAACTGGAGGCACATATTCGCTCGCAGGAATAAATTCGCCTTCTAAACATTTTTCGATTACTGAATTATCGATCAGTGGTATCGATTTAATATCTGAATGAACTTGTTTCGCAATGTACTTACTAACACCTGAAAGCACAGGCTTGCTTTTTTCCAGCTCTTCTTGAGCGCATAAATAACGGGCGACCCCGCTTTCGACTAATTTTTCAACAGGTTTGATAGCTTTCGGCGTATTAGGTTGTTTCGATAAATACTTTGTCACGCCTGTCAATTTTGGTTTTTTTCGTTCTACTATGCTTTGCTCTTGAAGATATTTTTCAACTTTACTTTTAGCGGGTTTTTGACTTTCAATCACAATTTGCCTGGCAATATACTTCGACACTGTTGTAGCTTGTCTTGCGCTTTTCCCGTTAGCTTCTTGTTCTTTTAAGTACCTGCCTACGCGAGTGCTTGCTTTATCTTCTAGTTCGGACATTTGTTCGTGATTTGATGATGCGCTAGACACTTCGTAAGCAAGCACAGCTGCAACTTGAGCGGCTTTAACTGCGTCTTGTTCCGCAATCCGGTATTTCTCAATTAATTCAGCAGCTAGTTTTTTTCTTTCAATTAAGGTCTGCGTTGCTTCATATCGCGCCACGCCTGTAAAAGGCACACTATTTCGCACTAATCTTTCTTGCGCAGCCAAATAGTTGTCAACCGATGATTTGCGCGGCTGATTTGTAACCGTCGACTTGGCTATGTATTTAGCGACGCCCGATGTTATGGGCGTGTTTTTTTTAGCTAAAGATTGGCGTAACACATATTTTGAGACTCCCGACATGTGTTGCTTTTCTGCTTTTTTTACATATTTAGCAACACCAGTAATCAAAGGCGCCGATAATAAATAACGGGTTACGCCTGTAATACCGTCGCTCGCTTCCGATTTTGCCGTGACGACAGGTAATTGTTTAGGCTTTTCTTCTTGAATCTCCTGAGCTTTGGCTCGTTTCCCGAACAGAAAAAAACCAGCCATTGCAGGAATTACTGCTCCGCCAAAGTCATTGCGATCCATTCATTACCCCTTTTTACGCATATATTTTTCAACGCCAGTAGCAGCTTGACTTGCAGTGGCTTTTGTCGAAGTAACTTGATTGGCTAAATATTTTGCTACACCTGTTGCGGCGGATGATGACGGCGCGGTTTGTGCTTTTTGTTCTAAATACCGGGAAACACCGGTACCGGAAGCTTTCAATAGATAGCGTCCGACTCCCGTTAATCCACCAGAACTACGCGCAGCACTTGAAGAACTGGAGCTAGCGGATGATTTTGGCATGATTGCGCCTTTCTTAAATAAAACAAATCCGGCGGCAGCTAAAGCAACCAAACCTAACAAATATCCTATGGAAGATTCTTCCTTCTGAATAGCGCTGGAAGCTGCGCCTGGAGCGCTTAAGCTTGATGATCCGGAATTTTGCACTGATGCTAGGTTACTTGCAGGCACCGGATTGTTGTGCTTGTAATTTTCATCGTTGTACAAAACTTTAGGTTCGAAATTCGCCGCAGGATACTGGGAATCGCCGCCACTTGAGGAAGAAGACGCCGATGAAGACTTAGTTCCGCTTTCCGATGGTTTCGATGCAGTATCATCTTGATAGACTACCTTAGGTTTAAAATCAGATGCAGGATATTGATCTTCAGCAACAGCGACATAACTCGCTAAAAGTAGCGCTGTAAACACACATTTGGTCATTTCATAAATTTTCACGCTAATCACCCCATAATAACTTAATAATTAGACAGAGAAAGAACGTGTCCACTTTAAAGAAAGCGAACACAAATTCAATCCCATCTTTTGTTGTATATATTTTACTGCCTTAGTGATTAATTAAAGCACCGCTTCAACATGTTTGACTACATTTTCGACGGTAAAGCCAAACTCTTTGAAGAGTTGTCCAGCCGGAGCCGACTCACCAAAACGGTCCAAACCAAGAACTTTGCCGTTACTACCGGCATATTTCCACCAGCCGTCAGTTACGCCCGCTTCAACAGCAACACGCTTAGTGACCGCTTTAGGCAGAACGGACTCGCGATAAGCCTCATCTTGCGCATCGAAGACGTTGGTTGACGGCATGGAAACGACACGAATTTTTTTGCCCTTGCCAGCCAACTCGTCCGCCGCTTTAACCGCCAATTCAACTTCCGAACCCGTTGCGATAATAATCGCATCCGGTGTTCCTTCGCTGTCTTTCAATACGTATCCACCCTTTGAGATAGCTTTAATCTGCTCTGGTGTGCGCGGCATGTGTGGCAAGTTTTGACGAGAAAACACCAATACCGATGGCCCGTCTTTACGCTCAATCGCCGCACGCCATGACACCGCAGTTTCCACCGCATCGCAAGTACGCCACACATTCATTTTAGGGATCATACGAAGGGTTGCAGTTTGTTCAATAGGCTGATGCGTCGGACCATCTTCCCCTAATCCGATTGAATCATGAGTATAAACAAAAATTGAACGGATTCCCATCAATGCTGACATACGGACCGCATTTCTGGCATATTCGGAAAACATCAAGAATGTTGCGCCAAATGGAACCAAACCGCCATGTAAGGCGACACCGTTCATAATGGCAGACATTCCGAACTCGCGAACACCATAATTAATGTAATTGGCATCCGGTTTGTTGGCACGCATTGGTTTATAGGTCGACCATTCGGTCATGTTAGAACAACCCAAATCCGCTGAGCCACCGAAAATTTCTGGCAACAATTTTGCGTAGCCTTCGATAGATGCTAATGAAGACAAGCGCGTTGCGGTTGTTTTTGCTTCGGTGTTAACCGAGTTAACAAATGCATCCGCATCAGCCGCCCAATTTTTGGGTAAATCGCCCTTCATGCGGCGTTCGAATTCTGATGCCAACTCAGGATAGGCAGCCTTGTAAGCTGAAAACTTCTCATTCCAGTCCTGCTCAGCTTTTCCACCATTTGCTTTAGCGTCCCAACCAGCATAGACATTGGCAGGGATTTCAAACGGCCCATGATCCCAACCGAGCGCTGCTTTGGTTAAATTAACTTCCGCATCGCCTAATGCTGCACCGTGACAAGCATGAGTGCCTGCTTTATTTGGGGAACCAAAACCGATGGTAGTTTTACAGCAGATCATGCTGGGTTTATCAGTTACCAATTTAGCCAATTCAATTGCTTTATTGATGGCATCGCTATCATGACCATCGACATCCGCTATGACATGCCAGCCATAGGCTTCAAAACGCTTAGGCGTATTATCAGTAAACCAACCGTCAACATGTCCATCAATAGAAATGCCGTTATCATCCCAGAATGCAATCAAGTTACCCAAACCTAAGGTTCCCGCCAAGGAACAGGCTTCGTGGGAAATGCCTTCCATTAAGCAACCATCGCCCAGAAATACATAAGTTTTATGATCGACAATTTTATGGCCGTCTTTATTAAACTGACCGGCTAATGCTTTTTCAGCGATTGCCATACCGACGGCGTTGGTGATACCTTGACCTAAAGGACCTGTTGTGGTTTCAATACCCGGCGCATAACCATACTCAGGATGACCTGGTGTTTTGGAATGGAGTTGACGGAACTGTTTTAGTTCTTCAATAGGGAGATCATAACCCGTTAGATGCAAAAGCGAATAAATCAGCATTGAACCGTGGCCGTTAGAAAGCACGAACCTATCCCGGTTTGACCAACTGGGGTTGGTTGGGTTGTGCCGCATATGGTCATTCCATAAAACCTCTGCGATATCCGCCATTCCCATTGGCGCACCTGGATGCCCAGAATTGGCTTTTTGCACGGCATCCATGCTTAACGCGCGTATGGCGTTCGCAAGTTCACGACGCGAAGTCATATTGTTCTCCTCTTGTAGTTTGTTCATTTTTGTGATCATTTTGCATGAGCAAACCGTCACAAAGAATTCTTATTAAGCTGATTACGAACGAATGGAAAACCATCCGTTCGTAAAAAACACGCGTTATTCTAAATTAGCATGCCGCTCACGCATGATTTCTTCGGGAATGCCTTTCTCATGAATTATGTGAGAAATAATAGCTTCCAAAAAGACTAGCGTGGATAATTCGAAAACCGTTCCCATCGGCATCCCGACAACCTTTCCGTATTGTTCTGGAGTACCGATTGCAAACACCGCATCAGCCAAATCACCGATTGTCGAACTATTCTTAGCAGAAATCAGAACGATTTTCGCACCTACCTTTTTCGCACTTTTGGTAAATGCTATCAATTGCTCGGTTTCGCCTGAGCCAGAAATAATGATTAGCAAATCACCATTTTTGATACTCGGCGTCACGATTTCTCCGACAACGCTAACATCATAGCCACCATGCACAAGCCTCATCGCAAAAAAATTACCGACCAGTTTAGAACGCCCTGCTCCTGCAACAAATACGCGTCTTGCGCTATCCAGCATTTCGGTCAGCCTGACATCATGCGACCTCTCGGTCGCATCCAAAATGCTTGATATTTTATCTATGATAAGTTTCTGATGCATAAAAGTCCCTGAAATTATGCCGCATCAACCAATTCGCGGATTTCACGAGCCGCTTCAGCAGGCGATGGCGCACCGTAAATCGCCGCGCCTACCACGATAATATTAGCGCCAGCGTGAACTACATCTTGAACAGTGGATTGTTTAATTCCGCCTGCCACAGAAATGCGCACAGGCAAGCCCAGGTTTGCGATAGCGCCCAGATCGGCGAACGGGGTGTGTCCTGCTGCTTGTGCGTCAAGACCGGTGTGAACACCGACAATTTGAGCGCCTAGGTCAGCCGATGCTCTTGCACAACCAATTTTATCATCAACGTTGATAAGATCGATTTGAGCTTCTGCACCGTGTGCATTGGCTGCTTTAACAACACCAGCAATCGTTGCAAGACCGGAAACACCTAAAACTGTGCAGATATCAGCGCCAGCTGCGTAGAAAGGAGTGGCTTCGTATTCGCCAGCGTCCATTGTTTTCAGATCAACAAGGATCAACTTGTCTGGAAATCTTGAACGCAATTCACTAACGAGCCTAACCCCGTTATGTTTGATGCAAGGCGTTCCGATTTCAAAAATATCAACATAAGGAGCTACTTGGGTAGCAAGCCCTACAGTTGCGTCGAAATCTAAAGAATCTAATGCCATTTGAATTAATGGTTTTGCCATGGTACGTGCTCCGAAGGTTATAATAATAGTTGCTTACATATTCGTTATGCGGCGGTAACTTTAAAGTACAAAGGGGACGCATGTCAATGCCAAATGCTTATCCGCCAGTACGCCAATACAGTTCTAGCAACATGAAAAAATAATTTTTCTATAGAATCAAGAAATAATACTTTTATATTTTACTGGCGTTATTGACTGCCGCCTGAAACCGCAAAACTATCGAGGCTGCTATAGAGCTTAATCTCAGTGAGCAATAGTCAGCCATTATTATTTGAGCCATTGAATANNCCTATTCGAGCCATTGAATAATATGCTCCTCTACGTGCCTAACTTGGCTCTCCGGGACGGCGAAACTAGCAACGCCAACCCCTGCCTCGGCTACACTCGATGCGCGGCCGGAGACCAGCGGGTGCCATAACGGTAAATCGTTGCCTTCCTCAAGCAATCTATAAGCGCATGTCGACGGCAGCCACTTAAACCGGCTTGTAGCTAATTTTTTTATGTTAACGCAGTCCGGAACCTTGTCTATACGCCTTTGATAATCCTTGCACCGGCACGTAGTAATGTCAAACAACCGGCAAGCTACACTGGTATAGTAAATTACGCCAGTATCTTCATCTTCAATTTTATGAAGGCAACATTTACCGCAACCGTCGCATATTGATTCCCATTCGTCATGGGAAAGTTCGTTAAGTTTTTTTTGGCGCCAAAATGTCATCGGCAAATTAAATTAAACAAACGCAATAAAGTGACCACATTAGCCCTATAAACCAATCTGCTACATAGTCGATGCTTAAATATAATCATTTTTCTAAAATGAAAAATATTTTACAGACTGAGCCTTGCAAATGGTCTTAAAAATTCGCCAGAAAAACGTTTCATTTTTAAAGCATATTATTAATGTATAACATCTAATAATTGGTCTATAATCATGTTTTATTGATATTTCTTATTACGGGATTAATCATGTCCGCCATGGTAGAAGAAAAAACATTTCGTAGCTTACGGGAAGTAGCCGTTCTGATATTTTTTTCAGGTTCAATTTTTTTTCTGATTTCATTAGCCACCTTTGATAATGAAGACGGCGGATGGACTCACAGCAGTACGCTTCAAACAGTCAGCAATGCGGGCGGAGTAATCGGAGCTTGGCTGGCGGATTTTTCTCTTAGTTTCTTTGGTGTTGTCGCCTACCTGTTGCCTCTACTTATTATAAGGCATGCTTATTTTGCTTACATCAGTAATTTAGAAAGCCGGAAAAAAGCCCTCGTCATCCTGCATTGGCTAGGTTCGCTAATCGCTGTCGTTTCTTGCGCGGCTTTGTTTTATTTACATGTTTTACGGATAGGCGTCGAACTGCCCGGCAATTCGGGCGGAATCATCGGCCAAGAAATCGGCGATGCGCTGCTATTGATGTGCGGTAATTCTGGCGCAACACTATTATTAATTGCCGCTTTATTAGCGGGCGTTACCTTAGCAACCCAAGTCTCTTGGCTAACTATCATTGATCTGATAGGAAAATATACCGTACTGCTTGTTGATTCGGTTATCAAAGGCGTCAGCCAAATTAGCCAAAGCCATAATTCCAAACCGTCACACGAGGCACCCGCAAGATTTACCGGACACCAACAGAAATCAGCGGACAAATCCATGCCGACACCAACGCCTACAGCTATCGAGATAACAAAATCAACGCTTGCAAAACAACTTATCCCTGAAGTTAAACTGCCCGCTTTACCGTCAGCTATCTTTAGTGGCGGAGAAAAAGCTATCACTGTAAAGAAGACGGCCGGCAGCGCTCACAAAACGGCCCATTCGCCAACACATGTGACAACCGGCGAAAGCATTCCGCCGCTCACTTTGCTCGATAACAGAGAAACGCGGGTTAAAGGCTACACCCAGAGCGATCTTGAAGACATGTCTCGCTTGGTGGAGGATATACTGGCTGATTTCAATGTCACGGTCGAAGTCGTTGGTTTTTTGCCCGGCCCAGTTATCACCCGTTTTGAATTGCAACCGGCCGCCGGTGTAAAAGTCAGCCGCATCAGCAGCTTGTCGAAAGACCTGGCGCGCGCATTATCGGTCACAAGCGTCCGCATTGTTGAAGTCATACCCGGAAAATCGGTCATCGGTTTAGAAATACCTAACCGTGAACGCGAAATGGTGAATCTAAGAGATTTACTGGCTTCACGCACGTTTGAAAAATCCCCTTCTTTGTTAACGCTGGCAATGGGTAAGGACATTTCGGGCCAGCCCTTAGTCGCCGATCTGGGGAAAATGCCACACGCATTAGTCGCTGGCACAACGGGTTCGGGTAAATCGGTGGCGATTAACTCGATGATCCTCAGCTTGTTATACAAGGCAACGCCGGAACAAGTTCGCATGATAATGATCGACCCGAAAATGCTCGAACTGTCCGTATACGAAGGCATTCCGCACTTACTAACACCGGTCGTCACCGACATGAAAGAAGCCCAAAATTCACTACGTTGGGCCGTCGGCGAAATGGAACGCCGTTATAAATTAATGTCAAAAATGGGAGTGAGAAACCTAGCGGGTTTCAACCAATTGATCGAAGACGCTGCTTTAAAAGGCCAAACCGTCAGAGATCCGCTCTTTCAAATGCTTAACCCAACCTCTGAAATCGACGAGATTCCGGTTCTGACGACACTACCCAGTATTGTCATCGTCATTGATGAATTAGCCGATATGATGATGATTGTCGGTAAAAAAGTCGAAGAACTCATTGCCCGCCTCGCCCAAAAAGCCCGTGCCGCGGGAATCCACCTGATTTTGGCGACCCAACGGCCGTCGGTTGACGTATTGACCGGACTGATCAAAGCCAACGTGCCCACTCGAATCTCTTTTCAAGTTTCGTCCCGGATTGATTCGCGCACTATTCTCGACCAAGGCGGCGCCGAGGCCTTGTTAGGCAACGGCGATATGTTGTTTTTACCGTCCGGAACCAGTATACCTATTCGCGCTCACGGCGCTTTCGTGGATGACAATGAAGTGCATCGAGTCGTCGAATTTTTAAAACAAACCGCGCCGCCGAACTATCTGGCGGAAATCACCCAAGAGTCGTTTGAAAACAGCGACGGTTTCGGTACAAGCGGCGGAGGTTACAGCGGCGATCCGGAATCCGACAGCTTATACGACCAAGCCGTGCAATTCGTTACAGAAACACGGAAAGCTTCCATTTCTAGCATACAGCGGCGTTTCAAGGTCGGTTATAACCGCGCGGCGACGATGATAGAAGATATGGAAGCAGCAGGTATTGTCACTCCGGCGGAAACCAATGGTTCCCGTATGGTTTTAGCACCGCCCCCGGTTCGCGATTAGCCGTCCACGGAATGGAAAAATGGGTGCTTTATGCGCTAATCTCGATGATTTTCGCTGGCTTTACTTCGGTGATAGCCAAAATGGGATTAGCGGAGATTTCTGGCGAACTCGGCCTGACGATACGGACCTTGTTTGTCTTCCTATTCGTTATCTGTTTTGCCTGGAATAGTATACCGGCGGCAAATTGGCTCTTATTAAACCCAAAAAACATTTTTTGGTTAGGTTTATCGGGCGCTACAACTACTCTCTCATGGATTTTTTACTATAAGGCGCTGAAAACCGGAGACGTCGCCACTGTAGCGTTAATCGACAAAGGCAGTGTTGTTATTGCGGTATTACTGGCCTGGCTTTTACTCAAAGAGGCTATAACCATGCGAATATTGATGGGTTCGGCCCTGATCGTTAGCGGTTTGATTGTGATGATTAAACCACCGTAGAACCGGAAAAAATCGCCATAACACGGCAATCGTTATAATACCCAAGCGCTGATATCGATAAAAGCCAAATCCTCCGTATAAAAGCTTTATAAAAGCTTTCGGTTTCTACCCGGCAACCGATACGTGAAACCCCAAACTCCGAATCTCATCTGCAAAGCTGTTTAACACGGCGTTAGACAAAGGTTTTAACCGGCTCGCATCAGGTTGCATTGAAGGCCGCGCCAAGGTATAGAGCAGGATTTCATTAACATCCGTAGTCTCCCCGATCATTTTTAATGCGTCTAAAAACGCTTGTTTTTCGTTTTCTTGTAATCCTCGACCGGCGAAATCAAACCAACAGGTTTGCAACTTGGTCGGACACAATGCAGAAGAAATCTTAATATTCTCCAAAGCTTTGCTAAGATTTTGGGTAGCCCCGTTAAATTCAGCCCTTCCTTTCTTGGTGGCGCTATCGAATTTGTACCAAACTTCACCGCCGAATTCATTCAGAACTTTAAGCCCTTCTTGCGCGTTTTTTTGGTGCATTAAACTGCCATTGGTTATCAAAACGAAATGGCTATCCGGAAAAACATTCATTTCTACGGCAATATCCCCTATCAGAGCGACGGCCCGTGCAAAATGTTCAACGCTAGTCGGTTCGCCATTGCCCGAAATTGCAATATCCTTGATTGCTTGCTGTTCTGTTTCGATTTGAAAACGACGATAAAAGCCGCCGCGTTGAATATCGTGCAAAAAAAGCCTCAATTCATCTTCAAGCAATTGAAAGTCTAATGCCGGCGCAACGCCTTTTATCAGGTTCGGTACTTGGCAATAAACACAACGCCAATTGCAAGCATTGTTGGTATTGAAATTAATCCCGATAGACAACCCGCCCGCCCTTCTTGAAATAACCGGATAAATATATTTCAATCCGGTTACATCGCGGTCATGATTGCTGATAGAAAGCGAAGAAATCATTGATATTAGCTCAAAAAACGGATTAATCAGTCCAAAAATAAAACTCTTACTGTTCCTGCCTAAACCGAACACTTTAAAGCAAGATATAAATTAATTGAAAACCTCGGCTTAATCTTCTATGCTCTGGCAGTTTTGACTTTATCAAAATAGTCTTACCTTATTATGCCCTAAATCACCCACAGGAAACCTCATGAAAATTGGTGTACCGAAAGAAATTCACCCCGGTGAAAAACGTGTTGCCACGACGCCGGAAGCCGCAGAACACATCATAAAGCTCGGCTTTAGTGTTTGCGTCGAAAGCGGCGCCGGCATCGGCGCTAACATCTCCGATGAAGCCTATAAAGAAGCCGGAGTTGAAATCGTACCCGATGCAAAAACACTGTGGAGCACGGCAGATATCGTCATGAAAGTCCGCGCCCCGGAACAACACGCTGAACTGGATCTGGATGAAGTCGATTTACTTCCGCAAGGCGGTCGCCTGGTCAGTTTTATTTGGCCTGCCCAAAACGGCGAATTAATGCAGAAACTGGCCGCCAAAAACGCAACCGTACTGGCGATGGATAGCGTACCGCGTATTTCCAGGGCGCAAAAACTCGACGCCTTGAGTTCGATGGCGAACATTGCGGGCTACCGCGCCATTATCGAGGCAGCGCAGCATTTCGGCCGCTTTTTTACCGGGCAAATCACCGCAGCGGGCAAAATTCCGCCCGCCAAAGTCTTGGTCATCGGCGCGGGCGTGGCTGGCTTGGCCGCCATCGGCGCGGCGAAAAGCATGGGGGCTATCGTGCGGGCATTCGATACCCGGCCCGAAGTTAAAGAACAAATCGAAAGCATGGACGCCGAATTCCTGATGCTTGATTTCAAGGAAGAAGGCTCTGGCTCGGGCGGTTACGCCAAAACCATGTCCAAGGAATTTATCGAAGCGGAAATGGCGCTGTTTGCCAAGCAAGCGATGGAAGTGGACATTATCGTGACCACCGCGTTGATCCCCGGCAAACCCGCGCCGAAATTGATTACCCAGGCGATGGTTGCAACCATGAAACCGGGCAGCGTTATCGTTGATTTAGCGGCGGAACAAGGCGGCAACTGCGAACTGACCGAAAAAAATAAAGTTGTCGCAAAACATGGTGTCACCATTATCGGTTATACCGACTTACCCAGCCGCTTGGCGAACCAGTCCAGCCAACTCTATGCGACTAACTTAAGGCATTTACTGACCGATATGACCCCGGAAAAGAACGGCGTCATCAATGTCAACATGGAAGACGAAGTTATCCGGGGCGCAACGGTCATCAAAGAAGGCAAAATTACTTGGCCGCCACCGCCGCCTACCATCAGCGTAAGCCCGCAACCGCAAACCGAAGCCCCCGCTTACCAGAAAGAATCCCCCTCTGAAAAACCCGGATGGCTCAGGCAAATCTTGCCCATGTTGATCGCCGGAACGGCTTTATTCAGCGTCGGTGCGGTTGCACCTACCGCGTTCATGACCCACTTCACCGTCTTTGTCCTGGCCTGCTTCGTTGGCTACATGGTGATCTGGAATGTAACGCCGTCCTTGCATACACCGCTAATGAGCGTAACCAACGCCATCAGCGGCATTATTGTCATCGGCGCCTTGGTGCAAATCTCCGCCCCGGATCAAATCGTGGTGATTTTAGCCGGGTTAGGCATCTTGCTCGCATCAATCAACATCGCAGGGGGGTTCTTAGTAACCCGCCGTATGCTCGAAATGTTCAGAAAATAAGGGGAAAACAACCATGTCACAAAGTTTAGTCACGATGTCTTACATCGTCGCCACCATTCTGTTCATTCTAAGCTTGAGCGGCTTAAGCAACCAGGAAACCGCCCGCCGCGGCAACTATTACGGTATGACCGGGATGGTCATCGCCATTCTTGCCACCGTATTCAGCGATGCGGTGTCATCCTACGGCATTTTAATTGGCGCACTCGCCATCGGCGGCGGCATCGGCTTGTTTGCGGCGAAAAAAGTCGCGATGACGCAAATGCCGGAATTGGTCGCCATCATGCACAGCTTGGTCGGTTTGGCGGCGGTTTTGGTCGGCTACGCCAATTTCATGGATACCACATCCACCCTAGCCGGTGTGGAAAAAACCATCCATGAAATCGAAATTTATTTAGGTATTTTGATCGGCGCGGTCACATTTTCCGGTTCGGTTATCGCTTTCGGCAAGCTCAGCGAAAAAATCAGCGGCAAACCGATGCTATTGCCCGCCCGCCACTGGTTAAACCTGGGTTTGCTGATCGCAGCCATCATCCTGGGCGGCATATTCCTCAACCAAACCGAAAACGGCGGCGGACTGACGCCTTTGATCATCATGACCATCATAGCTTTGTTGTTCGGCATCCACATGGTGATGGCGATCGGCGGGGCGGACATGCCGGTGGTCGTCTCGATGCTCAACAGCTATTCCGGCTGGGCGGCATCGGCAACCGGTTTCATGCTGAGCAACGATCTGCTGATCGTCACCGGCGCCCTTGTCGGCAGCAGCGGCGCGATCTTGAGCTACATCATGTGCCGCGCCATGAACCGCCACTTCCTTAGCGTGATTGCGGGCGGCTTCGGCACGGCATCCGGCGGTGAAGCTGCTGTAGTTGAAGGTGAAGTGCATCCGATTGACGCTGAAGAAACCGCAAGGTTACTTTTGGATGCTAAAAGTATAATGATCATCCCCGGCTATGGCATGGCGGTTGCGCAAGCCCAACACACCGTCAATGAAATCACCAAATTCCTGCGCGATAAAGGCAAAAAGATCGGCTTCGGCATTCACCCCGTCGCCGGACGTATGCCCGGCCACATGAACGTGTTGCTGGCGGAAGCAAAAGTGCCTTACGACATCGTGTATGAAATGGATGAAATCAATGAGGACTGGGATAAAGTGGATGTCAGTATCGTGATCGGCGCCAACGACATCGTCAACCCGTCCGCCCTCGACGACCCGAACAGCCCGATAGCCGGGATGCCGGTGCTGGAATGCTGGAAAGGCGACACTACCATCGTCATGAAACGTAGCATGGCTTCCGGTTACGCCGGAGTTGGCAATCCGTTGTTTGTAAAAGACAATACCCGCATGTTGTTTGGTGATGCTAATAAGATGTTGCAGGAAGTGTTGAAAGCGGTGAAAGGATAATTGAAATAAAGTAGAAATCATTATATTTTCAGTTTCTAAACCGAACTCCATAATAGATTTTGGCTTATGGACAATGAGATACCGGAGAGTTGTTGTTTTGCAAAGGCTTGTTTTGGGCATCCCAGCCCAAGCAAGCGGCAAAGACTTAGCGGGACCGCACATGGCTACGCCGTCAGCCGCCCTACACTCGCGTTTTATAACCTAAAGACGAATAGGGTATAAAACCAGTTGCGCAATGACTTGACACGATTTCTATGAATTTGCAATTTCACTTCGCAAACCGCGCCTCGCGAAATTACCCAACTCTATCGCTTCTGGGACTACCCGGCTTCCCTCTTCGTAACGCTCGTTTTCATAGCTCTATTCAATACTCAAGTCGATAGCTATCGGGTTCTGTGAGCGGACAACGGAAAGTTCGTTTGGATTGCTTGAACAACATAAGACATTTCCTCGGCTCCTGTGCGGAAATGCATAATTGGCTGAGAATAGCTCACGTACCACCTATACTTTCCTCCAAACTATAGTTAGTATTTTGTCAAGGCAATTTAACCTGGTAATTATGTAATTCTGCTCGATAATATGAAGGGGGTTCGCAAGTCCAAATTAGCCGGATCATTGAAAAACTCTTGATTAATGAATTTCTATAGATTCTCATTCTCATGGTACCCTTTAAGTATTGAACTGTCGAAAAACGGCATGTCTACTTTAACCGGCTCAGAACGAACGGATGAGACAATAGAATGCCGATTCCAAAATGCCAGACTCGCGTTAAACTTGGCCGCACCCAGTTAATTTGCAAATATTTTTCAATTCAGTGTGTTGGAGGTACTTAAGATGCATCTATTCGCAGGCAGAATCCCCCCTATATTGCCGTTGGCGGCATCCTTTATTATCTCGACCATTGTTTCGATAGGAATGAGTACCGCCGCCACTGCCGCAACCGCTCAGGCTAAAGCGGCGCCTTTGCTCCCAGCGCCACACTCCGGCTACGAACCGATGTCTTTTGTGAACTTCGAGACGCCACATGTTCATCCGTTGGAGATCACGCCTAATCACCAGCTTTTATTGGCGGTTAACACAGCGGCCAACACACTGATGATATATAACCTTGGCGGTGTTGAGCCGGCCCTAGCCGCCCAAATCCCCGTAGGTTTAGAACCGGTTTCGGTACGCGCCTTTAACGATAACGAAGCATGGGTGGTTAACCATCTGTCGGACACCATTTCGGTCGTTAACCTTGCGCAGGCGCGTTTGCTTAAAACCATCGACACCAAAGACGAACCCGCCGATGTCGTTTTTGCCGGAACGCCACGGCGCGCCTTTGTCTCGGCCTCGCAAGTGAACACTATCCAAGTTTTCGACCCTGAGAATCCGGTTTCAGCGGTTGCAGACCTGACGATCTCCGGCGAAGATCCACGCGCATTGGCCGTTAGTCTTGACGGGAACACTGTCTATGCCGCCGTTTTCGAATCCGGTAACGGCACAACCGTCTTGGCCGGCGGCAAGTCCTTGCCTCGTATCCACGATGTCATGTCTAATATTGCCACACCCTACGCCGGTAATTCCGTACCTCCGAATAGCGGCACTGAATTCGTACCTGCCCAAAATCCGCTTAACCCGCCGCCGCCGCCAGTAAGCTTGATTGTTCGCAAGCAAAACGGCGGTCTATGGAAAGACGATAACAATGCTGACTGGACCAGCTTCGTTTCGGGCAGTCATGCGCCGGAGGCCGACCGTGTGGCGGGTTGGGATCTCGTGGACCGCGATCTAGTAGCCATCAATGCGAACACCCTGAGTGTGCAGTATTTTGCCGGTGCAATGAATATCAACATGGCGTTAGCAGTTAATCCAATCACAGGCGACGTATCGATGGCCGGCACCGACGCCACCAACGAAATCCGCTTCGAGCCTAATCTTACTGGCCGTTTCGTCCGGGTTAAAATGGCCACCTTCAATAGCACCGGCATGAAGAAGCAGGTTGACCTTAACCCGCACCTGAATTATTCACAAAACCGTATTCCCCAAACCGAACGCAATAGATCGATCGGCGACCCGCGCGGAATAGCGATCGAAAGTTCCGGTCAGCGTACTTGGATTACTGGCATGGGTTCAAACAATGTCATAGTGGTTAACGCCAACGGGAACCGGTTATCGCGTATCAAAGTGCCGGAAGGCCCAACCGGCATCGTCGCCGATGATAGCCGCAATCGAATCTATGTACTCAGCCGTTTTGCCGGCGTCATCGTCTCGTTAAACCTGTCGGAACGTCGATTGTTAAGCACAATCCCCTTCTTCGATCCCACACCCGCCGTCATTAAGGCGGGCAGGCCGTTTCTCTACAATACCCAGATTAGCTCAGGTCTCGGTCAAGCCGCCTGCGCATCATGCCATGTCGACGGCCGAACCGACCGCTTAGCTTGGGATCTGGGTAATCCAGCCGGGGCCATGGAAACCCGTACCGATAAAACCGGCAAAGTTTGGACGTTTCATCCGATGAAAGGCCCCATGAAAACGCAAACGCTCGTCGACATCATCGGCAGCCCTTCTCTCCACCACCGCGGCGATCGTAATGGCTTAGCCGACTTTGCCGGCGCTTTCAGCAATTTACAGGGAGCTGACGCGCCGCTGGATTCTGTAAGCATGAAAAAGTTTGAAACTTTTCTGGATAGCATTCACTTCGGTCCTAACCCGAACCGGAATAAAAATAATTCGTTTTCTACAACGGTTAATATACAAGGCCCGCACAGCACCATACGGGGTACAGGTAATGCCGTGGCTGGAA
This sequence comes from Methylococcaceae bacterium UBA7658, assembly GCA_002483425.1. Classification (GTDB taxonomy): domain Bacteria; phylum Pseudomonadota; class Gammaproteobacteria; order Methylococcales; family Methylomonadaceae; genus Methyloglobulus. Next base: position 43,781 of record DLHW01000006.1, read on the forward strand.
TGCTTAAAATAAAACAACCCGAGACAAGGTGCGTAGGATGCCACGTGGACGAACGCGGACGTAGCGATACGCGACCGCCGAACGGCCTACATGTGGATCAGCCTGCGATTGCCGAACCTTTAGGCGGCTTCTACGACCGGATGGGTTTTTTCTGGGGTTCTGCCGATGGCAGCACGTCCGGATTCGGTTTCCGTACCGACGGTTCGCACGATTCCGGTTTAGGATTAGTTGGCGCAGCCAACGATGATATTCTCGCCGCCTTTTTGTCGTGGGACGGCCCAAAACCAGGCATCGGCGGACTAAGCCGCGATTCTCATGCTGGCGTAGGTTGGCAGATTATGAGCACCGCTGCCGCTCCAAAAACGATTCAATTGAACCAAATGGTTAACATTGCCAACAGCGGCAACGTCGGCCTTATTGCGCACGGAATTATCGGAGGCAGCCCGCGCGGCTTTTACTACACCGGTAACAGCTTATTCCAAGGCGATACACTAGGAGATATCCGTAACTTATCAACCTTTATCACTGGGCTAGGTACGGACGATTATCTCGCTTATATGCTGGTGCCCCGCGGCAACGAATACCGGCTCGGCGTCGATGCCGACCTTGACGGTTTACTCGACGGGCAAGACGACAATCCCAATGCTGCCGCTAACACCATCTGGACTCCGTGCGGCAAGGAACACGAAATCTGCACCTTTACCGGCACTGCCGTTGTGCGCTACGGAGTGGCAGGAAATTATTTGTATACCGTCGCTTCCAATCAGATCGAATGCAGCAACTCCACTTTCGGCGATCCCATTTTAGGTACGGCTAAACATTGCGATATAACCAGTCTAACCCCCTGATAACTTAAGTCATGCCATAGAAGGAATTACCCTACAATCCGTAGGCGAACAGACATGGGCTAGTATCGAAGACTGGGGCGTTTTTCATTTTGAGTGAGCCGTCATTAGCGGATAGACCGCAATTTTTTAAACCTAAGCAGGAATTTTTTTCCTATGAAATTTTCTTACCTCATCATTCCCTTTCTATCGCTGATAATGGGCTGCCAATTTCAAAAACCGGACTATCTAAATATGATAAGTCCGGCCGAATTACGGCAAATCATGCAAAATCAAGATATTTTCCTGGTTGACGTACACACGCCTCAGCAGCGTCATATTAAAGGAACCGATCTCTTCATCCCTTACAACGACATCGATCAGTATCAAGCTAAACTACCGCAAGACAAAAACACGCCTATTTATCTGTATTGTCAAGGCGGACCCATGGGCAATAGCGCTTCAAAAAAACTGCATAAGTTGGGGTATCAAAAACTCTTCAATTTAACGGGCGGGGCAGATGCTTGGCAAAAGGCAGGCTACGAATTTGAGTAAAGTTAAATTTGCGTTAAACCAATGTTGACTTGAAGATAAATCAAGGAAAGCCTCTTATCTCATTTCTCATTTTGGCCTAATAATCGAGGAACACAGTATGCTTAAAACTCACGGATACGCCGCCCAAAGCGCAGACAGCGCTTTAGTCCCGTTCAACTTCGAACGCCGCGAACCGCGCGCCAACGACGTGCAAATCGAAATCCTGTATTGCGGCGTTTGCCATTCGGACATCCATCAAGCCCGCAACGAATGGGGCAACGCCCGCTATCCGATGGTGCCGGGCCATGAAATTATCGGCAAAGTAACGGCGCTCGGCAGCGCGGTTAACGATTTTACTATCGGAGAAACCGTGGGCGTCGGCTGCATGGTCGATTCCTGCCACACCTGCCCCGATTGCCAAGACCACCAGGAACAATTCTGCAACGCCACCACCTTCACGTACAATTCGGAAGACAAAATTTCCGGCGGCAATACGCACGGCGGCTATTCGACCCAAATTGTCGTGGACCGGCATTTCGTCCTACATGTGCCGGACAAACTGAATCCGGCCGCTGCCGCGCCTCTACTTTGCGCCGGCATCACCACCTATTCACCGTTGCGGCACTGGAAAATCGGCAAAGGCCATAAGGTCGGCATCGTCGGGTTGGGCGGTTTAGGCCACATGGGCGTTAAACTGGCCCGCGCGATGGGTGCCGAAGTGGTGCTATTCACTACCTCGCCCAAGAAAGTTGAAGACGCCAAGAAGCTGGGCGCGCACGATGTGGTGCTATCGAAAAATCCGGATGACATGCAGAAACACTTACTGAGTTTCGATTTCATCTTGGATACCGTTGCCGCCAGCCACGATCTCGACACTTATGCCAATTTATTAAAACGCGACGGCACCTTATGTTTAGTCGGCGTACCCGACCATCCGCATCCGTCGCCGTCCGTCGGTAACTTGATCTTCAAACGCCGCCAAATCGCCGGTTCCCTCATCGGCGGCATCAAGGAAACCCAGGAAATGCTGAATTTCTGCGCCGAACATAACATTGTGTCCGACATTGAAGTCATCCCCATGCAAAAAATCAACGAAGCGTACGAACGAATGCTGAAAAGCGATGTGAAATACCGGTTTGTGATTGATTTGGCGAGTTTAAAAAACCCAGCCGAACCGGCTTAAAAAATCCGTCCGATTTCCTGAAATTGACTAATAAACTAATAAAGGAAACTCTGAATAAGTTGATTTCATTCATAGTTCGACAAGCTCACTACGAACGAAATCAACTAGTTACCGTTCGTCCTGAGCCTGTCGAAGGACTTATTCAGAGTTTACTAAACTAATAAACTAAAAAAGAAATTTTAAGCAACATGGCAAAAACGTCAGAGTCAGAATTATCCGATGCTGAATTGCTCGCCAAATTAGTAAGCACGGCTTTGGCGCAAACCGAATTGGCCGGACTTTCCGCCATGATTGGCGTTATTGCGCAAGCCGTCGATGCGCCGATTGCCATTCTTTGGCAAGTTGCGCCGGAACCGGTGAAAGACACCCTTTTCATTCTTGCAGAATGGTTTGACACGCCCCAAGACCAGCGCAGTTATTTCCATACTTTGGAAAAATCAACCGCGCCCACCACCTTTAGAGCTTTAGAAACCGGCAAACCGCAACCAAGAGAGCCAATCGACCCAAAAGATTACGAATTTTTTGCCGATCTTAATATCAAAGGCTTAGTTTCCATTCCCATCACCGATACAAAGAACGTAAAAGAACAATACGCGCTCAATTTGTATTGGAAAACGCCGAGTCCATTATCACCGGAAGATAATCACCGTCATATCGATAAAGCGTCTTTTCTTGCCAGCCAACTGTTAGATTTATATAACGCCCTGGTCGATAAGGTGAGCTATTCCCTGGTTAGTTCATGCAATCAATCTTTGAATAAACTCAATACAAAAGAAATCGGTCATCAGGCAGTTGCTAAAGAAGTTTGCGAGAACATTTCATCTATCTTACAAGCGCATGAAGTCACTTTTTACCTGAGTGAAAAAAGCCATGACAACAAGCATTTCCAGCTTCAGGCGACAACCTGGCAACCTTCCGACGTTAAGCCCTACTATGAGACCGGATCGAAACAGACATTGACAGGCTGGGTTCTAACAGAACAACAACACCTTAAAATTTTCGATTTAGCGTTGTACGGTAACCATAAAGCAGAGTATGCGCAACTGTATCCCGGCTTAGATTTAGAAGAAAACTCTTTCAACCGGGTTAGTCGTCATCTACGAGAAAAACTAAACATTCCGCCGGGAAAAAGCTTACCGCCCCTTAGCTTAATCGCCATCCCAATTATGTACAGCAGTCAGTTATTGGGCGCTATCCGCTGTTTTGCCGCGACCAAACCGCCGTATTATTTTTCCGATCATCAAAAACAATTGCTTACTTTAGTTGCCGACCAAATCGCGCAAGCCTGGGACGGCTGGTTAAACCGGCGAAATATCGAACTTGAACAAGCAGTCCAAAATAATTTTGTGGAAAAGTTGGCAAAGTTAAACGACCAAATCCTGCAGACCTTAAACACCAAACAACCCCTTTCAAAAGATGCTTTTCTTGAAGAATTGCGCGGCGAAATTATTAAAAAAGCGTTATCCAATATCCATCAATCGTTGGGTAATGTCGAGATTTCATCCATTCGTTTAATCAAAACAGACGAAACAGGCAGGGAATACTTGTACTTTGCTCAGCTATACGGCACCGTAGATAAACCGGATGACCGATTCTATCTCGATGAACTTGATGAAAAGGGTAAACCCGAAAAATTGGCGGTCTGGGTCGTCAAGAATAAACGCACCTATGTCTTGAATGACAAGGATGACCCCTATTACCATGCGTCAAGGCGGTTTAAAGCCGAAAGCATGATTATTTCGCCCATTAAAAGTTTAGATGAGGTCATTGGGGTAATCGATGTCCGCAACCAGTCCAGTAATGTCTTTGCGCCTTCTACCGTTGCCATGATCGAATTGATCGGGCTGCAATTGGGTATTTACAGCCATTTATTTGAAACCACCGCCCAATTAAGGGAGTCGGTTGCCAGCCTAAATGAAGAAAAGCAAAAACAAACCCAAAGCTATGAGAATTTTGCCCATCAATTGAAAGCCCCGGTAACACAAGTAAAATCCAGGATATCCAGCATTATTGACGAATATCGTGATATTGACACCGTGCCCAAGCAATGGTGGTATCTACGCGGGCTGTCATCCAAAGTATTACGTGTTTCACAAAGTATCCGCTTGTTCGTTGAACTTACTAAAAATTCTTCAATTGCCTTACAATCCAACGAAATTAGCGAGCTAAGCGAAGATTGGCTGAGGAAAACTTTGTGGGAATGCAGCAAAGACCAAGAGAATACGATAGACCCTACCAGAAAAATACTATTTAAAGTCAGGCCGGACAATGGCACATTGAATCGTGCCAAAGTTCTGGTCGAGCGAGGCTTATTCATCCTAGCTGTAAATAATCTATTGGACAACGCCGCGAAATACAGTTTTGACAATACGACTGTAGAAGTCAGATACGGTCTGAGTTCCAGTAGAAAAAATTTTTATATTAGTATTATCAATACCGGATTTTCCATTGAAGAACCGGAAAAATGCAAAGAACGTTATTGGCGCGGCAATAACGCCCGAGAGGTTACGGGCGAAGGTTCCGGTATCGGTTTGTGGGTGGTCGACCACATCATGAAGGCCCACAACGGCGTATTGGAGATTATGGCGACTAATAAACACCAAACCGAGGTCAGGCTTTTGTTTCCTGCAATGCTAAGATATTAATTGTAATAAATAAGGAAGAAATTATGCTGATTGTTTGGCTTGTTGAAGACGATTACTTACAAAGACAAGAAACTAGGGAACTGCTTCGAAAAAATTTCAGGAATATCAGCATTACTGAAATTACAACCGAACATGAGTTCCGGGAAAGGTTAAATCAACTCAGCCAACCCTATCCTGACTTGATGATTATTGACGTCATGCTGCCTTGGACTAAACCTTCGCCAGGCAAGCCACCGGAAGCCCCGCCAGAAGTCAAAGAAAACAGTTTTTACCGGGCAGGTATCCGCTGCACGAAATTAGTCAGGGAAAAACCGGAAACTCAAAACACTAAAATATTACTATTCAGTAATCTGGAAAAAGACGATCTTAAAGATGATTTGGACAAATCTGGCAACTTAACTTATTTTTTGAATAAGACTATTGATACCAATTCATTCATTAGTTTGATTCAATCTTTTATTTAAAAAACAATTTNNCTTTTTGTGTTTGATTCAAGTTACTACTTTGTATCGCTTTTAATTTTAGGTGTTTTTCAAGAGGAATAGCTTCAACCATTACTCGCTTACTATGAAATGGTATCTGGTTTAAATTTAAATAATCAGAAAACATGATCTCGTCGATATCTCCGGCATCTTGTTTATCAATTTTTTCTTTAATCGTTTTTAGCCTCTCTCTAGTTGATATATTTTGTAATTTATCAAGCATGTAACTAAGGATAGTAAGCTTAACTGTTTTTCTTCCGCTTGATGAGGGAAAAGGATTGTTAGTCAAATAGTCTTGAATTTCGTTGAGAACAGAAAAATTACGATCATAAGTATTTCGAGACGTAGAGATAGTAATAAAACATTTTTCAAATGATTCATTTCCTTGATATTTGCCCTGGATAAAAAAAACTAAGAAATACCAAGCTTTAAAAGAAACAATGTTGTCACTTTGTTCTAGCACTAGGAAAAGTTTTGGTAATGATTCAACAGCCCAGCCCGGCCAGTCACAGAGACCGGCTATGTCGAACAAATCATCGTCCCAGAGTTTGTTAAGTTTTAAGTTTTTTATTTGCTTTAAAAAAGGCCGAAATAACTGCCTTTCGTTACGCCCGTCAAATACGATAATCGCCGTTTTCAGCAGCAACGCGGCCATGTTAAACGCTAAGTCCTGGTCGCGCAGCAGTTCCAATTCTTCGTCTTGCAACACGGGTTTAATTTGTTTGACATCCCAGTTTTGCCGAGCGATTCCGCTAATTAACCAATCCAGCAACAAATTTCGGCCATCCAAAGTGATCCGATTGAATACCGGCTTTAAATTATCCAGGATCTTTTTAGACAATGGTTCCCGGGAGTTTTGAGCTTGATAAACCGCTTGGGCGGCACTGACCGCTTCTTTAAACTTTTGCGCCCGCTCTTTAATATCTGGATCGGCATCGCTTTCAAGAATCGCCGTCAGCACATTGCCAGCCAGGATAAAGCGTTTATTCGGAATGTGCCGCTTTTCAATGTTTTCTAAATAATTGCATAGGGTTTTTCGCGGCAAACCGTTCCACTTGCCAACTTGTTTTCCGGCTTTGGCGGATGAATCCGCTTCCTTTTCATGAAGCTTCCTAAAATGCTCCCTTAAGAATCCAAACACTTTCTCCCAATTATCGAAGTCTTGATTATTTGGCACAAAACCGTGCCTAAATACCGCCTCTTCAATAGTTTCTCTTTCATTTTCAGGCAATTTGATGGCATTTACAGAATTTCCTGACCGGTACGGAGGCTCTAACAAGAGTAATTGACCGTCTTTTCGAAGAATGGCCTTACCGTCGGAGGGAGAAAAAGCCGCTATTTGGATGTTCATTACATACACCTCAATGCTATTTTTCTATTCTTAACGCATTCAAAAAAAACATCGAAACTCTTTAAAAAGACTTCTTTATCATCCGTCAAAGATATGCCGTTTTCTTGTGCTTCCCTCAATTTATCGGCTTTTTTTTGATGACGATAATACTTTCGATGTTTCACACGAATTGAGTGTAGATTATCAAAAACCACATCGGCAATAAAAATCAACTCAAAATAACTTTTTTTGGCATCCGACAACACCAATCTTTGACGGTGTTTTTTTGGAGAAGCAATGATTTCGGTCAGTCTATGTTGCGTAACTGTATGATGCCGATGAGAAAGCGGAACCACTTCTTCGGTTAACTGTTTAACCTCAAATTTATTCGACGGGTTATTGAAGTAACGTTTTAAGCTATTCCCTGGAAGACATGCACAAGGTTTCACATTTTCCAAGCTTTGCTGAAAATCAGGCTTTAGCACAACGCAATAAGGCTCAAAATACTTATACAACCCGGCGCAGCCCCCGTTCAGCGCGGCGTATTTGAACTGATCGCTACGTAAAAAATGCTTGTCAAACTCTATGCGCTTGTCTGCATAACCGTGTTTATCATTTTCGTGTAAATGCGCTTCCACAGTCATACCTCTCAGTTTAGCGACTTCATAGGCGTTTAAGTAGGATTCACCATTAATCAGTCTAGCCATAACTTCCAAACTCATGTTAATCGAAACATGAGTTTGATTGCACACCCATTGTTTAAATTCTTTTGCCTTATCTCTTTGGTCAAGCGGCAAGCTCGCTAACTTGCCGTTGCAACTCTCTTCAGTTCGTTGCCTATTATTTTCAGCGATGGCGAATAAATCGTGCATTTATTATCCCTTTTTTCATTTTTATTATTTTGCTGACCCTAACGGCTACAGTTTATCAATTTAAGTTTTGTCAAGAAAGATTTTTAACCTAACTCATTTCCGGGTATAGCGATNNTTAAAACTGTTCTTCTTAAATCTGTAATCTTATTTGCGTGTATAGCGGTGCTTAACCCCTACCGGAAAATACTCCAGATCGGCAAATGGACGCAACGAAACATGCGGCAACTGCCGCTCTGGCGGCGTGTAGTTGGCGTATTCGCTATTTAAACGCAACAATTGCGTCCGGATGGATTCGGCAATCTTGGATTGCATCTCGTCTTCAGGTTCGATATTCGGCAACAATTCCACCGTAACGGACAAAAACTTGTCGCCGAATTCGTCTTCTTGCGTTTCCAGGACGAATTTTCCCGTGACATATTGGCTGAATTCCGGTTGTTCCAGACCAACTGTGACGTTTTCCGGATAAATATTGGCGCCATAGTACGACACGGTAAAATCGGCACGTCCGAACACATACACAAACGGCAAATTGCGGGGTTGGAAAACGCCGGGTAATCCTAATGCCTCGAAGGAGTTCACCCCATTCTTCTGCAAAAACGCCCACATCTCATCATAAGTGATTAATCCCCCTTTGTCGGCAATGTGATACCGGACTAACGGCACGGTGTTTTCGCCGGACACCATCAGCGTACCGTTATAATCTTCAAAAAAGCGGCTGACCGGGTCGTATTGCACCAGCGTCGGCAGACGAGACTCGCCGAATAACGCCCGCGCCGCAACCGGATGGTTGGCCAGCCAACGCCGGATAGCGATGCTCAAGGGCGTTTCGTTACCTAAGACACCGCCATCGGCCGTACCGTACAAGGAAGCCGAATCGAAACATGGCGCAGAAGAACCAGTTCGCTCGCCGAGCATTGTCCGCCATTCTTCACTGAACACTTCGCCGGCAAAAACCAGCTTGGGGTTAAAGCGCGCCCAATTGATGCCTTCGGCAATTCCGGCGTCGATCACATCTTTAACAAAAGGCGGATAACCCAGCAGCACCGTCTGCTCGAAATGTGGGGCAAGCTCTTTCACTACCCGGAAGATTTCAGCTTTGTTGTTACCCGGCGTCGCCACCATCAGCGGATAACCCTTGCGCGCCAAATGCCAGCAGCAGGACGTTGTAAACATCCCACCCACCCAATTGCCCAAGGCAAAACCAACAATCGCCAAAGTCGTGCGCTCATGGGCGCGGAAACTGTCACGGAAGACCTGCTCAAACCGTACCGTCACAGCGAGTTCGTACGCCGCCGAACGCGGCCAAAATGTCGGCTGGCCGGTCGAGCCGGACGATACCGCCACCCGGTCGGCGCCTTGCAAACTGCCGCCGAAACAACGTTCCGGCAACGAATACACTTGCATGTAATTGGCTTTATTCATTAGGGGCAGTGTTTGAAAAGCCGCATAGGATGTAATTTCTTGCGGATTAACATCCCTCGCTGAAATAAACTGGCGATAAGCAGGAACTTCAGCCAAGCAGCGATGAAACAAAGCTAAAACATTATCGTCCGGATGAGTGTTTTGGCGTCCGGCTAAAAGCCTATCCAGCGGTGTATCTAAAAAAACGTTAAAAACATCTTTGGATGACTGTGTTAAAGAATTCGACATATAAAATCACCTGAAATAATCATGCGTTCACGCGGATAAAACTATCTGATCTAATGATACGCTTCTTAAGACATATCCTATTACAATAAGGGGATATTAAGATTCTGCCTATTTAAAGGAGTTTTTCATGAGGATTCAAGCTTATTGCTGTAAAGTAGCCGCCCTGATTTTGCTCGTTGCTATCACAGCCAACGTGTCCGCTAAGGATAAATTCAAAGTGTGCGCCGACCCGCTCAACCCGCCCTACTCCACTAAAAAACTGGATGGTTTTGAAAACAAAATTGCCGAATTACTGGCAAAGGAACTCGATCAGGAGGTCGAATATACATGGCTGCCGCAGCGCATCGGTTTTATCCGAAATACCTTGATGGCGCATCCGAAAGAAACCGATGTCGACAGCGACCAGTACAAATGCGATGTGGTGATGGGATTACCGGCCGGTTACGACTTAACCGAAACGACAATTCCGTATTACACCTCGACCTATGTTCTGCTCGTCGCCAAAGGCCGGGGCTGGGACGACATCACTTTAGACGCCGCGCAATTGACGAATTTGCCGCCGGATCGCCAAGATAGACTCAAAATCGCCATGTTCGATCAAACGCCCGGCACGGCCTGGCTGCAAAAAAGCGGCTTGATCGACTACGGCATTCCTTATCAAACCATGACAGGCGACGAAGATAACAACACCGCCATGCAAATCGAGAAAGATATCAAAGCCAAGAAAATCGATATGGTCATTATTTGGGGACCGATGGCCGGGTACATCATTTCGCAAAGTCCGCTTAACAGCTATACGATGATTCCGATGAAAGCATCCATGGGCGTAAAGTTCGATTTTCCGATGTCTATCGGCGTACGAAAATCGGATAAATCGAGGAAAGCGGAATTGGACCGGTTAATTGTCAAAAAATCAAAAGAAATCAAGGCAATTATTGCCGGTTATAACATTCCGTTACTGTAAGTTGTCTGCCTTCTTAATAACTTAAACCAGTCAATTTTTTAAAATCGCTTTAATTCCCCCTATCCTCAATAAAGACCGTTCCTAACGAATTATTCATGCGTTTTGCCATCCAAATCAACGCCAGCCCCAATCATTCGAATTCCGGACACAGCGCCTGCCAATTTATCAATGCGGCATTAGCGCAAGGCCATGAAGTCTCCAAGGTGTTCTTTTACCAGGAAGGCATTTACCATGCTTTCAAACATAACCTGCCACCAGACGATGAAATGAATTTGACTGCGCGCTGGAGCGAACTTGCCGGAACTCACGGGATCGACCTCCTGGTTTGCATTTCCGCTGCGCAACGACGGGGTTTATTAACGGCGGGCGAAGCGAAAAGGCGAAAGAAGCAGGACGATGATCTCGCCGCCGGTTTTCGTATCGGCGGCTTAGGCCAATGGGTTGAGGCGATGATAGAAGCCGACCGTGTTATCGTGTTTGGTTAAACACGTTATGACGCCGAAAAAATTTTTATTTGTTCTTAGAAAACCGCCGTACAGCGGCGTTCATAGCCAGGAAATTCTGGATATTGCAATGACAACCGCCGCTTTCGACCAAACCGTGGACCTTTTGTTGCTGGACCAGGCGGTCTTTCAATTAAAGCAATTGCAAAAACCAGGCGATTTTGGCATGAAAGATACCGCCTCTATGTTTAAATCGTTACCGTTATTGGACATTAAAAGAATTTACGCCGAAACCGAATCGTTACTCGAATACGGTTTAACAATCGAAAATCTCGAACAACCGGTTACTACCATCGAGAGAGATGAACTTGGCGCTTTATTTAAACAATTCGATTTAATCATATCCGATTAAGCTTTTAAGCTACGATCTCCCTCAATTGTTAGCCGTTGAATTCGTGACATCTTAGTTATTCACTGTTAAAGTAACGGCTCAGCTCATTCTAGATTAATGACTAGCAGTTGATTTAAATTTAAAAAGAGATTTACGATTTCAATTCTACAGACGAGGAAATATTATGAGTTTTTTTAGTTCTATTCTTTCAAAATTGGGTATCGGCAGCGCAGAAGCGGCTGAAACGCCTGTTGCGGCACAAACAACCTCGACATCGTCAACCCCCGCCGCCGCTCCTATCAGTGAAGTGGATGTGGTTTCAAAATTGGAAGGCCTCGCCGCCTCGAATCCGGAAAAATTAAACTGGAAAACGTCAATCGTCGATATGCTAAAACTGTTAGGTATCGATAGCAGCTTATCGGCGCGTAAAGAACTGGCTGCAGAATTAGGTTGTCCGTCCGACAAGATGGGCGACTCCGCTCAAATGAATATGTGGTTACATAAAACCGTACTGCAAAAACTAGCGCAAAACGGCGGTAATATTCCAAAGGAATTGCTAGATTAAGTCGTTATAAGGCAGCTTCTACAACCGCATTTAGCCGATACTTCGCTTTTTTTTAAATCGCCGCCGTCTCATCAAACTCGTAAGCCTGGAACCTGCGTGTTGCAGAAAAATTCGGTTTACGAGTTTCCCGTTAGCTACGGCTTTTTCTTATCTCTACTAATGTCACGACCTTCCTTCTGGTAATAATCCGCGACAAGCTCCCAAGCATCTCCAATAAAGATTAAAAAAACCATTAAATTACTTTAAGTAACCGCACGAAAAAACACATAACTCCCATACCAAAAAAATCTTTATAAATCGGATAGATAACAACCGATATTAATTGGCTGCTTTTGCTTTTAATTTGTCATTGCAGAATAGACGGCTTCAGGCGTAGATTAACTGCATTCTCGCAACCGTAAAGATAGCTTGAAAAAAATTCCGGCGGAGAGATACTTATTACTGATCGCTTTCGATCGGCAAACTGTTTGCAAGAGATACTCTAGGGGGTGTGTTATGTTTACAACCGATGAAGAAATCCAAACGTTAACCAGCCAACTTAAAGAGTTGAGCGTACAAATAGCTGTTATGACTGCGAAGCATGAGGCGGCAGCGGTAACGGCGCGAAAATTCGCTCAAGAACTCGATGTTTTACGAAATAAGCAGAGTTTTATAACCCAACAACTGCATGAACTAGAATTGCATCAAAGCGGCCTCTATATGTGGGAAAATATCGGCGACGGCGGATAACTTTTACACAGATGGTTAAACCGGCTCAAAACCTGTAAAGGAGTTATCGCGCCTGTTTTACCGTGAACTGTTTCACCTGGATATGAGTTTTAAGAAAGTTTTTCCCGGCAGTATTGCTTTTTTAAACCGTAAATTTTTCAATATGTTGGCGGCATTGCAGAATGCAAAATATTTGAAAAGTATCAGCGAATCGGTCGTTAATTTAGGTGAGCGTCATATCCTCAAATACGGCGCCCAGCTTGAACACTTCACCACTTTGCGGCAAGCCTTAATCAAGGCGGTGGAGATTTATTTGGCGGAACGGTTTACGCCGGAATTACAAGCCGCATGGCACGAAGTGTTCGATGATGTCGCCAAGGTGGTGAATAAAGCCATGAGCAGGGTTGACCGCAGGGAATCGCGCCGCACGTTTTCGGATGACAGCACGTTTGACCTTAATTTACTTGAGGATATGGGCGGCGAAGAACGTAGTGACCCGGGCACACCAGCGTTTTTATGATGCCATTTATAACATCCCTGGCTTGGACAATTCTTTCACGCCAGACCCGAAATCTATTGTAGTATTGGAGCAAACCCAATTCATGGTGGCGGATTTGCGCGAACAAATATTACACAGCCGTAAAACCGGCTGGTTTTTGACAATAGCAATAAGCCATGGCGCTGCTTAAATATACGGTTCATTAGGAATCAATGGCTTTCGGCACTCTTACAATCAAGTCCTCAAAACAGAAAATCAATCGAGACCCATGAGCTAGCCTTGAGATGCTACCGGACGAAGGAGACTGGCATCGTTCGCGAGCTAACGCGGTTACTTACCCAACACCATTCTTTTTAATCACAATAAACACTATAACATGACCCAGCTACCCGATTGTCCACAATGCGGTTCGAAATACGCCTATACCGATGAAACCAACTTTATTTGTCCCGAATGTGCGCACGAATGGCCGCAAGTTGCGCAAACTCAAGGCAAAGAAGACGTGCGTTTAATTAAAGACAGTAACGGTAATTTACTGCAAGATGGCGACACCGTAACCGTCATTAAAGACCTCAAAGTGAAAGGTTCGTCCTCGGTCGTTAAAGTCGGGACTCGGGTTAAAAACATCCGGCTGGTTGACGGCGACCATGATATCGATTGCAAAATAGACGGCATCGGCGCAATGAAACTGAAATCGGAATTCGTGAAAAAAGCGTAATTAATTTGAGGGTAGAGATTTGTAAGCTGAATGACGTTTTGCGGAATTCAGCTTAAGTCTAACATCGTCCTATGTTGACGGTTTTTTGACGGTTAATGTCATTCTTGGTGCGAAATGTTTACCAAGAACAGCGAAACCGCCTTTCGACAATCTCAGTACGAACGGATAAAATTCTCAGCTTAAACCGTAAAAATTTTCTTTATAACAAAAATTAAACGCTAATGACTGTCAGAACCCGATTCGCCCCCAGTCCCACAGGCTATTTACATGTCGGCGGTGCGCGTACCGCCTTATTTTCCTGGCTTTATGCACGTAAGCATGGAGGCAGGTTTATCCTTAGAATTGAAGATACCGATCTCGAACGTTCCACTCAGGCATCCGTCGACGCCATTCTGGAGGGAATGGAATGGCTGGGCTTGAGTTATGACGAAGGCCCTTTTTATCAAACGCAGCATTTCGGTCGTTACAAAGAAGTCATTCAACAATTGCTGGATCAAGGCGATGCATACCGCTGTTATTGCAGTAAAGACGAATTGGAGCAGTTGCGCGCCGAACAAACGGCGAATAAGGAAAAGCCGCGTTACAACGGTAAATGCCGCCATTTGAGCGAGCCACAGCCCGGTAAGGAATTCGTGGTGCGTTTTAAGAATCCGGTCGGCGGCGCGGTAGTCATCGACGATTTGGTTAAAGGCGAAATCACGATTTCGAATCAAGAATTGGACGATCTGATTATCGCCCGGACGGACGGCTCGCCGACGTATAATTTGACGGTCGTGGTCGATGATATGGATATGAATGTTACGCATGTTATTCGCGGTGACGACCATATCAACAATACGCCGAGGCAAATCAATATCCTACAAGCTTTGGGCGCTCAATTGCCGCTTTATGCCCACTTGCCGATGATTTTGGGTTCCGACGGCGCACGCTTGTCTAAACGCCACGGTGCGGTTAGCGTGATGCAGTTTCGCGATGAAGGTTATCTGCCCGAAGCATTGCTCAATTATCTGGTGCGTTTAGGCTGGTCGCACGGCGATCAGGAGATTTTCTCAGTCAGCGAGATGATCGAACATTTCGAACTGGCCGCTATTAATCCGTCAGCGGCTTCGTTCAACATGGATAAGTTGCTGTGGTTGAACCATCATTACATCATGAACGGTGATCCGGAGCATGTCGGCAAGCATCTGGTTTGGCATTTGGAGCGGCACGGTCTTAACATAGCTCAAGGCCCCGAGCCTGCCAACGTCGTCGCCGCGCAACGGGAACGCTGCAAAACGCTGGTTGAAATGGCGCAAAGCAGTCTTTATTTTTACCGGGATTTTCATCAGTACGACGACAAAGCGGCGAAAAAGAACTTTACTGCCGATGCAGCTCAAGTTTTGGCAAATCTTCATGACGAATTCGTGAAGCTTCCGGCATGGGAAACCGGACCGTTGCACGAGGTTGTGCTCAAGCTCGCCGAAACAATGAATTTAGGGTTGGGCAAAGTCGCGCAACCGTTGCGGGTCGCCGTCTGCGGCACGTCGGCGTCGCCTGCGATAGACGTCACCTTGGCGTTGCTCGGCCGGGAGAAAACCCTCGCGCGTATTCATAAAGCGATTAACTTTATCTACTCTACAAATTAATGCTGGACATCATCCGAAATTGTTGTAAAATGCGCGCTCTCAGTTGAGGGGGTATAGCTCATCTGAGTGATGCAAGGAACCCGAACGCTCAGTTTTATCTGCATGACGGGGCTATAGCTCAGCTGGGAGAGCNNGGTCAGCGGTTCGATCCCGCTTAGCTCCACCAAAATACCGTATTTGTTGATCCTAGGTGAACAAAAAAGTTTTTGTCCCCATCGTCTAGCGGCCTAGGACCCCGCCCTTTCACGGCGGTAACAGGGGTTCGAACCCCCTTGGGGACGCCACATCCAAAGGCTGTCTTTCGACAGCCTTTTTTATTCCCGTGAATAAATTCGCAGCTCGATTGTCCGATGGAAACCGTAGAATTGGCATATGAAGAGTTGGGCGGCCATCATCAGGTTCCGCTTCTCATCCTGCATGGTTTTTTTGCCTCGTCCCGTAATTGGCGCAAAATTGCCCAAAAACTGGCGGATTCATTCCGCGTTTATTCTCTCGACCTGCGTAATCACGGCGGTTCTCCGCATCATTCATTGATGGATTATCCGTCTATGGCGGCCGATGTATTGCATTTTATGGATGAACATGGCCTTGATACCGCTCATTGGCTGGGACATAGTATGGGAGGTAAAATCGCGATGTGGTTAGCGTTGAATTATCCGGAACGTATGGATAAATTGATCGTCGCCGATATTGCGCCTAAACGTTATGCGCACAGTTTTACTCATACTATTCAGACATTAATCGATTTACCAGTGCGAGAAATGCAAAATCGCAAACAAGCGGATGATTGGCTGGCGGCTGCTATTCCCGAGCCGGATTACCGGCAGTTTTTGTTGCAGAATCTGATCTCGACGGACGGGGTTTATTCTTGGCGGATTGACTTACCCGTATTTATGCAAATGGCGCCCAATATTGTAGCTTTCCCGGAAATAAAGAATTTAACGCCTTGCCGGGACGAAACCCTGTTTATTGCCGGAGCCGATTCAAAATACCTTGAAAAGCAGGATATTTCTGTGCTGTTTCCCAATGCTAGGCTTGCAATCATTGATAATGCGGGCCATTGGCTGCATGTGCAGCAGCCGGAAGTTTTTGTAGAAATGGTTGAAAAATTTTTACAAAAAAGGTAAAAGTTATCCGAATATTAACGTAAAAAGATGACTTTAAAATTGAACTTTGGAATTAATCTATAATCAACGCTGTTGTTCAAAGGCTGTTCGTTTTGGGTTCGCCCGCTAATTCATCAAGAGTATAATCCTTGCCGCCCCTGTGCAAAGATTTGAGTCTCTAGGGAAAGGCATGGATTTGATGGGCGTGTGCTAGGCTTGGCTGGCCATTGTTGAAAAATAAAAATAAGGAGAAATCGGATGTCGAAAGGTCAAAATCTACAAGATAATTTTCTGAATGCTCTCAGGAAAGAGCATACCCCCGTATCGATCTTTTTAGTTAACGGAATCAAGTTACAAGGTAAAGTCGATTCGTTCGATCAATATGTCATTATGCTAAAAAACACGGTTAGCCAAATGGTTTATAAACACGCCATTTCGACCATTGTGCCCGGTAAAAGCATTAAGATGATGCGAGAGGAAGAGACGGTTGAAGATTGACCTTGTCTTTTCATGTGTTTGTTTGCGATAAATTCAACATAGGCACAAAATCCTTAATGAGGTGGTTTGTTGTTTGACCGTCCGGAAACGGGCGAACGGGCGGTGCTGGTTCATCTTACCCTCCACGCCCAAGATGAAGACCTGCAAGAATTGAAAGAACTGGCAAAATCGGCTGGGGCCGATCCTATCCACGTCGTCACTGGAGCAAGGAAAAAACCCGATCCAAAATACTTTGCCGGCACCGGTAAGCTCGAAGAAATTAAAAACGCCGTGCAGGCTCATGACGCCAATATTATTTTATTTAATCACGCCTTAACGCCAAGCCAAGAGCGAAACCTTGAAACCTTTTTAGGCGTTAGAGTAATTGATAGAAACGGCCTTATCTTGGATATCTTCGCCCAGCGGGCAAAGTCATTCGAAGGTAAATTGCAAGTTGAATTGGCGCAATTGAAACATCTTTCGACTCGTTTGGTCCGTGGCTGGACCCACTTGGAGCGGCAAAAAGGCGGTATCGGCTTACGCGGACCCGGCGAAACCCAGCTAGAAACCGACCGGCGCTTGTTGGGTTTGCGCATCAAACAGATCCAAAAGCGTCTTGAAAAAGTCGACCAACAAAGGCAACAAGGCCGTAGCAAAAGAAAGAAAGCCGAAATTCCGACAGTGTCTCTCGTGGGCTACACAAACGCCGGAAAATCGACTTTATTTAACCGTATAACCGGCGCCGGTGTTTATGCCGCCGATCAGTTGTTCGCCACATTAGATCCCACTTTACGCAGTTGCCGTTTGCCTAACGAAGGGGAAATTGTGCTGGCGGATACCGTAGGTTTCATCNNCCAGTATTGTCCTGGCCGATACCGTCGGTTTTATCAGGCATTTGCCGCACGAACTGGTGGCGTCGTTCAAATCCACTTTGCAGGAAGCTGCAATGTCCGATTTATTACTTCATGTTGTCGATGCGCACTCCGAACATCGAGACGGTGTGATTGACGAAGTCAATCGCGTATTAGATGAAATCGGCGCGGAAAAAATCCACCGGATCGAAGTTTTCAACAAAATTGATTTACTGGAAGATAGACAACCGAGAGTTGACCGCGACGAGTCGGGTAAGCCGGTAAGGATTTGGTTATCCGCGCAAACTGGTTCGGGCATAGATGGCTTATTGAATGCCTTGGCGGAGTTGTTGGCTCCTGCCAAATTAAAAAAAATCTGCTATTTAAATCCAGATCAAGGTGAAATCAGAGCTAAATTATTTACTTGCGCAAAAATTATTGACGAGCATATTAACGACTCTGGCGGAAGTAATTTGATAATTGAGATAGATAACAAACACCTGGGTTTATTGAGAACGGTAAAAACCGAAGAAGTACAATAAGTTTTTTGTGGTTTCTTATGGTTGGCGCTTACGGTGGTGAATTGCAATGCCGGAACTTTATCAATGAGAATTCGCTTAATTACGATACAATGCTAGGATTGCGTAATCGCTAAAGCGATAAAAATAAATAATCCATAAATGGAGCACAACTATGTCGTGGAATGAACCAGGCGGTGATAAAAAAGATCCTTGGAGCGGTCGAGGGGATCAAAAGGGGCCGCCCGATTTAGATGAGGCTATACGATCTTTGCAAGAAAAATTAAGCAATTTGTTCGGCGGCGGTAAATCCGGCGGTGGCGGTAATTCGCCAGAAATTTTTTCATCTGGAAACCTGATGAAAAATTTCGGGTATATTGGAGCAGGCCTATTCGGACTCTGGTTATTGACCGGTTTCTACACGGTGGATGAAGGTTTCGAGGGCGTTGAAACTCAATTCGGTAAATACACCAGGACGACAAGTTCCGGTTTGAATTGGCACATACCGTTTCCTATCGAAAGTGTCAATAAAATCAATGTAAAAGAACAAAGATTTATAGAAATAGGGTACCGGTCTTCAGCTGGTGGACAAGCGCAAGGCAGTGTGCCCGTGCCTAAAGAAGCGCTCATGCTGACCAAGGACGAAAACTACATCGACGTTAAGCTTGCTGTGCAATATCAAGTGAAAGATGCTAAAGCTTTTTTGTTTAACCTGAAAGACCCTAAAGCCACTTTGGTGCAAGTAACTGAAAGCGCATTACGCGGAGTTGTCGGCGGAAGTAACATGGATTTCGTTTTGACCGAAGGCCGTAGCGAAGTGGTCGCTCAAACGAAGACAGAAATCCAGAAAACACTCGATGCCTATGATTCCGGTATTCAAGTTTCTAGCGTGAATTTGCAGGACGCGCAACCGCCGGAGCAAGTACAAAACGCTTTTGAAGATGCTATCAAAGCGCGCGAAGACCAGCAACGTTTCATCAATGAAGCCGAAGCTTACGCCAACGATGTCGTACCGAAGGCTCGCGGCGCGGCGGCAAGAAAGATTCAAGAGGCGCAAGGTTATAAGGAACAAGTGATCGCTCAGGCCGAGGGCGAGACTAGCCGTTTTACCAAGCTTTTAGGCGAGTATAAAAAAGCTCCCGATGTTACCCGTAAGCGGTTGTACCTGGAAGCGATGGAGTCGGTTTTATCGGATACCCGAACTGTGGTTGTGGATGTGAAAGGCGGGAATAACATGATGTACTTGCCTTTGGACAAGCTGGTTAAAGAACATCTACCAGTACCCGTACAGCCCGAGGAAAATGTCAGTTCCCAATCGTCTAATTTAGGACACAGCGCTAAACGTTCGACGGTAGAAGCCGCCGAACAAGCACAAATGATCGATAGACCATCGACTCGCGGCAGAGACCGTGACGGAAGGGGGCGTTAATGATGGATAACAGAATAGTAGTGAGTTTAGGCTTGGTGGCGTTGACCTTCTTTTTATCGTTTTTTACGGTAGGTCAAACGGAGAAAGCCATAAAATTCAAGTTCGGCCAAATCCAAAAATCAGATTACGAGCCTGGACCGCATTTTCAGATACCGTTCATCAATAACATTAAAAAGTTCGATGCCCGCATCCAGACCATGGATTCGGAACCTGAACGATTTTTAACGCTTGAGAAGAAAAATGTACTGGTGGATTCGTTTGTAAAATGGCGAATCGGCGATGTCAGGAAGTATTATACGGTGGTGTCCGGAAACACAGATCAGGCCAATTCGCGGCTAGATCAAATTACTAAAGACGCTTTTCGGGGCGAATTCGGTAAACGCAATATCAAGCAGTTGGTGTCTACCGACCGGGAAGCCATCCGGGAAATTTTAATCAAGAATCTAAAACCCGCTGCCGCCGAGTTGGGGCTTGAAGTCGTTGATGTCAGGGTTAAACGGATCGATTTGCCGGAAGAAGTTAGCAGCTCGGTCTTTCGCCGGATGGAGGCGGAACGTGAACGGGTTGCGCGCGAATTTCGTTCACAAGGTTCGGAAGCGGCTGAAAAAATCCGCGCCGATGCCGATCGCCAACGCGTTGTGACCTTAGCCAATTCGTTTAAAGAGGCTGAGACCCTGCGCGGTGAGGGTGATGCAAAGTCGGCTGAAATCTATGCGAATTCATTCGGAGCGGATTCCGAATTTTTTACTTTTGTACGCAGCATGAACGCATATAAAAAGACTTTTTCGGGTTCGGGTAGTATGATGGTGTTAGATTCGGACTCTGATTTTTTCAAATATTTTAAAAATCAAGGTTCGAAATAATCGCCGGATTGAAGTGTTTTAAATGAAAATCCGAGTGCTGGAAGCTTATCTATAAAGTTCGTTTAAAAGACCGGACAATGCAATTAAGAACGCCCCTTGCGGGGCGTTTTGTTTGAGTGGGTGTTGAAAATTATGCAACAAAAAGATTCCTGGCTATTACCGGAAGGTATAGAAGAACTATTGCCGCAGGAAGCGAAATACCTTGAAAATTTACGGGGCAATCTGCTGCGGCTTTTTAGTTGCTGGGGTTATGAATTAGTTATCCCTCCGATGATCGATTTTATCGATTCTTTATTAACCGGTTCCGGTCACGACCTTGATTTGCAAACCTTTAAATTAACCGATCAAATTAGCGGCAAAACCTTGGGCTTAAGGGCGGATATGACGCCCCAAGTCGCTAGAATGGACGCCCATCAGCTAAACCGGGAATGGCCGACCCGTCTATGTTATGCCGGGACTGTTTTACATACCAGAGGCGACTCCTTGGAAAAAACCCGGAGTCCGATGCAAATCGGCGCCGAACTTTACGGTCACTCCGGTATTGAAAGCGATGTCGAAGTCATCCATTTGATGCTTGAGACGCTTGCTCAAGCCGGGCTATTGGATATTCATCTCGACTTGGGTCATGTCGGCATTTTCCGCGGATTATCCGGTCAAGCAGGATTAAATCGAATAGCGGAAAGCGATTTATTCGACGTATTGCAGCGTAAAGCGAAACCTGAACTCGAAGAATTGCTTAATCAACTCGATATTAAGGAGGATGTTAAGTTAATGTTAATAAGATTGCCAGAGCTTAACGGCGGAAAAGACGTTCTTAGAAAAGCTCGAGAGCTTTTATCGGCAGCGGATGCGAAAGTTAAGCAAGCAATGACCGACTTAGAAAATATCGCGGTTAAATTAGAAAAACGTTACGACTCATTACCCGTGAGCTTCGATTTGGCGGAGCTTCGCGGCTACCATTACCACACGGGCGTGGTTTTTGCCGCCTTTGTGCCTGACGTGGGACGAGAGATTGCACGGGGCGGACGGTACGATAATATCGGCGCGGTGTTTGGCCGGGCTCGTCCGGCGACAGGTTTTAGCGCTGATTTAAAAATGTTAGCCTTAATCGGCAAACGTGCCATGCAAGAACCTAAAATAACACGCATTTTCGCTCCGTATAAGGATGATCCCGCACTCAATGATAAAATCAGAGACCTGCGCACTGAGGGACATTGCGTCATCCAGCAACTACCCGGTCAGCTAGGGACCGAAAACGAGATGGGTTGCTCAGCGGTGTTGGTGCAGGAAAATCAAGATTGGACAATCAAATTAATCAACGAATAAACCTGTATGAAACCAACAAGTGGAATAAAGATGGGAAAAAATGTTGTAATTATCGGCAGTCAATGGGGCGATGAAGGCAAAGGCAAATTGGTCGATTTATTGACCGAACAGGTGCACGCTGTCGTTCGTTTTCAAGGCGGACATAATGCCGGTCATACCTTAGTTATTAAAGGCAAAAAAACCGTTTTGCATTTAATTCCCTCCGGAATACTCAGGGAAAATGTGCAATGCATGATAGGGAACGGCGTTGTATTGTCCTTGAATGCTTTGATGGAAGAAATTGAAGTTTTGGAAAGCGCCGGTATTTCGGTTAAGAACCGTTTGCTCATTAGCAAAGCATGCACCTTAATTTTACCGGTTCACGTTGCGCTCGATAGAGCGCGTGAGAAAGCTAGAGGCAGCAAAGCGATCGGCACGACAGGCCGCGGAATCGGTCCAGCCTATGAAGACAAAGCTGGACGCAGAGGATTAAGAGCAGGCGATTTGCTGAACCCAGGCGTTTTTGCGGAAAAACTGAAAGAATTGCTCGATTATCATAACTTCATGTTAACCGGTTATTACCAAGCGGAAGCAGTCGATTATTTGCAAACACTCGATGAAGCGCTGAAATTAGGCGAGCAAATCAAACCGATGCTGACAGATGTCAGCGAAGCGTTATACGGTTACCAAGAACAAGGTAAGAATCTGCTGTTCGAAGGCGCACAAGGCGCCCTGCTGGATATCGATCACGGCACTTTCCCCTATGTGACCTCCTCAAGCACAACAGCGGGCGGCGCTGCAACCGGAAGCGGAATAGGTCCGCTCGATTTACATTACGTATTAGGAATTACTAAAGCGTATTCAACCCGTGTCGGGAACGGCCCGTTTCCATCCGAATTGCATGACGCCAACGGCGAGCATTTAGGTACGAAAGGCCATGAGTTCGGTGCCACCACTGGACGCAAACGCCGTTGCGGTTGGTTCGATGCTGTTGTCATGAGGAAGTCGGCGAAATTAAACAGTCTGAGCGGAATTTGCCTTACTAAATTAGATGTCTTGGACGGACTGCCGAAAATCGGCATTTGCACAGGTTATAAACTTAACGGAATCGTAACTGATACCGCGCCGTTAGGCGCCGAGCAGTACCAACAATGCGAAGCGATTGTCGAGGAAATGCCTGGCTGGAACGGATCGACGGCCGGGATTACCGACTTTAACGCATTGCCTGAAAACGCCAAAACGTATATCCGGCGGATTGAAGAATTAGTTGGCGTTAAAGTTACGATTCTGTCTACCGGAGCGGAAAGAGATGAAACCATTGTCCTCGAAAACCCTTTCGCTTAAGTAAAGGTTTTTAGGCTTTATATAAAAACTCCAGGTTATGCTAAGCCCCATCGTTTCAAACCGTGTTGTGGTTCTCGATACCGAAACTACAGGTCTTAATCCTCAGGATGGTCACCGGATCATCGAGATAGGCTGTGTAGAAATGATCAATCGCCGTCTCACGGGGAATCGCTTTCATGTTTATATCAATCCGGAACGGGAAATTGATGAAGGCGCGCTTGAGGTGCACGGAATCAGCAAAGAATTTCTTGAGGATAAACCGCGCTTTGCTGATATAGTCAATGACTTTATCGCATTCATTAAGGGGGCAGAGCTTGTCATCCATAACGCGCCGTTCGATGTGGGGTTTATCAATCATGAGTTTTTTTTGTTAGCCGATAAGGTAGGAACCGTTGAAGATTACAGCACGATATTGGATACCTTAGCCTATGCGAGAAAGAAACATCCCGGACAACGGAATAGTTTGGATGCTTTATGTAAACGTTATTCGATCGATAACAGTCATCGTGACTTGCACGGCGCGTTGTTAGACGCCGAAATTCTGGCCGATGTGTTTTTATTGATGACAGGCGGCCAGTTCTCCTTATTAGACGATGGCGAACCGGCAAGCAAAGATGCAGGAAAACTGGATAAACCGAAGGGATTTGAAAAGAACCGGCCCAAATTGCCGGTTATTTATTGTACCGGACAGGAATTAACGGAACACCAGCAACGGCTAGAACAAATCGAGAAGGAGAGCGGGTATTGTTTGTGGCAACAATAAGTCAATCCGGTTTCAAGCGTTTGATTATGTGGTACTGTTAATAAAGTATAGTTTTTAGCTTGCTATTCCATTTGAGCATCATAAAGCATAAAGGAAATAATTGAAGATAAAGGGTTTTCGTAAAGCCAACCGGACATGACAACGCGAACAACCGAAGCCAACCATGAAAAACAAGCGTAAGCGATCTGCAAACCCCACCTAAAATTAATATGTGATAACTGATCACTACACATTTTTACTAGCGCGCAAAGTCAGGGTGGTTATGTCTAGCGAATTCGTCGTTCATGAACTGTACTTCGTACTGCAGTAGCATACTTTGGGCGAAGTCGTTATCAGTTGGCCTCTGATCAGCAGGAGTGAATTGTACTCGACAAAGAATTCGCCCAGGCGTAACGTCTTTCGTTTCAGCATTGATCCATTGTGCGGATCGTTTGCCAATGTATGCGTGATCTTGATCCGAGTAATCCCACACATCATCCTTATCATAGCGAAGGCTAAGCATTCTTAGTCTCGTTCCGTAATGCTCTTTACGGTCTTCTGAGCGCTCGCGGGAAACATAATGTACGTCGCAGGCCCAGCGATACCAAACACGGACACCAGGGGGAAGAGGTGGCACAATTTCCACCTTGAATGCTGCCCGCACGAGTAGAACTGGAATTGCATCCTCCCAACGCGCCGGAAACGAAGGAACAATCCTTGAATTTTTTACATAGGGTGCTGGCGAGATGGTTCGAACAGGGAAGACAAAGCCAAAGCCTCTCGTCACAAATTTAACAGGGTATTTTTTGAATAGGTCATAGCGAGGGAAGTACGCGACACGCGTCCCATGCTTAGCGGCAGCTGTGCGGAACTTATCCGCTTCACTCACATTGAAGAGACGTGAGATTGCCTTCGTCTCAAGATGCTCTTGCCAGAGCCGTTGCCGGAATGATGACACAAAGTTTTTATCCAGAATTATGGCCGATAGCTCGGAGTCTGGTTCATCTCGGCCAGTCCGGACACCTTCAAGAGATATGCCGCCGGCATTGGCAGAGCCGATTAGTGCCCATTCATCATCAACAATAAGGATTTTCGAATGAACATAATTTTGGCGGTCTTTAGTTATCCCTTGACTCTTACGATTTGGGCTGAGCGAATACATGCCAAAGACACCCCGGTCATATCCCACATTCATAACTCGTTCCATCTCACGACCAATAAATAGCTCTTGGTTCGAGCCGAGACCCGCAGCAAAAAGGCCTTCATAGGGTACCATCAAAATAATACGGAAGTCCTTATTAGCTTTGTTTCTGGCTGCTGCGATGGCAAGTTCTTTCCAAATCGAGGAGTCTCTATTTTTGCGAAAGCTTGTTTTGGGCATCCCAGCCCAAGCAAGCGGCAAAAACTTAACGCGACCGCTCATGCCTTGGACGCCCCAGCCGTCCAAGGCAATGGCTGCCGGGAGATTGTCGCCGACACGTATACTTCAACCCGCATAACAATTCCTAGGATTTGTATAGCAGGATTGCCGGAATCAGGTTGAGCAGCAAAATAATGAACCAAAAGATGTAAAGCCCTGGAGCGAGCGGATTCGTGCCTAGACTGGGCAATACGGTGCGCCAACCCAGGAACTTGCTGGTGGGCAGCTCGTTTTCCCAACGAATATGCCAGCCAAGCTGTTCATCGAACCCAAGGGCTCGTTCCAGTCGAGCGAGATGACCGGCAACGCGCACGGTTCCTTCGCGGAGCGCGTGAGCTCGCATACCTGCTAGGAAGACGACTACAGCAGGGACAAATAGCAGAGATTTCCCCGCCGGTGGGATTTTGTCTTGATTGACAAAAATCCACCCCCAAGCGGCTCCAGAAGCTAGGATGCTGGTAGTGACCAGAGTCCCGATTTCCTTTAGAAAGTCGTCAATTTCCTTCCGGAGCGCCTCGTACATCATCCGCTTCGACTCGAAACTCGGATCATTCATTAGTGTGTTCCCCATACGCCCAACGTAAAACTAACCGGGCGCGCCGGTTGGCAGACTAAAGCGAAGCCGACGAACCCCAATAAACCACAAACCCTTAAAAAGCGCCTGCGTCCGGCGTGTCCCTTTGACTGCCATGTTAGGCCAGAATAACATACAGTTTTAGGGAGTATCTTTTTATCGTTTTTTAATGGAAGAAGCGCGGATAGTTTCACTTTTGAGCGTAACCTTGAAGTCTCGATTAGACGTAGCAAATGCCTTTGCCTCTTACTTATTTCTGTACATCGTTCTTGGAGTTCTTGAAGTATAGCATCAAGGCCACCAATGTCGAGTAAGCCATCCCTACATCCCTACATCTTGCTATAGTTGTTTCGCACTTACCAGCAAGCATTAGGGACTTGTTTCCAATACCACGATGCCCTTCGAACTGCTTCCCGAAGTTAAAGAATGTGGTGATACCGCTTATTAAAGCACCAATAAGTGCAAGAAATCCACCACCCCATTTGGCGAAATCAGGTAAATCCTTGCTAAGAGCGAAGCCCATGATGTTGAGCTAGGCGAGCCAACCCCAATCATCTCTCGGTTGAATCTCAAGGCATAGGAGTACTCTTTACTTTAAAACGGGAAAACATTATGTTTTCCTCTTCGGTGACAGGGTTACTCTTCATATAGAACTTCTTACGCCCGATACTTGGCGAGAGCGTATACGAGTCGCAGATTGCCCTCGACATATTGTATCTGGAGGAATGTTCTTTTCTATAAAATCATGGAACATGGGAGAACGAGCCAATCGTCGTGCATTTTTGGTCATATATACTCCTTCTTAGAAGAATCGCTATCCATTTGAACTCATTTGTGGAAAAGTAACAGCCTAACGCAGAGCGAAGCGGAAGCGGGTCGGCTTGAGCGAATTGTTAAACCGCCCATTTCCAAAACCACCTTTCAAATTTCACCATTCGCCAAGACTTTTCCAGACCAAGCCATTCGTAGTTGGTGATTGCTCTATACAGCATCATCGCTGCCGCATCCTCAAGGCCAAAAGGAATAGCAATCACTTCGGTGTCATGAATGTGCTTGAGGACATTTCGCGCAAAATTTTCTTCTGATGCATGCTGTTGCCATGTTGGTGTTGGTTTACAGCCTGTATGGTTACCAGCTTTACCAAGGTACCAGTGCCGCATGGCATTCATCTTTCCTTGACGCTCCAGAATCTTGCCGAGTATCTCTTCAGATGCGCCCGCCAGTGTGACCGCCGATGCAAACCTCGGGGCTTTCGCCATGAACAGTTTCAATGCACTGTCCAACTGCTCAGATGCCAAATCAACCTGGGAATATTGAGTTGTCTCCATATCGGTTTAACGTAAAGGTAAGGGGCGCGCCTTTCACGGGCGATTAGCGAAGCCGCCGAAGCTGGAAAAATAACAATCCTTCAAAACCGCCCCGAAAAGACGTGTCCCGCTTGAGCGTAATGTTAGGCATTGATGCGAAAACTGTAACCATGACGCTCGAAATCCAGTGACTCATAAAATGAATGCGCCCGCTCGCGCTTTAGATTCGACGACAACACCAGCTTATAACAACCGTATTCGGTTGCTAGCTGGATCGCATAACGCATCATAGCTTTCCCTATGCCTTGCCCTTGGGATATTGGATCGACCGCGACATCCTCAATGATTGCCGATGGCGCACCCAAGTGTCCCAAGTTGTTCATGACAAGCAGGGCAAATGTACCCACAACTCGACCTTCGCTCACTGCGACATAAATTTTGTAATTGGGGTAGTGCAACATTTGCTCAAAGATACGTTCCGCGTCAGGCGCTGGAAGCACCTTTCCATCATCCAAGTCAGGCTGTGCATAGAGACGTAATACATCGGGCAAATCAGACTTTGAAGCTGTACGAAAACAAAGTGAATCATCCATCGGATTGTTCCTTACATGCCTAACGTAAAGGGAAGGGGCGCGCCGCTTGGCAAAGGTTAACAAACACCTGCGCCCGGCGCGTCCCTTTGACTGCCAGGTTAGGCCGGAAAAGAACTGCACAAATTACCATTTGGTTATTGCACCTCGCCTTGAAGAAAACCATAAAATAGTTTTTTGATTTTAGTGTAAATTGGTTTCAGAACTTTAATGTTTAGGTGTTTACTAACTTGCGACTCCACCTCATTGGTTTTTTCAATGCCAACAATGAAACGCAGATATGAAAACCAAAACACTGAAAATAAGGATACACCGACAGTTACAATAATGATACCAACAAGAGTGCCGACTCCAAAAAAGATAGCAGCGGATTCAGGCATGGTTAAATATCGAGATAATAAATAGTAAAAGAGGAAGGCTGGAATACAGAAGCCGGCTAGATACAGCATCCAAGCAACAAATACATGGAATGCTATTTTGCTTCGGGGAGTCGCTATTTTTGCGAA
>DLHW01000029.1 GCA_002483425.1 Methylococcaceae bacterium UBA7658
GGAGGATTCATGTCAGAACAACATTTTCAAATATTGATAGTCGGCGGCGGCGCTGCCGGTGTTTCTGTCGCCAACAACATGCGGCGGCAAAATTCAAAAATCAAAGTCGGTTTGATCGAACCGTCGGAGAAACATTACTACCAACCCGGTTTTACTATCATTGGCGGCGGTGCTTATACCATGAAAGAAACCACCCGTAATGAAAAGGACTTGATTCATCCCAGCACCACCTGGATTAAGGACTATGCCGAGTCTTTCCAGCCCGAAGCGAATACCGTCACCTTACGTTCAGGTGAAAAAATCGGTTACGACTACCTCGTCGTCTGCCCCGGCTTGCAACTGGATTGGCACAAGATTCAGGGTTTGAAGGAAACGCTGGGTCTTAACAACGTGTGCAGTAATTATTCGCCCGATTATGTCGAATACACCTGGACAACGATTCAAGCCATGCAGTCGGGAACGGCCTTATTTACCCAGCCACCCATGCCGATCAAATGTGCCGGTGCGCCGCAGAAAATCATGTATTTGGCCGCCGACCGTTTCCGTCAACGTAAGATACTGGATAAATTCAACATTGAGTTCTGCAATGCGGGGCCTGCCATGTTTGGTATCCCGTTTTTCGCCAAAGCGCTGATGAAAGTGGTGCAAGATTACGGCATTAAAACCAATTTCAACCACAACTTGGTTGCCATTGATGGTCCCGGCAAAACCGCGACCTTTGAAGTTACGGACGGCGAAGGCAACAAAACGCAAGTCACTAGACAATTCGACATGATCCACGTCACGCCACCGCAAAGCGCGCCGGATTTTATCAAGCAAAGTCCCTTGGCGAATGCGGCAGGCTGGGTTGATGTGAACGACAAAACTTTGCAACACAACAAGTTCGGCAACATTTTCGGACTGGGCGACGCCACTTCGACCTCGAATGCGAAAACGGCGGCTGCGGTGCGTAAGCAAGTTCCCGTGGTAGTCGATAACATCCTGAACCTCATGAGTCAAAAAGCCCTGACGGAAGGGTACGACGGTTATGGCTCCTGCCCGTTAACAACCTCGTTGAGTACGGTTATGCTCGCTGAATTTTCTTATGCCGGTAAGGTCACGCCCTCGTTCCCACTGCTCGATCCCCGCAAAAACCGCTGGCTTTGGTGGTGGGGAAAAAAGACCGGCTTCCCTTGCCTGTATTGGCATTTGATGCTTAAAGGCTACCGGATCGATATTCCACACTTGGCGTCTTATGCCGAGAAGTTTATGAAAGAAGAGTAGTTTGTAGAAGTCCTCCCCTGGTTGCGGGTTAACGATATTACTGATTTTACTGTTAACCCGCGCCCTTTTTAGGCTTCTGTATCTACTATATAAAATATTGTTGATAACTTAAGAAATATGGCAAGCACAATCCCGACAATATCCGCCCGATATTCGCTAAACGCCCAGCTAGTCAAATATCTGCCGATCTTTTCATGGTTGAAGACTTATTCGCGCTTGGATTTTAACGGCGATTTGTTCGCCGGCATCATCACGGCGATTTTACTGGTGCCGCAAGGCATCGCTTACGCCATTTTGGCAGGATTACCTGCACAAATGGGCTTATACGCCAGTATTATTCCCACCGCGGTTTATGCGCTGCTAGGAACCAGCCGCGCGTTGTCGGTAGGCCCGGTATCCATCGCAGCCATAATGGTTGCCAGCGCATTGTCGCTACCGGAAATTAAAAGCTTGGGGGATCCGGGTCAAAGCGCCCTGATCCTGGGTGCCGAAAGCGGCTTGATTATGCTGGCGATGGCCTTGACGAATATGGGCAGTCTGGTTAATTTTATCAGCCATCCCGTCTTGGCTGGCTTTACCAGCGGCGCAGCGATATTGATTATCCTAAGCCAATTGCCGCCTCTAGCAGGACTAGCCCAACCTTCATGCGGTATCGATATAAACTGCTATGCTGGCTATGTGCGAGGCTATAATCCTGAGACGCTGTCGTTAGGGATTATCTCATTGGCTGTTCTGGTGTTTTTCGGCAAGCCTTTAACCGGCTTATTGAAACAAATGAAAACACCGTTGTCGTTAGTGACCGCAATCAGCAAATGCGGACCGTTGGCCGTGATTTTCTTGTCTACCTGGGCTGTTACTAAGCTCGATTTGCATGGACAACACGGCCTTTCGATCGTCGGGCCGGTACCGTCAGGCTTTCCTCCGTTTGCTGTGGATTTTCTGGTATGGGACAAATGGCGTTTACTGCTGCCGAGCGCGGCTTTCATCGGTTTGATCGCTTATGTGGAAAGCGTGGCGATCGCCAAGGTAACAGCCAATTTAAGAGGCGAGAAGATCATCCCCAACCAAGAATTGACCGCGCTCGGCGCGGCTAATTTGGCAACGGCGCTAACCGGCGGAATGCCGGTCGCTGGCGGTTTTAGCCGTACAATGGTTAATTTTTCCGCCGGCGCACGAACACAGATGGCAATGCTAATCGCAGCAAGCTTGCTGGGGTTTGCCGTGGTGTCCTGTAGTTCATGGTTCGCCGACATCCCCAAAGCGGCGCTGTCGGCCATCATTATCATTGCGGTATTCCGGCTGGTAAGAATCCGAAATATGATCCATACCTGGAACTACGACCGCGGCGACGGGATTGCGGAATTGGTGACCTTATTCGGCGTACTATTGTTCGGGATCGAACAAGGTATCGCGTTAGGGATTGTTTTGACTATCGCCAGCCAGCTTCGCAAAGCCAGCCATCCGCATATCGCCGTGTTGGGCCGGGTGCCCAAGACCGAGCACTACCGGAACGTCAACCGCCATAGTGTGGAGACATGGCATCATTTACTGCTGGTGCGGATCGACGAAAGCCTGACTTTCGCTAACATCAATTTTGTCGAGGATTACTTGACCGATGAGTTAACCCGGCAACCTAATATCCGCCATGTGGTACTCATTTTTACCTCGGTCAGCGACATCGACACAACCGCTTTGGAAGCGCTCGAAGCTATTAACCAACGCATTCAGGCCAGCGGCAAAACCTTGAATATCGCCGAGGCTAAAGGCCCGGTAATGGACAAACTGAGGAAAACCGAGTTTCTGGAACAGCTTAAGCCCGGCAAAGTGTTTTTCCGCACCGAAGATGCAGCAAAAGAACTGGGATGAAATAGGTTAAAAGCTTGCTATTTCATAATAAAACGACATCTTGAAGCAGATTATGCCCAAGCCAATCTTGGCTTCAAGTTAACTCAACCGTATGCACCGCCAATGAATAATTCAATAAATGGCTACGTGAAATCAGCAAAATCCCACTTTCACTTTTTAATTCCGTAATCAATATCGGCGGGCAGCATATTACGCTGAGCGATTTGTTGCCGTTGCCGGTGCAAGGGGATCTCGGCCATCATTTCCATTATCAAGGGTTCGTTGACCACGCCGCCTTACAGCGAAAATGTGCAATGGTTTATATTTAAGACTATTTTTGAAGCCTCGTCCGGGCAAATTACCGCTATCAATAAAATTGAAGGCGACAACGCCAGGTCAATCGAGGCGCAAAACGATAGAATAGTAGAGGATGATTGATCCGGTTCTAAACGCGTAATTTCAGCTCTTAGCGATTGGGATGATTTTAATTTTGAAAATAACAGTATGATTCAATTAGATCATTGCTATGTTCCTAAAGACTTTATCGAAACTGCAGAAGGTCTTTGTTTTGCGGTTGTGCAGCAAGGTACCGAAAGCTTTCGCGGGAAAGAGAAGGTCTTGACGTTTCTGCGTTACGTTAAGCGGGATGGCGCTGAGCGGGATGGTTGGCAAAAGCTCAATACTAAGGCTGCGAACGATTTTTTACGTCAGTATTATCAGGATTACCTCTATCATTCGAGCTTTTCGGATGCGGATTTACACGGAGTCGATACGGATCGCATTGTTATTCACCACAATCCCAGAGTTCGGCTGCAGCAAATTTTATCGGCCGGGCGGCGCGATAAAGTCGAACAAGATTTATATGCGTTATGCCGGTTATTTATGAGTAATGGTATCGACTTAACAACCGCCGGTGTAACCGGGTCGCTATTAATCAATGCGCAACAGTCTAATTCCGATATCGATTTGGTATTTTACGGCCGGAATAGTTTTCACAAGGCGAGAGCGGTGACGGCGGCCCTCATTGAAAAACAACAAATGCAAACACTGGCCGAAAGCGATTGGCAAGAAGCCTATGACCGGCGGTCGTGTGCATTGATTTTGGAAGATTATGTTCGGCACGAGCGGCGGAAATTTAATAAGGGATTGATTAACGGTAGAAAATTCGATTTGACTTTGGTGGTCGAGCCGGTAATGGAGCAAACTGTTAACTACCGGAAATGCGGTGAAATTGTTGTCTGTAGCACGATTACCGCAGACCGGCAAAGTTTCGATTATCCCGCCGTTTACGGTATCAGTCATGAAACGGTTAGAGAAGTAGTCTGCTTTACCGCTACTTATACCGGTCAGGCGGTTACCGGCGAGACGGTGGAGATTTCCGGATTGCTGGAACAAGCGGATAATGGCAGCCAACGGATTGTGGTAGGTTCCAGCCGGGAAGCTCCAGGTGAATACATTAAAGTAATCGTATGATAGCTATAAGCGATTATGCCGCGTTTATCTTCGATATGGACGGTTTGGTGCTGGATACCGAGCCGGGTTATTTTGAAGCGTGGCGGTTAGCTTTGGAGACAATGGGCCATGAGGCCGATCCGGAATTTTTTAGATCGTTTTCCGGCTACCGGTTTGCTCATATTCAGAAAAAATTACTTGAAATATTCGGCGCTAATTTCGATGTAAGTTACTTTAAAACGCTTAGTAGTCAACATTGGCGGAAACATATTGAAACAAACGGTATTCCTGTAAAACCCGGGGTCAGCGATTTATTGGATTATGCCGGTGCTATCGGGTTTCCGGTAGGCATAGCGACCAATAGTCCGGCTTTAAATGCGCACTGCTGTCTTAGCCTTGCCGGAATAAAACACCGATTCCCTCTTATTGTGACGGGCGACGATGTCCAAAACGCCAAACCTGAACCGGACATTTTTTTGCGAACCGCAGCCGAGTTAGAGGTTGATATCCGGCGTTGTATAGTCTTCGAAGATTCGCCGGCCGGTATTGCGGCTGCCGTTGCCGCCGGCGCTTATTCGGTTTATGTGCCGTCAATTTACCCAGCGGATCCGCTAACGGCTGAAATATGCGATTTTATGGCCAGTAACTTGTCGCAAGTTTTTCAAAGCTTACCTGCTTGTAACACAATGGGGATATAATGCCGGGTTAAGTAATGATTACGGTTCAAAAGCCATTCGTATGTCATCCAAATATAGAGTCTCCGTATCGGCGCCTGCCCGTTTGCACATGGGCTTTATCGACTTGAGCGGTTCGTTGGGGCGTCATTTCGGCAGTATCGGTGTAGCGTTAAACGAAATTCAAACCCGTTTGACCTTATCGCCCGCAACTCAACGCCGGATTGCTGGACCTTCGGCGGAACGCGCCGGACGCTGTCTAACCCAGTTATGCCGGGCAATGGCTATATCCGATCAAGTCGAAATCAACATTGAAACCGCAATTCCCGAACATGTGGGATTAGGTTCCGGAACGCAAATGGCGTTGGCGATCGGTTCCGCATTAAATACGTATTACGAATTAGGCTTATCGGTGCGCGAAATTGCTTCGATGATGGATCGAGGTTTACGGTCCGGGATCGGCATCGGCGTGTTTGAATACGGCGGTTTAGTTGTCGACGGCGGCCGAGGCGCAAAAACCCTTGTTCCGCCAGTGCTTTCTCATTTAGAGTTACCGGCGGACTGGCGCTTTATTTTGGTTTTCGACCGGCGCGGACAAGGTTTACACGGCGAACAAGAACGCGCGGCTTTCGATGCGTTGCCCTTATTCTCGCGAAGCGATGCGGAGCACTTATCTTATCTGATCATGATGCAGGCATTGCCTGCGGTTGCCGAGCACGATCTTGAGAAGTTCGGCGATGTTATCTCGAAATTACAAGTTTCAATCGGAAAATATTTTGCCCCGGTTCAAGGCGGTATCTATGCCAGCGGCGAAGTTGCCGCCGCGATGTCGTGGTTTAACCGGGAAGGCGCCGTTGGGTCCGGCCAAACATCCTGGGGACCGACCGGCTTTTGTGCGGTTGAAAGCGCCGGGTCAGCCGAGGCCATTATTGAAAAAGCGAAAATGCATTTTGCCGGTTCAAGTAATTTGGAGTTTGCGGTAGTCAGCGCCAATAATCGTAAAGCTTTTAACCGGGTTTTAGTTGCCGGTTAAGCGTAATTTGAACCGGTTTTCTATCCGGTTTAGCATTACGTTTTAATCCAGTGTTTTAATGCTTATGCCTACCGATGTTGCTCAAAATGCATGACTTAGAATTAAACAACTCATTCCGTCTCGGAATAATTATTTTCGGGATTGTTGTTCTTGTTTGGGTCAGTTTACAACATCTTTCACCGCCGGACCCGGCGTTACCGGACGCCCCATTAACCGGTTTTTCTTCAGTTCGCGCTATGGCTCATGTTCGGCAAATCGGAGCGAAACCTCATCCTAGCGGTAGCCTTGAAAATGAGCAAGTGCGCCGCTATATCGCCGGGCAAATACATAAGCTTGGATTAAAACCGGAAATCCAGTCTGAAATAAATGTAAGCCCATTGCAAAAAACGGCTATCGGCATTCATAACATTGCAGTTAAAGCGCCAGGGAAGGCGAGCGGTAAAGCTTTGCTTCTTACGGCGCATTACGATTCGGTTCCGTTCGGGCCGGGAGCCGCCGATAACAGCGCATCCGTCGCGGCGTTGCTGGAAACATTGAGAATGATCAAATATGTTCCGCCGCTTCAAAACGATGTGATTTTTTTGTTCACCGATGGCGAAGAAGCTGGTTTGTTAGGCATTCGTGCGTTTGTTAAGCATCACCCGTGGGCAAAAACGGTTGGGTTAGCGCTAAATTTCGAATACCGGGGTAATAGCGGGGCGTTCATGATGTTCGAGACCAGCACGGGAAACGGTAAACTTATCCAGGGATTAGCTGATTCCGTGCCCTTTGTGCTAGCCAATTCATTGATGTACGAAGTCTATAAAAAAATGCCGAATGACACCGATTTTTCTTTTTTAAAACAATCGGGTATACCTGGTATGAACTTCGCCGCCATTGATGGTGCTAGGGTTTACCATAGCCCTCTAGACCGGCCCGAACACTTAAATCAGGGCACTTTACAACACGAAGGCGATATTATGGCCGGGCTTGTTAAATACTTTGGCAATTCCTCGCTCGAGGAATTAACAGAGGCCAATCGCGTTTATTTCGATGTCCCAGGGTTCGGCCTTGTTCATTATCCAGAGCATTGGGTTTTAACGCATTTTACGATGCTGGCTGCTCTGTTTATGGTCACGATGATTTACGGCATCAAGGCCCAAAAAATCCGCTGGCGTATGGTATTGGCAGGAACGGCGGTTTTTCCAGTCATCGTAACTACATTCAGTTCGATCAATCAGTTATTTTGGCTGGCTATCCGGAGTTTTCAATATAAAAATATTAATGTTTTTCAAGAGAGTATCAATGATAACGCCGTGCTGTTGCTGATGTTTTCTGTACTTGATATCGTTCTATTTTGGTTACTCTTGACCTATCTCTATAAGTGGCTAAAACCTCTGGAATTTCTTTTCGGGGTTATGCTGATCTGGATGATAATATTAGGTTTTTGTAGTATATGGTTCGTTGGCGCAAGTTTTATTTTGTTTTGGCCTTTAGCTGCAATGCTGCCGGGAGTAAGCCTATTTTTTGTAATTACAACGCCGGTTAAGGCCAATATTCATCCGATAGCCGTGCTTCTAACCAGTGCGCCAGGTATACTCATTTTTACGGCTTTAATCAAAAATCTCTTTATTGCATTGACAATCCAAAGCATTTCAGTTTTAACGCCTGTATTAATGCTCATTGGCGGTTTGATAATACCGTTTATTCATTGTCTTCAACATAATAAATAACGTAACGATAGAGTAATGCGGCTAATAAAAAACAAATCGGAAGGGTTAGGGATGCTAAAATAGGAGGAGAGATTTAAATTAAGAGGCGCATCGTATTGAACTTACTCATCCAAACCTGATCTACTCCATCGATTTTACCGATTCGCCGGTTATTTTAGCAAATAAATTAATACGATAAACCAGTCTTGACCTGGGTGGTTCGTGGTCAAGCCGATAGACTGATCCGCTCAATACAGTTAGGGTGCTTGTAAGGCTAACAGCTATAAATTTTAAACTAACTGCTTAACTTTAATTAAGTGTGTGGCTGTTTTCGAAATTTAAATTATTTTTTGCGTGATGATTCAAAACGACCGTTTTCCATGAACTAATTCGCATTGCTATAGGTAATTATACGTATATCGCAATCTTCAATTCTTTTATAAAATTTACAACGGGCATTAATCCAAAGCTCTTGATAGGTTAATCTATGAACAGTACCATGCGAATTAAAACCGAAGCTTTATCAAACGGTTCAAATAAACCAACTGAAGCCGAGAAAGAAGCTTTGATTAAAAAAATAGAGATAGAACTTGACTCATTCGTCGATGAGCACCGTTTTTTGGATTTGTTGCGTTTGGAAAAACACCGGGCGCAAAGATCTGGCTCCGCTCTGTCGATTATTTTAATTAAGCTTTTTAAAACGAAGAAGAAATCTGGTGCGTCCGTAATTCGCGAAATATCAAAACTCGTGAAAATAAAACTTCGCGAAACCGATATTGTGGGCTTCATAGATCAACGCACATTGGGTGTTATATTGCCCTATACGGACGCCAATGGCGCTAATAGAAGCGCTGAAAAAATACGCAGCTGCTTTATCAATCCGCAATTTTCTATTTCAGTGTCAACCTATCCGGATGCTATATTTGAGAGTTTAACTAAAAAGGGTTACGTTTGCCCTGAAGTAATCGACTTAATTCTCGAAGACGAAACGGAAAATTCTTGGTTCAGCCTCAAAATTAAGAGATTTATCGATATTTTGGGTTCAATAGTTGCCTTAGTTATATTATCCCCTCTTATGCTAGGAACTGCGCTGCTCATAAAGCGGGGTTCGCCGGGACCGGTTATTTTTAAACAAATTCGTTTGGGTGTAAAAGGCAAGCCTTTTACATTTTACAAGTTCAGATCGATGTTTGTTGATAGCGATGAACAAATCCACAAGGATTATGTGGCGAAATTGATCAATGGAGGCGATGCTTCGGTTAATCAAGGCGATAACGATAGTCCGCTTTATAAATTGACCGCGGACCCGCGCATTACGCCTATTGGAAAGTTTATCCGTAAAACCAGTATCGACGAATTACCGCAATTGTACAATGTTCTCAAAGGCGACATGAGCCTAGTGGGGCCGCGCCCTCCGCTTGCCTACGAAGCTGAAGAATATCAGACCTGGCATTTACGGCGGATATTAGAAATGAAACCGGGTATTACCGGGCTTTGGCAAGTGGAAGGAAGAAGCCGGACGGGATTTGACGATGCTGTGCGATTAGATGTCCGCTATTTACAAACATGGTCGATTTGGCTCGATTTGAAAATACTAATAAGGACAGTAAAAGAAGTTTTACTGTGCCGTGGAGCCCTTTAAATTTGTTAACAAAGCGTATTTTGAAGATTACTAAAGCATTACTCAGCCCCGAAAAGGATATGGCCGAGTAAAAAATACGCTTTTATTATTATAACGTTTCATAATCAGTTTTAAGTTCAGCCTTTTTTGAGCAATGAGTTCCTGTGGGAGCAAACAAATGAACATTTGGAAAAGTAATTTTAATTTTTTAAAAAGTTTCGTGCTAACCCTCTTGATGGGTGCAATTTGCGTTCAGATCGAGGGAGCATCCGTATTTATCAGAGAAGCAAAGGCGGGCATTGCTTTTCCAACTTATTCTTATGGCATTAAAACAGCGACTCAAATCCCTATTGTATTCAGTCATGACGGCAGTCTGCTTGCTGTAATCGAACAAAACGGGGCTATCAATTTGCGCGAGGCCTCAACGGGTCAAATTCTTTGGTCGCAATTCGATTCTCAAAACGATACGATTGAAGGGCTGACTATCAGCAAGGACGGAAAAACATTAGCCAGTTTTGGTAAAAATGCAATTACTCTGTGGGACGCGTCTACCGGTATGGAACATGGTTCTATTTCCTTGGCTGAAATTAGCGGGGACTTACGTTCTATTGAGTTCAGTCCGGATGGAAAAAATCTAGCCGGTGTTGATTTTGAACATGGGCTTTATTTGTGGAATATAGATACCGGCTTCGCCAAAGCGTTATCGATTAATCAATATCACTTAGAGAATGTGCCCTTATTTAGTCCCGATGGCAGATTTCTAATTAGTGTAAATAAAGGTGCACAACCAAAGGTAAAGTTGTGGAATAGGACTACCGGCCGGTTACACCTGGAAATATCGTCAGAATCAGAAATTGTCGATGCCGCGTTTAGTCCTGACGCTAAAGTGCTCGCTACCGTTGCGAAAGACGGACAAATTAAATTGTGGGAGCTGGTTTCCGGCGCATTAAAAAATACTCTTAACGCTCAAGATAAGCCTTCGATAATCAGATTTAGTGGTGATGGTAAATATATTGCCAGCGCGGCTAATAGCGACGAGTCAAGCATAAGCTTGTGGAATGCGTTAACCGGTCACCTTGTTTTTAACAATCTTACCGAAGGTGGGGTTGCTGTCGATGATCTGATTTTTAGTCAAGACGGACTTTTTTTAGCGACTGCAGGACGCGATTACCGCATTAGCCTTTGGTCGCTACCGGATGGAAATTTCTCTCGTACTTTAACGGGACTAAGCGGCGGTATAGTAAAAACGGCCTTTAACGCTAAACAATCATTGTTGTCGGCGGTAACCAAAGAAGGCCAATTAAGTATTTGGGACTTGTCGACCGGCATTGAAAAACAATCCGTTCAACTGGCTTTAGCTAATAACGTTTTAACCGGTTTCCAATCAACAGCTACGAATGCATCGGTTCCGGATATATCATCGCAAACTGTAACGCCTAGAGTATCAAACGTCCAACCGGTTTCAAACCCATCTTTTGCGGCTGTTGATAAGCAATCGATTGCCGGCGACAGAAAAGAATTCCGCAAGAAAAAAAGAAACCCGCATAAATGGAAAGGTGTAAGAGCAGTTGCCTTAAGCCAAAATGGTTTAGAAATGGGTGTTGCCAGCGAAGATGGTTCGCTACGGATCTTTAAGAAGCACGGCAATCAACGTTGGAATGTTTCCGGACATCATCGTCGCGCTATTGTCGGTTTGGCATTCAGAGAAAAAACTAAAGAATGGGTAACGGCCGGTTTAGACACCGAAATAAAACTTTGGAATGATGCAACAGGCAATAATATCAAAACATTTTACGGTCCGGAACACCCGCCTAGAGCCCTAGCGGTAAGTCCGGACGGCCAATTTATTGCAGTTGCTGGCGAAGATACTCGGGTATTTATATTCGATGCCGCACACGGTAAATTAAAAACTATTTTTACCGGTCATTCGGATTTCGTGAATGCGCTCGCGTTCAGTCCGGACGGTAGTATATTAGTCAGTGCAGGGGCGGAAGACCGGATTTTGTTGTGGGACATGAAAACCGGCAAAATCGGCCGGACGCTACAAGGCCATTCGGACGAGGTTAATGCGCTCGCGTTCAATCCCAACGGAACGGTTCTTGCCAGCGCAAGCGCCGATAGCAATGTCATTTTATGGAACTTGAACGAAGCCGGACAGAAAACTACCTTAAGCGGCCATCAGGGGGCTGTAAGAACCGTGGCGTTTAATCCTCGAGGAAATAAGCTAATCAGCGGTGGCGAGGATGGCAGGGTATTAGTATGGGACGCGAAATCCGGTAAATTAAAAAAACAAATAGGCAATCAAACATCTGCGGTAAATGCCTTGGTTTTTGACCCGGCAGAAAAACTACATATTGCGAATGAAAACAGTGAGATATCAGAATTGGATACCGATTCTGGTTCGGAACTCGAAACAATCACCGTTCCAGCTGGTAGCGGAAGCGTCAGTCTTAACGATGAAGGCGCTCATTCAAACAACTTACAATTATCAGTCAACATAAATACAACTCAGCACGTTTCCGAAAAGAACGCAGATTCTTTTTTTTTAACGTTATTTGCTAAAGCTTTAGAATGGGCTGTGCCCAGTGCAGAAGCTGCTTTACCCGACCCCAATGAAGGTCCGGGCGGCTCGATTTTAGTTATAACGTCTGGTTCTCCTACCTTTGGCAAATATTATGCGGAAATTCTACGGACAGAGGGATTAAACGAGTTTGCCGTAGCCGACATAGCAGCGGTTACCGCCCCAACACTCACAAACTACGATGTTGTACTTTTGGCCGATATGACATTGTCGGCGGCGCAAGTTTCAATGCTAAGCGTGTGGGTTAACAATGGCGGTAATTTAATTGCAATGCATCCGGACAAACAATTAGCCAACTTACTCGGCTTGACCGATACTAGCGAGGCGCCTTTAAACAACGGCTATTTATTAGTTGATACGTCTGTCACTCCAGGTAATGGGATCGTAGGTGAAACGATGCAGTTTCACGGCGTTGCAGACCGGTACACAATTACTCCCGGTAGCGGTGCGGCAAGCATTGCTATGCTTTATACAAATACCACTACAGCGACGGCTAATCCTGCTATTTCGTTAAGAACGGTAGGAACATCCGGCGGTCAAGCTGCAGCGTTTACGTACGATTTGGCTAAATCTGTAGTCTATACCCGGCAAGGAAATCCGGCTTGGGCAACCCAAGAACGAGACGGGTTCTCTCCAATACGTCCGGACGATAAGTTTTTCGGTAATGCGGTAACTGATCCTCAATCCGATTGGGTGAACCTCGATAAAGTCATTATTCCTCAAGCCGACGAACAGCAACGGTTATTAGCGAATCTGATTCTTGAAATGAATCGCGACAAAAAACCTTTGCCCAGGTTTTGGTACTTCCCTCGCGATTTGAAAGCTGTCGTTATTATGACAGGGGACGATCACGGAAACGGCGGTACGCTTGGCCGGTTTAATTCCTTCTCGGCGGCAAGCCAGCCTGGATGTTCGGTGCAAAATTGGGAATGTATCAGGGGGACATCCTATGTTTACCCCGGCACTTCTCTAGCTTCTGAAACTCAAACCACATTGCAAAACGCACTTGCGTTCAATAATCAAGGGTTTGAAGTTGGACTTCACATTAATACTGACTGTGCGGATTATACTCAAACTCAGCTTGAAAATTTCTATACTCAACAAATTACTGCATTTGCGGGTAATTTTCCTGGAATTACATTAGAAACCCAGCGCCATCATTGTATCGCCTGGAGCGATTGGGCAAATTCTGCCAAAGTTCAGTTGGCTAATGGCATGAGGCTAGACACCTCCTATTACTATTGGCCGCCAAGTTGGATTTTAAACCGGCCGGGATATTTCAGCGGATCTGGAATGCCGATGCGTTTCGCCGATCTTGACGGTTCTTTCGTAGATGTTTATCAAGTAGCCACACAGTTAACTGACGAATCGGGTCAAAGCTACCCGTTGCATATCGATACTTTATTAAATAAAGCACTGGGCGCCGAAGGCTATTTTGGCGCAGTGACCGTTAATGCGCATACCGATCTCGGTACTATTCCAGAATCTACAGCTGTGGTTTCGTCAGCGGTGGCCCGTGGCGTACCTATTATTACAAGCAGGCAGATGTTGAATTGGCTGGATTTCAGGAATAGCTCATTCTTTAGCGCTATGTCGTGGAGCACAAACACCCTGAGTTTTTCGGTTACTCAAGGCGCCGCCAGTACTACAGTGCCGCAAAATGGTTTGCAAATTTTACTGCCGTATACTTCGATTGGCGGGATATTAGTTAATTTAAAAGTTAATAATGTTGATACTTCTTTTACAATCAAGACAATAAAAGGAGTAGTGTATGCTACTTTTACTGGCGTTCCGGGCAATTATGTTGCAACCTACGGTGCCGACACCACAGCACCGACAGTTGCTTCAAATTCGCCTTTAGCCGGTGCGACGGGTGTTAATTTATCCTCAAGTGTGTCGGCGACATTCAGCGAACCGATTAATGCCGAAACTATTAATCCTTCGACATTCGAGTTACGGGATTCCTCAGAAAATCTGGTTCCGGCTGTAATTAGTTATAACGCGGATATCAATACCGCATTGCTAACCCCTAATTCGCCGTTAGCCGTATCGACAACGTACAGCGTTAAAGCGAAAGGAGGGAGTAACGGTGTCAAAGATTTATACGGCAATCCTCTGGCTTCGGACTATATTTGGTCGTTTACCAGTGGAGTTGATCCTTGTTCCTCATCGGGTTGTAGCGCATGGTCCAATACGACCGATCCAGGCGTATTACCGGCGAATGACTCTAATTCCGTTGAATTAGGGGTTACATTCCGTTCTGACATTAATGGCTGGATAACCGGTATCCGTTTCCATCAAGCAACTGTTGGCGCGGCTTTCCAAGCTAGTCTCTGGGATGCGTCAAGCCAGCAACAGTTAGCTACAGGCACTGTTACCTCAATCAGCCCGGGTTGGCAGCAACTTAATTTTGTCACGCCTGTGCAAATAAATGCCGGTACTATTTATGTGGCTTCTTATCATGCGCCCACTGGTAATTACACTGCTTCTAATGGGTTTTTCGCAGCGAACGGTGTGGATAATGGTCCGATACACCTGTTGAGAGATGGGGAAAATGGCGGAAATGGTCTTTATGGTTATAATTCCGCCGCAATATTTCCAAGTAATACTTTTTCATCTAGTAATTACTGGGTGGATGTCGTATTTACCACAAATATCGGACCGGATTTAATACCCCCGTTAGTTTCAGGTCATACTCCGGCAGCAAATGGAACAGGTATTAACCCTAATACTTCGATCAGTGTTACTTTTAATGAGTCAATGACTGCGGAAAGTATAGTTCCTTCGGGAAGTACAACTTCACCGTCTTTTGAGTTGCGTGGTCCTGCGCCATCGACATCTTTAGTTGCTTCTTCCGTAGTTTATAATCAGGGATCGAGAACTGCGACCCTAACGTCCAATAGCCCGCTTGCAGAATCGTCTTCCTATACAGTAACCGTCAAAGGCGGAACTACAGGTCCTACTGTTAAAGACGCAGCCGGTAACGCTTTGGCGAATGATTTCGTTTGGTCGTTTTCTACCGGTGCTATTTCTACATCGAGCTGTAGTGGTGCGACGGAATCAATCTGGCCGGGTAATCCTACGCCGACGATTCTCTCTGATTCAGATAGCTCTTCTGTAGAGCTTGGCGTTAAATTCAGATCTTCTATTGATGGTTATATTTGCGGCGTCCGGTTTTATAAAGGTAGCGCTAACACCGGTACTCATATCGGTAAGTTGTGGGATAGTGCGGGCAACTTAATAGCGAGTGCGATTTTTGAAAATGAGACGCCGTCCGGTTGGCAAAGCGTTAATTTTGATGCGCCTGTCCAAATACAAGCTGGCCTTACCTACGTTGCATCTTATTTAGCGCCGACAGGACGTTATTCGGCTGATAGCAATTATTTTAATTCCGGAGTTACCAATGGCTCGTTGTACGCTTTTAGCAGCGGTGAAAGTGCCGGTAACGGTGTTTATCAATACGGTAGTGGCGGGTTTCCTGCGAATAATTTCCAAGCCACTAACTACTGGGTGGATATCGTATTTACTTCAAATATCGGTCCGGATGTGACTCCACCGGCTGTCATTTCCACACAACCGGCCGCCAATGCTAGTGGAGTGATACCTGCGAGCCCGATTAAGGTGACATTCAATGAAGCTATGAATTCAACGACAATTGACGGTACGTCAAATTTGGAGTTGCGCGATTCTAGCAGCAATTTAGTGCCAGCTATAATCGGTTACAGCGCGTTGGATAGAAGTGCTTCAATAACACCGGCAAATCCTTTGGCGTTTAATACAGTCTATACAGCGAAAGTTATTGGCGGCGTTAATGGGGTAAAAGACATCTCAGGCAATGCGCTTGTTTCGGATTACACTTGGTCCTTTACCACAGGTGTGGATCCATGTTTACCGGGAGGTAATCCCATCGTGTGCGAAAACACTAAAACCGGTACGCCTTCCACGACTTGGGACATTGTTGGCGCCGGTAGTTCTACTATTCAAGGTTATGCTACGGATATCAGTGTAAACCGGGGGCAGACAGTAAGATTTAAAATCGATACGCCCGCCACGGATTACCGCTTGGAAATTTACCGGATGGGTTATTACAATGGTAATGGCGCAAGATTAATCGCCACCGTCCAACCATCCGCTGGCCTACCTCAAACTCAACCGGCTTGTATCAATGAAATAGCAACGGGGCTAATCGATTGCGGAAATTGGGCT
Organism: Methylococcaceae bacterium UBA7658; assembly: GCA_002483425.1. Lineage (GTDB taxonomy): Bacteria > Pseudomonadota > Gammaproteobacteria > Methylococcales > Methylomonadaceae > Methyloglobulus. The sequence goes on from DLHW01000029.1 coordinate 16,367, forward strand.
GAATCCGCCTCTTGGCCGGTGCCAAACGATGCGGTATCGGGTGTTTATTTTGCAAAAGCTGTCCGGGAAGACGGGACCAGCACGGGATTAGCCAGTCATATCTTTTTTATCGTTAGAGACGATTCGAGCCATTCCGATATATTGTTTCAAACGGCAGATACCACATGGCAGGCATACAATAACTATGGGGGTAATAGCTTTTACACAGGTTCGCCTGCCGGACGTGCCTACAAGGTAAGTTATAATCGCCCGTTCAGTACTCGCAACGTCGATAACGGTCAAGATTGGGTTTTCAATGCTGAGTATCCAATGATTCGCTGGTTAGAAGCTAACGGATATAACGTGAGCTATTTCACTGGGGTCGATAGCGATAGGCTAGGCGGCTTGATAACCAATCATAAAGTATTCTTATCCGTTGGACATGACGAATACTGGTCTGGGCAGCAACGATCTAACGTCCAGTCGGCACGAGATTCAGCAACAAACCCAGTTAATTTAGTTTTCTTGAGCGGAAATGAAGTGTTTTGGAAAACCCGCTGGGAAAACAATATCACAAGCGCTGGCGGTAACTTGGGAGTAGAAAGCTACAGGACTCTAGTTTGCTATAAAGAAACACATGCAGGCGCAAAAATCGATCCACAATCGAATGTTTGGACAGGCACTTGGCGCGATCCACGCTTCAGTCCTCCCGCCGATGGCGGCTTCCCGGAAAATGAATTGACCGGTACCTTATTTACCGTAAACGACGGTGCAACTACGAGTATTCAAGTGCCAGCCGCGGACGGTAAGCTGCGGTTCTGGCGAAACACCGCGGCGGCGAATCAACCGTTAGGCTCCACAATTACCCTGCCTTTCGGTACTTTAGGTTATGAATGGGATGAAGACATCGACAACGGCTTCCGTCCGGCAGGTTTAATACGAATGTCGACGACAATAGTTCCAGATGCGCCGGTCTTAACTGATTTCGGTTCAAATTTCGGAAGCGGTACTGCGGTTCACTCTCTAAATATGTACCTTGCAGAGAGCGGCGCCAAGGTGTTTGGCGCTGGCACCGTACAATGGTCATGGGGGCTGGATAGCAATCATGACCGGGCTGGCACACAAACAAATTCGGCTATGCAACAAGCTACCGTTAATTTGTTTGCGGACATGAATGTGCAGCCAGCAACTTTACAAGCTGGTTTAATTACGGCTGCCGCCTCGACTGATAATGTCCTACCTAGTTCGGTGATTAGTAGTCCGGTAGCAGGTGTCTCCATTGCGCCCAGTACGAGTGTGAATGTTGCCGGTTCGGCAATTGATGCGGGCGGTCAGGTCGCCGGCGTTGAAGTTTCAATTAACGGCGGCGCGTGGCATCCCGCTGTTGGGCGTGAAAATTGGTCTTACATATTTACTGCCCCATCGACAAACGGTACTTTGACCATAAGAACCCGTGCGATAGATGATAGTTTGAATAAAGAAACTCCTGGCTCCGGTGTCACGGTTAATGTTGGGACGGGCAACGATACGACAGCACCGACGATACCTCAAAACTTATCGGCTATAGTAATTAACGGAACTCAAGTAAATTTAAATTGGGACGATTCTTCGGACAACACCGCAGTTACGGTTTATCAAGTAGAGCGCTGCGCCGGGACCGGTTGTACTACATTCTTACCGCTTAGCACTCCTGTTATTTCTGCCTACAACGATATTGGATTAACTGAAGGTACCGTTTACCGCTATAGAGTCAGCGCAGGCGATGCGGCGGGTAATTTTAGCGGTTACTCGAGTATTTTAACGATAACGCCAGATGTCACGCCGCCGCTTGCCCCGGCTTCATTGTCAGCCAATGTAGCCAGCGCTACACAAATTAATTTGAGTTGGGCGGCATCCACCGATAATGTTGGAGTGACAGGTTATCAAATCGAGCGCTGCGCCGGTGCGTCTTGTGTTAATTTTGGGTTTCTTGCGTCGGTGTCTAACACCAGCTTTAGCGATACGGGCTTAGTATCAGCGACAACTTACCGTTATCAAGTCAGAGCGGTCGATGCAGCGGGTAACTTTAGTGGATATTCAACAGCAATTTCGGCAACAACACTGGATAATATTCCGCCTGCTACGCCAACGGGTGTAACTACTTCTGTGTTCAGTAGCACTCAAATCAATTTGAGCTGGAACCTATCCTCAGATAACGTTGGGGTAACTGGTTATCAAATTGAACGGTGCCAGGGTGCGAGTTGCATAAACTTTAGTTTTCTGACATCCGTGGCGGCAACTAGTTTTGCAAATACAGGATTATTACCGGCTACTACTTATCAATATAGGCTAAGGGCAATTGATGCCGCAGGTAATTTAAGCGGTTATTCTTCAATCGTTTCCGCAACGACTCAAGCTGCGCCCATTGTATCCACCGGTTACCTTTCCCCCACGGCTAACGTTCCAATAACAACCAGTAGCGGAGACAACAACGGTTTCCAAACTTCTCCAACAAGCGCTTATGCTAATGATGGCATATTTGCAGTCGATACAAATAGCGGCACCACAACAAGTTCCTCTTGCACATCGACCGGTAAAGACCGGCATATTTACCGCGATTTTGGTTTCGCGATACCGTCCTCTGCGGCAATTAGAGGTATACAAATTCGCTTGGATGCCCGTGTCGATAGCCAAGGATCCGTGTTCTTTCCGAACGCTCCTAAAATGTGCGTACAGTTGTCATGGGACGGTGGAGTTAACTGGGTAACGGCAATCAATACGTCAACCTTAACGACAACAGAAGCTACTTATACCTTAGGTTCAACTACAAACACTTGGGGGAGAACTTGGAGCGCCACGCAGTTAACCAATGCTAACTTTAGAGTTCGTATTGCTAACGTCGCATCCGGTTTGTCGGGCGCTAACGATAGGGATTTCTACCTGGATTGGGTAGCTGTTCAAATTACCTATCAATAGTAATTTGGCAAACCCAAAAAATGATCTGTTTATTAACACATAAAATTATAAAAAATTATCTGTTTTAGACTACTATTCATTAATTAAAGTGATGGATCGTTATTAAACACAACTTAAGGAGAGCGGTAATTAATGATCACAAATGATGTTGAACTTGGTGAGAATGTAGCCATTTATCATCCCGATCTTGTTAATTTATACGGCTGCAGGATTGGGATGAATACGAAGATCGGGACCTTTGTAGAAATACAAAAAGGCGCATCCATAGGAGCCAGATGCAAAATCTCTAGCCATACCTTTATTTGTGAAGGCGTCCAAATAGACGACGGTGTGTTTGTGGGTCACGGTGTGATGTTCACAAATGATGTTTATCCTAAAGCTGTCGATGCTAGTGGTAATTTACAAACAGAAGCCGATTGGCAAATGATCCCCACCCGAGTAAAAGACTTTGCGTCCATCGGCAGCAATGCAACAATACTTTGCGGTATCACTATTGGGAAGAGCGCTTTAGTCGGTGCCGGTGCGGTTGTAACCAAGGATGTGCCGGATTATGCCATTGTCGCCGGTGTTCCCGCTCGTGTAATTGGCGATATCCGTTCAAAAAAATAAGTATCTAAATGGTTTTATTAATATGGCCTTATGAAGTTTTAACTTCCGCCCGGCTTGACCTTTCCGAAAGGTTTAACGTGTTTAGGCTCGCTTCACATTTTTAGTTTTAAGAGTACGAACTGTCAAACCTTAAAAAGGCTGATTAATAGTATTGAAGTTAATAAAAATACCGGAAGGTAAATTGCACATATCATTAAGCAGGCGAAAATTTTTGTTTAAAGCGCCTAAAATTAGGTTTTGATTCTTAAATCAGGTTGATAACATTATGGTGAATATTGGAGTTATAGGTTATGGCTATTGGGGGCCAAACCTAGTTAGAAATTTTGCTGAAACGCCGGGGTTAACAGTTTCTTGTGTGGCTGATCTGGATCCTAAAAAACTGGAATTAGTTCAAAAACGTTATCCAGGTGTAAAGACGACGACGAATTTTCAAGAAATGATAAATAATCCGGAGATCGATGCTATTGCGATAGCAACCCCGGTAAGCACTCATTTTGATCTGGGTATGGCGGCATTGAAAGCTAACAAGCATTTATGGCTTGAGAAACCCATGACCGAGACTACAGATCAAGCTAGTCAACTTGTTGAGGAAGCTGAAAAGCGCAAACGTGTTCTAATCGTCGATCACACGTTTATATACACTGGCGCTGTCCGGAAGATTGCTGAATTAATTAACAAAGGTGATTTAGGGGACATTTATTATTACGATTCTATCCGGGTTAACTTAGGTTTATTTCAACGCGATGTAAGTGTGATTTCCGATCTTGCGGTGCATGATTTTGCGATTTTGGATTATTTATTCGGGGTTCAGCCACTCTCTGTTTCTGCAGTCGGAACTAATCATTTTCCTGGAACGCCTGAGAATCTATCTTACATATCATTGTTCTACGAATCCGGCATGATCGCTCATTGCAACGTCAATTGGCTAGCGCCGGTTAAGGTACGCCAAATATTAATTGGCGGTAGTAAAAAAATGATTACCTACGACGATTTAGAACCCAGTGAGAAAATAAAAGTGTACGATAAAGGCATTAGTTTTACCGACGATCCACAAAAAATATACCAAATGCGTGTAGGCTATCGCACAGGTGACATGTGGGCGCCTCAAATTAATGGCAGTGAAGCGCTTAGAATTGAAGGCGAACACTTTGTCGATTGTATTACCAATAATAAAACGCCGTATACCGATGGCAAACTCGGTATGCGTGTGGTTCAGTTAATAGAAGCCGCAACCCGGTCTATGAGCGAGCATGGCCGTTCGGTAAAGCTCAATGCAGCCCCAATGTGGCGCGGGAGTAAAGTGGTATGATTCCATTTGTCGATTTAAAAACGCAATACGCGAGTATTAAAGACGAAGTAAACGCTGCGATCCAACATATACTGGAAACCTGCCAGTTTACTTTGGGCAGCGAAGTGGCTGCTTTCGAGCAGGAATTTGCCGCCTACAGCCACGCACAGTACGGTATCGGTGTAAATACGGGCACAAGTGCGCTGCACCTGTCGCTACTGGCTGCGGGTGTCGGGCCGGGCGACGAAGTGATTACCGTACCTTTTACTTTCGTGGCGTCTGTTGCGGCGATTTATTACACTGGCGCAAAGACGGTCTTCGTCGATATCGATCCCAAGACATTCACGATGGACGTTACCGCTATCGAAGCGGCAATTACCGAGCGTACTAAAGCTATTATACCTGTCCACTTGTATGGTCAGACAGTGGAGATGGATCCCCTCCTAGAAATTGCCAAACGCCGTAACCTGGTCGTGATTGAGGATGCATGCCAAGCGCATGGCGCAGAATATAAGGGAAAACGAGCAGGCAGCATGGGCGACATGGGTTGTTTTAGTTTCTATCCAGGCAAAAATTTGGGCGCTTACGGCGAAGGCGGGATGGTAACTACGAATAATAGCGATTATACCCGCACGATTAGGATGTTGCGTGATTGGGGCGCGGAGAAAAAATACCATCACGAATTAAAAGGTTACAACTATCGTTTGGAAGGTATTCAGGGTGCGGTATTACGGGTTAAATTGAAATACTTGGAAAAATGGACGGAAGGCCGGAGAACGGCGGCGGGGTACTATAATCAATTGCTTGCCGATAGTGGAGTTCCCACGCCAATCGAAATGGATTATGCGCGCCACGTTTATCACGTTTATGCAATAAGGACTAAAAATCGAAGCCAATGGCAGGATGCGTTAAATGCCAAAGGTATCCAAACTGGCATTCATTACCCGATTCCAGTGCATTTGTTGCCCGCCTATTCCGATTTGGGCTATGTAAAAGGTGATTTTCCTCATGCCGAAAGCGCCGCGAACGAGGTGCTTTCACTGCCGATGTTCCCTGAATTAACAAAGGCACAATGCGAAGAAGTTTGTGAAGCAATCGCCATTCTTGCTAAGGACGAGGTGACAACCTAGGCTCGTTTGCAGGACAGTAGGAAATGAAAAAGCTGTTGATATTTCCCTGTAACGGCAATGGCTTGGAAGCACTAGATTGTATCGAGGACAGTTATGATTTCATCGGCTTTGTTGACGATACGCCACAGAAAAGGGGAATTAGCGTAGCCGGACAGCCAGTGTTAGGCAGAGAAGCATTTGCCGATTATCCTGATGCGCTGGTCTTGGCGGTGCCGGGGAGTCCCGGTTCATATATGTCGCGCAGAGACATTATCTATGGTTTAGGATTGCCAGCCGAACGTTTTACCAATGTTATCCATCCCTGTGCGAGGGTTTCACGGCTTGCTACACTCGGGAACAACGTGTTGATTTTAGCAGGAGCGGTTATTACCAGTAATGCGGTCCTCGGTTCCCACATTTGTATTTTGCCGGGTTCGGTTATACACCATGATGTGTCGGTAGGGAATTGGAGTCTTATCGGCTCCAATGTGACGATTGCGGGAAGTGTTGTTATTGAGGAAAACTGCTATATCGGCAGCGGTGCTACAATCAAGAACGGGCTTGTTATTGGGGAAAAGGCGCTGATTGGGTTAGGCAGCAATGTTATTAGGAATGTTGAGAGAAATTCGAGAGTGGCGGGCAATCCGGCGCGCGAATTGGTATAAAGGATGTAGTTCAATGGTATTTTGCAGGTATGGTTTCGATGGCTTGCAAAATTCGGTGACAGGGCAAAAAATCAAAAGACAGGAAGCGTCTTTTCATTAAGTTATTGTAAACAACAAGAGAGGATTGTAACGAGCGCATGGACATTAGAGATGCCAATATCCTAGTCACAGGAGGCTGCGGTTTAATAGGTTCGACGACGATTGACTTGTTATTGCGGGATTCTTCTCCAGGACGCATTGTCATCCTGGACGATTTAAGCAGGGGGACATTGACCAACGTCGAAAAATCATTGCAAGATCCGCGCGTTTCTTTAATACGCGGCGATATTCGCGATGCTGAAACTGTGAAGGCGGCGACCCAAGGGATGGATGCTGTCATACACATGGCGGCATTACGTATTACCGCTTGCGCCGCCGATCCTCGTCAGGCGCAAGGCGTCATGTGCGATGGCAGTTTTAATGTGGTTGAAGCCGCCCATTTGGCTGGGGTAAAAAAAGTGGTGGCGGCTTCTTCGGCGTCCATTTACGGCTTGGCCGAATCCTTTCCTACCCGGGAGGATCATCATCCTTATAATAACCGTACTTGGTATGGCGCCAGCAAAATCATGCTGGAAGGTTTACTGCGTTCCTATAACGATATGTACGGCTTGCCTTATGCTGCATTGCGTTATTTTAATGTGTACGGTCCGCGCATGGATATTTACGGCAAATATACCGAAGTGCTTATCCGATGGATGGAGAGGATTGCTTCAGGACAACCGCCGCTTATTCTAGGTGATGGCCGTCAAACTATGGATTTCGTGTATATCGAAGATGTCGCCCGGTCAAATATTTTGGCTTTGCAATCGGACGCGAGCGATGAGGTTTTCAATGTCGCTAGCGGTCAAGAAACCAGCCTGAACGATTTGGCAACGGCCTTATTAAAAGTCATGGGGTCGAACCTTAAACCCGAATACGGTCCAGAACGCACCGTAAATTCGGTATCCAGGCGATTGGCCGACATTTCAAAAGCCGAACGGATGCTGGGTTTTAGAACGTCGATCGGATTGGAAGAGGGATTGGCGCAATTAGTTAGTTGGTGGCGGGCGAATACGAAGGCGGTCCAGTTATGATTCCTATAGCTAAACCTGTGATGGGGGAGCCGGAAGCGGAAGCGGCGCGCCGGGTCATTTTGAGCGGGTGGATTACCCAAGGCCCGGAAGTTGCGGCTTTTGAGAAGGAATTTGCAGAATTTGTCGGCGCACCCTATGCCTGCGCGGTTTCTAATTGCACGACCGCCTTACATTTAGCGCTTCTTGCGGCCGGTGTGGAAGCGGGCGACGAAGTTATTACGGTAAGCCATTCTTACATAGCTACCGCCAATGTGATCCGCTATTGTGGCGCGACTCCCGTTTTTGTGGATATTGAACCTAGTACTTTTAATATTGATCCATCCTTGATTGAAGAGGCGTTATCGGAAAGGACTCGTGCTATTTTATGCGTTCATCAGATCGGAATGCCCTGCGATCTCAAGGCGATTGTGGAAATTGCTCGTAGATATTCCCTACCGGTAATTGAAGATGCCGCCTGTGCAATTGGCAGTGAAATACTTTGGGATGGAGAATGGCAGAAAATAGGCGCGCCTCAAGCCGATATCGCCTGCTTTTCTTTTCACCCTCGGAAAGTTATTAGTACGGGTGATGGCGGTATGATAACAACCAAAAATCCGGAATGGGACAAACAATTCCGGCTATTGCGTCAACATGGAATGAGTATCTCTGATACCGTTAGGCATGGTGCAAGTCAAGTCATTTTCGAATCTTACCCCATCGTTGGGTATAACTACCGGATGACGGATATCCAAGCAGCTGTGGGTCGAGAGCAGCTTAAGCGTTTGCCTGAGATTATTAAAAAACGACGTGATTTGGCTGACCGCTACCGAGAATTATTGTCAAGTGATGTAGGTATTGTTTCACCAGCGGAGCCTCAATGGGCGCGCAGTACTTGGCAGAGTTATTGTATACAGCTTCCCGAAGGAGTAAATCAAATTAACGTTATGCAAATAATGCTTGACGACGGAGTAGCGACTCGGCGGGGTGTTATGTGCTCTCATTTAGAACCAGCTTATGAAAGAAGCAAATGGTTGTGTACAAGGAAACAGAAAAGTTGCGACTGTTCTAATAATCATTGCAGATATTTGTCCAATAGCGAATTGGCGCAAAACCAGGCAATCATATTACCGTTATATCCACAAATGAGTTATGACGATCAAGACACGGTAATCCGGTCATTAAACAAAGCTCTATCAAAATTTAGATAATTGTCCAGGTAGATAGCCGACGACATTCACCGACCGACTACCCGATTGTGAATCAGTAAGTCGGTGGCGTTGAATAAAGCAAGTTGACGCCGGATCATGCCGATCTATCTCAAGAACAAACATTCGCTTATAGCTATCAGATTTCTCCAATAGAGAATTATCTTGCATGATCCGAAACAAATAGGGAAAACAATTAATTTTGCTTTCAAAAATTCGGGGTAGACAAGATACGCTTCGCATTTACGGGCGTTTTACATGAAAAAACTACTCTAAAAATGTTAATTTAATATCAACAGAGGGATAGATTCAGTTTTAACCTATGCAATAGGTCATACTAAACGCTTAGAGCGATCCTTATTCAACTTCAACTCGCAAGGGGTTTAGCTATTAGAGATATGGAAACATTCAGTTACTCAAAAAATCTAGCAGATTATGTTGAACTTATAAACAGAAAGAAATTTTTCATTCTAACCATTTGGTTTACTATCACGGTTTTGGCAGTTATTTTTGCCTTAACTCTGCCAAAATCATATCGTTCAACAGCTACATTATTAATTGAAGCACCTTTGCAGGGCAAAATACTAGAATTAATGCCAGCTCAATTCGCTGATGAGCAGTTGCATTCGATTTATCAAAGAGTCATGACGACAAAAAATATCGACATGATACTCGATAAAAATAAACTTTACGAAGAACTTCGAAATGAATATACCAAGCAAGATTTAGTTGAGTTATTCAAAGAAAATTTGCAAGTGGAATTAGCAACTTCCTCAATTTCCGGCGGTAGTAGTTCAACTTCGAGCAAAGCGGAAATCGCTTTTAATATTTCATTTATAGACAGTGATCCTGAAATAACTAAGGAGATTGTCACCCAGATAGCTGAACTTTTTATACAGATAAATAATAGTTCAAGGACGAATCGTGTAACCAAAGCAACAGATTTTCTAAAAGAAGAATCCGATAAGCTCAATGAAGATCTAAAAGAAATTGATAATAAAATCGTCGGTTACAAAGAAGAATATAACTTTAGTTTGCCGGAGCAAACGGCGGCGACTATAGCGGCGATTGATAGATCGGAGACAGAACTAAGAGATACGGAAAATCAAATTAGGACGACAAAAGACAGACTGGCATTTTTGACAGTGGAACTTGCTAAGGAAGAAAATTATATTTCTCCAAGCGTTAGCGACAAGAACGGTAAAACCAACGAGAGTTCTTTAGATAAACTTTATGCCGAATATACTCGTATAAGCAATTTATATTTACCCTCGCATCCATCGGTTATCCGGCTGAAACGAGAAATTAAAGCGTTAGATCCTTCTTTTGACAGCTATAACAATAACAGCGACATCAAACAACAATTAACTAATGCCGAACTAAACTTGACTAGAATGAAGAAAAACTATGGTGAAAATCATCCGGATATCGTCAGTCTAAAAAAGCAAATCGATTCATTACAACAACAAATAAAAAAAACTCAACGCCCGGATATAAAAACGAGCATGAGTAGCCGTAATGTTAGAAATCCAACTATACTTTCAGTCGAATTACAATATAAGACAGCTCAGTCTGAGCTAGACGCTTTATTACATAAACAAGATTTCTTGAAAGAAAAGCTGGAAAAACTTAGAAGTAATATTCAAGCCGCACCGCAGATTGAGATGGGCTATTCTGATTTGATGCGGGAGCGCGACAATATTATTAAAAAATATACTCAACTTAAAGAGAAATTAGCCGATGTTAAAGTTCTTGAAACCCTTGAAAAAGAGCAACAAGGTCAAACATTAACTATCCTGGAGGAACCGATAGTGCCTATTCATCCAGAAAAGGCTATACGAAGAAAAGTTGCGATAGGAGGATTTTTTCTCGGGTTGATTGCAGGACTCGGTATGGTATTGGGCCTGGATTTTTTTGACCCCAATATCAGGGGCTATCGGGCAATTGAAGCTATTACAGGTTTAACACCGCTGGTCGTAATTCCTTATATTGAATCGCCAGACGAAGAACAAAAAAAAATTAGGGATGCCCGGCGATTCAAAACTTTATTCATTGTTGTAGGTATCATTATTTTAATTACCATTAGTTCTGTTGCGGGTTATTTTTTATTCAAAACTTGAATATCAGGTGATAGCTGCAATCGCAAAGCTAATTACCACTTAAAATATCATAGGCATAATGAAAAAAAATTCCGGAAACGAGTTTAAAACCGTTACGTTCACACGGTCTAAAGTAGTCGATATCGATCCGCAAATCTTAAGTGATAAACGGATAGTAATGGCTTTGCATAATGATCTACGTGCGAATTATTTTCGGGTATTAAGGACAAATATTCTAAAACAATTAAGGGAAAATAATTGGAACAGCTTTTTTGTGACTAGCGCTACTCCTGGAGCGGGAAAATCATTTGTTTCAATAAATTTGGCTATCGCGATGGCGAGAGAAGGTAATCAATCAGTCCTGCTAGTAGATGCTGATTTACGACGCCCAAGTATTACGGAAACTTTAAAGCTTGATTGTCAATATGGCCTGACCGATTACTTGGGAGGCTTAACGCAGTTAGAAGACATCATGATAAATCCGGGAATAGAAAATTTAGTTATTATTCCTGGGAAAGATTCTAAATTAAATTATTCCGAGCTAATATCCTCTCCCAGGATGGAGGCTTTTGTTAAAGATGTTAAATATCGTTATCAATCGAGAGTTGTAGTATTTGATATTCCCCCAATTTTTGTGGCTGATGACGCATTGTTATTTATGTCCTATTGCGATGCTGCTCTTTTTGTAATTGAAGACGAAAAAAACACCGCCGATGAACTTCATCAATCGTTAAGCATACTAGAAGAAACGAACTTGCTAGGTATAGTGCTAAATAAATCTAAGCGAGAAATACCATCACATAAATACGGTTACGGCTATGGCTATTAAATTAGGGGTTTTTTAAAGTATTCGAATATAAAAATTCGAAAGAATAGTAAGCTGTATTCGAAGTTGATCGGTAATATGTCTTTTCATGTGCGAAATTGATTTATCGTAAACTCTCATTAATGTAAATTTTGATTAACCAGATTAAAAAACAAACTATAGGAAGTTAGGTTCTTGCGAAGTCAGTAATACGTGTTACAAATCCGGTAAGCAATAAATACAACTTCTAGCTTTTTAGCAGCTATGAATTGTTTAAAACGACTAAATTTTGGTCAAATAAGATTTTCGGTTCAAATTCCAATCTGGATTCCAATCAGATTTTCCCAAGTGCAGCGCAGTAGATTGTATTTTTGTGGTCGAAGGTATTAATATTATAAGGAGTTATGCAAATGAAAGTTTCAGTTGTCGGTGCCGGAAGAATGGGATTGCCGCTAGCCTGCGTAATTGGTAAGCACGGAGCAGATGTTATCGCATGCGATATTAATTCTGAATTAGTTAATAACATTAATTCGGGCGCTTGTCCTTACGAGGAACCAGGGTTATCTGAACTTATCAGAACATTACATGCAAAAGGTAAATTGGAAGCAGTTACTGACACTGTTAAAGCAGTTGCGGAATCAGACGTGGTTATCGTTATTGTGCCGGCACACTTAACTCCGTCGCGGGATATAGATTTTAGTATTCTCCAAAAAGCCTCCTCCGAAATTGGAAAAGGATTAAAGAAAAATACTCTAGTCATCTATGAAACAACTGTTGCCGTCGGGGGCACTAGACAAAGTCTGATCCCTTATTTAGAAAAAGAAAGCGGTTTAAAGGCGGGGGAGGATTTTTATGTTGCTTATAGCCCTGAGCGCGTAAAGGCAAATTTAGTTTTATCTCGCCTTGAGACCACCCCAAAAGTAGTGGGCGGTTTTAATTCTGAGTCATGTGCAAAAGCGGTTGCGTTCTATAGTGAATATTTAGGGGCGCCTGTCGATGATGTAGGTACTATCGAAGCAGCTGAGATGACCAAATTGGTGGGTATGCTTTACCGCGATGTTAACATTGCCTTAGCGAATGAACTTGCTAGCTTTTGTGAGATCGCTGGCGTCGATTTTGAAAGAGTCCGCAATTCCGCAAATACCGACGGAGAAGCGAATTTGTTACTTCCGGGCATCGGTGTTGGAGGCCATTGTGTACCGGTCTATCCGTATTTTGTAACGCGCGAATCCCGGCGGCTCGGAATAACCCAACGGCTTTCCGAGGCTGCTCGTGAAATCAACGACAATCAGCCTGAGCGGCAATTACAGCGAGTTATTTCGGTATGGAAAAGTTTAAAAGGTGAAAAAGTACACATGCTTGGGCTAGGCTTTCGGCCGGGCGTAAAAGTCGATACCTTTAGTTCCACTTATACGCTTCACAATGTGCTTTTAAAATTAGGAGCATCCGTTACCGTGGAAGACCCTTATTATTCTGACCCTGAAATCATTCAAGCGGGTTTGCAACCGGGCGTAATTGAAAATGTGAGCGTCGTTGTTTTAAGTACTGCACATTTGGAGTATGCTGAGCCTGATTTTAACGATTGGCGGAGAAAAGGTGTTCAAGTAGTGCTGGACGGACGTAATTTGTGGAATCAGAAGGATGTTGAGTCGGTTGGATTACTGTATTTTGGTATTGGCCGTTCTGCTAAAAACGAAAAACGGAACTGATATTCACGGCTATTACAAGGCTATTTAAGTTTATTAGAGTTAAGTGTTATTTTGGGAAATTAATTTTTCTACAAGAGCAATATACGATTTTTTATGATGATTCCAATTATATTTGTTGGCAAAATTTTCAGTCGCAGTTTTAGATAGACTTGCCCGTTTGTGGGGGTTTTTATATAAATCAATTATTGCATCGGCTAACGATTCTATATTTTCGGCTTCAAAAAAACGCACCATTTCACTGTCAAAATAACGGCTAATGGTTCCCGTATAAGGTACGATACAAGGAATCCCTAGGGCGACATATTCCAGCAACTTGGTAGGCAGCATAATATCTGTGCCGCTGCAGCTACGTATAGGTATAATTCCGATATCCGCGTCTTGAATTAAGTCCGGGATCATTTCAACGGGAACGAAACCATCGCTAAAGCTGACTGTTTCTCCTAGCTTAAGTTGATCGCGTAACTCGATCAGGCGATTACGTTCCTCCCCAGCCCCGATAATACGAAGTTCCAAACTGGTTATTGTTAGTTTAGCTTTAGCAGCGGCTCGAATTGCTAGATCAAGCCCGAGACGGTGTGCAAGTGTCCCGTGGTACACCATTACAAATTTAGAACCACTAGGTTTAGACGGGATGTTTTTTCGAAGCTGAAAAATACGATCATCGGGAAGGTTCATAAGAATATTAATTTTATCGCGCGGAATTCCGCGTTTTGAAAGGATATCTTTTAACCGTTCCTCTACGGTAATAACAGTTGAAGCAAATTGACCCGCTAAGTATTCTTGTAGTTTTAAAATTTTGACTACCCAATTTTCTTCTTTGGAAACAAATTTCTCCTGATAGATTTCTGGCATCAAGTCATGAATATCATGAATGACAGGAACCCCTAATAGACGCGGAATGATTGCAGCTAACACTAAGAAGTCCGGCATATTATTAATATGGATGAGTGCGTAACGTTTCGGGTGTATCAGCAAGTGAATAAAGATCATAAAAAAAAACACAAAATAATCGATCATATACTCGAAAAACGATGTGCATTTCGATTTCAACCCAACGGCTTTAATGATATCGACGCCTGATATAGTCTCCCGATGAGGTTCACCGGTTTGTCTTCGTGCCAGAAATGTGACTCGATGACCTGCATCAATCAGAGCCTCCGCTTCCCGTTTAACACGCGGATCGCGCCGATAGTTGGTATATGCCGCCATGAAAATATTTGCCATAAGGTTATAAGTTCTTAATATAAATGCTTAATCAAAGTTAAAACTGGAATAATCTTTCGATAGTACACGCCAGAAATTGTTGATTGTTTTTCCGTCCGTCACCAGCCCAGATGTTTCACGAACATGCGCTATTATGCGCCAAAATAATTGATCGAAACCAGGATCGCGCGCGCCCCCGAAAACAATAGGATGCCACACGATTGATGCGCAACCTCTCTTTTTTCGCAAGTCATCCAATGTCGAAGCGATTGCTTCCCATGCTTGTTCGCCTTTCATATTTAGATAACCGCGCAAGGTAACGTCCATCAAAAATAAATTAAGCTCTAAGACTTTATAAGGTCTATCTTCTTTTAAACAATATGGAAAATAAGGAAACGAAAAGCCTGTGCGAGGGCCGATTTGNNTTGGTCAGGAAACCCCATTGACATATCGTATTCAATACCGGCTTGTTCTTGAGCAGTAAATAAATTATCGTAGTCGAAGGAAAGGAAATGTTGCCGAGAGCCTGCTGGTTTCCCTAAGCGTCCGGACAGTAATTTGACTTCCTCAATATACCATTCAATGACTTCTGTCGAACGGAAGCTTCCGTGAAGACAAAGATCAAAGCCCGCATCTAAAATACATTTTAGGTAATCACGAGTTGGGTCGTTTTCGATAAAATAATTGACATCGTTTTTATGCCTATGGCCTACGGCTACTTGAAAAGATGCGTTTGCCCCTAATTCTTTTTCACGTTTGATTATATTGGGCAGGCAACCGTAAGGGTCTTGCTTACGGAGAAATGCGGTGAGTAGTCCTTTAACCGCCAAATAAGCATCTATTGGATCCCGTTGCCGGATCAAGTGGCGGAGAATTGTTTTTGCACCTTGTTTAGCATTATCAAACCGGTTCACAGGTATAAAATCAACATCGTGCGATAATATCAAACTGTAGCTGGAGTTTTCAGCCCAAGTGAAAGCTTTGAATGAGTCAACGCAGTGTCTTTCGCAAACTGAGTTTAGCTCGACAATAAGTTTGTTTAAATATCGATCGACAATATCTTGCGGAATACCGAAGCGGGTAAAAATACTATTGCTATATAGCTGCCGTGTCTGATCATTATTTTTTTTGATGCGTTCCGGCCAAGAACAAAGAAAATAAAAAGCGTTTGCGATAAGATCGAAAGGGATAACCGGTTTTTTTAAAGAGTTAGCGTTATTTACGGGAAACACTAGCGCTAAATCTTCAAAAAAGCTTACTGATTCAATTTCAATATCTTTATCGAAAAACTGCCAGCTCTCAGGGCTATGTGTGATGAATACACAACGTTCATCACACAATAATTCCCCTTCAAGTTGGCTGTACAAAAGCCACACGCCTGATAGCGGCGGTCTGGAAATGAATTCAGGTTTGATACCTTTTGCCATAAAGAGGGTGTCAAACGTATATCGTATTTTACGGTCAACGGCTTTGCCGCAACAAAGTAAGACAGGAAGGGTTGTAGGCACAAGTTAAGCATCACTTAATTAAAGGGCTATATTATCCTGCCATTACTGCTTAATTTTAAATGATTATTTTGATTATTTATTAGGAGGTAGCAGAAAAAGTTTCAACAACGCGTTGCTAGTAAGAGTGCCGGGAAAGAGGTCTTAGGCACTATATTTTGTGATTTTGCGGGATGGCTCACAAAATCTTAGTAAGCGCTTTCGCTTCCTGGTCTACTATTTCTTTTCGAAACTAAAATTAATTCTAAATCCATGTGACCGGTAAAATACTACCCGCTAACCCTATACTAGGAGACATCAATATGAACTTAACAACAGTCAGAAACCAAATGATCGTGGTTTTGGCGCTTCCTTTAACTGTTTTTTCCACCGACATGATAGCTGGCACTGTATCGGCTTCCAGTTGTTCACAGGCTAATGTTTCGTCTGCTATTTCATCCGCAACGAGTGGCGACACTGTACAAGTCCCCGCCGGTACTTGTTCGTGGTCTGGATTGTCAATCAATAAAGCCGTTCATTTAAAAGGGGCGGGGACGGATCTAACGAAGATAACTTTGACGGGTGAAAACTCTGTTACCAAACAAGCTTCTGGAATTATTCGTATATCAGGTTTTGATTTTACAAAAACGGGTGGCGGCAATCAAAGTAAAGGCTGGACAATTGGCGGGAGCTGGAAAAACGCTGAACCTGTTATTTTTCAAAACAATAATTTCACGATATCAAATACTGGCTTATTTCTTCTACGTGTTGCAGGCGGCGTGGTTATCGCCAATAGTGTATTTACTGGAGGCTGGGATGATTCATTTATCCAGCCAAAGGACAGCTTAGACAGCAGTGGATCATGGAAAGCTGCCGATACGATGGGTGATAAAGATACAACAGGAAAATTAAATATCTATGTAGAAAATAATACTTTCTACGGCGGCACCAATCAAGGAATCGATTGTGATGATTCTAGCCGGTGCGTCTATCGCTATAATACTTTAACGTATTCCTCATTCAATAGTCATGGAATGGACAGTTCTCCGCAAGGCGTTAGGCATTTTGAAGTTTACAACAATACCTTTATTCATAAAGGAGGAACTACTCAGATAGCTAACCAAAATTGGGCAATTTGGATACGGGGCGGTACTGGGGTGATTTTTAATAATCATGTTGCCGATATGGCGGGTTCTTATTGGGGAAATAAAAAAGAGGCAATTTTATCCATACGCGGTGCCGAAGATGACCGTCCGCAAGGAACTTGTTCCCAAGTAAAGTACCCTGTTCCGCGCCAACTCGGTCAAAATTATGATGGTTCTAAATATTTTACAGATCCCATTTATTTCTGGGGCAATACTGGAACGGTAGCTATGGAAGCGGGATGGACTTGGGGCAATCCTTGCGGATTTAACTTTAGCACCTTTTTCCAATGGGGACGGGATGGTGTTAATGGAACTGAGAAACCGGGTTATACACCTTATATTTATCCGCATCCGATTTTACAAAAAACAACTGAGACATTATTGCCCCCGTCGAATGTATATCTAAAATAAGTACAGTTCGTTAAAAATTTAATATTCTCCATCCAGGAAAAGGCAAGATAAATGTTTTAAATTACAACTTTAACCTTTTACTTGGGTTGGAGAATAAAGTAACACCAGAATTGTATGGCAAAACTGACCTAAGAGATTTAGGACCAAATACAGGTTTTATTTTTAAGGAAACTCTGATTAAGTCCTTCGACAAGCTCAGGACGAACGGTAAAAGGTTGATTCCGCTCGTGGTGTACCCAGGGCATAAAAGCCTGTCGAACCATGAATGGAATTAACTTGTTCATAGTTTCCTTAATATTATTTTTTCAAATAGTGCAAAAAACGCGAAACCAATCTGAGCAGTTAGTGAAAAACACACTTTTCAGGCTGGAGTGCAGTGTCGCACTCCATAGGTTTAAATGCTTTTGAGAATTCTATATATAGATTTTATTCAGTCGATTTTTAATAAAAAACAACAGTCTGTTAAGCTCATATCATCGCGCTTAAAATACAATTTATCAGTAACTCACTTAAGAATTAGATTAATGACTATTTTTAAATTATTAGCTTTATATATTTCAACTGGCATTCTAACTGCTAATGCCGCTGTTTATTACATTGATCAAACGGCCGGAAATGACAAAAACAGCGGGACAAGCAAGGCCAGCCCATTTAAGAATTCTCCAGGAATGGTGTCCTTCACAGGGTCGATAAGTTTAAAACCCGGGGATACGGTTTATTTTGATAGGGATGACGTCTGGACGGTCACCGGAAGTCCTCAAGGTTTGTTTTTAACCGGAGGTGTAAGTTATATCGGTGACGAATGGGAAGCCGATTCTGGAACATCGGGTTCTAGGGCCGTGATTAAGGCCGGCAACGATTTTAACAGTAATGGCGTTGTACGGTTTCGAGATCATCCTGCCATACAAACTTTATTCAAAGGTTTTAATGTCAACGCAAATAATATGTCTGCGAACGGTATCGATATCAACCATGGTTTTTGGAGCTTGATGAACGGCGCTACAAAACGAGTTGAAAATGTCGAGGTGCATCATGTTTTTACCGAACAGTCAAAAGGTGAATATAAATACGGTATCGCAATGAGCAATTGGGGGGGTAATAATGGCATCCTTGAAAATGTTGAAATAATCAATACATCAGTACATGATATCGGCCGTGACGGTATTGTGCTTTATCCCAGCGACGACCCTAATTCAAGAATAGGCAATATAACGGTACGCGGGTGCGAAGTTTATAATACCGGGCAAGATCCTAATTACGCAGCGGGAAATGGCGGGCACGGTTTTGTTATCAAAGGTTGGGTTTATAATTCTACTATAGAGAATAATTTTGTTTACAATGTGAATGCGGCAGCAATTTTCGTTAGCGGTCCGGAAGATAACGGTACTCAACGAGGTCCCGATAATGTCACTGTGAAAAATAACATTTTAACAACGCAATCAAATAATGGAATAATCAGGCTTTATAAAAAAGGCTCTAAAAAGCTTAAAATCCATGGCAATATTATTTACGACAATCAGTCCACTGGTGGCTTTAACCTGGGTGGAAACTCAGGGTCTCTTGATTTATTGTTGTACAATAATACTTTTTATAACACCTTCGTAGACCTTGGAAGTCATTCATCGTCGGTAAACAGTTTTGAGTTTAAAAATAATATTGTACAATTTCCGAGCAATCAGTTAAGAAATTCAAGTGCAATTAAAAGCCTTTCTAATAATTTATTAGTAAGCGCCAATCCCGGTTTCAAAGATGTAAACAACAAACCAAACGGATTTTTAGGACAATATGGCGCCGATATTCGACCGAATACCGATGGTTTTTCACTAATTACTGGAAGTTCAGGAATAGATGGCGGGGTGAATTTAGCTGCATCATATAACAGTAGTATCAACAGCATCGATCGTCCAGAAGGTGCTTCCTGGGATATAGGGGCTTATGAGTTTAAAGCGGGTGGCCCCATCTTACCAAATCCGCCAACAAACCTAAGAATTACGCCTTAATTTTTGTAAAACTGAGTCAGTCTACATATCAAATTGTTGATCGCTTTAGTTATGATGCTGAGTATTTAGTTTTTGGCATAAGACATAGAACTAAACTTATATGCCACCTGTTTTAGCGAGTTTTCTAACCACAATTTTTATTATACTATTATTTCGGAGGGACAATCTTAGGTATGGAGATGTTCCCTCCGCGTTATGGATACCGATCATTTGGATGACAATAACGGGTTCGCGTTTCGTCTCCCAATGGCTTAATCTAGGTTCACACAGTGCCGAACAAGAAGGTACAGTTATTGATGTAATTTTTTTTCTTTCGCTAATACTGTTTGGCGCCAAGATCCTAATTGATAGAAAAATCAATTTTACGCAGTTAATCAAGCATAATATTGGGTTATCCTTTTTTTTAGCCTACTGTTTTATATCTATAATATGGTCTGATGATCCACTCGTTGCGACCAAACGTTATATCAAAATACTCGGCCATCCAATTATGGCTCTCATTATTCTTACCGAACCGAATCCGGGCGAAGCCCTTCGAATACTTATGAAGCGAATTGCATATTTATTGATCCCTGTATCAATACTATTTCTTAAGTATTATCCTCAATATGGTAGGGGATTTGATCCTTGGACAGGGTCGGCTACAAACAGTGGCGCTATGTTGACTAAAAATGAATTAGGCATTATATGCTTATTGTTCGGTCTGTTTTTTTATTGGAATCTTTTGATAGCCAAACATATCGAAGATTCCAGCGTTAAACGGGAAGAATTTTTATTGAGCGCGGTTTTTCTCGTCATGATTGGTTGGTTACAGTATATGTCGCAATGCTCAACGACTTTAGCCTGTCTCATAATTGGAATTGGCGCAACCGGTGTGGTTGGCTTTAGAATTGTCAGTAAACGCTTCATAGGCACTTATATTGTTGTAGCTGTTATTGTTGCTTTTGGCGTAGAGGTTTTGTTTAATTTTTACGAAACTGTTATAGAAATGCTAGGGGAAGACCCAACATTAACGGATCGCACGATTGTTTGGCAGGATTGTCTCGCATTAGTCGAAAACCCATTACTCGGTACGGGTTTTGAAAGTTTTTGGATGGGAGAACGTCTTGCAAAGCTTTGGGCAAAGTGGTGGTGGCATCCTAATCAAGCTCATAATGGTTACGTAGAAATGTACTTGAATTTGGGCATAATTGGGATACTTTTTTTTATATGCTTTGTTATCGATACCTTTCGTAAAATCGGCAGAGAGTTACTAACTAATTACGAATTCGCCCGCTTGAAATTTGGCTTTTTTTTCGCAATCCTCGCCCTAAATTATGCAGAAGCAACTTTTAAAGGCGTTTCAATTGTGTGGACAGTTTTTAACATTATTGCAATAGAAAACCTAAATCAGTTATCTTTTGAAGCTAAACCAAAAGCAAACAATACTGGAAAGAACAACCTTCGAAAACATACTACTTTCCGTTATAAAAAGCCAAAATTTCCTATTAATAACTAGGTTTCGTAGCGAGGCTTGAAGTCTGACAACGAAAGAACCATGGTAAGTAGAGCGTCAACCCTTTAAATTATCTATTTTCGGATGATGATAAGAACCTCGAATCAGTAAACGGTCAACGGCCTCTAAAGTCAGTAAGGCATTAATTTCTTTAAGGTAGTTTTTATTTCCGCATTGATGGTCATCAACTATGGTTTTCAGGAAAGAAGAATTCCAGTAGGGCATTTGACGGAAGCGTTGTCCCGATACGGTATCGCTAAGGTAGCCAGCGAGTTCGCGTTTAAACCAAAGTCTATAGGGTAAATATTTGTGCTGACCAAGGATGTGTAATTGGTCCAGCAAATTTAGACACGGTTCAAAAAGCTTAAGGGCATTGGGTAAGCCATCTTTATGATAGTAATCAAGCTTAAAACTGACTTCAATAGGCACACGCCTAAGAAATTGAATAACTTTATTGCTACGCCACAATAAGCCCCGGTCCGTTGGGATGGCGCCCAAGTTTGGATTCATTTCATTGATTAAGCGTAAGGCCGAATTTGGCAAAGAGCGCGAATTCGGCGGAGCACGATAAGCTAGGGCGACAATTTCATTGTCGAGATAGGGAGACCTAAAAGTTAATTGCGATTTTCCCGCCGCTAACGAACCATAAAGATTCCAAGGAATTTCTTTAAAGGCTGAAAAAGAAACAGGATGATGTTTTTCGCCATAATCGATGATCGGTTTAGCTTTTAATTTTTGGCTAAAATTTCCATCAAATAAATGATCAGTTAAATGCATTGGCTTAAAAGTAGACATGCTCCTAAGAATTTCGCTGCCGAAATTTCCTGTTAGTCTAATAGGGGAAAGCTGTCTAGCTTGCGCGTTAAAATAGATTTCATGCGCAGTTAAAGCGCCCGCACAGCCGTCGGTAACAAAAACAGTTTTATCGAGGTATCCTCCGTAATTTTTAATGAAATTATCGTCTAAGCGTAACGTATGATGGTCTAACCCAATGGTTTTGGAAATTTTGGCAGCCAGCGTTGCATCAAGAGTATCCCCGGTCAATCCTGAAAACGTATAACAAACCGGCTTCACAGCGGACTCCGGTATGCATGAAGCAATCATTCTGGTGTCTAAGCCACCGGTGAGCGAGATACCTGTTTTTTGTGCTGCACTTAAATAGCGTGGGATAATGCGATGAAATGTTTCAATAAACTCGGTTTCAAAGTTATCCTCGCTCAAAATCGTTTGGTTTTCCCAAGTTTTTGAATTGAAATAAAAATTCTTGGAATTTGATAAGTTTTCATCGAAAACCCATAGCGAGGCGCCTGGTAGAATTTTTATGCCTTTGAATAAAGTTAACCCTTCTAATGTACACCCGTAGGTTAAAAATTGGGCAACGCCATCATCATCAAAGCTTCTGAGTTCGGGTAAAATAGCTAAAAGGCTTTTTAGTTCACTAGCAAAATATAGTTCTCCATTTCGCTCATGGTAGTAAATACGTTCTATTCCATAGCGGTCGTTAAACAGCAAAGTTTTCTTGCGATTTCGATCAATTATGAGTCCGCTAAAAAGGCCGTTAATGTTAGCCGCAAAATGCATTCCTTGAGCTTTGTAGAGTTCTATCAGATAAGTAGTTGATAAATTAGGGGATGTCGATAACTTTGCAGGGATGTATTCACCAGAAAATACCATGGAAACGTCCTTGTCATGGCACCCATTAGCCTGAGTCGAGGCCAAAGAGTTTTCGTGCGCGGTCCATCCCGTGTATACGCCGAGTTCGGGCGCTGTGCATTTTCCGGAGGTGTAAAATTGCTCGTAATTCATGCAAGCGAGCATGCTTTCTAGCAGATGTTCACAATGCTCTACCGGGCGGCGGCTAATAATTCCAACTATTCCAGGCATTTAGAATGAGGTTTTTTAATAAAGGTTAAAGTAGAGGAGATAAATCAAAAACAAAAGCAATCGACTAATTTTTGGGCATTCGATATTCATTAATTTTTTTTCTGATTTTTTTGAGCGGTTGAATGATAAATTGTGGCAACAGAGCTTTAAAACCACGATGAAGACCTAATTTCAAGGCTATTTTTCCTTTCAAGGACAACGGAATATAGTAACGAGGGACGGTAACTTTTTGAAATCCTGAACGGCGCTTAAATTCGGCTAAAGAGTCTTCCGTCCAAAAAAAATACACTAAATAAGGGAGTTTTTTATCTTCGCAAATCTTAACGGCTTTAGCGACGAGCGCATTGTTAATTGACTTATCTCTATGTTTAAGGCTTGAGATAATCTGGCCGGTAATGGCGTATTTACCGGCGTTACATAACATCATAAAGCCCACCAATTCATTATTGAAGTAAGCTCCAATCATTTGTTCACGAAAAAGAAATCGGGAAAATTGATTTTTAATCGTCTCAAAGTCTTTACCGTAATGCCAAAACCTACGGCCTTGTCGAACCGGTGATTCATTAAAAATATTCACCATACCTTGGATAAAACTATCGTCAAATTCAGTTTCCTTGATAATTAAACCCTCCTTCTCCGATTTTCTTATTAGACTTCGGGTTCTTGACTTAATCTGATGATTCCACCAATTATCAAATGATGTAATCGAAATTACTGCTAAATCCTCCTGTTCTTGGTGATAAGCATATTGGGGTTCGATATCGGGAAGCCGTTGCCAAAATGAGAATAAATCAGCATTCAAGCCAGATATTTTATTTAAAGAAGAAACAATTAAGTCGGGTTTTTCAATATCGTCATACCATTCGTCATCAAGACTGATTGTAGTAAACGGCCCCCGGTTAATTGAAAAAGTTTGGCCATAGATATCTAGGCATTCAATTGTTCTGGGTTGCCCGTTTATTAAAGTGGCTTTAGAGTAAATTTGATTTGAAGACATAGAACAATTCATCAAGTTGGTATCTGTTTACCGCGAAATTACTAAATTAATAAGTCGATATTTATGTTTCGCTTATCTCAAAACATCGATAGGTTTCGTAATTAATTGCCGCAATCTAGCAAGCTGCTCTTTCCGGTAAAATTGAACCAGTTCTTCAGAAATAGGCCTTTCGAAACGAGTGATGAAACACCAAAAATAACCTGCAAGCAAAGCTGCTCCGCCTATAAAATAGGGCTTCTTTAGCATTTGATAACTGCCCCTTAAAATCTCCCAAAGGGGATGGCTGCCTAAAAAGTAATCTTTTCGTCCATAATTGAAACGCGACTTAATTTCGTTTCCGCCCGCAGTACCAATCTTACGATGGTGATAGAATACCCTTTCGGAGAAAGAATACGTTGTCCAGCCTTTCATGCGGGCGGTTGTTACCGCTACCCAGTCGATTCCTCCGCCTTTAATAGGCACATAGCCGCCTATTTCCTCAAAACACGCTTTTCGAAATAGCTGACAACCGCCATTGACATGATTAATATTCATGTAGCTATCATTGAATGAATGGAAGTCGTCTTCAACGTAATGTGTTCCGCCGACCCCTAAATTCGGCATGGTTTCGAATTTGTCTATTAAAAAAGCAAAGTAATCTTCCTTGAATGTTATATCCGCATCTAAACAGCCGATAATGTCGTAGGACACATTGTTTAGAAGGGTATAGGCGGCGTTGAATACTCGAACCTTGGCAGCAAAATTGCGCTGTTGGGTGTCAGGTAAGTGCAGAAGTTCCAGCCATTCTCTACTTTCGGCATATTTTTTTACAATTTCATCCGTACCGTCTGTCGAACCGTCGCTTACAATAATCCATCGCTTTGGTAGCAATGTTTGATTGATAACCGACTGAATTGTTTTTTCAATATAATCGGTTTCGTTACGTGCCGGCGTGATCAATACATATTCGAGAGCCATAAATTCACCCTGCTAGTAATACTGCGAAAAATAATTATTGTCAGATGGATTAATTTGTTTTCCGGGTTAACGAGTGTTTATCTAGCGATTGATTCGTAACCATTCTTCGAAAACCATCAAGCTGAACAAAATCTTATGATTATCCATTTTTCCGGAACAATGGTTATTTAATAAGCTTTGAACAATATCTGCATTAAGGTATTCAAACATTAAAGAACCTCTATCAAGGAAATAATCATTCATTTTTCCGTCCAATGATCGCGAAAACCACTGATCGACGACATTGACGGCAAAACCGCGTTTTTTTCTTTTTAATATAACTTCGGGCAAAAAATTCTCGCAAACTCTTTTGTGCAGCCATTTTCTTTGTCCCCATCTAACCTTGAATTTAGCGGGAAGCCGGGTGGCGTAATCGATAATTTCTTTGTCCAGGAACGGTACGCGGACCTCCAGACTATGCGCCATCGACAGTTTGTCGGCATACATAAGCAATTCGTCAGGCAGGGACGATCTTATTTCCAGCACCTGAAATCCGCCGAGTTCGTCAAGTTCAGCCATTTCGGGTTGAAAATCTCGCCACAACTCGAGAATGCTGTCGCCAGCGTTCTCAGGTAATAAATCAGGTTGAAATAAGCTGTCGATCCTGTCGCCCGGCATAAGGGAAAATAC
The DNA here is from genome assembly GCA_002483425.1 of Methylococcaceae bacterium UBA7658. Taxonomy (GTDB): domain Bacteria; phylum Pseudomonadota; class Gammaproteobacteria; order Methylococcales; family Methylomonadaceae; genus Methyloglobulus. Next base: position 42,126 of record DLHW01000029.1, read on the forward strand.
ATTCTGATAGCGTTTAAATTGATCTGGTATATCTAAAGAATAGACGCCTCTTTTTAACGTTTCGTTTCTAGGTAGTCCAGCGATGCCTGTTTTAACCCCTGTTCGCAACCATCCGGGCAGGCTTCGCCAATATGAGCCGTAATGAACGCCGAGATGCCGGTTATAGCCGCCGAATAATTCGTCGGGTCCTTGCCCGACTAGAGCTACTTTAACGTCTTGGCGGGCGCGTTCGCATACAAAATACATAGGCACAATGGACGATGCTGCAATAGGTTCCTCTAAAACCGAAACAATCTTGGATAATGCGTTTTCAAAGATATTTTGGGACAGTTTTACAGAAATATTGTTGGCCGAAAAAATCTTCGCCGTTTCTGCGGCATCGTCTAGTTCGTCGTCCCTATATTCGGATTGACCGTAGCCGACCGTATAAGTAGGCCAATCTTTGCCTGACAAGCTCATTAAGCCGAGCAATAAACCGGAGTCAACGCCACCGCTTAACAATAAGCCTACCGGCACGTCGCTGAGAAGATGCCGTTTCATGGCGCGTTTATAAATTTCAAGCAATTCTTCTTTGGCTTCGTTATCCGATTTGGCCGGAGAAAAGTGCTTGGGCTGGGGGCGATGCCACCTTTCGACGCGCCAATTACTATTCTCGAAAACAGCCATAGTGCCTGGGGCTAATTTCCGGATTTCACTGTAAAGCGTTAAAGGCGAAGGCGTATACCGGTACCGTAGGAATAGGTTTAAAGCGGCTGAATCGATTCCGGGACGAGCGGGCAACCCTGCCAGTATTGATCTGATTTCCGAACCGAACCGCACCGAATCTTTGTCGACATGGTAATAAACCAGTTTTATTCCGGCAGAATCACGGGAAAGAATCAGTTTTTTTTTGATGTCGTCCCAAATCGCTAAACCAAACATGCCATTGAGCCGGTTAAAAACATCGGTTCCCCATTGTTTATAGCCGTGGACAATGACTTCGGTGTCGCTTCGGGTTCTGAAAATATGGCCAAAACCTTCCAGTTCTTGACGTAAGTCAGGGAAATTATAGATCTCGCCGTTGAAAACGACCCAAACAGATTCTTGTTGATCCGGCATGGGCTGATGTCCGCCGTCAAGATCAATAATTGATAAGCGGCGGAATCCCAAGCCTATCGATCCGGAGAGGTGATATCCTTGATCGTCGGGTCCCCGATGAACAATCGTTCCAGCCATCGTTTTAATGGCCTCTAGGCTGACCGGTGCTTGATTTTTAAAATTATATTGTCCGCAAATTCCGCACATGGGATAAAAAATTCAAGTTCCGGTTAGTAAATTGCCGCTTAGTATTGCTTAAAAAACTACGATAATGTTTTAAGTAGGCGATTAAATCAGAAGTTTATTTTGCTCTAAAGTAAATAGCTGGAAGCACAAGCTTCTGAATAACTGGGCTTGCGCCCATCGGTGCATGGGGACATTATCCCAGCCTAACAGCAATTTTCTCGAACGGAAAGAGCCATCGGATTTTTGCCAGTTAACAAGAACATCGTTTAAAACCGTTTCGGCAAGCCGATCCAGTTTCGGCGATCTTCCTCTCAGCAGGACGGCTAAATTAACGCATTCCGCATAGTCGTAGAGTTCTGCACGGTAAACGGTGAGTCTAGGTGCTTTTGCAAAGGGTTTAGGTCTTGATTCCTCGTCAAATAAGTTTTGTTCATAATAGCCTATGCCGCGCTCGATCGCCGATTTGCACCTGTCATCGCCGGTTAGCGCTTCTATTTTTGCCAGTGCTTTAAGCACAAAACAGGTATGAAAATGATCTACGAAATCGCGTACGCCGTCGGCGGCATAGCGCCATGAACCGTCCGGTTGCTGATTGTCCAAAACAAAATTGAGATTTCGTTCCGCTATTTGCCGGTAATCTTGCCGGTTAAATTGTTGGGCAGCGTTTATTAATAAAAACGCCCGGTAAGCGCTAGCATTGATAACGTTGCCTTGATTGTCCAGGGGATTATAGCCGGCTGTTGCGCTTCTGTCCGAAAGTACACGGTCTTGAATATCGATGACGGCATGTTCGGCTATGGACTGCATGATCTCCAGCCACTTCGGGTTACCATCGATCTTATGAACATATGAAAACGCTTCATAAACATAAGGAACAGTTGTAATCAGAGGTGTGCCGGTGACCATGACCCCATTGCGGGTAACCCAGTCGAACGGATAGCCCCAGCAATAATGACTATAACCGGGGCACCTTGTTTCTTCTAAAACCTTTAAAAAATGAACGGCTCGTGCATAGTAATTTTCATCCTTGGTTTGTAAGGCAAGGAGAGCAAATCCCATGGCATAGTGGGCGTCGGCAATCGGGAAGCGTTGTTTTTTCCAGAATAATTGGCGCGCTGTGGGAACAAAAGCTTCACAAAATATTATCGGGGCGACTGCTAATGTGCCGAGCTTTGGGCTACGGTAGTAAAGCGATTTTAAGCTGCTGCCGAATGGACCTGCATAAAAGCTTTGATGGTCGTAAGAAGTTTCTCCGAATGTATCTAACCAATGAACAAAACTCTTAAGAGAGCTGCGAATGCGAGTAGTTAATTCCTGATTCAAAGATTTTTTCTCCAACATATTTTGGTCTGTTACGTGTACGGCTTGCATAAAATTAAGAGCCATGAACGTTAATTTTTATTAATTGAAGCTCATACTACTCCGATGAAGCGCCAATTGGCATAGGTAGAATTACTTAGCAAGCAATTTGCGATATATAGCGCAGGTAATTTCACCCACTTTATCCCAGGAGTATTTATCATTTCCGAAGGCGACGATATCAACGGATAATGATTCGAGATTCTGAAATAATTCGCTTTGAAAATAGCGTTTTAGGGTATCGGAGAGATCTTCAAAGTCTCCAGGTCGGCAGATAAATCCGGTTTTTCCTTCTTGTATATCTTCCCGGAATGAGCCTACGTCACTTGCGATAACCGGAAGTCCAAAGCTGTACGCCAAAAATAGAACACCGCTTTGGAAAATATCTTTGTAAGGAAGCACTAAGGCGTCGGCAGATTTAAAGAATATTTCCACATCTTCATCGGGGATATGTTCGATTTTTTTGACGACAAAGTCTTCAAGATTATGATCCTTAATGTATTTATCAATTTCAATCCAATGATTTTCATGTCCTTTTTCAATTTTGCCGGCTATTACCAAACGATAGCTATCGTTCTCTTTCTCTTTAACTATACGTTCTAATGCCTTCACGGCATAGTCCAAGCCTTTGTACTTAGCTAAACGGCCAAACAGTAGAAACACCTTGGCGTTGTTGTTTAAGTTTAATTTTTTCCTGGCTTCGGATTTCCGTAAAATTGTGTTTGGCAGGGTATTGTTGATTCCAAAAGGAATGACGCTGATCTTAGCTAACGGAACTTTAAAATCCTCCGCTAGCTGCTGTTTCATTTTTTCGGTATGGACAAAAATATGGTCCATAAGAGCATAGAAAATCCGCAGAGTTATTCGGTTATACCAACTATCGCGGTCGTCTCTTTGTTGCTGGTTGACGTTATGAGCGGTGAGTAAAAGTTTTTTCCCGAAGGCTTTATAGTAGAGATTGATAAGCACTCTATCGATCAAAAAAAACCGGTTTGCCCATAGGATATGAAAAATTTTCGAATCCGTAGATGCTGTGTATTTAATAAGCTCGAGATAGTATCTTGCGATTCTAGCGATTTTTTCTTTACGAGTAGCCTTCGGGTCAGTATTGCCGCGTAAGTTTAAAAAATTAATGTGAGGATGCTGGGTAACGGAATTGTCTATAAGCTCGTCGCTTCCTATGAAGTCGATGCGGTTTTCCATCGAAGTTAATGCATTCACTAACCCGAAGGCATAAGGTCTATCGCTGCCCCCTGTTAATAACGAAATTTTCAATATAACTTTCCCGGTTTTCTAACAAATTCTAATAAGAAATACAGGCTATTTACCTGTGCTGAAATGTTGAGCGTCGTGCTAATGATTGAATATTCAAGTATTCAATGAATCGTGTTCCCTGAATTGTTGAATCGGCAAAGCGTTTCGTTCTTTTTCCGAACTCGAAAAATCTTGCTCGTGATCGTAAAAAATAATCTGACTACCTGAAAATTCAAATTTGAAGGGAACATGAATGAAACTATTTAACTTGTTGCGAACCGGCGATTGTAAAGCCGGAGGAACGAATAACACCATAAAACCGCCACCACCCGCGCCGAGGATTTTCCCGCCGAGAGCGCCTGCGTCAATCGCACTTTGGTACATTCTGTCAACTTCACTGTTGGTGACTTTGTCGCTAAATGAGCGTTTTACCAACCAAGCTTCGTTTAATAGTTTTCCGAATTCCGTGATCGGCTGGCTACCGTGCAGAACGGTGATGCCTTTTTCGACGAGCTCGCTTAACGCGGCCATGAGTTCTTTTTTATCTTCAATATTTTGGACATAACTTTGAGCAAGATTTGAAGCCGTCCGCTTGATGCCGGTATAAAATAACATCAGATGCGACTCGAGTTCTTGGATACGCTCCATAGGTAAAGTCAGCGGCTTGACGATAATATCGCCATTGGTAGAAAACAAGACGTGATTTAGGCCGCCGTATGCAGCCGCCGTTTGATCTTGCGAACCGACAGTTTCCATAAGAATAGTTTGTTCGATGTGGATGCTTTCCCGAGTAAGCTGCTGTTTACTAACCAAGTTACCTTTCAGGCCATGTAAGGCATGTAACAAGCCAACAGTAAATGATGAGCTTGATCCCATTCCGCCTCTTGCGGGCAGGTCGCCAACATGATGAATTTCTAATCCTCGCTCCCATTTAAGGTGTTGTAATACGCCTCGCACAGCCGGGTGCGATATTTCATCGATGGTTTGGCAATTTTCGCTTTTAATATAAGAAATACGGAACTTATGGTCAAAGAAGGGGGGATAATAGCGGCAAGCCAAATAACAGTATTTGTCGATTGTGCTGACTAACACGCTACCACCGTGCTTTAAATACCAAGGAGGATAGTCGGTGCCGCCACCGAAAAATGAAATACGAAAAGGCGTTCTACTGATAATCATGAGTTGATATGACTTGGTTTATCGTCAAATAACCGGCATTCGATCAAATCACAAATGATGTGACCGATCGCTATGTGCGATTCCTGGATGTATTGTGTGCAAGTGCTTGGAACGGGAATAAGCAGATCGGACTCGGTTGAAAGCCGTCCGCCCGTGGAGCCGGTGAATGCGATAGTCCCCATGCCCAGTTCTTTTGCGGCAGTTACGGCTTGTAAGACATTCTTGGAATTACCGCTAGTGCTAATCCCGATCAGAACGTCGCCGGAACAACCTAAAGCTTGCACTTGCCGTGCGAATACGCCTTCAAAGCCGAAGTCATTGGCGTAAGCTGTAAGCATTGAAGAATCAGTGGTGAGGGCGATTGCCGGGAGTCCGGGGCGTTTAAAGTCTTGGGTCAGAACGCTCACTAACTCGGCTGCAATATGCTGGCAATCCGCTGCGCTACCGCCGTTGCCGCACAAGAGCAGTTTGCCGCCGTTCTTGAAACATCCGGCGATAATCTCGGACGCTCGGACAATAGTTGAAGTTGAGTTTCTGGCAAGATTTTGTTTAACCTCCGCGCTTGCCAGCAAATGGGTTTTAGTCCTTTCGGATAATTGTTCAAAATCTGTAATCATTGTCCGGTTACCTCGATCTTATTTTCCCTTACAACCAGTTTTGCTATCAGCTGGGCCGCTTCGTCCAGGTTATTAACGACATAACCGGCTTTTGTGTTCGTGTTCATCGCCGTTTTGTGTCCGTAACCGGTGCGTACAAGAATAGTTTCAGCACCTATATTGTGCCCCAATTCGATGTCACATTCTTTGTCGCCGATCACAAAACTTTCGTTCAAATTAAAATCGAAATCTTTTGCCGCTAATTCCGGTAATCCCGTTTTAGGTTTACGGCAATTACAATGCATATCAGGATGATGCGGACAGATATAAATGCCATCCAAAGCTACATCCTCATCATTGAGCAGCTTATTCATCCGGGCATGGATTTCATCGAGCTTGGCTTGATTTATTAAGCCGCGGCCAACAGCAGACTGATTGGTAACAACAAGAAGTCCTAGTCCCAAACGGTGTAGTTTATTTAAACCGCTGATGACGCCCGGTAATAGCTCGACTTGTTCGGGATCGGAGAGATAGTGCCGTTCAACGATAATAGTTCCATCGCGGTCAAGCAAAACAAAACGCCGCTTGGTCAATTGACGTCCTCTGTGAGTTTGGTCAAAAACACGGATGCAGCCGCGTAAGATTCGGGGGTGCCGATATCAAGAAAAGCAGAATCTGTGCGGTAACCGAAGAAATGTTGTCCTATCCACCCGGGAAATATCTCGCGTTCCAAAGAACAGGGTTTTTTATCCGGTATAGTGTCTAAAAACTTTCTATTAATTAAGTAAATACCGGCATTTATTAACCCCGGTTGAGTAACTTGCCCATCTTTTTCATCGAATTTAATGATTTCGCCCGTACCGGTTACTTGAACGCGGCCAAATCGGCTGGTATCGTGCATTTTGCATAAATATACAGTTGCGCTTGAATGTTTAACGGTATGCCAATCAAGAAGATCCGTAAAATCGGCGTCGCAATAGGAGTCTCCGTTTAAAACGAGAACCTGTTCCGAGTTAAGCAAAGGTAAGGCGAAACGTAAAGCCCCTCCGGTTCCCAGGGGTTCTGGTTCTTTTGAATAAACTAGTTGCGCGCTACGGTATTGGTTACCAAAGAAGGTTTCAATTTGATCGCCTAAATAACCGGTGCAGAGAACAATCTTTTCGATATGCCAATTTGCAAGTTGATCCAAGAGGTATTTGAGAAAAGGTCTTCCATTGACTTCGGCTAAGACTTTGGGTTGGTCTTTTACAACTGTTTTTAATCGGGTGCCTAAACCACCAGCGAGTATTACCGCGGTGATATTTTTTCTATCGTTCACTAGAGTATATTCTCAATTAGGCTAGGTGCTTAAGTAAACTCATACGTATTGAAATGATCTTGATAATAAGATTTTAATTTAATACTGGGTTGAAGTTAACGTAGCGTTCGAGTCATCAGAAAAAAGACCATCTGCCGGAAGTTGCTCGAATGATTTAGCGCTGGCAAATTATAAAATCTTGTCCCAATAGTGTAGCATATCGCTTAAGGTTTGCTCTAAAGGGATGCTCTGACGCCATCCGGTTTCTTGCTGAAACTTTCGGCTACTACCATAAATGATCGGTTCATCCGACGGCCGCATCAATTCAGGATCTTGATAAAGTTCAAAATCGAGATGGGTGAGATTGCGCAAGATGTTGATGATCTCCTGGATTTGATAAACCTTCCCGCCGCTGAGGTTATAAGCCTCGCCTGGCGTAGCTTTATCCAAGGCCAAATCGAATGCGTTGATAATATCTCTTACATCGGTAATCGCGCGTCTTGTTTCGAGGTTTCCAACTCGCAGTTTTTTATCCGGGTTAAGTCCTTTGGCGATTTCGGTTATGCGTCTGGTCAAGTCCGAACAAACATCATTCACTTTGCCTGGTCCGGTGGTGTTGAAAATCCGGACAGCAACCGATTTAACGCCAAAATTTTTAAAATATTGGTAACCAAGCATTTCTTGGGCGGCTTTCGAGACGCCATAAGGATGAAGCGGGCAGAAAGCATGATTCTCTGTGACGGGAACTTCGGCTTCAGTGACGTACCCGTAGGCTGCGCTGCTGCAAGCATTCAGAATTTTGCAGTCTAGGCCTAGTTGCTTCACACCTTCGAAGATGTTGATGGTTCCGGTAACATTGGTTTCCATGGTGTACCATGGATCGTCCCAAGATACCGTTGGATAGCTTTGGGCTGCTAAATGAAAGATTTTTTCGGGCTGAAATTCTTTAAGTAGCGCCGTAACTTTGGTTTTGTCTCTGACATCGCACTCGACGACTCGGCCTTTAGGCTGGAAAAAGCGGAGGTCTGTTGTCGGTCTGAAATAAGTTGATAAGACGTCGTGGCCTTGCTTTTCAAGAAGCTCTACCAGATGGACGCCCATAAAACCAGCGTAACCAGTTACCCATATTCTATTATTCACGTAAATTTCCTCTCGTATATCCACAGCTAGGACAGATCGTACGCCATTGCAGATACGGTTAAATAATCAAGTTCAAATTCAAGTCAAAATCATAACAATGTTTTTTTGTTGCTGCCCGAGTCGCTAAAGTAGCGTTTAAGATTAATGGCTAGGGCGAAGGTGTAGCATTTTTTCCCAACGGCTTTGGGCGAGCAATTTGGCGATGCGCCAATTCGTTTTTAACTTATGGGTGGTTTTAGAGCCCAAAGTTTTCTCGAAAAGATAATATTTCCAGCTAAACGGAGGTACAAGCTCACCTCCTAATTCCTCGGCACGATGGTTCAACTTTGCAACTAAATTGTCTTGATCGGGAATGAAATATGGCAAAAATGTTTGCAAGTGCTGAATACAAGCTTTTCTAGTCCGGTCACTGTTCTCCATCCCCAATAAATGGTCGAGGGCTAGATTTAACGATAAAAATAAAGGCTCAAGATTTTTTTTGGAAGTTTCCATATTCCAATTGAGGCTACCAGGGGTCCCGATACGGTAATAACATAACGCATCTCGGACAAATTTTACGCCTTTACTAGCCGCAACGACACGGCATATGTATTCGCCATCGTCGTCGCCGGATTTCGTTAAACGTTCATCCCAAGGACCGGCTAATTCGGTTAGACGCCGGCTGACTAACCACACTGTTGGGTTCATCCAAACATTATCATTGAATCTTGCTAGTATCCATTCTAAAGGCTCAAGGTCTTGCCATAAAGAATCCGGCACAAATTTAGCCTTTTCTGGAATATGGAAAAATTTACCCCATGCAGACGTCAGTAGAGTTAGTGAATCTCTTTCCGCTGGGACGCTTTCTAATTGGCGGGCGATTTTTTCGGGGTGCAAGAGGTCGTCCGCATCGAGCCACTGAATGTAATCCCCTTGCGCTAAAGTTAAAGCTTTATTTCTTGCTCCGCAAACGCCGGTATTATTTTGAGAGACAACTTTGACATTAGCGGACTCAAGGCTTTTTGCGATTTGTAATGTTGCATCGGAAGAACCGTCGTCAATAACGATGATTTCTTTATTGCTCCAGGTTTGATTGATTGCCGACAACATTGTGTCCTGGATAAATTTTTCTGCATTATAGGCAGGTATTAATATTGAAACTCGTTGTTTCATTGAGCTTGGCTCCTAAGAAGTTGGTCATATAACAATTTGAAAGTCGAATAATATTAGCGTTGTTCACGGCAATATTAAAAAACTGCAAATGAACTTTATTAATTAGTGGCGGATTCAAGTAGTATGTGCAAAAAGTTACGCTGCCCGAAGTTTCGTTGGCTGCTCTCAAAGCAATTCATTCGGCGACCGGTAATTCTTGGCCTTTCTCGGCCTGTTTTTAAAAATAAATCCCAGGGTTACAATCAAACTGGTTCGACCGCACTTCGTTTAATGGTTTATGTAAGCTGTTTAAATTCAACTTACAACTGCATCCTGTAGCGGGTAAGAAAATTGAATTATACGAATAAATCATTGTTATTAAAAAGCTTATGTGAGTTTGGTTTCGCCAGTGTGTGCGTTTTACAAGGCAAGTATTACACTCGTGCAATACAGTTGACCGCGCCGTGTAAAATCGCCGCGGAAACTTGGGAGTCTTAATGGCTTGAGTCATGTATTTTAACTGGTACTTTAATCGACTAATGATAGCGCATTTTACATTCAACTGGCGAGACATAGCCGAGCGGCTTAAAGGAGCGTCGAGAATGCCCATTCCAGTGTGCTATACGACGATAAGTTGTCGAATCATCTGTGATAAAAGAATCTCGGCAAATCCGGGACGATTCAGCTCTTTTCTCCGGTATTTGCGCTTGAACAAAATGTGGTATTNNAGCGCTTTCTTGCGGTATTTGGGCGTGAACACAACGTGGTATTTGCATTCCCACGTGCTATGATTCAATTGGTTTGTTTCTGTTGTCATCTACAATCTGCTATCCAAACTCCGAGGGGTCAAACTTATTAATGAGGTCTTTTTTTAAAGGTAAAAAGTCTGGACTCCTCTGGCAAAGCCGGAGGTTTAGCAATTAGGTTGTTAAGAACACTATTTTTTACACTCAATATTTCTGTGTTTTTTAGCGTTGCACAAATTCATTCTTTTATGAAAAAAACGTCCGTTAAGCCAAAACTAATTTTTTTTCAATATAAATACGATGCCGTTGTCCCTGAGTTTTTATTAACCCATAAAATAGAACATGTAAAATGCTTGTCGCATTTTTTTAATGTGGTTGTCATTTCTGAGGATTGCGATTATCAACAAGTATGCGAAAAATACGAGCCTGATGTAGCACTTTTTGAAACTGGTTTACAACTGACCAATGTCCGGCAACCTGCCGTTATTAACGCCAAAACAAATAATCAAATTCCAAAAATTGCTTTTATGAATGCAGATCCTTGGGGAGGGACTACATCTAAAGTTGTTTCCGATTTAGACCGCTGGGATATAAAAGTTCTATTTTCAAACTCTGTGACTGCAGCTGAACATATGCAGGGTATTGCTGAAAATATGTTTGTCTGGCCAAATTTTATTGATCCACAGGTTTTTCGCGATTACGGCTTAGCTAAAAATATACCGGTAGTTCTTACGGGTTCCGTGGATCCTCAGTATCCTTGGCGTTATAAAGTATACAATCTTTTAGCTGATAACTTTCCTAGTCTAGTCTGTCCTCATCACGGCTACTCATCCAGATCGGGGAAAGAACGTATGTTAATTGGCGAAAATTATGCCCGGGTATTAAATACGGCTTGGTTTGTTCCTACCTGTGGAACCGTTGCCAAGGAAGTAGTCCGGAAACATTTGGAAATACCAGGATCGAAAGCATGCCTACTAACTGAAAGATCCGAAGCACTTATAGCAGCAGGTTTTGTTGATTTTGAAAATTGCGTATTTGTAGACGAACATGACGTTTTGGATAAAGTTTCCTACCTATTTGAAAATCAAGAAAAGCTTAATGAAATTATAAACTCTGGCTTTAAGTTAATTCATAAGAAGCATTCTATATCCAATAGAGATCAAATTTTTCAATGGTTTATAATACAAAAAAATTTAAAAGATAATTATAATGTGAGGCAACATAATCCTTATGAACCGTTCAGAGTAGGTACATATAAAATCGATAATCAAGCGAGTTATATTGTATGTAACGGATTACATTTACAATATATAAAAGAAGCTAAAAATCTGTTAGAAACAAAAAACTTTGAGGACGCGGAAAAAAAATTTCTGGCTTCTTTAAATTACATGCCTAATCTTATAGAAGCGCGATTAGGATTAACGATATGTAACCTGTTTAATGGGAAACCAAAAGCTGCAATCTCATGGCTTTTACCAATTATTAAAGAAACAATATTTGAAAACGATAGCACACCTGATCCTATCCATTGGTCATACTTGATAATTTGTTTATTATGTTTAAACAAACGAATCCAAGCTTTTAAACGTGCTAAACAATATCCCTTTTTACGCCATCCTGAATTAGATCGTATTAGATACATTATTGATTTGTTAAATGGTATCCAGACAGCGCCATTCAGTCATTCAAATCATAATATAAATTATCGTAGCATTCATCAATTTCCTACTAAGGATTTTAGTCAATGGCTCGAAAGCTTATGTGAAATATTAAATGCATGCAGTCAAAATACGTTGTTGAATTTGATATTGACTGATGTTTATGCTAATCAAAAGATTAAACAGGGGTATGGCGATTTGATAACTGATAAAGAATCCCCTGTTAATGACGCTATTAGCAAATTTGTTGACTCAATCACGAGTTCTGTTACTGTACACATACCTAATGTGAAACGGTTATATGGTATTGACAACCCTATGTTATGGGAGCGAATTAAAGAATATTTTTTTAAAAATTTTAATAGAGCAACTAAATATTTAACCATTTTTAACTCAATTTCTTCTGATGAATTATTGAGTTTAAAAGAAGAAATAAGTCATGCCTTAAAGGATGTCTGGTGCAATTCTATTTTAATAATAGGTAATATTCAAAGCGAGCCTTTAATTAGCGTACTAATAAACATTTTACAAAGCAAAAACGAAATAATTTCATTTCACTTTATATCAACATATTATCCTGAGTCAAATAGTTCGCAATCAATAACTGATAGTAGAAGGAAACAACATTACTATTATAAAGACGGAATAGATCATCAAATAAATAAAGTTATTGAAAATGATATTACAAATAAAAAATTTGACACTGTCATTTTAGCAGCAGATTTAACTGATAGTAAAAACAGTGGTTTAAAATATATCGAAAATAATCTGAATAAATTCAATCTAATTATAATTTCAAAGACTAATACCCCAAATAATTTTCTTCTCAAATTAGATCAGATACAGAATGCAGATTATAATCTTATATTTCAAAATTATAATTTTTATAGCGGTTGTGCAATATTCCAAAAAGTATTCTAGTATATAAAACATATTATCCTAATGAAAACAATTTGCGGAGCCACTGAAAACCTCCTCTTTTAGCCAATTCTGCGCCCGTTACTAAAATCAGTTAGGCAAGCCCTTGATCGTATTTGGTGAAGCGGTTGAATGTGACCTCTTTAAGCCCTGTATTCATGTGCACCTGCGACAAAGAATGCAATTCAAATGCGCCCGGTTGCAAGCCACGGGGTGTTTGTCTTGTCTTTGAAATCTTTGGTGCTTGTGAGCCTGTATTTACAGCGCAACAAGTAATTGAATTTCTAACATGCGGTACCGGCCCAACTCGCAGCCGTGGCCAGCGTTATTTTTTTACAAGAACCACGTAAACATAGATAGCGTCAAATTATGGCCTTTGGGTAAAAGCTGAAGGCAAGCACAACGTTACCGGCGTTAGTGTCTTTGAATGCCAATGTTTGGACTGGGGACTGAACCACGTATATAAAGGCGCCAGGTTTTTGAGGTTCCTTTTAAATAATTTTTCTAAAATAACTAATTGTTTCTTTAAGGCCATCTTGCAGGCAAACTTTAGGTTCCCATCCTAGCTTATTGCGAGCCAGTTCAATATCTGGTTTTCTCTGTCTTGGGTCGTCTTCAGGTAAGGGTTTAAATATCAATTTAGATTTCGAGCTGGTTAAACGTACGACCCATTCGGCTAACTCCAGCATAGTAAATTCGCCCGGATTACCGACGTTTACAGGTCCAGTGAAATCGGCCGGTGTGTCCATTAAGAGGAGCATGCCTTCTATCAAATCGGAAACATAACAAAAGCTGCGAGTTTGCTGCCCGTCGCCGTAGATAGTAATGTCTTCGTCTCGCAAAGCTTGCACGATAAAATTACTCACAACCCGGCCGTCGTTTGGGTGCATTCTCGGTCCGTATGTGTTGAAGATTCGCATGACTTTAATTTCAAGCCGCAGTTGGCGGTAATAGTCGAAAAATAAAGTTTCGGCGCACCGTTTGCCTTCGTCATAACAACTGCGTATGCCTATGGGGTTTACCCGTCCCCAATATTCCTCCCTCTGCGGGTGTATCTCGGGGTCGCCATAAACTTCGCTTGTGGACGCTTGTAGAATGCGTGCTTTTACACGTTTGGCTAGGCCAAGCATATTAATTGCGCCGTGTACGCTTGTTTTCGTGGTTTGGACCGGATCGTGTTGATAATGAATTGGACTGGCGGGACAAGCAAGATTGAAGATCTGATCTACCTCAACATAGAGCGGAAAAGTAACATCATGACGGATTAATTCAAAATGCGGATGGTTGAAGTGATGAGATACGTTACGTTTGCTACCGGTGAAAAAATTATCGATACATAAAACATCTTCACCTCGTTCAAGCAAGCGGTCGCAAAGATGAGAACCTAAAAAACCAGCACCCCCGGTAACAAGAATTCTCTTCATAGCATATCTCCGAAATTCTCTAATATAGATGTTTTATCAAGATATATAAAAGTGTTCATGGTCGTCTTAAATGGACTTAATATTTCTAGTAAATAGTTCATTCTATCAAATATAGCTAATATATTGAGTGATTTGATCATTTTAAAACTAATTTTTGAAATAGTGAGGAAATTGGCGCGACACAATTCACATTGCCGAAAAAGTGATGATCCAAGACCATCGATGTAATGGCTCAACATTACAAGAGTAATTAAATTTGAATCACTCCAGGTATCCAAGATAGATCATTGTAAAGCATACAGATTTTGCAGACTCGGTTAGTTGTAGGCGATGCCTTTCTTCGTCCTTCGCCGGCCGTATAGCTCCAATGGGTGTATAACCGTCGTTGATTAAACCTATCAACCAAACCGTTGTTGCCAACACTACAGCTTCCCGGTTTTTCAAAACTGCCGATGAAGACTTCGGCCTGTTATCATCCCCGCAATTTCAGCGCAAATTTGCGCGCAAAGTCAGTCCGTAAATTCGCTACCTACATCCGCCTCACACTGCTTAGCACGGCTAGATCGCAACGCTGGGCATCCCGGTATTCCGTCTACGGGGCAACCGGGCAATCGGTAACACTTTGCCGATACCAACTACTTACAAGTCGGCTCGACCCAATAGTCCTTGCCGTGCCCGTCGATTAAGGTTTTCATGTCCAGCTAAAGGCAACGATTGGAAAAAGATTGACGAGTTTATCTGCAGGTTAAAGGTTAAAATAACAGGCAAACCACAATGTGTAAGTCATACCAACGGAATCTTCCTATGAAAATCATTTCCTGGAATGTTAACGGCATTCGCGCCGTGCAAACTAAGGGTTTTGCCGAAACGTTGATTCACCTCGGCGCGGACTGCATTTTGTTGCAGGAAACCAAGGCCCAGGCCGAGCAAATCGATAAGGCTTTAGAGGGAATCGATCATTATCATATTTATAACAATTGCGCCGAACGCAAAGGTTATTCCGGAGTGACGATTATGTCCCGCCATGAGCCGTTGCAAATCGTCCCGGATATCGGCATCGACGAACACGACAAGGAAGGCCGCGTGATCGTAGCCGAATTCGAGCAATTTTATTTGTTGAATGTGTATGTGCCGAATTCCGGCGAAGAATTGGCAAGACTGGATTACCGCAAAACCTGGGACGCGGAATTCCTCGCCTATTGCCGGCGCCTGCACAGTAAGAAGCCCTTGATTGCTTGTGGGGATTTTAATGTTGCACACCAGGCAATCGACATTGCTCGTCCTAAACCTAATTACAATAAATCGGCCGGTTATACCCAGGTTGAAATCGACGGTTTTAGCCGTTTTATTGAAGCCGGGCTGATCGATAGTTTCCGGCATTTCCACCCTGATGCTGTCGCTTATAGCTGGTGGAGTTTTCGCGCTAATGCGCGCGCAAATAATATCGGATGGCGAATCGATTATGTGCTGATCAGTCAAGAGTTATCAGGCAAGATAAAAAGCGCATTTATTCTGCCGGAAATCACCGGATCCGATCATTGTCCGGTCGGTATCGAGATCGATCTTTAGATTATTGCCAAACATGTCAGATCTCGAACTAAAAATGCAGGTGCATCGCACCGCCTTATACAACTGCCGGCTTTGTCCTGAAATGATCGGCCCGGTCGTGACCGGAAGTCCGGTGTTTTCCCCGATTTTGTTGATCGGTCAAGCGCCCGGCGACAAGGAAGGCGGTTTCGGCAAACCGTTCGCCTGGACGGCTGGGAAAACCCTGTTCAAGTGGTTCGAGCGCATCGGGTTAGATGAGGAAGCTTTCCGCGCACGCGTCTACATGGCGGCGGTATGCCGCTGTTTTCCGGGCAAAAATCCAACAGCTGGAGACCGTGTGCCGAATAAGGACGAAATTGAGAATTGCTCAGCTTGGATGAAAGCGGAAATCGACTTGTTGAAACCCGAATTGATCCTGCCGGTCGGCAAACTGGCGATCAGTCAGCTTATGCCGGTGAACAAACTGAACGAGGTGATCGGTAAGTTGCATCGCGTCAGTTTTCACGGTCACGAAGCCGAAGCCATTCCGTTGCCGCACCCATCCGGCGCATCAACCTGGCATCGGATGGAGCCAGGTCTTACATTACTGGAATCGGCTTTATCGATTTTGCAACATCATAATGCGTGGCGGCAAGTTTGCCGTAGTTAACGAAGCCGCCAGCGCTGAAAATCTTTACTCAGTTACCGCTACGTTATCAAGATTTTCAGCGATTGTGATGGCTGCAGTTATTCAGCGGTTACATTGTTGCTGCAAAGTTTAATCGAGAATAGAAGCGTAACATCCGTACAGGCTAATAAGAACGCTGTTAACTTTTTGATCTATTCAAGTGTTTTTGGTGCCGAGAAAAGGACTTGAACCTTCACGGGGTTTCCCCCACTAGCACCTGAAGCTAGCGTGTCTACCAATTTCACCACCTCGGCTGAGGGCGCTGTGTGCGAAGTGAGGGCGCAATATACTCGTCATACTTACTTTTGTCAATGTGGCTTAAAAAACTACTGTTTAAGCCGGATTATACCGTTTGCTAATATAAACCACTCATCGAATGTTAACGTGATAACCTATACTGAAATTTATCTCGGATAGGGAATCGAAAAACGCCATATCCTAAATGGATTTATCGCCTAGTGACTGACGCCACGCTTTTAGCGGCGATAAGTTCCTCAATCCAAACATTAAATGATTCCCCTGCAGGCCGTTTTTTCCTATGATTGCTGTATGCAATTCTATAATTGCTGGCAAGATAACCAAATGATAGTAATTCTTACAAATTTTCTGTATCCATGACATCGAAGTCCAAAAAAGAAACTGCGTTTAGCAGTAAAAAAGATCCGTACCTCAAGCGTGAAGCGGAAAAATACGAACAGCCGATAGCCAGCCGGGAGCATATTCTGCAATTGCTTGAGCATAGCGGCAAACCCTTACGGCGGCACGAAATCGCCGAGGCGTTTTCAATTACCGAAGAAGACATGCTGGAAGCTCTGCGCCGCCGTTTGCGGGCGATGGAAAGGGATGGGCAGTTGCTATTCAACCGGGCGCAGCAATATTGTCTGGTCAATAATAAAGATTTGATTGTGGGTCGCGTACTCGGTCATCCGGACGGGTTTGGCTTTCTTAAGCCAGACGACGGTTCGGACGATCTGTTCTTAACTCCAAGGGAAATGAATCCCTTGCTGCACAACGACCGAGCTATGGTGCGGGTCGTGGGCATCGACCGCAAAGGCCGACGGGAAGCGGCTGTCGTCGAAATCCTGGAGCGCAATACCCAGCAGATTGTCGGCAGATTTTACAAGGAAGACGGCTTTACCTATGTAGTGCCGGACCAAAAGAATATTGCGCAAACGGTATTGATCCAAAAAGGCGGGGCCGGAAAAGCGAAGCAAGGGCAGATTGTAGTCGCCGAAATTGTCGAGCAACCGACCAAACAACGGCAACCGATAGGACGGATTATTGAAGTCTTGGGCAATCACATGGCGCCCGGTATGGAAATCGAGATGGCTATCCGTTCGCACGGATTGCCGCATCAATGGCCAGACGAATTACTGGAGGAAATCGAGCCGTTAACGCCCGAAGTACCCGAAGCCGCCAAGTCGGGGCGCACCGATTTACGCAAGACACCCTTGGTCACTATCGACGGCGAGGATGCGCGCGATTTCGACGACGCGGTATTTTGCCAAAAGACCCCGAAAGGCTGGAAGTTGCTGGTGGCGATTGCCGATGTTGCGCATTACGTCAAAATTAACACCGCCCTGGATAAAGAAGCGCAAAAGCGCAGCACGTCCGTGTATTTTCCCGAGCAAGTTATCCCAATGCTGCCCGAAATCTTGTCGAACGGATTATGTTCGCTCAATCCAGAGGTCGACCGGTTGTGTATGGTGTGCGAGTTGATCATCGATCAGCAGGGTAAGGTGAGCCGAGCGCGCTTTTTTGAGGCGGTCATGCGATCTCATGCCAGGTTGACTTACACGGAAGTTGCCAAGATGCTGGTGGATGGCGACAAATTAACCTGCGAAAAATACAAAGCGTTATTGCCGCATCTTAAACAATTGTACGGTTTGTATCAGGTCATGCGGCTTAGCCGCGAGCAACGCGGCGCGATGGATTTCGATACCCAGGAAACCAAAATCATCTTTGGGCCTGATCGTAAAATTGAAAAAATCGTACCGACAGTCCGCAACGACGCCCACAAACTGATCGAAGAGTTCATGATTACCGCCAACATGGCGGCGGCAAAATTTCTGAACGGTAAAAAAATGCCCAAACTGCTAAGGGTTCATGAAGGCCCAAGCACCGATAAATTATTAAGCTTGAAAACATTTTTGAGCGAGTTAGGGCTCAGCTTGGGCGGCGGCGACAAACCGGCGCCGCTGGATTATATGGCGTTGATCGAATCGGTTAAAGACCGGGCGGACAGTCATCTAATTCAAACCGTATTACTGCGTTCCATGTCGCAGGCAGTTTACAGTCCTGAATTGAAGGGCCATTTCGGCCTGGCGCTGGACGCCTACGCGCATTTTACCTCACCGATCCGACGTTATCCCGATTTACTGGTGCACCGCGCCATCCGGCATTGTCTGCAAGGTCATAAACCGGAAACCTTTGTCTACGGTTTTCCGGATATGGTAAACCTGGGCGAATTGTGTTCCGCAAACGAACGCCGCGCCGACGACGCCACCCGGGATGTAGTCAGTTGGCTTAAATGCGAATATATGATGGATAAAACCGGCGAAGTGTTGCCCGGTATTATCTCCGCTGTCACATCGTTCGGCTTTTTCGTAGAACTCGCGGAAATCTACGTCGAAGGTTTAGTTCATATCAGTTCCTTAGGGCAGGATTATTTCAGCTTCGATCCAACCAGTCACCAGTTGAGGGGCGAGCGTACCGGCGCTAAATACCGTATCGGTGATAATGTGACGGTTAAAGTCGCGCGGGTCAGTCTTGACGATAAAAAAATCGATTTCGATTTAGTGCAAAAAAAAACAGGCAGAAAAAGGGTTGAAGCGAACGTTAAATTACCCAAGAAAAAGCGTAAAAAATGATGGGCAAGGTTGGGCGAATCCATCCGTCGCTGAAAATCTTGGAAACGTA
>DLHW01000072.1 GCA_002483425.1 Methylococcaceae bacterium UBA7658
CTATCGCTTCTGGGGACTAAAAATAACGCTACGTTTCCAAGATTTTCAGCGTATGAAGACGGCGCGTTAGCGGTTAAAATATCAACAGAAAGTTTGGTGCGCTAAACAGAAATCCGGAAATACTTGCTTCGCCGTATCTATGGCATTGGTCATGCTGAGAACCTTAATATTGGTCAAAAGGTAAAAATGCTGGTTGCCATCCGTAGCCTATGCCGGCATACAATGAATCAGGATCTGTGCTGAAACATCTGGCGTCTCGACCTCAAATTAGATTTAAGAATAGGCTGAGATTTGATTGGAAGACTGCGGGAACTCAAGCAGAAGATCAAAAAACAAATAAAAGACAGTCTTATCCGGCGGTGAAATGAAATCTGACAAGCTATAACAAATTAATGGGTTTTATAGGTTTTCCTCGACCTTTCAAAAGGCATCTGCATGATTCTGAAAAAACGTCTTAACGATAGCAACGCTGATGCTACCTTTTAAGTTGCACCCTGATTTTATGAAAACTGCGGAGATATCGCTAACCGTCAAAATTAAATCCTGAATTCCGCGGACTTAGCATGCGCTGTTAAACTCTCGCCACGCGCCAATATCGACGCAGTTTTGCCGAGCTCTTGCGCGCCTGCTTTGGAGCAGTTAATTAAACTGGTGCGCTTCTGGAAGTCGTAGACGCCGAGGGGCGAGGAAAACCGGGCGGTGCCGGAGGTGGGTAGAACATGGTTGGGACCGGCGCAGTAGTCGCCCAAGGCTTCTGCTGTATAGCGGCCCATAAATACCGCTCCAGCGTGACGAATGTGTTGGCTTAATTCTTCAGGTTTTTCGACCGAAAGTTCCAGGTGTTCAGGCGCGATGGAGTTGGCGACTTCGGCGGCTTGCAGCAAATCGTTGACCTTGATCAGTGCTCCGCGCCCGCGCAAAGAAGCCCGGATAATGCTTGCGCGTTCCATCGTGGGTAAGAGTTTTTCGATGCTTTGCTTAACCTGGTTTAGAAAATCGCCGTCGTCGCTAATCAAAATCGCTTGAGCGTTTTCGTCGTGTTCGGCTTGGGAGAACAAATCCATTGCGATCCAGTCGGGATTGGTCTTGCCGTCGCAGATGATGAGAATTTCCGAAGGACCTGCAATCATGTCGATACCGACTTGCCCGAATACCAGTTTTTTAGCGGTGGCGACGTAAATATTGCCGGGACCGACGATCTTGGCGACAGCGGGGATGGTTGAGGTGCCGTAAGCGAGCGCGGCGACAGCTTGGGCGCCGCCGATGGTAAAAATGCGATCTACACCAGCCAAATAAGCCGCAGCCAAAACCAAGGCGTTTTCCTCGCCTTTCGGTGCCGGTACCACCATAATTAATTCGCCGACACCAGCAACTTTTGCCGGAATCGCATTCATCAAAACAGAGGAAGGATATGCGGCTTTGCCGCCCGGCACATAAAGCCCAACGCGGTCTAACGGGGTAATTTTTTGCCCTAGCAACGTACCGTCCGCTTCGGTATATTCCCAAGACTGCATTTTTTGGTGCTCCGCATAGGCGCGGATGCGGTTGGCGGCGGTTTGCAATGCGTCGGCTTGGTCTTGCGGTATGTTGCCGAATGCGGCGCTTAAGCTGGATTTATCCAGTTCCAGTTCGGACGCATTCTCGATTTGCCGCCGGTCGAACCGGTTGGTATACGCGATGACCGCCTTATCGCCGTTGGCGCGCACGTCAGCGATGATGTCCATGACTTGGCGGTGGATGTCAAAATCCTCGGTTTCGTTCCAAGTCAGGATGGTTTGCAATTGCCCGGCGAAATCGGGCGACATTGCATCCAATTCAGTTATCTTAAGATCAGACATAACGTTATCTTTTAGCCAGAGTTTTTTCGAATTGTTCCAAAAGGGAAGCTATGGCCTTATTTTTCATTTTCATCGCTGCCTTATTGACCACCAGCCGGGAGCTGATGTTCATTATTAATTCGCGCGGTTCAAGATTATTTGCCCGCAGGGTGTTGCCCGTATCGACAAGGTCGACGATGCAATCGGCGAGTCCGACTAAAGGCGCAAGCTCCATCGATCCGTACAATTTAATGATTTCGGCCTGGATGCCTTGATTGGCGAAATAGCTGTGCGCGGTTTTGACATACTTGGTGGCGACGCGGATACGGCTTTTCGGCAGCGGCGCATCTTTGTGCGCGGCTGTCATCAACCGGCATTTGGCGATGCCTAAATCCAGCGGTTCGTACAAGTTTTCCGCGCCGTGTTCCAAAAGTACGTCTTTTCCTGCGATGCCTAAGTCGGCCGCGCCGTATTCGACAAAGGTCGGCACGTCGGTAGCGCGGATTATCACAAGGCGCACATCGTCCCGCGTGGTCGATAAAATCAGTTTGCGGGATTTTTCGGGATCGTCGACCGGCGTAATGCCGGCTTCCTGCAAAAAAGGCAAGGCTTCTTCGTAAATCCGGCCTTTCGATACGGCAATTGTTAGCATATCAGCAATCAGTTAGGAACCCGGCGGATCACCGCGCCCAGTTGGGAAAGTTTTTCTTCAATGTGATCGTAACCGCGGTCGATATGGTAGATGCGGTCTACCTGCGTACTGCCTTCGGCGGCCAGCGCAGCGATAACCAAGCTTGCCGAAGCCCTTAAATCGGTCGCCATGACCGGCGCGGCCGTTAGGTTTTTAACGCCTTTACAGATGGCAGTATTCGACTCCAGCTTGATGTCGGCCCCCATCCGCTGCAGTTCCTGTACGTGCATAAATCGGTTTTCGAAAATGGTTTCAGTGATTACGCCAACGCCGTCGGCAATGGTGTTTAGCGCGATAAACTGGGCTTGCATGTCGGTCGGGAACGCCGGATAAGGCGCAGTCCGCAACGAAACCGCTTTGGGTTTTTTACCGTGCATGTCGAGGCTGATCCAGTCGTCGCCGGTTGCGATTTCGGCACCGGCCTCAGTTAGTTTATCCAGTACCGAATCGAGAATATCGGGACGGGTATTTTTGAGTTTCACCTTGCCGCCCGTAATGGCTGCAGCAACCAAATAAGTGCCGGTTTCGATCCTATCCGGTAATATTTCATAATGAATTGGTTCCAAACCGAGTTTTTCAACACCTTCAATCACCAGCACATCCGAGCCGATGCCGGAAATTTTAGCGCCCATGCTATTCAAAAAATGCGCTAAATCAGTGACTTCAGGTTCTCGCGCCGCATTTTCCATGATGGTTATGCCTTCCGCTAAAGCAGCCGCCATCATCAAGTTTTCCGTGCCGGTCACGGTAACTTGCTCCAGGACTAAGCGGCAGCCTTTGAGTTTTTTTGCTTTTGCGTGAATATAACCGCCGCTAACGTTAATATCCGCGCCCATTTTAATCAAGCCGTTGATATGGATGTCAACCGGACGCGTGCCGATGGCGCAACCGCCGGGTAGTGACACATGGGCTTCGCCGAAACGCGCCAGCAAGGGTCCCAAGACTAGAATAGAGGCCCGCATGGTTCTAACCAGTTCATAAGGCGCCTCAAAACTGTTGATGCTACTGCTGTTCACTTCGATGTTCATCTTTTCGTCGACCAGCAATTCAACGCCCATTCGCCCCAATAATTCCATTGTCGTGGTGATATCGTGAAGATGAGGAATATTACCGACGGTAACCGGGGTTTCGGACAGAAGGGTGGCGGCCAAAATAGGCAAGGCGGCGTTTTTGGCTCCGGAAATCCGAAGTTCGCCGGAAAGCTGGTTACCGCCCGTTATGATTAGTTTATCCATACGTGGTGTGTTTGTGAGTGTCTACGCGGGTTCGTTGATTTTGAGTTGACTGGCTGCGTCTTGGGCAAAATAGCCCATGTCGTCCAGTCCGCATAATTTGGCCAGATTTAGGATCTGCGCCGGAAGATTAATAAAGCGCAATTGTACTCTTTTAGTGCGGGCGTGTTTTATCCATTCCAGAATTAACGCAAGGCCGGCGCTGTCGGCGTTGCCGACCTTGCCGAAATCCAAAGTGATATGTTTGGCCGTGGATAAAAAACCAAAAGAGCTGACAATTTTTTTATCCATCGCCGGAAAAGTCAGGTCGCCGTCGACAGCGTAACGGCCTGCGCCTTCATGCACAATATTCAATAGGCTCATTTTTTATCTTGCGCCTTTTCCTCGGCCGATTTAAACAAGAATTGGCCGATAGCTTTTTCCAAAATAATCGCCGATTGGGTAATCTCGATAGTGCTGCCTTCTTTCAAATATTCACTGGAACCGCCCGGCTCGAGGCTGACGTATTGCTCGCCTAATAGTCCGGCTGTAAAGACGCCCGCAGTCGCGTCGTCCGGTATCTTGTCGTATTGCGAATAAATCCGCATTTTGACGACCGACTCGAAAGTCTTGGGGTCGAAGCTGATGCCGCTGACCTGACCGATTTTGACGCCCGCTGCGGACACAGCGGATTTCACTTTTAAGCCGCCGGAATTCTCGAAGCGGGCGGTTACGGTATAACCTTTTTGTTCGGTAAAAGAACTTAAATTACTGACTTGTAACGCCAGAAAAAATAATCCCACAATACCGGCGGCTACGAAAAGCCCAACCAGAGTATCCTGGGTCACCGTATGTTGCATGTTAATCGTCTCCAAACATGAGTGCGGTCAAGATAAAGTCAAGACCTAAAATACTGAAAGCGGAATTCACGACGGTGCGTGTCGTCGCCCGGCTCACACCCTCGGAAGTCGGTACGGTATCGTAACCTTCGAACAACGCGATCCAACTGACCACGAAACCGAACACCAAACTTTTGATGACGCCGTTAACGATGTCGTCTTGAAAATCGATCTTCGCCTGCATCTGCGACCAAAACGCGCCTTCATCCACGCCTAAAAGTCCGGAGCCGACGAATTGCCCGCCCAAGATGCCGACAGCGCTAAATAAAGCCGCCAGCAACGGCATGGACAGGAAACCAGCTAACAAACGCGGCGAAATGATCCGTTTGATAGGATCGACCGCCATCATTTCCATGCCGGAAAGCTGCTCCGTCGCTTTCATCAGGCCGATTTCAGCGGTTAAGGCGGAACCTGCGCGCCCTGCGAACAATAAAGCGGATACGACAGGGCCGAGTTCCCGCACTAACGACGCCCCAACCATGACGCCCAAACTTTCTTCCGCGCCGAAATCGGACAAGGTGTAATAACCTTGAAGGCCGAGCACCATCCCTACGAACAAGCCGGAAACGGTGATAATCAAGCAGGATAACACACCGACCGAATACATCTGGTTGAGCAGTAGGCGCGGACGCGGCAATATGTCCGCAATGCCGGCCAGCGACTGCAAAAGAAAAAAAGCGCCGCGGCCCACTTTGGTGAAACCGGCGCGAGTGTTCTTCCCTAAATATTGAAAGAATTCCATCATGACTGAGTAATACGATTAATAGCGTTTCCCGGAAGACAGTAAATCGTCCTGAATATCCCTTGCCGGATAGTGAAAATGGACGGGACCATCGGCGGAACCTTCCATAAACTGTTGCACCCATTCCGAAGCCGAATGTTTGATTTGTTTAGGCGTACCTTCGCCGATCACTTTGCCGCCCGAAACCACATAAATATAATCGGCAATCGCCGCCGTTTCAGCAACGTCATGGGATACGATAATCGTCGTCAAACCTAGAGTTACATTCAGCGACTTAATCAGATGCACCAGAACGCCTTTTGAGATCGGATCCTGCCCGGTAAACGGCTCGTCGTACATGATCATCATCGGGTCGAGCGAAATCGCCCTGGCTAGCGCCACCCGCCGCGCCATGCCGCCGGACAGTTCGTTCGGCATTAAACTCCTAGCGCCCCGTAAACCGACCGCCTGCAATTTCATTAACACCAGTGTGCGGATCATCGATTCGGGAAGATGGGTATGCTCGCGCAATGGAAACGCCACGTTGTCGTAAACGTTCATATCCGTTAATAAAGCGCCGCTCTGGAACAACATGCCGATGCGTTTGCGCAGGTTAAACAATTCGCCCCGGCGCAAGCGGTGGACGTCGAGACCATCCACCGTTATCGAACCTTGTACCGGATGCAACTGCCCGCCAATCAATTTTAATAACGTCGTTTTGCCGGTTCCGCTCGGGCCCATGATGGCGGTGATTTTCCCGCGTTCGAAATCCAGCGAAACATCGTCGAATATGACATTGCCGCCGCGCGCAAAGGATAAACCCTGGACAGAAACTAAACTGTTGTGCGAGCGGCGATCAGCACCCATATCCGGCAAGAAATAAAAATTCCAAAATAAACAGGATATTGTCTATGAGGAGAGGCTAGGGAGTCAAACAATAATCAAGAATTTGACGCTTTCTGCCGTCAATTCATTTAATGGGGTGATAAACGGCTTACCGGCGACGGCCTCGTCGATTTAAAAACCATAGCTCCAAGTAAATGACAATGCACCGTCGCGGTCGAGCTGGTAGCCGTTGAAGTCGGTGTAGACCGGTTGCAGCCATTCGAAAGCGAGGCTGTGTCCGGCGAAAGCGCCGTCAGGGATATTAACGTTAAGCCCTAGCCCTAAATCGACCATTTGCCCGCCGTAATTGGCCGGGAAGTCGGCTGGATTTGAACGGTGCGCGGCGTCGTTCTCGCGGAGTAAAGCCCGGTTTCCGGCTACCACGCTTTGCAAACAAGCTTTATAAGAAGCTTCGTCGAAAAACATATGGCCCGTTCCGTCGTCGAATTCGAACAGAAACCTAGGGCATTCGGTTTCGGATTTTTTAAATTCGATATTGTCTTTAGGATAACGCCCATTGATGGCGCCTTGCCAAGTGTATACGCCCCGCACCGAAGACGATAGCCAATCCGTCCATTGGTAGCCGCCCCAAACCGTACCCTGGAAAATGTCGCCGAACGAAAAATTGGAACTGTTCCGGCTTTCCATACGCTTAGTACCGCTTAGTTGCGCGCCCCACGAAAATGGGCCGTTTTCGCCGGTGTAAGTCAAGCTGGGCTTAAAATCCCAGGTGCCGCTGCCAAGCTGCATCCCGTAATGGATAAAGCCCCCGTCTAATTGATGATTTCGGCGTAATTGAATGCCTGCATCCCCCGTAGGTGCGCTGAATCCCAAGCCGGCATTGATGTGATGATGCGGCTTGTCCCATAACTTAAACAAGGCGTACATGCCGGTGTCGCCGACTCCGCCAGTTTCATGGCCGGAACTGAGATGGTGTTCGATATGGCCGCTGGCGTTCCCGATATTGGCGTTTTCAATCGATGCGCCCGGCCGCAGGAACATGTTCATATCGGTAAATTGCGGCATCAGCATCAGCGTCAGCCAATCGGCGGGGGCGTACATCAAATCCAGCATGTGCATGTGCATGGTCATTTCGACGGGCACCGTAAAGCATTGGTTCAACCGGCCTGCGCCATTCAGGCACACCTTGTTTTGCAGCGCCAGCTCGTTGGCAATCCGGTCGCTATGCAGCATATTTCCGGCCTGGCGGCTGTACATGTAGCGGTAACCCGCCATCATGTCGCCCGCTTTGTCCAAGGTATGGGCAAACATGATGCCTGCCGGGGCTTGATGCTGATGTCCGTGATGATGGTTAGAGTGGCCGACAGCACCGCTATCGCTTGCTTGACCCAATGCGGCTAAGTCGAGTTTTAAGGCCGCATTAGCCACCCAGAAATCGAAATCCGAATAGTTACCTTCCCCACCGCCACCCAGTTTTAATGCGCCTTGATGGGTGTAATATTCGAACCCGGCCTCAACTGCCAAGCCTTTGGCGAATTGCTTACTGACCGTGACACCACCGCTTAATGTTCCGAAGCCGGACAAGCGATGGTCACTGGAAAAAAAGGCAGGCACTATCGCATCGAATTCGGCGCCGCGCCCCGGATCGGCGTGATGCGAAATAAAATAAGGCTGATAGAAATAAGCCTTATTTTGCGAGTAATAGCGGATTGCGGGTGTTATCGTCCAGCCGTTGCCAAACGACTGCCCCCAATCGGCTTGGAAGGTATGGGCGTTGATCTTCCAGTCGTCGTGGAAATAACTGTAATTAAAATGCAAGGCGGCATCCAGCATCTCAAAATAGTGCTTATAACCGATTGTCCAGTTGAGCTGATTCCGTTCTTCCGGACGTTGCTCCAACAGCGTTCGGCCCGATCCTGCTAACGATCCCGGCGCATCCGAACCCGCGCCTAGCGGTTTTTGATGGGGATCGACAAAGATAAAAGTTGAGTATTTATAAGGGTTCGATAAAAAGCCGGTGCTGCGGGTAAAGCTCATGCCCGTTTCGAGCAAGGCGTTTTTATTGAGGATTTGCGTTAGACCCAAATTTACCGCCCAATCTTCGCGGTTACCTTGGATAAGCGCGGCATTCGTGCTTAGTGCAGTGCTCAGATGGCGCTGCGAATAAGCTCTTGTGATTTCGGCATAAGGCCCTAGATCGTGGTCGGAGATAGCCGACGTATCGCTATTGGTATAACTTAAGCCTAGGTTTAGACTGGTTTGTTTCTGGTTAAAGTCAAACCGGCTATTGATGCTACCGAAACGCGATTCGTAATCGTCCTCGACCGAAATCCCGCCACCGATATCCAATGCGGCGTTGTCCCAATCGTAGCCGAGTTTGAAATCGCCTTGTTTCCGGGTTTCGGGCGACGCTACCGATAAGGTATGGACTAATTGTTTACTCTTAACATACCGGATTGCGCCGGTTTGTTCGTTTACAACCCCGGCCTTAGGGTTGAAATTTTTATCCAGGTAAATCGTCTGGGTTCTAAAAATCGGGCTGGCGGAAGCAGTCGCATCGGTCTTTAATGGATTCCTATTGCCGCCGTAACCTAAAGGCGCCGTGCTAATCGGCGTTGCGCCGCCCCAAGTGTCTTGGGTGTAGTTGAAGGCGAATTTGATGCGGTCGGTTAACGAAAACTTGCCGCTGCCTTTGATGCTGTCCACTTCAATCGGATTGAAGTTCTGGAGGGTATTGAATAAATCGCGTTTGCCTTCTTGGAAATGGCTGTACTGGAAATCGATTTCGCCGTCTTCGGCAGCTTGCGCCGCTGGTTGCAGCATGCCGGGCAAAATTAATGCGGCGGCGGTTAATGCAGGTAGCGTTGCAGAGGAAAATTGGGAAATTTTTTCCTCCTTTGGCTTAATTCCATTTCTGTCAGCGTATTCCTTTGTATTTTCTGTAACATTAATCCAGAGCATGGAGGCGGCAGTGTAAGTTATACCTTGACATCAACGGGCTTGCGAACTGACGCGGATGAGGTATTGAGCGTTAAAAGATCAGGATAACATTATGACAATATAGTCTTATGGTAAGATCGCTGGTGTAAAGTTCATGTTAAAAGCGGATAACACTTGGCGGTTATCCGCTTTACTTATGCACTAAACACCGGAATCATGGGGTTTTGCAGTTTGAAAATATTATCGTGTTGAATTGCGGGAAGCCTAATATTTTCCGGTAGCTAGTACTGTATTATTGATTAAAAGTCCGCACAAAGTCGACGGCAGGCGTCACATTAGGCGGATTTCCGGTAAAGTTATAACCGGTTCCGGTGTGTTGATCGGCAGCGTTTTCACAATGAAAATCGACAGTGTAAGTATGGGCGGCGGCAGTCGTATGGGAAACCACGAAATAATGCAAGCCGTTCCCCGGCACCGAAACAGAAGTCGTGCTGCTCAGCGCTCCGCCAGGCAGGGCGCGAATTCTAATGGTGCTTGCGTTGCCGCTGATAACGCTCACTGTTGCGGTCATTCTGGCGGCGCCGCCGTTTACATCGCCCGTTGGAGCCGCCGGATGGATGCCGTTTTTCCAAGAAAAACATTCAGTGCGAAAAATATCTTTTGCAGTCAGTGCGCTGCCTAATGTTTGAGCCCCGGTTTCATGCGCTT
This sequence comes from Methylococcaceae bacterium UBA7658, assembly GCA_002483425.1. Lineage (GTDB taxonomy): Bacteria > Pseudomonadota > Gammaproteobacteria > Methylococcales > Methylomonadaceae > Methyloglobulus. The sequence goes on from DLHW01000072.1 coordinate 9,834, forward strand.
GAGACATTACGGAAAACCCCGCGCAGACTAAAGGTAAAGCAAATTTAATAATTTTTTTCATATCTATTCCTCTTAAACTTAAACTTTGTTACAAATGGTTTTTTAGGCGTTCATTTGCGGTTGATTCATCCCGGATTATAAGGCTTGCGGTTTTTTACTCAGAACGTCGTCTGAAGATAAACCAACCACTCCACCATGGCTTTCTTCATGAAAGCCGGTTGAATATAAAAGTTAACATCCTTGGCTCGTTATTCTTAACGTATTCAAAATAAACAAAAGAACCTAATCATACGATTTAATCTCTTGTTTTGTCATGCTTTGCAGTTTTACTGCGGCAAATTCGCGGACACCGGGATCGCTGTCGGCGAGTGCTTGGTTAAGTATTTCGATATCTTCGCCCGCATGATCCAAAGCAATTAAGCGCACGGAAGCATCGTTATCATGTAATGCGTGTGTCAGCAAATCGGAAGCGCTTTCCTTGTCCAAATTTACCAGAGCGGACAGAGCTTGTCCTCTAATCAGCGGATTCTCATCTTGGACTGCGTTATCTAACGCGGCTCTCACTTTAGGATCGGCGATATTCCCATCCGCCGCTATATTAGCAAGCGCTTGCGCTTTTTGTTCGATATTTTCGGCATTTTTTAATTGCTCTAGCAAAGTGCCGGAAATTTCTTGCCGGGTCATACCGGTGCTTTGGCTGAAAGATTCGCCGCCATTTGCATTATGGGATAGAGGCTTAGCATCAATTTTCGTGCGCTCGTCCGGTGCGTGGTTCACCGGTTGACAAGTCTCTAAACTAGACGCCAGCAACCAGAATTCCGCCGGTTTATTTTTTTCCGGTTGTTGTTCGATAATGCCGATGCGCTTAGCGAGTAAGCACTCCATAACTTGTTTTAATGTCGCCCCCGCGCAAGTTGCGGTAATTGGCGTTTCCGGCAAAAACGAGTAATGGAAAACCGCGCCGGTTTTTTTGCCGATGGTTTTGATGATTTGGTTTAAAGGCGCTGCTTTCGTTTCAAGACGTATGGCGGTTTCTTTCCCTTCCGGAAACTCGAGATGAATATTCATCTGATTACCGGTTGTATGATTATCCCCGCAAGCCCAGCAAGGAAATAGCAATGAGCTTATTAAAAATACTTTTAGCATAATCACTCTCGATTTTTAGCCGGTCGCTTACATTAACTAACGAACCCGATTGTAGCAAACAAACCAGCTATTATTGAAACCGTGAGCGACAGGTCAAATAGCTCTAAAACCTGAAATAAAGCTTTGGAATCGTATTGTGTTTATTAATTTTTTAGCAAGATGTTGATTAGTTGCTTCAAACTTACAGTTGGTATAGCCCATTCTTAGCCCGGTCGTAAAGTCCGCTGTTACTGATAAACCCATTGATTACACTGCTAGTTGAATTCACGTTGACTTGGAAAAGGGGTGGCTAACACTTTATCGATACGGGCTCCATCCATATCGATAACTTCGAATGTCCAATTCTCAACGGAACAAATCTCTCCGGTGTGAGGCAATCTTTGTAAATGAAACAAAATCATGCCAGCCAAGGTATGAAAGCCGTTATCGGCTTCTCCTGGAAACTCTGTCTTGATGCTTGCTTCCGATCTAAATTGAATGATCGACATATCGCCGTCTACTAACCAAGAACCGTCAGTACGCTGTACTAATTCAAAAGCCGAATCGGCAGAAAAAACAGGCAAATTTCCAACAATCGCGGTGAGCAAATCCGTAGCCGTCGCTAGTCCTTCGATATCGCCGTACTCATCCACAATGATGGCCAAATCCGAGCGACTTTCGCGAAAGTGTTTCAATAGGCGAGTTAAAGTCATGGTTTCCTGAACATAAACGGCTGGTTTTAAAACGGCTTCAATATTTATCTCAGCGTTAATTAGCAGACTTTTAAGAAGATCACGGCAATACAGTATGCCTAAAATATGTTCGAATCCGCCCTTACAAACTATGATTTGAGAATAGGGGCTGTCTTGAATGATTTTTCGTTGGTGATCGATCGGCTCCAAGGTATCGATTACATAAATTTCCTTGCGCGGCACCATGATCGCTCTAACCCGCATATCGTCCAGTTTCATGACGTTGTTAACCATCTGGCTTTCGTCGGCATGGAAAATTCCGGCCTCCGAGCCCATTTCCATCATAATGCGGATTTCTTCATTAGTGACTGCCGGTTCTTGGCTACGGTCAAGCTTTAAGGCTTTAAGTAGCAATCGGCTCGATATCGAAAGCACCCAAACGATAGGACTGAAAAGCAGCGCCAAACCGTGCATGGGTTTTGCGATAGTCGAGGCAATGCCTTCTGGATTTTGCAGGGCCAAACGTTTAGGCACCAATTCGCCGAGCACGACGGAAAAATAGGTAATGATTGTTACCGTAGCTATCAAGGCTAAGGTTTCCGCATAAGGCGCTAACGTTGAGGTTTGTGCAAGCGTTTGTTGAATCGGTGTTTGTAAAGCGTCCTCCCCGAACGCACCGCTCAATATGCCGACGGCGGTAATACCGACCTGCACGGTGGATAAAAAATGGGTAGGTTCTTCGTGCAGTTTGAGCGCGGCTTTAGCGCCTAAGCGCCGTTCGGAAACCAGTTTTTGCAGTCTGGCTTTAGTCGAGGAAACCACTGACATCTCGGACATCGAAAAAACTCCGTTAATCAAGATTAAAACGAAGATGACGCCTAGATTAAAATATAAATTTTCCATGCTATAAGTTAATTGTAGTGAGTGTTGAGTAAACACAGTGTCGTGCAAAACATTTACCAATGTAAACGTTTTTAACACAGCTTAATTTTGGTTCAAAGCATGTATGGCTGAATTGGGCGCGTGGAGATCAAATTGATGTGCAAAGCACTACAAAATCGGGTTGTCAATTCGGTATGATAGGCGCTCCCTTTTTTATTAAGCTGATTTGATCTTTACGCATCTTTATCAATCAAGTACTACAGCAAAAAACGGCCTGAACAGCTTAAGCAATCGAATGATTATTAAAATCCATAACTCCAAGTAAAGCTCAATGCACCCTCCCTGTCGAGCTGGTAGCCGTTGAAATCAGTATGGATAGGCTGCAACCATTCCATGCTGAACTGGTTACCTGTTAGTCCGCCGTTGGGGACAACGGCGGTTAAACCGAAACCGGCATCCCAAAATCGTCCGCCATAGTTTTGCGGATAGTCTTGCGGGCCGAATTTGAGGATGCTCGTTGGCGATCCGTCCGCGTTGGTAAAAGGGTCGTCAGAGCCGGAGCCGGCCCCAAAATATTTGCCGTGGATTCCACCCTGAATTGTGTATACACCGCGAACTGAGGCGGTCAACCAAGAAGTCAGGCCGTAGTTGCCCCATGCGGTAGCTTGGAACAAATCGCCTAATCGGTAGCCGGATTCATTCCGGCTTTCCATTCGCACTGTGCCGTTGGCTTGCGCACCCCAGCCGAATTTGCCCAATTTGCCCGTATATGTCAGGCTGGGCTTGAAATCCCAAGTGCCGCTGCCCAATTGCATCCCATAGTCGATAAATCCGCCGTCAATGCTATGATTGCGCCGCAACCGGTTATTTACATCGCCCGTCGGCGCGCTAAATCCGGCTGCGGCATGTACATGATGTACGCCGTTATCGAACAACCCGGCCAAGGCGTACATTCCCAAATCTCCGATGCCGCCGGTTTCGTGACCGTTTTGGACATGGTGGATAACGTGCGCACTAGGTGACGGCGGTGCGCCGTCCAACAAGCGCATATCCATGTCCATATCCAGAAATTGCGGCATCAGCATCAGTGTCAACCAATCGGTTGGAGCAACCATTAAATCCACCATGTGCATGCTCATAGACATACTTCTGGGGGTCAAATAACAAGGATTGCCGCCGCAGCCGTTCGTTACCAATGCCGAATCGGGGCTTCGATTAGCACCTTGCAACATTGTTCCGCCTTGGCTTCCCCACATATACCGGTAACTAACCATCATGTCGCCTGCTTTCGGTAAAGTATGACCGAACATCACGCCGGCAGGCGCATCTGCGCCGTGGCCAGAGCGATGAAAATGTACGGCATCGCGCCCGCTGCTTCCGTTAAACGACAATGCGTTCAAATCCACTTTCAGGGCGGCGTTCGCCAGCCAGTAATCGAAGTCGGCGTAAGCGCCTTCACCAGCACCGCCGATTTTTAACACGCCTTGATGGGTGTAATATTCAAAGCCGGTTTCAAGGGTAAGTCCTTTGGCAAACCATTTGGTGGGTAACGCCGCCGCTTAATGCGCCGTAACCGGATAGGCGATGGTCGCTGGAAAAATGCTCAGGTAATTTTTTAGGATCGTAATATACCCGTTTATTTTCTACCGCAGTAACAGAAGCAGGCGCCCGGTTACCTTGTGCGTCCACAAGGTAAAAGTTACCGCCGTTATTAAAATCTATGAGTTGCGTATATTCTTTGCCGTCACTCCCGATGATGATCTTGTTACCATTTTGGTCGGTGATATTTTTGCTAAACGCTTGCTGGGTGACCAACCAAGGCGCGTAAAAATCGGCCGCTTCTTGCGAGTAATAACGAATCCTGGGCGTGACTGTCCACCCTGAACCTAATGGCTGCACCCAATCTGCTTCAAAAGTATGGGATTGAATGCCCCAATCGTCCGCCGAAAAACGGTAATCGAGATGCAATGCAGCATCCAGCGGCTCGATGTATTGCACATAACGCCCGCCTATGTTCCATTGGTTGCGTTCCTCCGGGCGTTGCTCCAGTAAGGTATACACAGTGCTATTGTATCCGTCCTTAGGCGCGCCCAATTGGCGGTCAGGATCGATGAAGGCAATCGCCACGCCTTTGTAGGGATTGCCCATGTAACCGGTGCTACGGGTATAGTCGAAGCCGGCGCTCACCACGGCATTCTTATTCACTACCTGAGTAAGCCCCAAATGGGTTGACCAGTCCTGGCGGTTGCCGTGCAGAAACTTTGCAAACCCTAAATCATCCAATATATCGATTTGCCCCGGCGGAGCGTTTTGGATGCTGACCAAGGAATCGTGGTCGAGTATCGCCTTGGTTTCGCTATTCGTGTAACTTAAATCGACATTCAAAGTGGTTCGCTTTTGGTTGAAATCGAAGCGTCCGCCCAGGTTACCGAAGCGGGATTCGTAATCGTCCTCAATCGAGATGCCGCCGCCGACGCTTACGGCGGCTTCGTCCCAATCATACGTTAGCTTAAAGTCGCCTTGCTTACGGGTTTCGGGCGAAGCGGTCGCCATGATGTGTTGAAGTTTGTTGTTTCTTACGTATCTCAAAATATCGAGACCGGTATTCGGGTCGATTTTATCGGTGAAAAAACCGTTCATAGGGTTGAATTTTGAGTCCAGTGCTAATTTGTCCGTTACATAAGGAGACGAACCTGTTACAACCAGCCCATCTGTTGAGGTGGATGTTGCAATATTACCCCTGAAAGCCGCCGGAGCGGTTGCTACCGGCGTTGCGCCGCCCCAAGTGTCTTGTATATAGTTGAACGCAAATTTAATCCGGTCGGTAAAGCTAACTTGGGCTCTGCCATGTAAACTATCGGCTTCAATCGGGTTGAAGCTCTTAATTTTTGGATATGCCGAATAAAGATCGCCATTATCAATGTAAATGTCGCGCTTTCCTTCTTGGTAGTGGCTATATTGAAAATCCACTTCATCGCCTTCGGCGGCGTGCGTATTTGTCGAGACTAAACCCGGTAAAATTAAAGCAGCTGCAATAAAAGTGTGCAAGTCGGTTTGGGTATCTTTAGTACGGCGATGTTGCGGGGGTATTCCGATTGTCTTTGTTTTTTGGTCGAGCATGGTTTTTCCTATGTCCGGTATAAAATCCGAAAACCAGGTTTTCGGTAAGGCGCCCTTTGTTAAACCGTTTAGTACTGTTTAGGATTTGATTTCGTTACCGTATTGACTATTTTCAGAAAATCTTCGGGGCCGATATAGCCGATAACCCGGTAGTGGCTGAGTTCCTCAGCACCGGTATTGAAAAACAAAATCGCCGGCGGACCGATAAGGTTGAATGCTTTAAGTAATCCGGTATCGCCAGAGGTATGACGGGTGACATCGGCTTGTAGAACAACAATGCCGGATAAAGCCGCATGAACCGACGAATCGGCGAAAGTGGTGTGTTTCATTCCCACACACGTTGAACACCAGTCCGCATAAAAATCCAAAACGACCGGTTTATTGAGCTGTTTAGCTTTTGCTAATTCTGCTTGCAAGTTTTCCAGAGAATTAACTTTATGAAATACCAAGTCCGGTTGCAGTTTGGCTTCGCAGGCTTGTACGGCTTCGCAAACCAATGCGGGAATTTGGCCCGAGTACTGCCCGGACAAGCCTAACCAGAGCGTAAGTCCGTAGCAGGCTGCCGCAAAACCGGCAAAACGCCAATGGCGGCGGCGCACCAGCATAAAAACCGGTAACGTGGCAAGCAGCAGCCATAGCACCGCCGTCACTTGGGGTGGCGCAATCCGGCTCAGCAGCCAAACTGCGACTGCGAGCAAACCGATTCCGAACACAGCTTTTACCGCGCCCATCCACGGCCCTGCTTTCGGTAATAATTTGCCTGCATAGGTGCCTGCGGCTAAAAGCGGCGTACCCATGCCGATGCCCAATGCGAATAGCGCCGCACCGCCCAAAACGGCGTCGCCGGTTTGCCCGATATACAATAAAGCGCCGGCTAGCGGCGCGGTTACGCAGGGTCCGATGATTAAGGCCGAAAAAACACCCATGAGTCCGGCGCCCCAATAACTGCCGCCTCGTTGTTTGCCACTGGCCGAGGTTAATTTCGATTGTAAAAAAGACGGCATTTGCAACTCGTATAGCCCGAACATTGCAAGCGCTAACACAATAAATAGACCGCTAAAAGCGGCGATGACCCAAGGCGTTTGCAGAACAGCTTGAAGATTATTGCCGGAGAGTCCGGCGATCACACCGAACGCCGTGTAAGTCAATGCGGAGGTCAGAACATAAGTTAACGATAGAGCAAACGCTTTAGCTTGGGTGAGGCGTTGGTTTTGTCCGGCGATAATACCCGAGATAATAGGCAACATGGGAAAAACGCACGGCGTAAAAGCTAACAACAAACCGAAGCCGAAGAAGCTTGCGACTACAAACCAGGCGGGTTTTTGATTGAGCGTAGCTGCGATACGGTCTTGTTCGGAACTATAACCAGGGGTAGGAACAACTTTATCGGTAGCGATAATAGCGCTAACGGGTTGCGCCGGTAAATCCACGGAAATCGTTTTATATTCGGGCATGTAACACATGCCCGATTCGGCGCAGCCCTGATAACTGATTTTCAAATCAAGTTTGGCTGGCTTGGGATCGGTTCTCAGCAAAGCAACATCGGCCGAGACTCGTTTTTTATAAATTTTAACCGCCCCGAAAATAGGATCCTGTTTATTTTCGGCTTCGGGAAACTGCTGGTTCAGAACGGTTATACCCGGTGTTGCCGATTCGATCTTAAAACGGTGTTGATATAGATAACAATCGTTCGCGATCACCCAGCTTAAGTTAACGTGGTCGGCTTGTAAAACTTTGACATTTACTTGAAAAGCTTGTTCGGGCGGTAAAAAGTCTTCCGGCGTTGCAGCGTATAGGGCTGCGTGGACTGGCAACGCCAGTAATAGAATAAAAGCAGTGAGCCGGAACCGCATTGGCCTTAATATCGGATAGCTATTCGTATTAATGTCGATTGATATAAAGTATTCCACAGGCTTTATACCTGAGCAAATGATATAAAGCAGGTCAAGTGTAATCTTACAGAGCATGTGATTCATGGTATCAAAACCCGTAATTCCAAGTGAAGGATAATGCGCCGTCGCGCTCCAATTGATAGCCGTTGACGTTAGTATAAACTGGCTGTAGCCATTCAAAGCTCAGGCGATTTCCGGCGAAGGCGCCGGTGGGTACGGCGGCGCTTAGACCGAAGCCGACATCGACATACTGTCCGCCGTAGTTGGCAGGGTTGTCCATAGGCGAAAATTGCGCTGGCTTATTGACTTCGAGATTCTTTTTTAGGGTACCACTGCTTAAACAAGCCTGATATGCCGCATTGTCTAGGATGCCAGGGCCAATCGGATTACCGGCCTGATCGTGTTGTTCCCATGTGGTAAACTGGTATTTCGGGCAGGTTCTTATTTTGACTTCTTCGGCAGTTAGTGGCGTAGGAAATTCACCCTGCATCCGGCCTTGCCAGGCATAGTTAACCCGGAAGGTGCCGGTCAGCCACTGGTTAATGTCGTAGCCGCCCCAGACCGAGCTTTCGAACAAATCGCCGAGCACATAGCCAGCATCGTTTCTGTTCTCCAAACGTTTGGTGCCGCCCACTTGCGCACCCCACAACCAGGCATCGGCCTTGCCGCTATACGTCAAGCTCGGTTTGAAATCCCAGGTGCCGCTGCCCAGTTGCATGCCGTAATGCAAAAAACCTCTTACCTTGACATTGGATACTGCGGTTTCAGCTAGCTGCACGTCACCGGTAGGGGCGGTGAACCCAACGCTGGCATGAATGTGGTGGGTGGGCCGATCAAACAATTTTACCAGCGCGTACATGCCGGTATCACCGACGCCGCCGGTTTCCTGTTCATGCACCGCTACGCCACCATGATGTCCCGTGTCGCCGACTTCGACATTCGGGTGAATGTCGTGCATTTCCATGTTGACAAACTGCGGCATGAGCATCATCGTCAACCAGTCCGTTGGTGCGTACATGAGGTCGAGCATGTGCATGTTCATGGTCATTTCGCGCGGCAGCATACTACAGCCGGTTGGATTGTTCGGGCAGCCGTTGGCGACGACTTGATCTTGGTTTACTGTGTTGGCGCCGTTCAGAAAACTTCCTGCCTGCCAACCGTGCATATAGCGGTATCCCGCCATCATGTCGCCCGCTTTGCTTAAGGTATGGCCGAACATGATACCTGCGGGTGTTTTTGGGTGATCCAAATGATGGGAATGCCCGCCCGAAACTGCGCTTTGGCCCACAGCAGACAAATTGACTTTGAGCGCGGCATTGGCAACCCAGTAATCATAGTCGGCAAAGCTGTCTTCGCCACCACCGCCAAGTTTTAAACTCCCCTGATGGGTGTAATATTCGAATCCCGTTTCCAGCCGTACGCCTTTGGTAAATTCTTTAGCAACCGTCACCCCGCCGCTCAAGGCACCGAAGCCAGACAAGCGCTGGTCGCTGGAAAAATTAGCCGGTGGCTTGACCATTTTTATATTTGGATAGTCTGGATTCTGCGGATCTGGATTCATATCCTGCGTTTCGCCGCTGCCAAAAAAATATGCGCCGTAAAAATCGGCGGCGGATTGCGAGTAATAGCGGATACGCGGGGTGATTGTCCAACCGGAGCCGACCGGCTGTACCCAATCCGCTTCGAAAGTGTGGGCATGAATGCCCCAGTCGTCGTGGGCAAAACTGTAGTCGAAATGCAGGGCGGCCTCCAAAGGTGCAATATGCTGCACCCAGCCTGTTTGCCACTGCCATAAATTCCTTTCATCGGGGCGTTGTTCGAGCAAAACTTTTCCACTTGAATACTCAATCCAATCGCCCAAGTCATTTCTGCTTGCTACATCGTAAACAGCACTGTATTTGTAGGGGTTGCCCAGATAGCCCGTACTTCGGGTATAAGCCATTCCTAGTTTCCATATGGCACCCTTATTAATGACTTGGGTGAAATTAAGATGCGTCGCCCAATCCTGACGAGTGCCACGGACGTTATTTAGGCCGGTACTTTTATCGAATGTGATGTTGTTTTGGTAACGGTTTGTCCATGAAAAATAATCATCGGCTTGTGGATGAATTATTGCATCGACATCGCTGTTGGTATAACTCAGCCCAATATCCAACGTGGTCTGCTTTTGGTTAAAATCCAGGCGGCTACCCAGGTTAACGAAACGCGATTCGTAGTCGGGTTCGACAGATATACCGCCACCCAACGACGCCGACGCATCGTCCCAATCATAGCTCAAGGTAAAATCGCCTTGCTGCCGGGTTTCTGGCGAAGCATTGGACATAATATGCACGATGCGGTCATTTAACACATTGTTTATCCCGGTTAGCGGATCGTATGAGAGATAAGCAAGCTTGCCTTGTTTGTCGAACGTTAGCAAACCCGCATTAAGCGGCGAAGCGCCTGTAAGCACCGGCTCGCCCTTATCGTCATAATAAGACCAGTTATAACCGATTGCGCCCGACTGTTCCGGTGCGCTGTACATTGGCGTGGCACCGCCCCAAGTGTCCTGAATGTAATTGAAGGCAAATTTCACGCGGTCGGTCAGCGTTACCTTGGCGCTGCCGTGTAGGCTGTCCACTTCGATGGGATTGCTGGGGTTCGGGATGGCATATTTATAGGACTGGCTTGAAAAGGCATTATATTGATAACCATTTAAATTAGTCCGCTTGCCTTCCTGGTAGTGGCTGTATTGGAAATCCACGCTGTCGCCTTCCGCCGCCTGTGCCGGATGTTGCAACAGGCCTGGCAATACCAAGGCGGCGGTCGTCAAGGTTTGCAAGGCTACGATGCTGCGGGTTGATGTTGGTTGATTGCGCTTGTTATCTTTCATCTCTTCCCCTTGTGTTTGATTTGACCGCGAGTGCCGGAAAATCACTTAACTGCTGGGATTCGTTGTTCAACCGTAAGGCAGCGTTATATTGTTTTGCTGTTTGTCCCGGTTGACCCTGCGTACTCCCTATCGTTGGTGGCTTGTCGTCAATTTTTCCAATGCCCGTTGTGCCTTGCCTTGATACCGGATTCGGGTGGTAGCCAAACGCTCGGGCTAACCCAATAATTGCAAGCAATATATGTGCCGTACTAGACAAAGCCAGTAATAGAGAGCGTTGCACAAGAACGATAACGATGGTGGCGGAGTAAAAGTGTGTGATATCACACACCCGCTGCGGCATATCCCGCACTTTTTTGCTGTACCCGGGTGGGATGCGGCTTTCAAAGGCTTTGTGAAAATGAAAACTGCGTCTTTTCTCGCAATTTTCAAGCCGCGACCTTCGCTCAAGAGCGTTTCGGCTTGGCTGTTGGGTGTTTAAGTTAGGCGGAGCGGTAATCAAAACCAACGAATTAAGCTTCGCTTTTGTTGGGTTTAATTGCCTTTAACCCAACGACTAAAGCCATTAAAATCCATAACTCCAAGTAAAATTCAGAGCAGAATCCCGGTCGAGTTGATAGCCGTTGTAGCCGGTATGGAGGGGTTGCAGCCACTCAAACTTGAGGCTGTTGCCCTGGAATGCGCCGTGGGGGATGGTGACGTTCACGCCTAGACCAAGATCGACAAACTGCCCGCCGTAGTTGTAAATTCTATCGAATGGACCGACATGGGTAGGCGTGTACGGCCTATCGTTGCGAGGATCAAAAATTGGGGGGTATTCGCCGCGTACAGTGTCTTGCCAGGTGTAAATACCGCGTACGGTTGCCGCCAGCCAATTTGTCCAGCGATAACCGCCCCAAGCGCTACCTTGAAAGCTATCGCCAAAGGCAAAGTTGGAACTATTACGACTTTCCAGCCGTAACGTTCCGGTGGCTTGCGCACCCCAGCTTAACTCGTCCGAATTGCCGGTATAAGTTAAGCTGGGCTTGAAATCCCAAGTACCACTGCCGAGTTGCATACCGTAATGGATAAAAGCCGGATTGGGGTTGGTGTTGGTTTTTCTGAGCATGACTTGGTCATCGCCGGTCGGCGCTGTACCGCCCAAGCTCAAGGTAACGTGATGTTGTGGATGGTCGAACAATTTGAACAGCGCATACAAGCCCGTATCGCCGATGCCGCCGGTCTGATGGCTGTGTACCGGGCCGCCATGGTTGTGGCCGTGTCCGACATGCTCCACAAGGGGAGTCATATTCATCTCCATATCCACCCATTGCGGCATCAGCATGAGCGACAGCCAGTCCGTAGGCGCGTACATCAGATCGAGCATGTGCATGTTCATGGTCATTTGCTTAGGCGCAATCACACATTCTTGGTCGCCACACCCATTGAACCTGACTTCATCGGGCGTTACTGCTTGGCTACCGAGCAGCATACTCCCGGCTTGTTTGCTGCGCATGAAGCGGTAACCGGCCATGAAATCGCCGGATTTTTCCAGGGCATGATCGAACATTACCCCTGCCGGGGAATCCGAATGTTGATGGTGATTATGTTTTGCGTGAGAGCCGCCGCCCGAACCGGCTAAGGCGTCCGTATTGACTTTAAGCGCGGCATTGGCGACCCAGAAATCGTAATCGGCAAAGGGGGATTCGCCGCCTCCGCCGAGTTTCAACGACCCTTGATGGCTGTAGTATTCGAAACCCGCCTCTAATTGCACTCCTTTGACAAATTGCTTAGCGACGGTAACGCCCCCGCTGATGGAACCGAAGCCGGATAGCCGGTGGTCGCTGGAATAAAATTCCGGCAAAAAGCGATTCTTGCGCGATTTGATCGGATTGCCGGTATTCGGGTTGTAAACGATAACCTCGGTCAAAAGAGGCGTATAAAAATCCGCAGCCGACTGCGAGTAATAACGGACACGCGGTGTGACCGTCCAGCCCGATTCTAAAGGCTGCACCCAGTCGACGTCGAAGGTGTGGGCGTTAATGCCCCAGTCGTCATGCGAAAAGCGGTAATCGAAATGCCAAGCGGCGTCGAGCGGTTGAAAGTAATGGTTTAGACTTAAATTCCAGGTGTATTGGTTACGTTCGTCAGGGCGTACCTCCAGAATACTGTAATAGCCCGACGTTAACGGCCCGTAAACCGGATGCGCCAGAGGCGCACCGGGTGCGAACTGCCCCGGCACACCTTGGATACTTCTCACAGTGACGAGTTTGTAAGGGTTGCTTAGATAACCCGTACTTCGGGTATAACCCATGCCCAATTCCAACACGTCGTTTTTACCGATAATTTGGCTCAGCCCCGTTTGGACATTCCAGTCTTGACGATTGCCATGCAAAGTGGCGCTAGTCCGGCGGTGGGTGTTGAAATCGTATTCGCTATCGATTTCACCGGCGGGTGCAAGCGGATCCTTGGGTGCGATCTGAAAAATAGCATTGCCGTCTGGGTCGACATCGATAAATTCCAGAAATGAATTGTCGTAGAGATCCGTTTGAAAAAATTGCAGCGAATCGGGATCCAATTTGGCAAAAGTATCGCTGTTAGTGTAACTCAAGCCTAGGTTGACTGTCGTTTGTTTCTGGTTGAAATCCATCCGTCCGCCTAAATTGACAAAGTGGGATTCGTAGTCGTTCTCAACCGAAATGCCGCCGCCGATATCCAAGGCGATTTCGTCCATTTCGTAAGTCAACTTAAAATCGCCTTGTTTACGCGTTTCCGGAGAAGCAAACGCCATCGTATGGACAAACTTGTCTTTACCGGTTTTACCTGCCCTCACTAAAATCGGATATCCGGTGTCCGGGTAGTACTTGCCGGTTTCTTTCAGCGGGTTGAAGTGACTGTCGATATAATTTTGGCTTAAATTGCCGACAATCGGGGAAGCTCCAGTGACGATGCCGTTTTCAAAATCATTGTTGATGTAGTGGAATTGCGGCCGGTTACCGCTAGCCGTGTCCGGAGCCGTCGATACCGGCGTGGCGCCCGACCACGTATCTTGGATGTAGTTGAAAGCGAATTTAATCCGGTCTGTTAAGGTGACCCGTGCGCCGCCATGCAAACTATCGACTTCGATAGGATTTAAATTGCTGGGTAGTTTGCGCTTGTCAAAGCTCTCCGTCGAATAATTGTAAACAGTGCCGGCAATATCCCGCTTGCCTTCTTGATAATGACTGTACTGGAAGTCGACGCTATCTTCTTCTGCGGCTTGGGCTGGCGAGTGCAACAAACCCGGCAAGAACAGCGCCGCCTTGGTCAAGGTTTGTAGTGCGGCTAATCCGCTTACTGTTTTCATTATTTCCTTTATTCGAATATTGTCTTAAAACCCGTAGCTCCAGGTAAAATTCAACGCGCCGTCGCGGTCGAGCTGGTAGCCGTTAACATTGGTATAAACCGGTTGCAGCCATTCCACGCTGACTTTATTGCCTTCCAAACTGCCTGCCGGAATGGTGGCGCTCAGGCCCAAGCCGACATCCCAATACTTGCCGCCGTAATTTTGCGGGTAATCCATCGGGCCGAATTTATAAATACTGACGGGTCCGGAATCCCCTTGAAACAAGCCGTCCGGGTCGGAAAATTGGCCGCCGGAACCGGGAAATTGGCCGGAAATTCCTCCCTGCGCGGTATAAACGCCGCGTACCGTGGCGGACAGCCAGGGCGTTAAGCCATAACCGCCCCAAGCGGTGGTTTGGAAAATATCCCCCAAGGCATAACCGGATTCGTTACTGTCTTCCATACGTACTGTGCCGCTGGCTTGCGCGCCCCAGGAAAAACGGCCGTTCTGTCCGGTATAGGTAAGGCTTGGCTTAAAGTCCCAAGTGCCGCTGCCAAGTTGCATGCCGTAATGGATAAAGCCGCCGTCGATTTGATGATTGCGGCGAAGTTGAATGTCAACATCGCCAGTCGGAGCGCTAAAACCGGTCGTGACGTGAAGGCGGTGAACGCCGTCATCGAATATTTTAAACAGTGCATACATCCCGGTATCGCCGATGCCGCCGGTCTCATGACCGTTCTGTAAGTGATGATTATAATGACCGTCCAATGCATGACTGACACTGAAAATTTCGGTTGAGAGTGCGCGCATCGACATACTCATATCCATAAATTGCGGCATCAACATAAGCGTGAGCCAATCGGCAGGCGCGTACATCAGGTCGAGCATGTGCATATGCATCGTCATGCTGGCAGGCGCGAGATAACAAGTATCGCCGCCGCAACCGCCCGCGCTGACCATCGGACTGCCGGCGGCGTTAACACCGTTCAATAGCTCGCCGCTTTGACTGTTCCATTGGTAACGGTATCCTGCCATCATAGCCCCCGCCTCGGGCAGTACGTGGTCGAACATAACACCGGCAGGCGTATGTCCGCTATGGCGATGAGCATGACGATGGCCTTGTCCACCGCTATTCGAACCAAGCGCAACAAGATCGAGTTTTAAAGCAGCTCCAGCTGTCCAATACTCGAAGTCGGCGTAGGCGCCTTCGCCTCCGCCGCCGATTTTCAGCCCGCCCTGATGGGTGTAATACTCGAAATCCAAATCCAGCGTTACGCCTTTGGCGAATTGTTTGCTTAACGTAACGCCTCCGCTTAATGCGCCGTAGCCCGACAAGCGATGGTCGCTGCTGAAATGCCGAGGCAGTTTTTTACGATCGTAAAGTTCTTGTTTGTTGCTTACGCTCAATTCGCCATTATTTATTATCTCCGTTACGTTGTTATTCTGTTCGTCGAAGTATTGTTCGGTGATAGGATCGTAGAAATAATCCTTGCCGTTATCATCGAACATGACTTGACGGCCTTGATCGTCAATGACGTTATTAAAAAAACCTTGATTGCTGGTGAGATAGGGCGTGTAAAAATCGGCGGCATCTTGCGAGTAATAGCGGACTCGCGGCGTGACCGTCCAGCCTTGCCCCAAGGGTTGCACCCAGTCCGCATCGAAAGTATGCGACGTAATGCCCCAATCGTCGCTAAACACCCGATAGCCAAGATGCATAGCGGCATCCAACGGAACAATATGTTGCACATAACGCAACCCGCCTGTCCATTGATTGCGTTCGTCCGGGCGTTGTTCCATCAAAGAATTCACCGTTGCACAAAACAAGCCTTTGGCTGCCGCCGGACACGATAAATCGGGATCTTGCTGAGTAGGATCGATAAATCCGACATAGACGGCTTTGTAAGGATTTTCCATATACCCGGTGCTGCGGGTATAGCCTAAACTGGTCTCTAATAGCGCATTCTTACTCAGGATTTGAGTTAATCCTAATTGCACGGACCAATCTTGCTTAGTCCCGGTAACTAGATGCGTACTGCCTTTTTCCGGCAAAATCGTTAGGTTGTCGTAGTCTTTGTCTTGGTGGAAATAAGGCCAGGCGTCGTGATCCAAAATGCTCTGAATAGAGCTGTGGGTGTAGATCAAGCCCGCATTCAGGGTGGTTTGCTTCTGGTTGAAATCCCACCGGGTATTGAGGTTGCCGAAGCGAGATTCGTAATCGTCTTCCACTGAAATACCGCCTCCGATATCGAGCGCGGCTTCGTCCCATTCATAGCTGAGTTTAAAGTCGCCTTGCTTCCTTACTTCCGGCGAAGCCATCGATAAGGTATGCACCAGTTGATTATTCGGTGTGTAGCGGTAGCCGATAAAATTGCCTTGCGCATCTAGTTTTTCGCTTTGCTTATATGCGTTGAGTTGTTTGTCAAAATAAACACCACCGGGTTGTAAATAAGGCGTTGCCCCAGTTTTTATATCAGGGTTTTGTAGGTCTTCGGTCAAGTCGTGAACTCCGCCAAACGCTTTCGGCGCTGTGGCGACCGGCGTGGCGCCGCCCCAGGTGTCTTGCGTGTAATTGAATGCAAACTTGATCCGGTCGGCCAAAGTTAATTTTCCGCTACCGTGCAGGCTTTCCACTTCAATGGGGTTGAACTGGCTGACCGAGCCAAACAAATTACGTTTGCCTTCCTGGTAGTGGCTGTATTGAAAGTCCATGCTGTCGTCCTCGGCGGCTTGGGCGGCGGGTTGGAACAAGCCTGGTAATATCAGGGCGGACGCGGTCAGCTTGGTTAAGATGCTTTGCCTTGGAAAGCCAGATTTTGTAGCGCGTTCAATAACAGCCACAACCGCCTCCTTGCGCCGCATTGCCGCCCGCCGCCGCTTCCCGGCTGCCGTAGTTGTGCGCCCGCAGTGCGCTTTGTAGCGGGTATGGATCTAAAGCCATTTGTGATTTGGCGAGGTTGCCGCGCTCCCAAGGTTGCACCGGGGTGCAGGCGGTCAGGCATAAGAATCCAGCTAGTAAAAAATATTGAGCTGGCTGTTGGCTTATAATCATGTGCAATCTCCTTATTTTTTGCGGCTTCGTTCTGGTTTAGCGCCAGTAAAATACCGTCTTTTTATAAATATTATTTACAGGCTAAACACGGCTTAGGATTTAAAAGGCAAAAGCCACACCTTCTTGTAATCCAACGGTGGCTCGACGCCGGTCAGAGGCAGCAGGGCGGCGGCGTCAGCCAGCTCGTCCTTGGGTTTTTGCTTGCACTCATAAACAATGGCGTAAGTCACCGGTGAAACGCTTTTAGTCGTAACCGCCAAGACGTAGCTTTTGTTGGGCAACAGCCCGGCTTGATCCCCGTGTAACGGCGAAAACACATAAGCGCCGCTCCTGCCGGTTAATAAAAAACGGGCGCTCGTCACCGGGCCGGTGAGGGCATTGACATCCAGATACCCTAAGCTCACCGAAACCGCCTCGGTAGCCGATTCCAGCTTAACCGAGACGCCGGGATCGGGCGCGGCTAAACTGGTCCAAGACGACGGCTCGCGGGCGGCGGCGCAATGGAAGCTGACCAGACCGGGTTTGGCGGCCGTTACCGTGCCGATTAGAGTTTCGGCATCGGCGGCGTTCATCAAGCACAGCCAAAATAGCAATGTATAACCGCAATGTTTCGTCATAAGAATTCTTCCGTTCGGTTTTATAGGCTACCGTCCGCCGGTTGCTAAGGGATAAGGGGCGACGCTATTGACGCCTTAGCTGAGGGTTGCTGGATGTCCGTGATTGAGCTTGGGAGCAGGCGGTTAACCATCCACTTGGCGTTTACAATAATCGCACAGGAGATAACATGGGGATTACGTAAAGCGGGGTTTAGCTTTTCCAGGCACAAGAAACTTGCCGGTATTAACCTAGCGGATGGTTTTTCAGCGTAACCGGTTATTTCTCAGGCTTTTTTATTTCAACCAGCTCGGTTTCAAAAATCATCGCCTCATTCGGGCCGATTTTTCGTTTTTGCACACCTTTTTCACCGTAAGCCAAAGGTCCCGGTGCAAAGATTTCCCATTTGTCGCCCACAACCATCAACATGACGGCTTCTTGCCAGCCCTTAATTAACGCTTCGACGCTGAATTCTGGTAAGGCCGATTTTTTATCGCTAGAGGAAACTTCTTCTCCATTTGTTCGCTTGATCCGGTAACGCAACACCGCGTTATCGGACAAAGCCGGTTTTTTCTTGCCGCTCCCGCTGGTTAAAACCCGGTATTGCACACCGCTAGGCAATTCGATGACGCCCGGTTTGAGTTTGTTCTGGGCGAGAAATTTTTTCCCTTCGCTAAGGTTCTGGTCGCTAACTTTGTTATGGTATTGCACCCGTTGGATGATGACCCAGTCCAGCGCTTTCCGGTATTGCTTATCATCTAGCCTTAAGCTGGTGCCGTTCAGCACGTCATTGATGCCTAAATTAAACATGTCCTCGTCTAAAGGTATCTCGTCCTTTTTCAAGTTTTTCATAAACTCCGCACCCATGGCGTAACTGGATTTTTGCAGTTTGGTTTCCAATTGCGGCAAATCCGGTTTTTTTTCCGGCGGCGTTGCTGCGCACGCGGCAAGTAGGGTTAGCAAGGGCAAAATCGATAGTTTTTTCATATTCTCAGGTCAATGTCTTTTTTATTAGAAATAATCGTCAGGTTTCAGGACTACCAATCAGCATGCTCCCCTCTCAAAGCGAGGGAGCGCAGGCTGAGTTGACGTTATTTAGTTGCTGAAAAAGGTTACTTTAAAACCCGTAACTCCAGGTGAAGTTCAAGGAGTAATCCCGGTCAAGCTGGTAGCTGTTGTAGTCGGTATGAAGGGGTTGCAGCCATTCGAATTTGATGCTGTTGCCCGCGAATGTCCCGTGCGGGATGGTGACGTTCAAGCCCAGGCCTAAATCCCAAAACTGGCCGCCGTAATTTTCGGGCCGGTCGAAGGGGCCGACGTGGGTGGGAACAAACTGTATGATCTCATCATTGTTGGTAAAATAGATGCCCGGATACCTGCCGTCGATCTCGCCTTGCCAGGTGTAAACGCCGCGCACGGTCGAACTCAGCCAGTCCGTCCATTGATAGCCGCCCCAAACGCTGCCCTGAAAGATATCGCCGAAGGCAAAGCCGGAATTGTTGACATGATCCAGACGCAGGGTGCCGGTGGCTTGCGCGCCCCATTGGAAGCGATCTTCGTTGCCGGTATAAGTCAGGCTGGGCTTGAAATCCCAGGTGCCGCTGCCCAACTGCATGCCGTAATGGATGGGGATGTTGCTGACAAACTTGCTGCCGGTCGTGGAGTTTTTCCGCTGCTTGATTTCCGCGTCGCCGCTGGGCGCGGTGCCGCCCACGCCAAGCGTGACGTGATGACGGTCATCGCCGTACAGCTTGAACAAGGCGTACAGCCCGGTGTCGCCCACGCCGCCGGTCTGGTGGGCATGCAAGCCGCTGGCGTGGTTATGCGTTGCGATCGTCTGACCCGGCAGCGGATTCATGGTCATGTCCATGTCCTGCCATTGCGGCATCAGCATCAAGGTCAGCCAATCGGCCGGGGCGTACATTAACTCCAGCATGTGCATGTTCATGGTCATGCGCTTGGGCGAAACCAAACAAGGCACGTCGCCGCAGCCTTCAAGCTGCATGGTCTCCAGATTGGCAATATCGCTTCCTAGTAGCACATTGCCGGCTTGTTCGCCGCGCATATAGCGGTAGCCCAGCATCACATCGCCCGCCGCTAAGGTGTGGTCGAACATGATCCCGGCCGGGGCTAGGCTGTGCTGGTGCAGGGCGTGACCGCTGTCATGGCTAGAGTGCCCGCCCGGATTCAGCGCGGCGAAATCGACTTTCAACGCGGCGTTGGCCGACCAAAAATCGAAGTCGTCGAAGGCTTGCCGTTGTTTGTTGCCTAGGCCTAAGTTAGCCTGGTGGGTGTAATATTCGAACCCGGCTTCAATGGCCACGCCCTTGGCTAATTGCTTGCTTACCGTCACCCCGCCGCTCAGTGCGCCGAAATCGGCCAGACGGTGGTCGCTGGAATAAAACTCCGGGATGCCCTTAATAACATTTCCGGTGGTATTAGAGACATAGCGAACCAGGAACGGCGTATAAAAATCGGCTGCCGACTGGGAGTAATAGCGGAAGCGCGGCGTGACCGTCCAGCCTGCGCCCAAGGACTGCACCCAGTCGCCCTCGAAGGTATGGGAACGGATGCCCCAGTCGTCGTGAGTAAAACGGTAGTTCACATGCAGGGCGGCGTCGAAGGGTTCGATATACTGGTTGAAGCCCAGGTTCCACTGGAACTGGTTGCGCTCTTCCGGGCGCTTTTCTAAGGTTGCAGGGGCGCCGTCTGTACCTGTATTACCTTGAACCACTTGAACAGGTTTATCCAAATCTTTCAAAGTATTTACTAAAGCATCAAACACATAAACTACTTTATAAGGGTTTGCTAGATAGCCTGTACTTCGGGTATAGGCCATGCCTGCGGTCAGCGCCGCGTTTTTGTTGATCAGTTGGGTCAGGCCAAGATTCAATCCCCAGTCTTGCCGTTTACCGTATAGGGTCGCACCGGTTTGCGTGTAGTCTTCGCTGTAGGTGCTGACGATATGGGCGGGCGCATCCAGCAGGGGGATATGGAGAATTCTATTTCCGACTCCAGGAATTTCGGTGGCAACCTCATCGGTGTAGCCTTCGGCATCGATAAAGCTGAGCGAATCCGGGTCCAGCGTGGCGAAGGTGTCGCTGTTGGTGTAGCTCAATCCGGCATTGAGGGTGGTGCGCTTCTGGTTAAAATCCATCTGACCACCAATATTAACGAAGCGGGATTCGTAATCGTTTTCCACCGAAATGCCGCCACCTATGTCCAAAGCGGCTTCATCCCAAGCGTAACTCAACTTGAAGTCGCCCTGCTTGCGCGTTTCCGGCGAGGCCGCCGCCAAGACATGGGTGAGCTTGTTTAATATTTTCCCGCGCTTGATAAGTCCGGTATTGGGATCGACTGCACCGTCATAGGTATTGCCTTTGCCATCTATATAAAATTGATTCGTTTGCGCCGCCCAAGGCGAAGCGCCGCCTGTTATTGGAAGCACTCTATTACCTTTAGCAACGACGGGCGCCGTGCCGATTGGCGTGGCGCCGGACCAGGTGTCCTGGGTGTAGTTGAAGGCGAACTTGATCCGGTCGGTCAGGGTAATGCGGCTGCTGCCGTGCAAGCTGTCTACCTCGATGGGCTTAAAAATAGGCGAGACTTTTTTGTATTCGTTAACTTGTTTTTCTATATTGTATTCGCTGGCATAAATGTCCCGCTTGCCTTCCTGGTAGTGGCTGTATTGGAAATCTACGCTATCCCCGTCCTCCGCTTGGGCGGCGGGCTGGAACAAGCCGGGCAAGACTAGAGCCGCCGTGCTCAAGGCTTGCAATGAGGGGATGATGCGGCATTGATGTTGGGTGCGATAGTCTTTTTTCATTTTTTCTCCTTGTGCGACTTAACTGTCAAGTTTTCCGGACGATCGGAGCAGGTTTTAATAACAGCCACAACCACCCCCTTGCGCCGCGTTGCCGCCCGCCGCTGCCTCCCGGCTGCCGTAATTGTGCGCCCGCAGTGCGCTTTGCAAAGGGTAAGGGTCCAGAGCCATCTGCGGCTTGGCGAGGTTGCCGCGCTCCCAGGGTTGCAACGGGGCGCAGGCGGTCAAGGTTAAATTGACCACCAATAGCAAAAAACGGATTGGCCGTTGGGTTATTATCATGCTGTTATCTCCTCGTTTTTAGTTTCGTAAGTTGGGTTAGGTGCACAAAATCAACCCTGCGAAAATTTCATTCAGACTATCTGTGCGCCGTAACCCAACTTGCGCGGCTTTTTATAAATATTATTTATCCGTTCTTTTTTGTTTTTTCATAACCGCTTTACTGGTTAGATTAAATCTCTTGCGGAATCCAACGAAAAGAACAGCGGTTGTTGCCTGTATGTAAATTTCTGTTGAGCGCTCGCTCAGGATTTATCTGGGGTGACAAATTTTCTCATTACCGTTCTTCCGTAGGAATGCGTATCGGCGCTAAGACTAAATTCCCACATACAACGAGGGAACGAGAACAATCCAGTATTGAACGCACTAGGTAAATTAATGTTCCAGTCCATATAGAAATCAACCGATTTTTTTAATACTTATTGATCAAACTCCATAGTCAGCATGTTGCCAGTTTCAAGCCCTGAACCGATGGGGCCGGTAGCCTGTTCGCATGCTCCTCTGAGTTCATATGTATTCGCTGCTGCCGCAGAATGCAGCACAATCAGCGCGACTCGATTATCGTTGCCAAGGATGGATTCCGATATATAAGCGCTGGGCAACCCGAAGAGAGTGCTGTCAGTTACGCTAAATCCGGCTGAAGAAAAAAAATCAAAAACGCCCGACAAGCCAAGTCTGAGGGTGCCTGCACCTGCGGTTTTTTGAATCCGGGCAACGACTCGGTCAGGTTCGCCACTGCCGTCGTCGAAACACTCAAGATGCCAGACATCGGCCACAGGATTTGAAGCGGGCAATGTATCAACACCGATATCCGCCCAAATTACGCCGTTAAAACACAGTACAGCCGCGGCTATACCCCGTGTTACAAAAAAAGTTTTCATGTTTAATCACCTCATATCTAAATTACTCCGCGCGTAATGAACATACGGCTACAGCGATCGTTAGTGATTCCAGTAGTCGAAGGCGGTTTTGAATTAGCTTTCATAAAAACAGGCTTGCCATTGCGGCAAGCCTGCGCTTTTTAAGAGATACCGTAGTATCCGTACGTATTATTAATAACCAGCGGTAAGTGCCGATTACCAAAAAAGCGAATAAAACGGTTGGAACTGTAAATTAGAAAGCTTATTGATCGGATTTCAAATAAATTTCGGTTCCGGTTTCGGTTCCCGATCCGACAGCAGCATCAGCGACTTCACAATGTCCTGTTACCGAGTAACCGTTTGCTGTGTTTGAGCTGTGACTGACAACTATGGCCAAATTGTCGCCATCCGCCGCCGTTTGACTAATCCATGCGCTGGATGCTCCGTTTACTGAGCCGTCGGTTGCCGAAACGTTGGTGGCGGTGACGGTGCCATCAAATACGCCGGACAAAGTTACCCGGAGGGTGCCGGCGAGCGAGGTTTTTTGGACTTGGGCGACAGCTCTATCCGCGTGGTTGCCGGTAAGGTCGTCGAAGCATTCAAGATGCCAAACATCTACCGCGTTCGCTGTGGCGGCAAAGGTTTCGGCCTCGGTATGCGCCCAAGTTGCGCCGGCAAAGCCAATAACGATTGAGGCTAAAGCTAGTTTCACTAATTGAATTTTCATGTATTATTTCCTCGTGGTTTAGGCCACATTAGTATCACAAAGTAGACCGGTCACATCGTCCCGATAAGACCGGCTCGGACAAACCTGAATTTGTCCTTTCCGTTCGCTAATTCACTTATTAGGAGTGACTTAGCGGGGGCGGCTCCTTGCCGCCCTTTCTCGATTAGCAGCTAAGCGCGGTAACGGGCGTTTAGCTGCTAAAACTTTTGCGCAAGAAACAGTTATTTCTTCGCATTTTTTTCTAAATTGTTGAGTTTTGCTTGCGCGAAATTTCTGACATCCGCATTGGCGTCGGACAGTGCTTGCTCTAATAATTCGCGATTGCCGTAAATATTATCGACCGCCGCCATCCGTACTGTTGTATCACTATCGCGCAAGGCTCTGACAATGATTTCGCCGGAGTTTTCTTTGTCCAAATTAACCATGGTGGCAATGGCTTGCGCTCTTAAGTCCGGGTCTTTATCATTGAAAGCGTCATCCAATACTTTTTGCACAGCCGGATCGTCTTTCCTGCCGACTGACGATAGATTGGCAATGGCCTCTTTGCGCTGTTCAATATCCTTGGACTTGGCTTGTTCTACCATCTTGTCCGATTGTTCTTGCAAGGATTGATCTATTCGTGCTTGCTCTTCGGGCGTACGCTGTCTGGGCTTTTTACGCGTTAGCGTAGAGAGCCGATCATAATCGACTGTCATCGCCCGGCAACTGCCGACGCTGGAGCCTAAGAGCCAAAATTCCGCCGGTCTATCTTTTCTGGGCTTATGAGCGACAAGACCGACTTGTTTGGCGACTAAACAGTCCATGATTTGCCCCACATCAGCGCCCACGCACGTTGCCGTGACCGGCGCCTCCGGCAGGACAGAGTAATGAATTACTGCACCGGTTTTGGCGGCGATTGTTTTGAGAATTTGGCCTAACGGGGCGTCCCGGGTTTCGAGTTGCAGCGCGCTGTCACGCTCTTGCGTTTGGGTCAGTTGAATTGCCGGGTTGCCGATCACGGTAGCGCAATGGAGGAATGCCGCTAAAGTACAAGCACAGCAAAGCCCAGATCGAAGTTTAAATACCGGATGGCGAAACATTGAATTAAAGCAATTTATAATAATTTTATACCCTTGTTATTTTCATCCTTCGAAAAAAGTGCGGGCCAAATGGCTGCCCGCACCAGAGAGAGGAAGGATGCAAACTTATGCGGCGATAAACCCGTCATAAGCCGGTGAAGCAATACTGCATTAATTAGTACGAAGAACGGCGAACCGTCCAGACCGGGACTAATTACAAATTAATAAGCAATACATGTGCCAACAAATTTTAGGTTTTTATGTTTCGGCCTATTTTCCGGCAGTCTCCGAAAAAACAAAAAAAAACAGTAGCTTATATCTGTTAAGTCATGCCGGTATGAGAAAATCTAATAGGAGTTTGCGAGCAAAAAACGATGAAAATTCGACATGAATATTGCCCCTCAACTTGGAAACTGTGTGATATGCCGCACTTTTTGAAAAATGTGCTCGCTCTACAAGCCTTACTGGGCGCGGGTTTCAAAAAAAAGTGCGGCATATCCCGCACCGGGTGTGTGATATCACACAGTTTTTTAGCGGAAATTTTTTGTGACGGCGTTCAAAAATTTGGGGAAGAGGTTAAATCTGAGTTTTTTGATGGGTTTGCCGGCTTCATATCGTTGAGACGGATGGTTTTTGGATTAACAAACCTAGGTTTGTTAATCCGACCATATCTAGGCACAGGATAAACCCGCAACCAAAAATCTTATGAAATTTCTGAACAAGTTGATTTCATTAATACCTTTAGGAGCACAAGTCACTGCCATTAAGTTAAGGAAACTTTCTCCTTTGAAAAAGCACTCTCTGGGGCATAAAGAGGCATTGATTTATAAAATCTCCCCTAGCCCCTCTCCTCCAAAGAGGGGAAACAAGCTTTAGATGCCTACGCTTAACTTAATGGCGGCGAGGGGCGCAAGTGGGTTCGACTGGTTCACTACATAGGACATCAATTGCTTGCCGTTCGTCCAGATGTCGAAGGACATAACCAAAGATTCGCTAAATTAAAGCCTAAATCATGTGATTTTTATGGATTCGGCCTTTGAAATTTTAAGTTTCTTTTGTGCCTTGTAAGCTTGATGTTGTAAATGCGCTTCGGATACGAATCGGTCAAACCCTAAAGGGCCGGAACAAGTGGCGTAGCACTTATAAGGTAAGCGGAGCGCAAATATGACATAATAAGCTTGAATTAAACTTTGGATTTTGGAATAGGCCACAACGGTTTAGCTATCGGAATTTGTAAAGACATGACGTTGCACGACGACAAACTGCGCGAACTCGCCTTGGCGGTGATTCAGGTGGAAACCCAGGCTGTTACAGCCTTGTCCGGTCAAATAAACGACTGCTTTATCGATGCCTGCAAATTGATGTTCAATTGCCCAGGCCGGGTCGTGGTGATTGGCATGGGCAAGTCCGGTCATATCGCGGGAAAAATAGCAGCGACGCTGGCGAGTACCGGCACACCGGCCTTTTTTGTGCATCCCGGCGAAGCCAGCCACGGCGATTTGGGGATGATTACCAAACAGGATGTGGTTTTGGCTTTATCGAACTCGGGCGAAACCGGCGAGATTCTAACCCTTTTACCCATCATCAAAAGGCTGGCTGTTCCGTTGATCGCCATGACCGGCAATCCTAAATCGACCTTAGCGGCGTTCGCTACCACCCATATTAATGTCGGCGTCGCGCAAGAAGCCTGTCCGCTCGGGCTTGCGCCGACTTCGAGCACTACCGCCGCCTTGGTCATGGGCGATGCTTTGGCGGTGTCGCTGTTAGAAGCCAGAGGCTTTACCCGCGACGATTTCGCGCTATCGCACCCGGGCGGGACGCTGGGTAAACAGTTGCTGCTGCGGGTGGGCGATGTTATGCATGTCGGCAGAGATATGCCCATGGTGGCTCAAACCGCGCTGATTAGCGAAGCCTTGCTCGAGATGACTGAAAAAAAACTAGGTATGACGGCGATTGTCGGCGAGGACCGGACGCTTGCCGGGATTTTTACCGACGGCGATCTCCGCAGAATGCTGGCTAAAAATATCGATATCCACAAAGCAAGTATTGCCGAGGTAATGACGCCTAACTGCGCCGTTATCAAAGCGGATGCGCTGGCTGCTGAAGCGATGCAAATTATGGAAGCGAAAAAAATTAACGCCTTGATCGTCGTGGACGACCGGCAAGCGGTGCTAGGCGCCTTAAATATGCACGATTTAATCCGGGCGGGTATCGTATGACGGCTCTTGGAAACGAGCCGGACGTCCCGGCGCAAGTTATGCAAAAGGCGAAAAGAATCAAACTATTGATCTTGGATGTCGATGGCGTCTTAACCGACGGGCGGTTATACTTCGATAACGAAGGCGTTGAATATAAATGTTTTCATGCGCGCGACGGGCACGGCATTAAGTTGTTGCGGCAGGCGGGCGTCGACGTTGCGGTGATTTCGGGGCGGCGGTCGAACTCGGTTGCGTTGCGGATGAAAGGGCTTGGCATCGAGCATGTTTATCAAGGCCACGATAATAAACGAGAGGCTTTTGCGGAACTGTTGGCTAAAACGGGCTTAAAGCCGGAAGAAACCGCGCATGTCGGAGACGATCTGCTGGATTTGCCGATTATGACACAAGCCGGGCTTGCCATCGCCGTTCAGGACGCTAACTTTGCGGTTAAGTCGAGAGCCGATTGGTGTACCGCATTGCCGGGCGGTTTGGGCGCGGTGCGCGAGGTCTGCGATCTTATTCTACAGGCGCAGGACAAGTTCGACGCTATTGTTAATGCTTACTTGAAATGACGCACTTCAGCGAAAAATTTATTTATGTTTTCTTTACGGCTTTGGCGCTATTAAGTTGGTGGCTGCTCCAATACTCGGGCTTGATTGAAACAAAAAAAGCCGCCAAAGTCAAAGCCAGCCCCGATTATTACAGCAAGGGCTACACCAAGTGGGAAATGGATGAAAACGGCTTGCCGAAGAGCAAATTAATTGCAGATGAAATGACCCACACTAAAAACTCGACATTGACGAAAAAGCCGGTCATGATTTTTTTCAACGGCGGCAAGCCGCCTTGGATCATCGAGGCCGCTAACGGCGTATTGTCGGCGAACGGCGAAAAACTTCAATTAAAGGGTAAAGTGATTATTAACCGCGCTAAAGGCGAGGGCGTTAAGCCCTTAACTATTAATACCTCGAATGTATTGGTCAATCCCAAAACCAGTTTTGCGCAAACGGCGGCTTGGGCGGAATTAATCAGTCCGCCGCATATTACGAGCGGTACGGGCATGAAGGCGACGTTCAAAGAGCCGATTCATTTGGAGTTGCTTTCTAAAGTGAAAGGTAAGTATGAAACTCAATAAAATAATAACAATCTGTTTCTGGTCTTTATTGTCCGGTAGCTATGCGCCGGGTCTTACAGCGTTGGAGAGCGATCCCGATCAGCCGATTACAATCGACTCTAACACCGCTACTTACGACGACGCTTCGGCGACTAGCACCTATACCGGTAATGTCATAACGGTTCAGGGCAGTATCCGCGTCAATTCGGATCAACTCGTGGTTTATTTTATCGACGGCGATGCCGAAAAATTAGTTTTTACCGGCAATAAAGCGAAATTTAAACAAACGCCTAGCGAAGGTGCGGAAGATATTACCGGCGAAGCGCTGACCGGGGAATATTACCCTAAAAAAAACTTACTGGTCCTTATTAACGAGGCTACCGTCTGGCATGGCAACGGGACTTATTCCAGCGATCGTATCGAATACAATAGCAAATCGTCGCTGGTAAAAGCCGGGGAAAAATCGTCCGACGCCAAGCGCGTCCATGTGCTGTTGAAGCCTAAACAAAAAACGGAAACCAAGAATAATGACAACGCTAGCGGCAAAGCATTTAATCAAAACCTACAATAAACGTAATGTAGTCAACGGTGTCTCATTGCATATCAATACCGGTGAAGTGGTCGGTCTTTTGGGACCGAACGGCGCCGGTAAGACCACCAGTTTTTACATGATGGTCGGCCTTATAAAGTCGGACGACGGGCAAATCTTGCTGGACGAACTCGATATTACTCATCACCCCATGCATTTAAGAGCGCAATTGGGCGTCGGTTACCTGCCGCAAGAACCTTCCGTATTCAGAAAACTCAGCGTGGCCGACAATTTGCGCGCGGTTCTGCAAATCCGCCGGGATTTGTCGGAAGGACAAATAGAACTGGTGATTGAAGAATTGCTGGAAGAATTTCACATTCCGCACTTAAGAAACCAAATGGCGTTAAGCTTATCCGGCGGGGAAAGACGGCGGGTCGAAATAGCCCGCGCTTTGGCGAGCAATCCGCAATTTATTTTGCTGGACGAACCGTTCGCCGGGGTCGATCCGATTTCAATCGAGGATATTCAAGTAATCATTCAACATCTTAAGCAAAGAGGGATTGGTATCTTGATTACCGAACACAATGTCCAGGAGACCCTAGGCATTTGCAACCGTGCGTATATACTTAACGAGGGCAGGGTGATTGCAGAGGGCGACGCCGATGCTATCGTTAAAAATGAAGAGGTCCGGAAAGTTTATTTGGGCAGTAATTTCAAGTTATGATGCTTTCTTATTAGTTTATCGCGATTATGAAACATTCGATCAATCTCAAGTTAGGCCAGCATCTTTCGATGACGCCGCAATTGCAGCAAGCGATCAGGCTGTTGCAAATGTCGACTTTAGATTTACAGCAAGAAATCCAGCAAGCATTAGAATCCAATATGATGCTCGAAGTGGATGAAGAGGAGACCGGTTTTCAGTCCTTGGATGCGTTGGCTGAAAAAAAAGTTGAAAATACCGACAACGTTACCAGTGAAGGCTCGCAATCCGAGATTCCCGATGAATTGCCGATCGATTCCTCCTGGGAAGATGTCTATGAAGAAGATATCGAAGTCAGTATACCTAGCCCGGAGACCGTTGAGTATGAAACGCAACGGACCGGCGCATCGACTTTACATGATCATTTGGAATGGCAACTGGAGTTAACGCCGTTTTCCGAGCGCGATCACGGTATTGCTTTAGCCATCATCGATTCTATTAACGAAGAAGGGTATTTAATCAGCAGTCTGGACGAAATTTTTCAGGGGTTACAAGATCAAATCGACGATCTCGACTTCGACGAAGTGCAAGCCGTGCTGCACCGGGTGCAAAATTTCGATCCCTCCGGCGTTGCGGCTCTGGATTTACAAGATTGTCTTCGACTGCAATTACTGCAAATGCCGGAGTCCCCGGCTTACCGGAAAGAGGCGCTGGTTATCATAACCGATCATTTGGATTTGCTGGCTAATCACGATAAGGCCGCTCTAATGAAGCATTTAGCAGTAACTTCCGATAAGCTGGATAAAATCGTGGCGCTAATCAGGAGTCTGGATCCTAAACCCGGTTTACAAATCCAGCAAACCGAATCCGAATACGTGATTCCCGATGTCTACGTGACTAAACGCAACCATACTTGGCAGGTGAGTCTTAATCCGGAAATCGCGCCTAAATTACGGATCAATTCCGAATATTCCGCGCTGATTAAAAGGGCCGATGAAAGCAAAGATAATCAATGCTTAAAAGAGCATTTTCAAGAAGCCAAATGGTTTATTAAAAGTCTGCAAGGCCGTAACGATACGTTATTGCGGGTGGCGCGTTCGATCGTAGCCAAGCAGACCGGTTTTCTCGACCATGGCGCCATCGCTATGAAACCCATGGTGTTAAAGGATATCGCCGATGAACTCGAACTGCATGAGTCGACCATATCGAGAGTAACGACGCAAAAATACATGCATACGCCGAACGGGATCGTAGAATTTAAATTCTTCTTTTCCAGTCATGTTTCTACCGAAGAGGGAGGTGAATGCTCATCGACGGCTATAAGAGCCTTTATTAAAGAATTGGTCGGCAGCGAAGACCCTGCCAAACCTTTAAGCGATAACAAAATCGCCGATTTATTGAAAGAAAAAGGGATCAACGTGGCAAGAAGAACGATTGCCAAGTATCGCGAGGCGATGTTCATTTCGTCGTCAAGCGAGCGGAAACGTACTTTATAATAACGTTTTCTGATCTTACACAAATTATTTATTATTGAAGGAGCAAAATCCATGCAAGTCATCGTAACTGGACATCATTTAGAAATCACTGACTCATTAAGAACCCATGTCAATTCAAAATTCGAGAAATTAGCCCGGCATTTTGATAAGGTGACCGATGTACACGTTATCTTGAGTATTGAAAAGTTAATGCAAAAAGCGGAAGCGACTGTGCATTTCAACGGCACCAAATTATTTGCCGAAGACCACAAAGAAGATATGTATTCGGCGATTGACGATATGGTCGATAAGCTCGACCGTCAAATCGCAAGACAAAAGGAAAAACTTGTAAACCACCGTTAATCCGCATGAAGCGCAAAGCCAACTCTAGGATTGGCTTTGCGCGTTAAACTCCTCACTCTCGACCCGATTATATGAAGCTTATCATCGTCAGCGGGCTGTCCGGCTCCGGTAAAAGTATTGCCTTGGAAACGCTGGAAGATTGCGGTTACTACTGTATCGATAATCTGCCGGTCACCATGCTCGAGGATTTTATCAATCATGTGATGCTGATTGATAAACATACTTACGCCAAAACGGCGATCGGTATCGACGCCAGAAACCAAAGCGAGAGCTTGATTCATTTTACCGATAGCTTAAAGCTGATACGGAGTAAAGGCATCGATTGTGAAATCATTTTTATGCAAGCCGAAGAGTCGACATTGCTTAAACGCTATAGCGAAACTCGCAGAAAACATCCGTTAACGGATTTTAATATCCCGTTAAAGGAAGCCATCAAAATAGAAAAAGAAATGCTGGTGCCTATCGCACGCCACGCCAGCGTGGTTATCGACACCAGCCGGACCCATTACCATCAGCTCCGGGATTTAATCAAAGACCAGATCGGCGACCGTGAAGTCAGGCACATTTCGCTCCAATTTCAGTCGTTTGGTTTTAAAAACGGGGTGCCTTTAGATGCCGATTTCGTGTTCGACGCTCGAGGTTTGCCTAATCCGTATTGGATTCCAGAGCTGCGAGGCTTAACAGGAAAAGATCAGCCTGTAAGCGATTTTTTGAAAGGGCAGGAACTGGTTTCCGAATTGTTTCACGATATAACGGAATTTCTTGAGCGTTGGATACCGCGATTTGAAGCGGAAGGCAGAAGTTATCTGACTATAGCAATCGGTTGTACCGGAGGACAGCACCGGTCGGTTTATTTAGTGGATCTGCTAGCCAGGCGATTCAAAAGCCCGTCGCTTAATGTGATTATAAGGCATAGGGAGTTAAGTTAAAAAAGCATTAACTCCCTTTGACCAATGAAGCTTATTTCAATGACAGAGTTTCGGTCCGGCCTTTCATTTCGATAATGATCTTATCTTCTTTTGCTAACCAGCCGATGGCGCGTTGAACATCGTTCTTGCCTAACTCAGTTTCGGTAGTGACTTTTGTGACGCTACAGGCACCGTTTTTTTCAAGATATTGCCAAATTTTACCTGCGGCCAAGCCGATTTCATTTACTTCTGACATGCTTTTACCTATACGGTTATAAAAAACTAAAATTTTCTGGTCTGATTTTCCGGGAGAACGATGTTCAACTCAAGCGTTTCTTGATGATCGTCCTGTTCGAAACTCACTGAAATGGCGTCTTTATCGACATTAACGTATTTTTGAATAACTTCCAATAATTCTTTTTGCAATTGCGGCAAGTAAGAGGGCTGGTTTTGGGACGTGCGTTCGTGGGCAACCAGTATCTGTAAGCGCTCCTTCGCAAGCGAAGCCGAACTGGTTTTAGAAATTTTAAAATAGTCCAGTAAGCTGCTCATTACTTACTCCCGAATAACTTTCCGAAAAAGCCTTTTTTATCTTCGATGAAACGATGAGGTTTGTTTTCCCCTAAATAACGCGCAACGATGTCCGAATAGGCTTGGCCGGCATCGCTTTTCTCATCTAGAATGACTGGAATTCCGGAGTTTGAAGCGTTTAATACCGATTTCGATTCGGGAATAACGCCCAATAAATGCAGTGACAGTATTTCTTGAACATCTTCGACGCTCAGCATTTCGCCTAATCGTACTCTTTCCGGCGAGTAACGGGTCAATAATAAATACTCTTTAATCGGCTCTTTGTTTTGTTCTGCGCGCCTCGATTTGCTGGCCAAGATGCCGAGCATCCGGTCGGAATCGCGCACGGAAGATACTTCTGGATTAGTTACCACAAACGCATCGTCGGCAAAATACATCGCCAAATGAGCGCCTTTTTCAATTCCGGCGGGAGAGTCGCAAATGATGTACTTGAAGTCTTTAGATAAGTCTTCTAAAACTTTACCGACCCCTTCTTGCGATAGCGCTTCTTTGTCCCGTGTTTGCGAGGCGGGCAAAATATAAAGCTGGTTGCAGTTTTTGTCTTTTATCAAAGCTTGATTGAGACTTGCTTCGCCGTTTATTACGTTTATAAAATCGTACACTACGCGGCGTTCGCAGCCCATGATCAAGTCCAAATTACGTAAACCGACATCGAAATCGATAACGGCTGTTTTATGTCCTTTTTTTGCAAGTCCCATAGCAATAGCGGCACTCGTAGTGGTTTTACCAACGCCTCCCTTACCTGATGTTACGACGATGATTCTTGCCAATGGATGTTCCCCCTTGTACGGAATAGTAGCGAAATTAATTAAATTTCTTTGATGATTAAAGATTGTTTGTCGAGATAGATTTGAACCGGTTTGTTGCAGATGTTTTGATTGAGGTCTTCGCTAATTTTATAGTTTCCAGCAATCGAAATGAGTTCGGCTTGGAGTGCGTGGCAAAATATGCGCGCTTCGGTATTTCCTTGCACACCAGCTAAGGCGCGGCCTCTTAAGGCGCCGTAGACATGGATGTTGCCCTCGGCTAATATTTCCGTGCCCGGACTAACCGGTGCAACGATAATCAAATCGCCCGCTGCATAGATGCGTTGGCCCGAACGGATAGGCTGGGTAATTAACAGAGTGCCCGGCGGCGGCAATTCCTTCGCTTCCGGTTCGGGAGCGGTTGGCGGCTTGGGTTTTTGGGCTTCAACTGCGGCGCTGCTCGAGTGAATGGAATGCACAGGGATGCCGAGTGTTACCATTAGCTCATTTTGCTGCTGAGTACCGCCTCGGATTCCAATCGGTAATAAGCCTAACTTCCGTATAAGCTCGATTATCGTAGTTACATCGGTCTCAATAGTTTGCTTATTAAGCTCTTGTACATCCAGAACTAAAGGTGAGTTTTTAAAGAATTCAGGCGCTAAGCGGATTTTCGCTTGCAACTGTTGCTCAATAACGATTAAATCATTGCTCGTTAAAACCAGCACGGGAACTGTCAAAGTACTACTTTTAAATTCTAAAGCGGGCGGGTTGTAGGAAGTTTTTTGTATGCCGTTAGCCATCCGTACGTTCTTTTTTCAATATAATTAAGAATCTTAACATTAGTCGTGAAAAAAATCATTTTTCAGAGCTTAAATCTTGAATACTTTTTTGCTTGATAGCATAGTTAATAATCAAGTTAAAAAATTATAAAACCCAGAGCGAGTATTCAAGAAAACCTCATTTCGGTTAACAAAAGAGCGCTTTTTTATAGCTATAGTGCTATTTTGAACCGTTATTCAATATTAAGATTATGATTCTAAATCTTAAGTTAACAAGCGTAGTTGAATCGCGCCAGTAATGCCATACTTGCAATTTAGTATGTTTTACATTAATTTAACTGAAACCTAAATGGCTAGGGGTGCTTTGATTCTTCAAAGCTGAGAAATACCCTTCGAACCTGAGCCCGGTTAGTACCGGCGTAGGAAAGCCCGTCTTCCCGCGCCTTGTTTTATTTGAGTGGAGATAAGCATGAGCGCTGTCATCAAAGACGCTTCGTTTACAGACGTAAACACCGTAACAATAGAGTTATACCCCGCGTCGGAAAAAATTTATTTGCCCGGAAGCCGCCCTGACATTCAGGTTCCGATGCGTAAAATTTCTTTGTCCGATACGCCCGCCCACTTCGGCGCGGAAAAAAATCCGCCCCTTTTTGTTTACGATACTTCAGGTGTTTATACCGATCCTAACGTTGCTGTGGACTTGAAAAAAGGCCTGGGTTCAGTCCGCTCTGCCTGGATTCTGGAACGGAACGATACTGAAGAGTTAACCGGTCCAAGTTCCGAGTACGGATGTCAGCGTTTGCACGATCCTGTGACCGCCAAGCTGCGCTTCGAACATATCCGTAAGCCGCGCCGTGCTAAAGCCGGTTGCAACGTGAGCCAAATGCACTATGCCAGAAAAGGCATTATCACGCCTGAAATGGAGTTTATTGCGATCCGCGAAAACCAAAACATGGAACAGCTGCGGGATTTATGGAAAGACCAGCATCCAGGGAATTCGTTCGGCGCGTCGATACCGCCTTTTATCACGCCGGAATTCGTCCGGGACGAAGTCGCACGGGGACGAGCGATTATTCCCGCTAATATCAATCATACCGAGCTAGAACCGATGATTATCGGGCGGAACTTCTTGGTAAAAGTGAACGCCAACCTGGGTAATTCCGCTGTAACGTCCACGATTGAAGAGGAAGTTGAAAAAATGCTGTGGGCTATCCGCTGGGGCGGCGACACCGTAATGGATTTATCGACCGGTAAAAATATACATGAAACCCGCGAATGGATTTTACGCAATTCACCCGTCCCCATTGGAACCGTGCCCATCTATCAGGCTTTGGAAAAAGTCAACGGCAAAGCGGAAGAACTCACCTGGAAAATCTACCGCGATACCTTAATCGAACAAGCCGAGCAGGGTGTCGATTACTTCACCATTCATGCCGGTGTGCGTCTGCATCATGTGCCGTTGACGGCAAAACGAATGACCGGAATTGTTTCGCGCGGCGGTTCCATCATGGCGAAATGGTGTTTGGCGCACCATAAAGAAAGCTTTTTATACACGCATTTCGAAGAAATTTGCGAAATCATGAAGGCCTACGACGTTTCCTTCTCTTTAGGAGACGGCTTGCGTCCCGGCTCGATTTACGACGCCAACGACGCCGCCCAATTCGGCGAATTGGAAACACTGGGCGAATTGACTAAGATCGCGTGGAAACACGATGTGCAAACCATGATCGAAGGTCCAGGTCATGTACCCTTGCACATGATTAAAGTTAACATGGAGAAGCAACTGGAGGAATGCGGGGAGGCGCCGTTTTATACGCTCGGTCCGTTGACAACAGATATCGCACCCGGTTACGACCACATCACTTCCGCCATCGGCGCCGCCAACATCGGCTGGTATGGGTGCGCGATGCTGTGCTACGTCACCCAAAAGGAACACCTGGGCTTGCCGAATAAGCAAGACGTGCGCGAAGGTATCGTGACTTACAAGATTGCCGCCCACGCCGCCGACCTCGGTAAGGGCCATCCCGGCGCACAAGCGAGGGATAACGCCATGTCGAAAGCGCGTTTCGAGTTCCGTTGGGAAGACCAGTTTAATATCGGTCTCGATCCCGAAAAAGCTCGTGAATTCCATGACGAAACCTTGCCGAAAGAGTCGGCTAAAATCGCCCATTTCTGCTCGATGTGCGGCCCGCATTTCTGCTCGATGAAGATCAGCCAGGATGTGCGCGATTATGCGCAAGCCAAAGGCATCAAAGACGAAAAGGAAGCCCTTGAAATCGGGATGGTCGAGAAATCAAAACAATTTATCGAAGAGGGCGCCGATATTTATCACAAGGTGTGAAACCGGCGTTCGCAGCTTTCAATTTACGGTGTTCCGAAACGGTTTAATTCGTTTCGGGGCGGATTTATCTCCGGTCAAGCAGGGTTGGCGGCTGCGATAAGGGTTGATGATTTCTGAATAGTATTGGAAGCGGGCATGGTATTGAGCCAGCCGTCATGAACGAAACGTCTGATCAGTAAAATGACGCTTTCCTCTAAATCGTTGTCGTTAAAGCCGGCTAGCTGAGATGTTAAAATTAGAGAGCAAATTCCGTGAATACCGCCTAAGAACGCTAATGCGGTTTGTCTGCATTGGCGTGAAGATAAGCCGGGCGCTAAAGCGGCAAACTGTTCTTCAAATTGGCTGTAGAGTTTATCGATTTTTTTCTGATACCAATAAGGTATTTCGACGTTTTCCGGTAAGCGATGCTCAAAAACAAGACTCCAACGGTTAAGATTTTGGCTGGCGTACTTGATATAAATGTCGGCTAATGCTTCCAAACTTTGTTCCGGATTTACTGCGTGTATTTGCTGCATTTGACCGGTCATCTCGTCCAGCGACCGCCCCTTAACATGCATGATTAAATCGTCCATGTTTTCGAAAACCATGTAAATACTGCCAACGGTATAGCCGATTTTTGCGGCAATATTGCGTATTCTAAGCTGGGTCAGTCCGCCTTGCACCACAAGTTGTTCGGCGGCAAGCAGAATCATCTCCTTGATTTCGTCCAATGTGTGGTGTCCTCTTCTGGCCATTTTTAACTACCTTAATGCTCTTGAATTACAAAGGATTAATTTTCGCAAAATTAATCATCTTGGCGGAACATGATGCTGATTCACATAATGTTTTAACGGCAATGTCGGCATTAACACTGGTTAAACTGTCGTCCTTCAACGCGAATTTCGATTTTTCTAAAATGGCTTGCGCCTGTTCGCCAGTCAAATCAGGCTTGAGTTCTAATAATAAAGCTATGACGCCGGATATTTCTGCCGCTGCGATAGAACTCCCCGAAATAAAATCGTAAGTGCCGTGCGGTAAAGTGGTCAGGACTTTATCGCCCGGCGCCGAAACCGAGTGAGCCAAAGTAATAGACTTATTGATCGACCGGACTGAAATCACGCCTTTGAGAGAAGCGGGAAAGTTCTCGGACGAATTCCCGCTGCCGGTATCGGCGGCGACGACAATAATTCCCTTGGCGATTGCTTTTTTAAGCAATAGCGCCAATATCGGATCTTCAGGACCGGTTAAACTCATGTTGAGGATATTGACGCCCGCTTTAATGGCAGTATTCACGGCAAAAGCCAGGGTAAAACTGTTACACACCGCTTCAATATCGCTCGTCTTATCGGGCCAGCAGGCTTTAAGCGCGATTAGTTTTGCGTTGGGTGCAACTCCAATGATACCTTTGGCGTTATCTTTTTTGGCCACCATAACACCGGCAACTGCCGTACCGTGGATG
Source organism: Methylococcaceae bacterium UBA7658 (assembly GCA_002483425.1). Taxonomy (GTDB): domain Bacteria; phylum Pseudomonadota; class Gammaproteobacteria; order Methylococcales; family Methylomonadaceae; genus Methyloglobulus. The sequence continues at coordinate 47,290 of DLHW01000072.1, forward strand.
TCGGTAGAAAAACTGGCCGAAATATCTTCGGCAAAATTTTGATTACGGCTAATTTGCCCTGTCAGATCGGGATGTTCAAGATCAACCCCTGTATCGATCAAGCCGATGACAATATCTTTACCCGTCGTTCTACCGTGAACCTCGTTGATCTGCATTTGTTGCAAATTAGTTTGAAGCTTGTAATAAGGATCATTCCCCATCGTCGCGCGTGTTTTGAAAACGTGCATATTTTGGACAACTTCGACCCGGTCGTCTTTGGATAAGCGTTCGATTGCTTCGGTGACAGAGACGTTATCCGCCACCCGGTACACCACGCAATGGACGCCTACCGCAGTCATCGGCCATTCCGATAGTTTTTCTAGGCCGTAATCTGCGGCAAGTTGACGGGTGACTCTTTCGCTCCAGGTAGAGCTGCCGTAACTCCCGCGTTGCCGGTAAGAGGCTGGTGATGCAGTGTTTTTAAGGCTATCGATGGTGCGGTCGGTAAAGCCGACCAGCAAAAGCCTGTCTGCATTCTTTTGATCTAAAAATTTATAAACTTGATTTTCATTGCCGGCATCCGTTTTGCTCGAGACGGGAGCGGACAAAACGGATAATATCAGCGTAAAAAGGATAAGAAAGTGATTCATATCGGCTACTCCTCCTGTTTTGAGGATAATAATGCGTAGGCGGGTTCGGCAAAAATAACATTGCTATCTTTTTTCAATAACTCTATCACATCAATAATATGTTTTTCGGTGATATCGCGGCCTAACCGGACGGAATAAACGCCTTGAGCAGTGGGTTTGCCGTCGACAAGCTGTCCGTGAATCCGATCTAGGATTTGACTTTTCTGGTGCTGGCTCGCCTTTTCGGCAAAAACGACTCTGATTTCGTTCGCGTTAACTGACGCAAGCTTAGTATCGGAAGACAACGTTCTAAATTGACTGGCAGTCTGCAAACCGTTTTCGAGGTGGCGCGGCATTAATACGGATAAAGACAGTAATAAAGCCGCGGCCATGGCTAATGCAGGACGCAGGACCGCGATGTTCGCCCAACGTGATTGTTTCGCGTTAATGATTAGCGGCGTGACATTTTTTGCTTTAGTTTGGTTGATGTGTTCTTGTTTTACACGTGCCGATAGATCCGCCTGTTGGTTGGAATGTAAACGTTTTTTCAAGCGTGAAAACGAAGCTTGTTCGGCGGAATCAAGCGAGTTGTTGTTAACCACCAGTTGCGATAATTTCTGTAATTGACTCAGTTCGCGATTGCAAATCAAACAGACCTTTAAATGATCTTCCACGGCTTTGAGTTCTGTGCCTTGCAGCGTTTTATTGACGAACCAAGGTAACAATTGAGAAAGCGCTTGATGATCTGAATAAGTGTTTATAGAAGGGGTTTTCATCGTCAACTCCTGAACGGTCAGTTAGAAATGCTCGAACTGTCGTTCGATGGTGTTAATAGTGTAGCCAAATTTTTTCTGGCATGGTGCATCCGGGTTTTTACGGTATTTTCGGGGCAGTTTAAAATAGCTGCTATTTCACTGTAATGAAGTCCTTCGTAATAAGTCAGCTCTATGACCGCGCGGTGTTCCGGGGACAATTGATTCAATGCCGACTCAAACCATTCATCCGTTTCCAGTTGATTAATATTGTTATCGCACTTGCCTAGCCAAGAACTGTCTTCGTCGATTTCGTCCAGCGATTCGGTATCGTAACGGTTTTCGTCTCGAAGCATCTGGCGCGTTTTATTGAATGCGATGCCGAAAATCCAAGTCGAAGGTTTGCATTTCCGGTCGTAGGAGGCCGCTTTTTCCCAGACCACAAACATCACATCGTTAATTATCTCGTCGATTAAATCGTCCCGTTGAGCGGTACGTCCAATAAACCGGAATAATCGGGTGTAATAATTATGATAAAGCTGCTCGAGGGCGGTTTCGTCGGCATGGCACAATCTGGCTATAAGATCGGCATCAAGGAGTTGCTGACTGTGCTCTTGTGTCGTCATGGTTGTACCCGCGAAATAGCGCGTTTTACTAGCATCGGATTTCATCAATCATAGACCTTTATGGAATAACTTATCTGTTTATTCCAGAAAAATCTAGAAAGGTTCATTGAAAGATTAAAAAAAACTTAATTTTTTAATGCTGATGAAAAACGTATAAAAATATTTAATATTTACAATGGCATAAATATTATAGCCGAGGTAGGTGGTTTTAAAAAAATTCTACACTTTACTGCGTCTTAAGGTGCTCGTCTTGGACAAGATGGGTTACTTGGCGACGCATATCGCACCAATGGCGCCGACCAATTTATGAGTTAAGGCTTGCCGGAGATAACCGTCAACTCTCAAGCCTTGAATAAATATAGCCGGTATTCTAGTTGCGCCATTGGTGATAGCAGTTCCATTGCTATCGAAGTTAAACACTTGTGTGCCGTCCAGCTTAGTCGCTTTAACGCCGGATAGATAAGCTTTGCCGCCCGAGGCGACAATAACGTAATTGCGTCCGGTTATGCCCGCTCCCGCGACTGAAACACTTGAGCGAGTCGTGCCGTATTTAGTGCATTTAACGGTAATAGTCGCCGCGCCGACAAAAGGAGATACCGCAATTGCCAACATCAAGAAAGAAACGAATAAAACGCCTTTTTTACTCATCATTGTGCTCCTTGAAGGATAAGCTAATCGTTAATTACGGTACGTATAGACCGCTAACCTGCCGGATATGAATTGGATATGACGGGCTGTTTTTTTTATAATACCTGTTTGGGAACAAGCCTAGGATTTCATACAAATAAACGACTTATTTGACAGAACAGGTGGCTTTCATCGAACCTACTGGAACCCCGTCTTTTGCACGTCTTATGTAGCCATAAACCGTGTTGTTTTTTATAAATGCCGGCGAAATCTTGGTGGCGCCAGCAGCGATATCCGGCGGGTAACTGTCAAAATCGAATTCCACTTCATGACTGGAATCGGCTGTCTGATTAACTTTTGATCGAATGGCGGTGCCTGGCGGCGAATAAACGACAGCAAAGAAAGCGCCGGTCAGTCCGTAGCCGTCTACAGAGATTTTCGATCGCGTTGTGCCGCGCCTTTCGCATTTAACACTGATCGAGGCGGCGTTAACGTCTTCTAATAGCGTGAGTGTAAATACCAGAATAGAGATTGCTAATCCTAGCGTTTTATTAAAGCTCATGGTGTTCTCCGGTTTTAAAACGAATCGATTTTTAACAAATAAACGGTTTTATTTGTTGTTCATTGCAGGTTAATTGCGCCAAAATTAAAAAGGTTCACGTAGGTATAAAAATTTTTTCACGGGCCTCGAATCGGGTTTCGACCGGCAAGCACCGCTTGAAAAAGTTAGAAACCAAGTTATCCGTGAAAACAGAATAACGGTTCGCTAGACTTGAGTTTAGCTTAAGATGTAAAAAACGCTCGAAACCGGAAATTTATGATATTTAAATAATATCAATTGCTTAAAAACCAATCGATGCAGAAAACACCAGTGTGCCTTGTAATGTATGCGGATGGTCGACGGGTACGTCAAGCAGGTCGCCTATTTTAAGCTCTCTGGCGCCGTAATAGCGCAAGTCCAAGGATATAAATTTATAGCTTGCGGTTAAACCTGCATTCCAGTAAGCGTAGTCATCGAACAAAATGTCTTTGGTTTGCGCATAACCCGCCGTGCCCGATAGTTGTAGAAAATCGGTAATGGGGTAACGTCCGGTTAATTCGTAAAAAAAGGAACTCCCTTTAATGCCGTAAAAATCCTCGGCGTAAGAGGCTTGAGCGCTGAGCAAATCTTTGTAATGAAGAAATAGATAGAACTCGTTGTAATCGGCGTTTAAAGAATAAACTTTGCCGTCATAAAAATAACGGGAATATTGCAAATCCAACCGCCAATCGTCAGCGAATGTATAACTCCATCCTACATAAGGGACTATTTCGACTTGGGCCGGGTTGAGAGGCGTAAAAAAAGCAGGTAACTCGCTCGGTCCGATATCGAAACTAGACGCCGTGGCGCCGGTATAAAATCCTAGGGTATGTTGATAGTCTACATTGGCTTGTATTGCTGGTTTATTGTCGCTTTTAGAATACATGCGGAATACGTAATTGGTTGTTCCGGTCAAGGTGGCGTGTATTTCGGCTTGAACTTCGGCGAATGAAACTAAAAATGCCCCGGTAATCGCCCACCTTAATGAGACGCGCAACAAGTTTTTTTTCATTTTAGTCCAAGATGTATGTTGATTGCGTTGAGTGAACATTTTTCCGCTTAAGAAAAAATTAAAATTAATTTTACAATGATGAAAAAGCTACAATGAAGCTGTGTAGCCATTAATAATGAAGCATAAAAGCCGTTAATTTTATCAAAAAGTAAAAAGAAGTTCTTATTGTGACAGTAATTTATCGTTGTACAAAAAACTTGAATAAGGATAACTTTAAGGCGGACGGCTTTTTTAAACAATTCGTAATAATACCTAGTTTTTAGCTTTATAAAGCTTTAACGGGGCAATTTAATGGTTTAGTACCCGTTTTTCTTGCTAGAAGTAAGACGTTTAATTTTTTCCGTTCGATTTGGCTTAAGCTCTTATAAGCACTGTGAATGCCGGTTATAATGTGGTTCCTTAAAGATGCCTATCCCCTAATGTCAGAAAATCAAAATAAGCCATTAGAACCGGATCAAAAACAGCGTTTTCTCTCGCTTTTTGAACGCCTGTTGCCGTTAGTCGATAGTTTGGCCGATAAATTACGCACGGTTATATTTTTGGGGTTGTTAACGGCTGTTTGGCTGGTCGTCTGGTTGTACTTTTTAAAACATTTTTCAGTAGGAATTACCCTTGCGGCGGCTGTTGCCGTTCTGCTTCCGGCGCTTATTCTGGCAAGATTCTGGTGGGCTTTGGAAGAGTTAAAAAATTTGCCGGAGATTGCCGGGCAAATGCTGGGCGACGCGAAATCGGAGTTTATCGAATCGGCGCAAACTATCCGCGCCGGCAAGTTTTCGAAGTTTGGTTTTTTTAGCGCCGGTAAAAGTTTATGGTCGGTAGGCGCTATGGCTTCGGAAGCCCGGGAGTTGGCGGGTTCCTACTTATCGATAACCACGCTGGTAAACCCGTTCATGCTGATTCTTGGAATAATTTCTTGCATCGCTGTTTTCGCGATGTTTTTCTGCGGTGTCGTGCTAGCGTTTTTTATTTAGCCGTTTAACATGACCAAAACGAACCTTGCCTCATGACAATAATCGCCATATACCCCGGTACTTTCGACCCTATCACGAACGGTCATCTCGATTTGGTCGCCAGAGCCGCGAGGCTTTTTGATAAGGTGATTGTCGCGGTTGCCGTTAATGCGGGAAAAACGCCGTTATTTTCATTGCAAGAACGCGTTAGTTTGGTCGAACAAGCGGTTTCCGGTCATAGCAATGTGATCGTGACCGGCTTCGGTAATTTGCTGGTCGATTGCGCCCGCCAGCACGGAGCGTCCGTGATTTTACGCGGACTCAGAGCGGTATCCGATTTCGAGTATGAGTTTCAAATGGCGGGCATGAACCGGAATCTTGCGCCGGAGTTGGAAACGCTGTTTTTAACGCCGCCTGAACAATATACCTTTATCTCGTCGAGCGTCATCAAAGCAATAGCCGAATTACAGGGCGATATTTCTTCGTTTGTACCTGATTGCGTCTATCAAGAATTGAATAAAAAGTTTACTAAGCTTATAAAATAACGATGTCTTTAATAATATACGACGAATGCATTAACTGCGATGTGTGTGAACCGGAATGTCCCAACGGCGCTATTTCTCAAGGCGAGGAAATCTATGTCATCGACCCGAATTTGTGCACCGAGTGTGTGGGACATTACGACGTGCCTCAATGCGTGGAAGTGTGCCCGGTCGATTGTATCAGCAAGAATCCGGATCATGCCGAAGACTATGAAACCCTGTATCAAAAATATTTAAGATTAACCGGCAAGCCCGGTTAGTTTTTATCGAACCTGCCGGATAAAACGGCTAAGTCTACTGATTGATTTATTATCAAAGCCTTATAGAAGCACTGGCAATAAACGGAATAACCATTCATGCGCTTTACTGATTACTGTTCAATACACCGAAAACCTGCCGGCGCCGTTAACCGCGCCTGGGGCGCAGCTTTAATTCGAGCAACGGTTTTTTTGCTCTCGGCAGGACTCGGTTCCTATTCTGAGGCGGGCAAACCGGCAGCGAACGATATCGAACATATTGTTATTATTTACGCTGAAAATCACAGTTTCGATAATCTGTACGGTTTATTTCCGGGTGCGAACGGCGTTAAACAGGCAACGCTCGAACAAACCACCCAAATCGATCACGACGGCAAACCTTTCAAGGAGCTCCCCCCTATTTGGGCGAGCGAAGCAGGGAAACCACCGCTCCATGAACGTTTGCCGAATAAACCGTTTCAAATCGATCGCCCGGCATTAAATTTACCGTTGTCTGTCCGGACCCGGGATCTAATTCATCATTTTTATCTGAATAGGGAACAAATCAATGGTGGTAAAAACAATAAATTTGCCGCTATTTCGGATGCAGGCGGCTTGGCTATGGGTTATTACGACGGCTCCAAGTTACCGTTATGGCAATGGGCTCAGGACTATGTCCTTGCCGATAATTTCTTTATGGCCGCATTCGGCGGTTCATTTCTCAATCACCAATGGCTGATCTGCGCGTGCACCCCTTATTTTCCCGAAGCTCCGGAAGAGTTGCGGGCGATTCTGGACGAAAGCGGCAAACTTAAGTTTAAACCGGACTCCCCGCCTTCCGCCATGTACGGGGCGCCGAAATTCGAAGGCGTTGAGTTGCCGGTTACGCCGGACGGCTATGTTATATCGCCTTTGCAGCCGCCTTATCAACCGTCTAAGGCGCCGCCCCCATCGCGAGGCGATGTGCGTTTCGCCGAGACCTCAAATTTCGTACTGCCCCCCCGAACCGCTAAAACCATCGGCGATACGTTGAGCGCAAAAAACATATCCTGGGCTTGGTATGCAGGGGCATGGCGGCAAGCATTAGCAGACGGAATGCAGAGCCCAGAAGCCCAACGCAAGGTCATCTATTCCAGCCAGTTAGGATCGCCTAATTTTCAGGCCCATCATCAACCGTTCAATTATTATGCCCGGTTTGCGCCGGGAACTCCCGACCGGGACCGGTATTTGCTGGATGGCGAGGCGTTTCTGCAAGCAATTGAACAAGGCGCTTTGCCGCAAGTTGCTTTTTATAAACCGGCCGGTCAATACAATGAGCATCCTGGTTATACCGATGTGCTCTCTGGAGATCGGCACATTGACGAGGTGCTTAAAAAAATTAAAAAAAGCCCACTCTGGAAAAAAACCGCAGTGATTGTAACGTACGACGAGAACGGCGGCTTTTGGGATCATGTTGCGCCGCCCCAAGGCGACCGCTGGGGGCCGGGTTCGCGAATACCGGCCTTGATTATTTCACCCTTCGCCAAGCGGCGTTTTGTCGACCACACCCGTTACGATACGACATCGATCATTAAATTCATTACGGCTCGTTTCGGTTTGGAGCCGTTGCCCGGTGTTCGAGCCAATGCGGGCGATTTAATGAATGCCTTTGATTTCAAACCGGCAAAAAAATAATCGTTTCCGGTTTTATATGGCCTTAGCAAAGTTATGATCGTCAGACTAAGCGCTGTCTTATTCCTTGTTGTTAGTTTTTGGGGTGTGCAATGTTACGGCAGCACGAAAGCCGCCATTGCTTCCGCGCATCCTCTAGCAACCAGCGCCGGCTTTGAAATAATTAAAAAAGGCGGCAATGTATTCGATGCGGCGGTTGCCGTAAGTGCTGCGCTGGCTGTGGTCGAGCCCGCCGGTTCGGGGTTGGGCGGCGGCGGTTATTGGTTATTACATCGGATAAAAGACCGAAAGGACGTCATGATTGACGGCCGGGAAAAAGCGCCGTTAGCGGCGCATCAGGCTATGTTTCTGGACAAATCCGGCAAAGTCATACCGGAATTATCGCTGGACGGCGCGCTGGCCGCCGCTATTCCGGGCTTACCGGCAGGGCTGGTGCATCTTGCAGAAAAATACGGACGCTTACCGCTTTCGGAAAGTTTAAAACCGGCCATCCGGTACGCTCAAAACGGTTTTGCCATCACCGGGCGGCATCGCAAAATGCTAACTTTCCGGGCCGGAGTGCTTAATAAAGACCGTTACACTTCGGGGATCTTTTTGCCGCAAGGGAAAGCGCCGGGTCAATTCGCCATTTTAAAACAAACCGATTTGGCCGATACCTTACGGCGGCTTGCCGAGTCTGGCCGGGCAGGATTTTACGGCGGGACGGTCGCGGATAAACTATTACAGGGCGTCCGTAAAAACGGGGGAATTTGGCGGCGGCAAGATCTCGACGATTATCAAATCGTCGAACGCGCGCCGGTAAAGGGAAATTACCAAGGGATATCAATCACCAGTGCGCCGCTGTCTTCGTCCGGAGGCATTGTATTACTGGAAGCTTTAAATATTCTATCGGGTTTCGATTTACAAAATAGCAGCCCGGTACTGCGCAAGCACTTCATAGTAGAAGCCCTGCGCCGCGCGTATCACGACCGCGCGTTATACCTTGGCGACCCCGATTACACCTTCGCGCCGGTTGAACGATTGCTCAGTTCGGATTACGCCGCCGGCTTACGTAGTACGATAAGGCCGGATAAGTCCTTGCCCAGCGATTTTTTGTCCGGTGATTTGCCCGGACAACAGCAAGGGCCGCAGACCACTCATTTCTCGATTATCGATGAAGAAGGTAATCGGGTTGCCGCCACTTTGAGTATCAATATGCCTTTCGGTTCGGGGTTTGCGCCGGAAGGTTCCGGCGTGTTGCTCAACGATGAAATGGACGATTTCGCCAGTCTGCCGGGCCAACATAACGGGTACGGGTTAACCGGCGGCGCAGCAAACGCGATTGCGCCCGGTAAACGTATGCTTTCCAGTATGACGCCGACATTTCTTGAAACTTCCGGACGCATCGGGGTTTTAGGAACACCCGGCGGCAGCCGGATTATTTCAATGGTGCTCCTGGGGGTTTTGGATTTCGCCGCAGGAAATCATCCGGAATCATGGGTTAAAGTTCCAAGGGTTCATCATCAATACCTGCCCGATGTATTGGAATACGAAACAGGCGCAATGACGCCCTCGGAACTGACTCACCTAACCAAACTAGGGCACCGGTTAAAGGAAACCGGCCGGTCCTACGGCGACATGCAAGCCGTGCAACTCGATAAGTTAACGCATACCTTAACGGCGGCGAGCGATCCTCGCGGAGAGGGTAAAGCTGGGGTCGGACCTTAGTGTCAGATAACGTTATAAAGCTGTGGCAGGGCGACGTGACCGCACAGGAAAGCGATTATCCGCGCTATTGGCTTAGGCTCGGGCAGGCGGAACAGAAACAGTCCGCCAATTTTCAAAATAAACAAATCCGCCAGCGTTTCGTCGAAATTCACGGCCGGTTAAGAGAAATTCTAGGCGATGTTGTGAATGAAGATCCGGCGGAGCTGCGTATTCATCGAGCGCAATACGGTAAACCTTATCTAGCGGATTATCCCGGGCTTTCGTTTAATTTATCGCACACCGGCAACAAGATGGCGGTTGCCGTTGCGCATCATTGCGAGTTAGGCGTGGATATCGAGCACTGTAAGCCGAGGCCTAACCTTGCGGCGCTGGTTGAAAAATGTTTTGCCGAGGAGGAGATGGATTTTTGGCGGCAATTGCCCGATACTCAAAAAACACAGGCTTTTTACCGCTTTTGGACGCGGAAAGAAGCGTTTGTGAAAGCCACAGGGCGCGGCATTGCACTAGGCTTAAAACACTGCGTCATTAATCCAAACCGGCTCAACGAATTTCTCCGGGTTCCGGAAGAATACGGGCCGCCCGCTGCCTGGCGTATCCATGATATTGCGATCAATTCATCGATAGACGGCGCGTTGGCGGTCAATACCGGCAAACCGCTGACGATAGAAATAATACAAGCAAGAGCGGCGGCGGAAAATTAAAGCCGCGCCGTTAAAATGGCGATGATTTCATCGTCCGTCAGTACAATCGGATTCGTTTGCATACTGCTGCCCCGGCTATTGGCGGCAATCTTGGGAAAATCGTCCGCAGTGATGCCGTAGCGGTTCAACCTCGGCAGTTGCAAGCGGTCGCTCCAAGCGGACAATAGCGCGATTAAGGCGCTTCGGGCGTCAGTGTCGTCAAGATCGTTTCGACCGGTTAACAGACGGCCGACTTGAGCGTATGCCGGTAATGATGTGTTGTCCGGGTCGCGCTCCAGCATCGCTTTGATATTGATTTCAGTGGCCGCCGCGACTAGCGTTCCGCAGACCACGCCGTGCGGGATCGGGAAGTAAGCGCCCAACGGCGAAGCTAAACCATGCACCGACCCTAAACCCGCTTGCGCCAGCGTAATACCGGACAATAAAGCGGCGTAAGCCATGGCCGCGCGGCCATGGCTAGCGGTGGGTTCAACGCCTTCCCAAGCGGCAAACAACCCTGTTTTAACCGCTTGCAGTCCGCTCCAAGCCAGCGCCCCGGTAAACGGGTTGGCTTTGCTGGACACATAAGATTCCAATAACTGGGTTAAGGCGTCCATGCCGTCGGCGGAGATCAATTCCGGTGGGCATGTTGCCAGCAACTCGGGGTCGACGACGGCGTATTCGGGAACTAAGCAATCGTCGCGAAACGATTTTTTGAAGCCTTCCGGTCCGCTAATGCTTAACACGGCGTTTTTCGTCGCCTCGCTACCGGTGCCTGCCGTGGTCGGTACGGCGATAAACGGCTTACTCGGACCCCGGTAAGGCGCATTCTTTCCGACGCCTTCCAAATGATCCATCACCGTATTACCGTGCGGCAACAAACCGGCAATTGCTTTGGCGGCGTCGAGCACACTGCCGCCGCCGATGGCGACGACGACATCGACGCCTTCGCCGCGAAAACACCGCACCGCATCGTCCACTAAGCCGGGCGACGGCTCGCCCGAAACCGTCGTATGCAACCAGCGTAAACCTTGTGCCTTCAGTGCCTGGGTGAACGTGTGCCAGCGGGGGGTGGCGCAAAACGAACGTTTACCGGTTATAACTAAAACGGTTCGTCCGTATGACGCCGCCAGAGCGGGAACTTCATTAAACCTGCCTGGGCCGAAACAGATCCGCGGCAAGCGCGAGAGTGAGAAATTGCTAAAGTCCATACGCGTTAGCCTTTAGGGTATAAGCCGTGGTACTGGACGCCTTGGCGCGGCTCCGCCATCCAGTCGGCGACCGAATCCCGCCAAGCCAGATAATGCGCGGTTTCTTTATGCGCCGCCGCGGCTTCGGCGTTTGCATACGCTTCGTAAAGTATAAACCGGCAAGGGTTGTCCGGCGCTTGCAGCACATCGAACCGGCGATTGCCCGGTTCTTTAATTGATGCTTGATGATTGAGCCGGGCGGCGGCGATAAAATCGTCGATATGATCCGGTTTGACCTGAACATGAACTAACGTGACCTGCATAGCGAAACCTCGGGTTAAAAAAGTATTGAACGGTTGGGTAAACTTCTCCGCCTTGCCGGGGAATTCCGGCGGAAGTATACCGCTCCATTTAAAATTTTAGCTTATATCGGCGTAAGTTTGTGCCGGAACTTTAAGAACGCTCTGAATTAAGCCGATATCATTTACGCCCTTCGATTTCTCTCAGAAGAGCGTTCGGCAAGCTCTCCGCTTTAACCTAGGTATCGCCAGGGTTTTGCAGGCTGCGAACGAAATCAGCCGGTTACCGTTTTTCTCAGGCCTTTTGGGTATTGAATCCCCGCCGAAAGACCTAATAATCGGAGTGATCTTAAGGAAACTCTGATTAAGTCCTTCGACAAGCCTTCTTCGAATCTCAGGACGAACGGTAAACGGTTGATTCCGCTTGTACTCACAGGGCAAAAATACCGCCTGACTTCGCGTTTCAACTGATATTGATGGACTGGTCGACCCTGGCCAGCCGTTTAAGGCGGCATTGGACTGTCTTGAAGCGTCGGTTAGTGTTGTGGCGCCGAATAAACTGCCTGAAACCTTGTCCGGTTGAGGATGCTGTAGACCGTCCGGCCGGGCTGACCCTAATGATGCTCCGCCAACGGAGTCGTTTTCAAGCAGCGGATTTGGTAAAGCCGCCAGATCTCTTGGAGATATAACGGCGTCAGGCGGATTCGTTTGTGGACGTTCATTGACAGTATTCTCCAGAATAGCGTGGATAAAGCAATAACATCTTTATGTTAGGTGTTAAAAACAATTAATGACAACCTGTCTGCCAGGAGAACCGATGAAAATCGGTATGCCAATCGTTTTGTTAGCTGTACTTCTGTCATTGCATTTTAGTTACGTTGCCGCCGATGAAAGAGACGATTCCCTCGTCCAAAAGCTGTAAAACCCAGTCGCCAGCCTGATCAGCGTGCCAATTCAGAACAACTGGGACTTCGGCATTGGCCCGGCTAACGCCATGCGTTACACCGCCAATATTCAGCCTGTCATACCGTTCAAATTAAACGAAGACCTGAACCTGATTACCCGCACCATCGTGCCTATCATCTATGCCGAATCACCCGTGGCAGGCGGGGACAATATTTCCGGAATGGGCGATATAGTGTAAAGTTTCTTTTTTTCTCCCGCAAAACCGACGGCAAGCGGCATAGTATGGGGAGCCGGACCGGTTTTTCTGTACCCCAGCGCAACCGATGAGCGGCTTGGTACGGAAAAATTCGGGCTTGGGCCTACCGCTGTCGTCTTGCGGCAGCAAGGGTCGTGGACTTATGGCGGCTTGGTCAACCATAATACGGTCAGTAACGGGTGACCAGCAAAGGCCTGATGTGAGCGCAACGTTTTTGAACTCGTTTCTTTCTCATATCACCAGCCAACAGACAACCTACAGTTTAAGCGCTGAAAGCATTTATGATTGGGAAAGCAATCAATGGCTAGTCCCGGTGCAGACAGCAGTTAGCCAATTGGTCATGTTTGGTTCTCAACCGGTGCAATTTACAGGAGGGGCGCGTTACTATGCAGAAGCCGCAAAAAGTGACCCTGAATGGGGGTTTACGCTTTTCGGTTACCTTGTTGTTCCCTAAATAAACTAAATACAGCTATTAACGAATTGGTTATTAGAATTACGAGACGAATCTTATAACTATACTAGGCTTTGTTTAGTTAAACATAGTTATGAAGTTACATTAAATTAAGCAGGAATCTTGAATCCCGATTAATTTGAAACGGCGTCGCTCGGAAGTTCCGAATGGGCTTTACGATTTACGGCGACATTGATTTTCCCGCAATAACTAAATCCAGGTGTGACTGATGAAAAATTATAAAAATAACAATAATATAAGATTCGGTTTCGCTATTTTGCTAAGCGCATGGTTCTCGATGGTAACAGCAGCAGAGAACGCTACTGCTGATGACATTGGACAAGAACCTGCAAGCAAATCGCTTTGGCAACGGGAAACCTTGACTGACGACTGGTTCGGATACGGTTCTTCGATGCGCGACCACGGCATCAATTTTAACGGTTCTGTTATGCAATTTTACAAAGGCTATGTGGCAGGCAGCGGCTCGCATGACTGGAAATACGGCGGCAAGGCGGATGGCTTTTTGCGGATAGACGAGGCTAAAATTGGCTTATGGCAAGGTTTTGGCATCAACGCCCATGCCGAAATCAACTATGGCGAGTCTCTAACCGCCCCTGGCGGTACTTTTTTACCGAATAATTTGGCACTATTTCTCCCTGGCACAAACGGGTCGTTCGCCGACCTTTCGTTATACTTGACGCAACAAATCGGCAGTAACGTGACACTAATGTTCGGCAAAATCAATACCGTTGATCTTTACGATGCTGGACGGGAATTCAGTGGTGGCCGGGGTGTCGAGCAGTTTCAACACGTCCAGTTCGTCGCGCCCATCAGCGGCATTACCCCGCCCATGATTTTAGGCGGTATCGCCTCCGTCAAGACCGATCCCGCCAAGTACACGTTAATGGTGTACGACCCCGAAAATAAAACCCGCAAAAACGGCTTTGAAAAACCGTTCGACAAAGGCGTGACATTCAATGGCTCGGTGGAAGTGCCGAGCAATTTCTTCAACCTGTCCGGCAAGCACATCTTTTCTGCCGCCTATAGCACCCAAGACGGGCTTGATTTAACCGACATCCCACATTGATCTTGCCCGACGCACCGCCTCCAGGCAGCAAGTCGGATCGCTGGTATTTGTCTTACGCATTTGAGCAATCACTGTGGCGTGATAAGACAGATCCCACCAAAGCTTGGGGACTGTTCGGTCAAGCAGCCGTCTCGGACGGCAACCCCAATCCTTTCCATTGGTCGTTCATGTCCGGAATTGGTGGCACCAGCCCGATTCCAGGACGGATTCGCGACAAGTTTGGTATCGGTGGTTTTTATAACGGCTACAGCAGGCCATTGAAAGACGCCATTAATCTGTTATTTCCGGTTGAGGACGAGAGCGGTGTCGAGCTGTTTTACAACTATGCCGTTATGCCCTGGTTGCGTTTCACCGGTGACGTGCAATTTATCAGTCCGCCGCGCAAAGACCGCGACACAGCTATCTTTACCGGCATTCGCGCCCAAATTGTGTTTTAACCGGAAGATCGCTCGTTTTGTGTCAATGTAGGTTAAATAAAATATATTTGAAGCTTCCATTAGGAGAAAAGCCGTGAAAAAAATTGTTGCCGGTGCGTTATTTGTATTTATTGGATTTTTCTTGATTGTTACTGAAACAAATGCCCAACAAATTGAACTAGTGAATATCCCGGTCGATGCCAATGCCGCCGCCAAACGGTTGTCTGCGGCAATCAAATTCAAGACTATCTCCAATCAGGATCGCAAAGATTTTGATGAGAAGGCATTCAAAGGCTTTCATAAATTTCTGGTAAAGACCTATCCGCTTGCCCATAAAGCCATGAAAAGGGAAGTGCTCGGCGATCCCCGCAAATTTAGTTTGCTATACACCTGGGAAGGGACGAATCCAGCATTGGCTCCGGTTGTGCTGATGGGCCATCAGGATGTTGTCCCCGTTGTGCCGGGAACTGAATCACAGTGGGAACACGATGCCTACTCCGGTGATATTGCCGGCGGCTATGTTTGGGGCCGTGGCTCGCTGGACGACAAACAGATGCTTTTGGGGATATTCGAAGCCATCGAGATGCACCTGAAAAAGGGCTTCAAGCCCGTACGCAGGATTATCCTGGGCTTTGGTCAGGATGAGGAAGTCGGCGGGCCGGAAGGCGTGAAATCTATGGTTAAGCTGCTTGAATCGAGAGGCCTGAAGGAGATTGCCTTTGTGCTTGATGAGGGACTCCCTCTTGCGCCCGGTTTGTTCCCCGGCATACCAGCCCCAATTGCTTTGTTGGGAATTGCAGAGAAAGGCGACCTCAGTATTGAGCTAAAGGTAGACGGTGTTGGCGGACATTCATCGGCACCGCCTGACAATTCCAACATTGGCATTCTTGCCCAGGCCATTACCAAGCTGGAGTCCAACCCATTTCCTTACCGGGTTACGGATGCCCTTCGCACCCAGTTCGCTGTGATTAAAAACTACATGCCCGCAGAACAACAGAAACTGATTGCCAATGACGACGCGCTTATTGCTTATTTGCAAGGTGCCCAGCCGACTAAGGCAATGATTCACACCACAACAGCCGTAACGATGGTGAAAGGCGGTATTAAGCAAAATGTACTGCCGCCGTTCGCTTCCGCCGTTGTGAACTTCAGGATTCTTCAGGGTGAAACTGTTCAATCTGTCATAGAACAGGTCAAAAAAACGATTAATGATGATCGGGTAACGGTGACCGACATTTTAGCTTCAATAGACCCATCGCCCGTATCCAATACCACAGGCCCAGAATATGCCCTTATTGAAAAAACGATTCGCCAAACCTGGGGCACCCCGGATTTGGTTGTTGCCCCTCTCCTGGTCATTGGCGGGACTGAGGCTCTAGACTATCAGGAGAGA
>DLHW01000063.1 GCA_002483425.1 Methylococcaceae bacterium UBA7658
TGCTTTGCATTTTCACTCCGCTAACGCTACGTTTCCAAGCTTTTCAGCGATCGTTCACTGAGCTACAACAGTCAATTTCTAAATTTTCAGCAGTGTTCAGCCGGAACTCAATATTCCTAGCCACATCCTGGGTACGAAGTTTGATGAGACGCGGGCATTTTGCCTGATCAAAAAACAAGTGCTGAATGATCAGTCCACAGAGCACTAAAGAGTTTTAGTCAATACGTTCTGTAAAGATTCAAACATTTATCTAAAGCATAGGCGGGCGAATCGGAATTGCATTTGCGTACTGTCTGGTAGTCCTGGATATTCCACAGTATCCATAAGCTACAATTTTGGCCGCATATGCGGAAACAGCAGCACATCCCGAATCGACGGCGCATCGGTGAACAGCATGACTAAGCGGTCGATGCCGATGCCTTCGCCCGCCGTCGGCGGCATACCGTGTTCCAGCGCAGTGATGTAGTCGGCGTCAAAGTGCATGGCTTCGAGGTCGCCAGCTTCTTTTTCCTCGACTTGTTTCTGGAAGCGTGCAGCCTGGTCTTCGGCATCATTCAACTCGGTAAAGCCGTTGGCGATTTCGCGACCGCCAACGAAAAATTCAAAGCGGTCGGTGACGTGCGGGTCGTGGTCGTTGCGCCGCGCCAAGGGTGATACTTCAACCGGGTACGCGGTAATAAACGTCGGGTTCATCAGCCGGTTTTCGACGGTTTTCTCGAAAATCTCGATCTGAATTTTGCCCAGGCCGTAGCTGTCCTTGACCGGAATCTTTAAATCGGCAGCGACTTTAACTGCATTGTCCCGTATGCTGATTTGTTCCAATGTTAAACCGGGATTGAAATGCAAAATGGATTCCACCACGGTCATGCGCTCGAACGGCTTGCCGAAATCGTATTGCTCGCCCTGGTAAGTGATGACCGAATGGCCGACCACTTCCTGCGCGATGCCGCGCAACATGGCTTCGGTCAAGTCCATCAAGTCGTGGTATTCGGCATAAGCTTGATAAAATTCCAGCATGGTGAATTCAGGGTTATGCCGGGTCGATAAGCCTTCGTTACGGAAATTGCGGTTGATCTCGAATACGCGCTCAAAGCCGCCGACCACTAGTCGCTTCAAATACAATTCCGGAGCAATCCGCAGGTAAAGCTGCATGTCCAGGGCGTTATGGTGGGTCATGAACGGACGCGCGGTCGCCCCACCGGGAATCACCTGCATCATCGGCGTTTCCACTTCCAGGAATTGGCGCTGGATCAAGAAGTCGCGGATATAAGCGACAATCTTCGAGCGAACCAAGAAGGTGTTGCGGGTGTCCTCGCTCATGATTAGGTCGAGGTAACGCTGGCGGTATTTGATTTCCTGGTCGGCAATGCCGTGGTATTTTTCCGGCAGCGGTCTTAAGGCTTTGGTGAGCAGGCGGATGTCATCGACCTTTACGCTGAGTTCGCCGGTTTGCGTCCTAAACAGCACGCCTTCTGCGCCGATGATGTCGCCAATGTCCCATTTTTTGAATATATCGTTATAAAATCCTTCGGGCAGGGTATCGCGGGTGACGTACAACTGCATCTTGCCGGACATATCCTGGAGATGCACAAAACTGGCCTTGCCCATGATGCGCCGGGTCATCATGCGCCCGGCAATCTTCACCCGGCGCGGCTCGGCTTCCAGTTCTTCCTTGGATTTCTCGCCGTATTCGGCTATTAATTCGCCGGCGACCACATCGCGGCGGAAATCGGTGGGGAAGGCAATTGCGCCGCTGTCACGCAGTTCACTCAACTTGCTGCGGCGCTGGCGGATGTGTTCTTGTTCGTCTTGTTGGATTTCTTCTGACATTGAATTCTTAATAAGTCTTTAGGTTTTATAGTCCACTTTTCAAACTGGCTTCAATAAACTGGTCGAGCGAGCCATCCAATACTGCTTGTGTATTGCCAGTTTCGACATTGGTGCGTAAATCCTTGATGCGCGATTGGTCGAGTACATAAGACCTTATCTGGCTGCCCCAGCCGATATCGGATTTGCTGTCTTCCAGGGCTTGCTGGGTTTCGCTGCGTTTCAACATTTCCAATTCGTAGAGCTTGGATTTCAATTGCTTCATCGCCGTGTCCTTATTTTTGTGCTGGGAGCGGTCACTTTGGCATTGCACGACGGTGTTGGTGGGGATGTGGGTAATCCGCACTGCCGATTCCGTCCGGTTAACGTGCTGGCCGCCTGCGCCGCTGGCACGATACACGTCAACACGTAAATCAGCAGGGTTGATGTCGATGGCGATATTGTCGTCCACTTCCGGCGAGACGAACACGGACGCAAACGAGGTGTGGCGACGGTTGCCGGAATCGAACGGCGATTTCCGCACCAGGCGGTGTACGCCAGTTTCCGTGCGTAACCAGCCGAAAGCGTAATCGCCTTCAAACCTGATGGTGGCACTTTTGATGCCAGCGACATCGCCGGGTGATTCTTCGATGAGTTCGGTTTTGAAGCCTTTTGCCTCGCCCCAGCGCAGGTACATGCGCTCTATCATCGAGGCCCAGTCCTGTGCTTCTGTGCCGCCGGAGCCGGATTGGATATCGAGGAAGGCGTTGCAAGGGTCCATTTCGCCTGAGAACATGCGGCGGAATTCCAGGTCGGCAACGCGCTTTTCAAAATCTGCCAAATCATCGGCGACGGTATCGACAGTGGTTTCGTCGTTTTCATCGACCGCCATCTCTAGCAGCTCTTCGGCATCGGCCAAGCCTTGCTCCAGCTCTTTTATCGTGTTGACGACGGTTTCCAACTGCCCGCGTTCTTTGCCCAGGGCTTGGGCTTGTTCGGGATTATCCCAAATTTTAGGATCTTCGAGTTCTTTTAGTACCTCGACTAGGCGTTCGCTTTTATTATCGAAGTCAAAGATACCCCCTTAACGAGTTTCCGCGGACTCTGAGGTCGGTGATGGCGTTCTTAATTGGGTTAATTTCGCGCATGAATTTAGTAGAATTCTGTTGCCTATAAAAAGATAGAAAAACTCAATATTATAAACGAACTGCAAAGAATCTTCATCTTCCGTATTAAACCACGATGAAGTTAATAGTGGAGTAAGCGTTATTGAATTATGTCTGCGCTACTCATCTCCAGCAGTTTAAGAGGTCAGGACATCCTATGTACATTCATGCTTGAAGACGGGAACAGCATCGGGCTTCTTTGAGGGGTATAAAAAACGGAACTAATACACTCTCAAGAAGGCTTTGCTTTCAATAAATACTGACCTTGATGCGCCGGTAGGATGTTCATATCCGCTAAGAGTTGGTCGAAATAGCGCAATGTACGGTACAAAGCAATGGTGTTTTCATCTTTAGAGTAATTTTGTAACATCCCGAGTCCGACAACACGGCTCATAAAAGTCGACGATTCATGTGCAACCAGCACGTCAAAATGTTCCAGCAACAGCGGTTTTATTTCGCCAGAGCGGATGCTTTCAAAAGGCGAAATGAGTTGTCCAGGTTCGCGCCGGATAATTTTGGCGATTGTTTTTTTAGTAAAATGATTGACTCTTAGATGATCGGGCAGTAACCGGAAAATATCGTTCATTATTTTCAAGCGTTCGTCGCTGAATTGAAATTGAGATTCGCCGACATAATCATGCACCCAAAATACGCCGCCCGGTCTCAATGCTTTCTTAACTTGATCGAAAACGTGTTCGAGCCTTAACACGTGATGCAAGCTGGTTTGGGCTACAACGAGATCGAAACTGTTAGGGGGCAGATGTAATGCATTTAAATCTTGCACTTCATAACGGCAAGCCAAACCCTCTTTTTTTGCCAGGTTGCTCGCTTCCTCAACTGCATTGTCGGCGATATCGATTCCAAGAAAATTTTGACATACGCCCTGATTCAAAAGCATCCGTTCTGCTCTTCCAGAGCCGCAGCCTAAAGAAACCCCGTCAATAGGATTTAATCCAAGCTCGGCCAAGACAGCTGCTAGGCTTAATTGCTTTTGGTTACCACCTAATACTTGACTTGCAGATTTTTCTTTCTCTCTAACGTTTATATGATCCGGATTGGTGAAGTGTTTTGACCAGACTTTCGATTCTTGTTCAGCCATCGCTTTGTAAGTTTCCGGACTCGATAGGGCGTCATTGATGATTTGTTGGGCTTTATCGGTATTCATATCAGTTCCTTAATGATGGCTTTAGCTAAAGAAGGGCTAAAGAAAGCAGTATTATACGAGTCAAATTTTAGTATTATGCAGGTTTTTCAGCTAATTTGTGTACGTTTTTGGTTTGGAATCATTTCGCCCCCGCAAAGCGGTAGACTTGACGGTTGTTAGGCGTCCCAAGGATTGCCGTTTTAAGTTCGGGGGTTATCTAGAATACCCGTCATCGGCACCATAGTGTCCAATGGCTCTTGGGTTGACCATACCTCCTGATTTGCCCCTCTTCGATTTCCACCCCGGATATCGCCGCATAGTCCCGTGCCTTTATGCTCTTTGGGTGCGGAAACTCTCGCCATTAAAATTCTTCTTCCGGCCGGAAAATTGCTTCACCCTCACCACCGCTATCGAATTTTTACCTTTATACCCCGCGGGTATTTCAAGTAACCATCACTTCTAACTCGGCTTACATCGCCGGGATTCGAATCGGCGTATGAACATGTTCTTGCCCCATGCGACCCTCTAAATATCCCGCTCTGCTAGTGCCACGCCCATTCATCGAATAGCGGCCCCAAGAATTTCCGTATCTTCCCATACAACACTTTTCCCTTTATTTTGGAGCCCAGCCCATGCGGTATTTACAGTCTCATTTCGAATGACTTAAACTCTCATTCGACACGTGCTTGTCTCCACTTCTGTTTCTAGGTCCGGCAAGCCCGAGGATCTATCTGCCTATCTTTCTCCTCTAAATCTAAAGGCATAACAGTCTTGACAAACTAGCTGATTAAATTAGTGGCTTTTCAATCGAAAAGTTAATATCAGCCGGTAGCGGAAGTGATGTCCGAAATAAAATGGTTTAGTTATCAAGAAAGGACACTGCACTATCCTGATCATCTTTGATTTAAAGATTTTTTACAAGAATACTTCAAACCGCCATATAAGGTTGTTACTATACCTGCGATTTTATTTTATGTATTAATCATTTCATAAGTTATCACATTTTAAAATGGAGCTATATGGATCAAGCCGAGATACAAAGCCAAAGTGTGCTGCAGTTATTGGAACAATGATATTGGAAAAGAATGCACCGTGTTAACGTCTCGTCTCCTCAGAATAGCGCAACGAACTGTCTTCCACTGTGTGCCGGTTATCGACTTGGCGGCTGGCAAGCTATGGATGAAAAAAGACTCCAAGGCTGACCAAAGAAAATTACCGGTGACGGTATGCAGTGGCTTTATCATACGATTACGATGGGAATCCTATTGAATTACCAGATCCCGTTTTGTCTTTGGACGCTGAACAAGATCCGCGCCTCGCAGGTTAAAGAACGCGCTATTTTGTCGTCAAAAAACTCCGTTTACCGATGGCTGAACCCTCTCGGTCGGAGTCCCAGCGTTCCTTGTGTACGTCTTATAAACAGGATGGCCGGCAATTTCAATGCTTATTTTGGCCAGAGCTATCCACAGGCCGTCGGTCGAGGTAAACGCTATCGAGTCCGCCTTTATTTCATGGATAAAAAAGCTGAAGCAGGCAAATACTCCATTCAAAGCGAAGCCGATTGGAAAAGAACCCTTCTTTCGGTCATGCAGGTTATACAACAACAGGCTAAACGACAAATAGTAGAACGGGTGAATAGCTTTTTCAAATTGCCAAAGACACTATACGCCAAAGAGTTTGTATAAAAAAACATGCGATAACTTTTAAACAATGCGTAGATTACTTTTCCTTGTATTTATTTCAGTTTATTAGTGTGAATATGAATATTAAAGATGTGGTTTTGTGACACTAAACACATTTTTAACCTTCATTATTCATGCCCGAAAAGGTTTTGTGAATGAACTCACAAATTAGAGTGACAGACAGGACTATTGTATCAAGGCAATTTGCTTTCATAACTATCGAGGCGCGAACCAATGAATTATTATTTGTTTTTAAAGTCCCTGAAACACCGAAATACCGGTAGTAAAACAGATTTTCAAAATCCCTTAGTGAACATCTGTTTTGCTCTGCTGATAACGGTTTCACTAGCCCTGACACCTGTCCCCAAAGCATCTGCATCGATGGCCGAACATCAGGCCGTTTTAGATCTCGTGCCGCTGACCGCCGTCAGCCGCAGAGTCGTTAACGACGGCTTATGGTCGGAGCCTTCTACATGGAACGGCAGTACCTTACCGCAGGCTGGAGAAAATATTCACGTGCCAGCGGATAAAACGCTCATCGCCGATGTAGAAAGTAATTTAAGTTTCAAAACCTTGAGAGTCGATGGCAAACTTGAGTTTTCCGCCGTTAACAATGTGACCTTAAAATTGGACACGCTTGTCGTGACGCATCAAGGAACTATCGAAATCGGTTCGGAACTAGAACGCATTCCAGCGGCAAACACTATTAAAATCATAATTGCTAACAACGGCCCAATCGACCGGGAATGGGACCCGATGAATATCAGTAGAGGAGTTATATTACAAGGTAAAACCCGGATATTCGGCGCTGAAAAATCGGCTTATCACAAGTTAGCCGTTAATCCTGCATCCGGCTCTTACGAAATCGAACTTGAAGCAGCTCCTAATGGCTGGACCGTGGGCGATACAGTGGTAATTACCGCCACCCGGTTCCGGAAAAAGGAAAAAACCGATACGTCTTACATCACCCAAGATGAGATGAGAAGCATTCAAGCCATCAACGGCAGAATCGTCACTTTAGGCAAACCAGGCGAACCAACAATTTTAGCCAGCTTAAATTTTAACCACGCCTCAGGATCGGAAAACATCCCGGTTTATGCCGCAAACCTAAGCCGTAACGTCAGAATCATGGGCGAAGGCGGCGACGCCATTCCAAATGCCCAACGCGGTCATTTCGTGGTCATGCACAGTCCGGATACCGTGATTAAAGGCGCCGGTTTTTATTCGCTTGGCCGAACCGATAAATCTTACCCATTGAATGACTTTAAGCTCGACAGCCAAGGCTATCGGCTCAAAGACGCCAAAGAAAACTATATTAACGACATCAATACCAATCCGAGAGGGCGTTACGCGGTCCATTTTCATCACACCGGCACCAACATCAACGTGCCCCCTGTTATCTGTTCCGGTAACGCGATTATTTCAAGTCCAGGCTGGGGCTTTGTCAATCACAGCAGTAACGTGATTATGGAAAACAACGCTTCTTATAATGTTTTCGGCAGCCACTTCGTCACTGAAGACGGCAACGAATTGGGCTCGTTTAAACACAATATCGCCATTAAATCAGAAGGCAGGGACACTATCGTCAAAACCGGATTGGGCAATCACGACCACGGTCATACCGGTCACGGTTTTTGGATGCAAACCAGAAATATGACCGTTGAAGACAACGTGATATCCGGTGTGTACGATTCGGCGGTGGTGTTTTACCACCGTCTCGCGCTTCCCGAAATCAATGTCGATATTCCAAGACAAAATTTGCTGACGCCGTTTAAATCGATCGCTAAGGGTTGGCCGACCATCGAATTCAGTAGAGTTCCTATTACCGCCTTCAGAAACACTACTGTTTTAGCCAGCGGTTCAGCCTTGGATGTTATCAAAGAAAAGAAAGAACAATATCATGATGTCAGAAACCTGATCGAATCGCTGAAAGGCTATTCAATCATGGGCGGCTTGCAGCTTCAATACACCGAAAAATATACCTTCTCGGATCTGGAATTAATCGCGGACCCAGCCACTAAGCAATGGAATAAAGGTGTAAATATATTTAAGAAAGATAGGGATATAGCTTTCGTTAACGCCAAGATTAACGGTTTTATCCATCCTTTCGTAACAGGCACGACATTTAACGGCGAACCTGATAAAACCGACGCCACGTTTTTCAAGACATTGGTTGACGGCAGACCCATCATACCTGAAATCGATATTCATACCCCGGATAATCAAACTGTTTCAAATTACGATCCCGACATTCATAAAGTGATCGACGAATTAGCGGTCACCGACGGATCAATCCCCGTTTTAAGATTGAAACGAACTATCCCAGGCAACATTTTCGATTTAACGCTGGGCGAACAAAGCTATATCTTTAACGGCGTTAAATTCGATTCGTTGGGAGAAAGTTTTTTTGAAACCGAATGGAAAAACGATAACTTGATTGCTCTGCTTCATGCAGGTTATTACTCGCTGCCCGACGGTAGAAAATGCATTTTGTTGCGCGACGTGATTAGCGACAGATTCAACGGTCAACCGAAAACCGTTGTTACTAAGTTAATATTAACCAGGGATTATAAGTTGATGGGTCCTGAATTAGGCGTGTTAAAGTATTAGTACTGAATTAACTCGCACTTTCGACCGATGAGAAGTTAAAAAACCTCTCATTCTAGAAAGTGTGAGTCTTCGCCTAATTAACCTAACCCTTATTTATATCTATCACTGCAAAAATGCCTAAGTCACCGGGCTTGGCGTTTTGATTTTATCGCGGGAATATTTTTTAGACAGTAATTTCCCGATTGGATAACCAGTTTTCAATTTCCTCCGGCTTAAACGGTTCCGCGATTAGAAACCCTTGAATAAAATCGCATTGCAAAGCTTTCAACGTCGCCGATTGCTCAAGAGTTTCAACGCCTTCCGCACAAACCCGCATCCCGAGAGTTTGGCCCAACGCAATAATCGCTTTTACGATTGCAGTATCGTAATCCTGCTCCGCAATACCGCTGATAAAGCTGCGGTCTATTTTGAGTTCGTTCACGGGTATGCGTTTTAAATAGCCTAAAGAAGAATAGCCGGTACCGAAGTCGTCTAACGAAAGATAGATGCCGCATCGATGCATTTCCTCCAAGGTTTCTCGTATAGTATCGACACCCTCTACCAGCGTATGTTCGGTAATCTCGATACCCAACCGCTCCAAACCGACGCCGGACCCTGAAAACACATGCTTAATGTCTTCGAGTATTCGCCGGTTGCGGGTATGTTTTGCCGAGATATTGACAGAAACGCGAGGAATATGAATCTCTAACAAATCCCATTTTTGTATTTGCCGGCAAACGGCCTTCAAACACCAGACCCCCAAGTCGATGATGAATCCTGAATGTTCTGCAATCGGAATAAACTTATCCGGTTTAACCAAACCCAGCCCGGCATGCTGCCAGCGTAGCAACGCTTCGACACCCTCTAATTGGCCGCTCTGTAAATTGATTTGCGGCTGGTATACCAGAAATAATTCATTCCGTTCAATCGCTAATCGTAGCGCATTTTCTAACGACATCCATTCGCAAGCCGAATGGTTTAACTCTTCGGTATAGTAATGAAAATTATTGCGCCCTTTACTCTTGGCGCGGTACATAGCTAAGTCGGCATAAGAAACCAGCATTTGAGCTTGGCTTGAATCATCCGGATAAACACTAAGACCGATGCTAACGGAAGTAAAAATTCTTTGCTGGTTAACAAGAAAGGGTCTCTCAAACTCCTTCAGAATAGCAAGCACGATACTGTTGGCGTCGGAAGGACTTGCCTGTTCCATGATAAGGACAAATTCGTCGGCGCCAATACGGGCAAGGGTATCCGGGTGGCTTATAGCCTGACGGATCCGGTGGGTAATTTCGACAAGCAACTGGTCGCCAGCGTCGTGTCCCAGGGTGTCATTGATAAGTTTGAATTGGTCGACATCAATGAAAAACAGAATGAGTTGATAGCCGTAACGCTCCGCCCGGTTAATCGCTAAATCCAACCGTTCCCAAAAACAAGGGCGATTGGGTAATCCGGTCAAACCGTCATAGGTTGTCAGATGTTCGACTTTTCGAATTAACGCGATTATTTCGGTGACATCGGCACCGACACACCGATACCCTTCAAATTGATTACTTTGATTAAAAATGGGTTTACCGGAAAAACGGATACTGAGCGATTGCTGATGAGTACTGGTAAAACTCAAAACAACATCCTGAAATTCGTGTTTCCTTTCCAGAGCTTTTAAATATTTACTGCACGTCTCGCCAGGGTAGGACTGGTTGCTGATTTTGGTTGCTAAATCGGTTAACTTTCGCGCTAAAAGTTCTGTAGGCCCGGTTGTAATTTTAGTAATGACCAGATCTTTATCGGTTTCCCAAAACCAATCTTCGGAGACTTCGGCAAAATCCAGGAAACGTTGCTCGCTGTCATGCAACATTTTTTTTTGATATTCCAATTCAGCCAGTTTTTTGCTTAATTTGTTTTGCAGACGCTCGCTGTGGAGAAACTCCAATTTCGAGTCGGAATAAATCGGTACGCCGGATCCGATACTGCATTTTTTATGAATTTCAAAAACCTCGTTCATAATAGCCATTAACTCGCTCATTTCCGTAGGCTTCAAAACAAAACGATCGGCGCCCAAAGAAAATGCGAATATCTGATCGGTTTTATCGGTATAAGTCGCGGTATAAAAAATAAAGGGAATATGTTTTAGCTTGCCGTCTTTTTTCAAAGCCCGGCAGAACGCGTAGCCATCCATGACCGGCATGAGAATATCGGAAATAATCATCGCGGGCGGATTCGCTTTAGCTAACGCTAAAGCCTCTTGACCGTTAGCCGCACAGAGAACATCATAGCCGTTAGACGCCAGCATATTTTCTAACAGCACTCTGGAGTTTTCGTCGTCTTCAGCGATAAGCACGGTTCGGAACTGCTCCGTTATTTTATTCATAAACAATCGATTTAATTTGCTGGAGGATGGTATAAGGATCGATAGGTTTTTCGATATAGCCATTACAACCGCTGTTCAACAAACGTTCACGGTCTCCTGACATGGCGTAAGACGTGACGGCAATAACCGGAATCGTTTGACCGATGCTGTTATTCCGCAGCCGGCGAAGCACCTCTTCACCGTCGATATCGGGCAGTTGAATATCAAGCAAAATAAAATCGGGCGGCAACGCTAAAGCCTGCGCAACACCCTCTTGCCCTGTCGCCGCGCGTTTAACTTTATCGCCGTTTGTTTCAAGAATGAATTTAATCAACTCGAAATTATCTTCATTATCTTCGATGACTAAAACGGTGGCCATTCATGAAATCCGGTGTTTTTGATAGTTTTAAGAGATCATTTCGAGCGGCGCGAAACTTATCCGCAGGTTAGAACACTTTTTGTTTGACCGCATCTAAAAATAATTTAAGTCTAGCACTCGAAAGTCTAAAATGCCAATTCAGTGCTAGACTGTTCAGTGAATTGATTTTTAATCTATTTTTTGAAAAGAAAAATGCTTGTTCTGATTTTTTGGCTTTGACCGAATTATAGTCCGAATAGCGGACGGGTTACTTGCAATTTAAAAATCAGTGGATTCCCCGCTCGAAGCGCCTTCGCCCGAGTGACGCCCGATATTAAATTCTTAAAGTAACCGTAGCAACCGGCGGAATATTACTTGAGCAACAGCAACACCGGATCTTTGCAGAGGCTTTCGCATATCAGGGCTTAGATGAACTCAAATGCAGCAATCGAAGCAGAAATGGAATTCATTAATAAAGTCAGAACAATCCTAAATTTTTTAGCGGACGCGAACTATAATCAGCATTTTGTCGAGCAGATTTAACTGTTAATGCTAACGGACGAGCGTCTGATTATTAAAGTTGTAACAAAACACAAAGAATTGACTGCGTTTTTTCTAGCCGGTATTTGTTATTTTGTGCTAGAAAAATTTGCATTTTATCTCTCCGGTTTTACCGGCAACCTTATTCAGATTAGGACTGCTTCCGGTTTAGCGCTTGCCGGGATTGTTCTGTACCGTTACCCGATAGCATTAGGTGCCGGTTTAGGATCGTTCTGTTACCACTTAACTAGTCTTTATCCGTTCACGGAGTCATGGCAACCAGCCGTCGTAGCCGCAGGCGCCATCGCTGGCGGAACGGTGTTGAGTTTGTTCCTGGCGGCGTATTTAATCAACCGCTGCTTTTTAGGACGGGTTCCCGAAACCTTACAAGAAGTTGTTGTTTTTATAGCGATAACCGCAGTAACCGGGGCAATTTCCGCAACCTTCGGAAATCTCGGCTTTATAACTGATCCGCACGGTAATAGTTCAAATGATCTTTCCGCCGGCATTACCTGGTGGCTAGCCGATACGGCAGGGCTGTTAATCGCGACGCCGTTATTATTGGTTTGGAGCCGTAAACGCTATCGTAAAAGTCTGGTATTTCCTTTAATCGCACCGTGTGCAGGGCTAACGTTAACCGGTTTCTTTGCCGTTCTCCAACTAGATCATCGCTTTTTAGCCTCTATCCCCGGCCCGGTTTATAGCTATTCCTTCAATGCCTGGCGCGATTCCGGCGATGGCGGCATTACCTGGGCCTCTTGGGTTATCTTTTTGGGCGGTCTCGCATTAAATTTGATTCTAGGCCTTTATTTAGAGAATCACCGCCGCGAACAAGCGCTTTTGCGCGAAAGCGAAAAACGCTTGAAACGGCAAAATCTGGCGTTAGCGCATATTACCCGAAACGAATCAATCAGTTCCGGAAATCTCAGCGCGACTTTGCAACTCTTGACGGAAACCAGTGCATCGACGCTTCAAATCGATAGGGTAAGCATTTGGTTGTTTAATAACGATAAAACCGCAATCAGTTGCGCCGATCTTTATGACCTGAACACAAACACGCATTCAAGCGGCGAGGAGTTGACAACCGTTGATTATCCTTCTTATTTTAAAGCGCTGCTCGATAACCGCAACATTGCTGTCAATGAGGTTAACATCGATCCTATTACCCAAGAATTACGGCAATACTACTTACCGAAATACAACATAACCGCCTTATTAGATGCGCCGATTCATTTCGGCAACGATTTCGCCGGAGTGGCTTGCCACGAACACGCCGGCGCTAAACGAATTTGGACTCAAGACGAACAAATTTTTGCCGGCTCAATCGCCGATCTAGCCGCACTTGCGTTTGAGGTCAAAAAACGGCAGGCGGCGGAAACCGCGCTACGTGCGATCAATATCGATCTAGAAGCTAAAGTACAAGTCCGTACCGAAGAATTAAGCGCATTAAATGCGAATCTCGCCGCTGAAATCGCCGAACGGAAACAAGCCGAAGCAATCCTCCGGGAAAGCGAACTGCGTTTGCGGCTTGCCATAAAAGCGGCGGATATCGGCGTATGGGATTGGAATTATGAAACTAATAGCGTAATTTATTCGCCCGAGTGGAAACGTCAGCTCGGATACGCCGATGATGAAATCGCCAATCACTATATCGAATGGGAAAGCCGTTTACATCCCAACGATAAAGAACGCGCGGTAGCGGCTAACTTGGTTTATATAGAAGGTAAAAAAAGCGAATACGAAACGGACTTCAGGTTGCGCCATAAAAACGGAACCTACCGTTGGATTCATTCTCGCGGCGAAGTTATCGCCAGAAACGCCAAAGGTAAAGTTACTCGTATCATGGGTTGTCATACCGATATTACCCAGTTAAAGCAATCGGAGGAAAACTTGCGGGTATTTCGCTGGTTTGCCGAAAGCGCCGGTCAAGGTATGGCAATGGCACGATTGAACGGAGAAATAGTTTACAAAAACCCTCTGTTAATAAGTTCATTAGAAAAACTCGAATTAAATACCGGGCAAAGCGATTTACTAAGCGGATATTACTCCGAAACCTCGGAACAAAAGCTTAAGCAAGAAATACTGCCGAAACTACTGAACGAAGGGCAATGGACGGGGGAGCTTGAATTAGGCCGCGGCCCGGTAGCGCCGATTCCGACTTTAGATCATTTTTTTGCCGTCCGTAATGAAGACGGTCAGCCGCAGTATATCGCCACGATTATTACCGACATTTCTCAGCAAAAAGCCATCGAACAGCAATTAACGAACGCAAAAGAGGCGGCTGAGTCGGCCGACCGGGCTAAATCGATGTTTATCGCAAGCATGTCGCACGAATTACGCACCCCGCTCAACGCCATCATCGGATTTACCGGAATACTACTGCAAGGTCTGTCCGGCAGTTTGAATGAACGCCAAACCGATCAACTCAGCCGCGTCTCCCGGTCGGCCAAACATTTGCTCGGATTGATCACCGATATTATCGACCTGTCTAAAGTTGAAGCCAATCGCATGGACGTCTTTGCCGAAACCGTCAATTTAGAGGAATTAATTGCGCAAGCTTGCGAAACGGTAAAAGGACAAGCCCGCGAAAAAGGTCTGATTATGGAAATCGTAACACCTCCCGGCATACAACTCTATACCGACCGCAAGCGGTTGATTCAATGCATTATCAATCTTTTAAGCAATGCCGTTAAATATACCGAACAGGGTAAAATAACGTTAACGGTAGCTCCCGATGAAACCGGCGTCACCATACAAGTCGATGATACCGGAATAGGGATCGAGCCGGAACAATTAGAACGGCTCTTTAAACCATTCGAGCGGTTGGAGTCGAATCTTCGTATTACAACGCCTGGCACGGGTTTGGGTTTATATCTAACGCAAAAAATTGCCATGGATTTACTCAATGGTTCTGTCAATGTCGACAGTAAACCAGGTCAAGGCAGCCGTTTTAGACTGCGTGTCCCAAAGTATTTACATAAAGCCAACAACTCGGCGTAGCGCTTTTACTCCGTAAAAAGTTCATTTTATTTTTTAAATTTTCGCTTTCAGGGTAGCTGCTTTGGGCTACAGCATAAAGAGATCTACCCTGTTCGTATTTCAACGAATTTCCGGTAAAGCTCTACGGTAAGTCCTCGGAGACTGCTCCATGCATTGCTTTAACTCCAGCAGCCATGCAACCGAGGACGAACGGCAAGATGTTGATTTCTTAGACACAAGGGGCATAAAGAACGAACTTATCGAACCCCTTTCCCTTGAAAAAAAGAATAAAATCAACTAATTGGAAGATTCCTGATTGATCCGGCCACTCAATGTTTTAACCGTTCGCACCCTAAAGGCACTTGTGACCTTTTAGTTATAAATACTGAGCAAGTCGAGGCACAATATGCCTTACCACACTAGCTCAAGGAGAACGGTAGTTAAAACTTCATAAGGCCGAACAATCATCAGTGATGAACAGTTTTTGGCAGGGTTTTAGCTTCCTCAATCCATTTGGTCACTTGTGTTAATGAAGGCGTAGTTTTAGATAACTTTTTTTCTTCATTGGTTTTTGCCAAAGCTTGCTGTAAATTTTCGGCATTCCTGCGCGCCAATTCCGGCACCGTATCAACGCCCGCCGCTTCCAGCAATTCGGAAAATTGCCCGGCAATACCGTTAATGCGGAATAAATCGGCATGATTAACCCAGGTTAGAATTCTTTTAGCGTCTATCCCGGTCGTAGCCGCCAGTTCTTCGCGTCCTTTTGCCGTGCAAGCTGCTTCGAGCAACTTATCCGTTGAAGTAATGCCTGCGGCTTTTAATTTTTCAGCGTATTGTGAACCGATACCTTCAATATCTTCGATATGTGACATTAGGATCTCCTTATTTTGGTAAACTGTTGGTTAAAATAGACTGAATGGGTTATGCACTCAGTGAAACGCAATATTAACATCAGTTTTGCCGTTAAGCCGCAAAAATCCGTTTTAATAATCCGAAACTAAAACAACCGAAGTAACTTTTGCTCAAAAAACCCACAATCACATCATTCAAATAAAAGCACCTATGTTAGAACACGATGCAGTTTTATTCTCTGTTGCAAAAAGCGTCATTCCGGGCGGCGTAAACTCTCCGGTTCGCTCCTTTAACAGTGTCGGCGGCACGCCGGTATTTATCGATCATGCCCAAGGCGCTTATATCTTCGATACTACGAATAAGCGTTACATCGATTATGTCGGTTCCTGGGGTCCGATGATCCTTGGCCACGCGCACCCTGAAGTCATTGCCGCGGTAACCTGCGCAGCCGAGAAAGGTTTAAGCTTCGGCGCACCCACCGAAATCGAAACCGCCTTGGCGCAACAAGTGTGCGAACTTATTCCCTCTATCAAGCTTGTCCGTATGGTCAGTTCCGGCACAGAAGCGACGATGAGCGCTATCCGGTTAGCGAGAGGTTACACCGGCAGGGATAAAATTGTAAAATTCGAAGGCTGCTACCACGGTCATTCCGACTCTTTACTGGTTAAAGCAGGTTCCGGGGCCTTAACGCTCGGAGTACCCAGCTCTCCCGGCGTTTCCAGTGCCGTTGCGGAACACACGATTACCCTGCCTTATAACGATAGCGACGCAGTCAAAGAGATTTTCTCGCAAATCGGCGAACATATTGCTTGTATCATTGTGGAACCCGTGGCGGGCAACATGAACTGTGTGCCGCCTGTGTCAGGATTTTTGGAAACCTTGCGCAGTGTGTGTGATGCTTACCGGAGCGTATTGATTTTCGATGAAGTCATGACCGGCTTTCGGGTAGCCTTATCAGGCGCACAAGGGCTTTACNNACCGGCTTCCGGGTAGCATTATCCGGCGCGCAAGGTTTATACGGCGTCAAACCCGATTTAACAACATTAGGTAAAGTGTTAGGTGGCGGTATGCCCGTGGGCGCGTTCGGCGGCGATCGCAAAATAATGGAATACCTCGCCCCGTTAGGTCCGGTATATCAGGCCGGCACCTTATCGGGAAATCCCGTTGCCATGGCGGCCGGACTCAAAACCCTCGAGCTTATCAGCGCGCCCGGCTTTTACGAAAAGCTGAGCAACGTTACCGGAAAATTGGTTTCAGGCTTAAAAGACCGCGCTAAACAAGCCAGCGTTCCATTCGCAACGAACCAGGTCGGCGGCATGTTTGGCTTATTTTTCAGCCAAGACGAGACCATTAACACGTTTAAACAAGTGCTGGCTTGCGATCAAATGCAGTTTAAACGCTTTTTCCACGGAATGCTCGAAGACGGCGTTTATCTAGCGCCATCGGCGTTTGAAGCCGGTTTTGTCTCCTCCGCCCACAGCGAGAACGATATTGAACTTACGTTGGCGAGCGCGGAAAAAGTATTCGCGCAACTTTAACCGCCGTACACTAAAAGGCCGTAACGCTTGTCTACCGTCGAATTTGTTAACACCCTGTCACCGTGGCTTACCGGCTTAGCCGGTATAGCGCTTGGCGCTATTTTAATGAGATTGTTCACTCTGCGGGAGAGACGCGTTCTTCAGCAACTGACCGTCGATATTGCCGTCGCCGAAGAACGAATCAAACACCTGGAAGCAGCCGAATCGGAACTCAAGCAGTATCAGCAATTATTTGCGTCCGTTAAAACTAAAAACGCGGAACTGCAAACCCGCATGGCCGAACAAGAAAAAAATCATTACGAAAAGCTAAAACTTTTACAAACAGCGGAACATCAACTTAAATCCCAATTCGAAAATCTAGCCGGTAAAATTTTCGAGGATCGCAGCAAGCAATTCGCGGAACAAAATAAGGCGAATATCGATCACCTGATCAATCCGTTACGTGAGCAATTAGGCGAATTTAAACAACGTATCGAAACAGTTTACGATAATGAAAACAAAGACAGGATTTCGTTAAGAGAGGAAATCGTTTCCTTGCGCCGCGACACCGCCAAAATGAACCAAGAAGCGTTAAATCTGACGCGCGCGTTAAAAGGAGAAAAAAAAACGCAAGGAAATTGGGGCGAAATGATTCTGGAAAAAGTGCTGGAACGTTCAGGCTTACGGAAAGGCATTGAATACGACATCCAAGGCGCTTTCCGGGACGATGACAACCGGCTGTTTAAACCCGATGTGATCGTTCGTCTGCCGGAAAATAAAGACGTCATTATCGACTCCAAAGTATCGTTATTAGCGTATGAACGTTATTGCTCCGCTGAAGAAGAACATGACCGGGCGATTGCTTTAAAACAGCATACGTCTGCGGTACGCGAACATATTAAAAGCCTGAGCGATAAAGATTACTCCGCCTTGCACGGCGTCAAGTCGCTGGATTTTGTCCTGCTGTTCATGCCGATTGAAGCCGCTTTTGTCGCCGCCTTTCAAACCGACGAACAATTATTTACCGATGCGTTCGAACATAAAATCGTTGTCGTCACGCCAACCACCTTATTAGCGACGTTAAGAACCGTCGAAAACATCTGGCGTTACGAAAGGCAAAACGAAAACGCCAGAGCTATCGCCGATAAGGCGGGTCTGGTTTACGATAAAATTCGCGGTTTACTGGAAGACTTCGATAAATTAGGTAAACAACTGAGCACCGTGCAAAGCACCTATGACGCTGTTATGGGCAAATTAACCTACGGTAGCGGAAACCTGATCCGGCAAGCCAACAGTTTTGTTGAATTAGGCGTTAAAGTCAAAAAAACCATACCTAAAACCCTCACCGGTCAGGCAGGGCTTGAGCCTCCGGATGAAGCATAGCCCGGCAAGTTCTCGACAACCGTTCCGCCGGTTAGACGGCTAATACAGCTAATGCTTAGACGCCGCTAACAGACACGTACCTTCCTTGCTAGGAAGCTGAATTTCAACATCATTTTCCGCCGTATCCATACCTTCGCTCGTCCAGACCTGGAGTTTAGCCATAACAGCATCGCCTTGCCCTCGATAAGGAATTTCGACCGGGGTGAACTCGGCTATAATCCCTTCCATATTAGGCAGCACCGTAATCCTGTTCGCCTTTTGGGCGCCTAACGTAACCGTTGTGCTGCGCCATAGCCTTGTGCCGGGAATCAATATTTTAGCGCTTTCGCAAGCATTTACTTTAATGTCAGTGTCCATGAAGTTATTCAATATTTTGGGTTTTCTCTGCGATTTAGTATCCTTTAAAATCAACGAATCCAAAGCTTGGAAGTCGGGAGGTACCGGTACTTCTACATCAAATTCCTTGTCGGTATTTTCGTTAGCATTACGATCCAGCCAGCCGGTTTTTATATGAAGCCTTAAGAGGGTGGCCCAAGCGGGCACCGATACCAAGGCCATTTCGGTCTTTTGTGTCGGCGTCATATTGCCTGCGCTGCTGAGTACCCAGCCGAATTGAATTTCTTCCAAATCCGGGGATTTCTCCTTGGATCTCAGATAACCCTTCTGGATTCCGTTGCCGCCATCGCCGAAGCCCACTAAAACCGACTCGAGTTGAGATTCGCGCCGGCCCTGAGCAATATTTATCCACGAGGCATCATTGGCAGCTTGACTCGCCAGTTGCAAATTTGCGGAATTCGCCGAAAAAACGCCTGCTACCTCGTTTTTCGGAAACACGGCGTAAGAATAAAAATCGCTTTTTTGCGCCCGTTCGATGAAATTAAAAAATCCACTCGGAATATAGATACCACAACCTTCCGACAATTCTTCAGATTTACATTTAAGATCGATTACCGCATCGTTCAACGCGTAACTCGGGGAAAAATAATCCCAGTTTTCAAATACTTGATATCGCATTTGTTCACGGCTTTTAGTTGGGGTCTTTAACTGGAAAGCTAAAACACGCTTTTTAAACGTTTCATGGTATTGAATATGGCTAAGGGTAAAGCCTTCGTCTTCAGGATCATCTCCTTCAATTTCCTTTTTAGCTACATAAGCCTTATTGTCATCAAAAACATAAACAAAATTCCATTTTTCTTCCGCATAAAAAACCGGAGGAACATTACAAGCTTCCTTATCAATAGTGTCCCGGTAATTTAAACTCATATAATCAACCCATGGTTTAGGTAGCATAATCGCTGTGACGCCCCTATATCCCGAAGAGGTAAACATATCTCTTTTGTCAATGTACCCTAGCACCACCTGAATAGTCTCGCGAATAGCTTCTTCCTTGATAATCTTTTCCAAATCGCTTTTATCGCCTTGTAAAGCATTGTTACACTTCAGCTTGAAATCGTTAGTTTTAAATTTGTTTTCAAGGTAAAGATTAAGCCGGTCTTGAATACTCCCTCGCCAGTTATCGTAGGTTTGTTTAGCTTGGTAAAGTCCGCCGTCGGGTTTTAACGGATCGTCATCCCAATAAAAAGCTTGTTGATGCGGTGAAATTTCCGTCGTATTAATATTTTTTGGCAGTGCTTTCAGTTCATGGGTGTCGAGAGTGAAAGGATCGCCGACTTTCAACTTTACTCTTACAAATGCTCGCTCGCGAGTGAAGTCGCCTGGAATAACCGTAGTATCGAATTTTAATCCGTACACTGAATTTCCCATTAAATCATGCCTGTCGTCGAGAATATTTTCCAGAATAAGCTGCCGGATAGTGTCCCGGATAGCGGAGCGGATTCGAAAATCCTGATCGAAAGGGATAACAACCTGCTTTTCCGGCTTTTTGCTATCTAGCACCGGCTGCTGGTTTGACGCCGCACTGACGCCCTTGGCAATACCGCCGGTAACCTGATTATCAATTTCCGCCGTAATCAAACTGTTCGAGCTGTCAAGCCGTTCTAGTTGTTTCCGTAACCAAAAATCCTGGTCGTACCGGTCGTTGACCAAGCGTTCGCGGGTATAGATTTCTGGGCTATCCACATAAACAGAACCGGTGGTGGAAAACGGCTTAATATGAATAGAAATTAGCCCCAAAATATGCAGGAGAAGGATTCCCAGGACAGCGAATACAAATACGCTAAATAACATTAATCTCATGCCAAATAGCGTCGCAATTTTGTTGTCCAATTGCCGTAAAAGCGACACGACAACATCGACTATACTGCTAATTTTGTCAGTGCTAAACCGCATAAAACTTAATTATTTGGGCATTTGAGTTTAGGATCTTCACCGGGACAAACAGTCAGTTTGCCCATTTTACCGCCCGGACATAGCTCTGGTTTTGTTTGACATTCTGCTGTTGATTTATTGCCGCCCTGCCCTGTTTTTGCCGGTTCATTCTGACCCGGACGAACCGGGGTTTTACCTTGCTTACCGTCTCCCGCAAAGCCGCCAGAGAACGGGGTAAACATAAAAACCATTGATATTATTACAATTATATTTATTTTTTTCATATTTAATGACTCCACGCCAGTATCGTTTCCTAAAGACATTACACTAAACTCGATTAATCTACTAATCGCCGGATAACTCTTTTGAACTTACCTTAAATACCAAAGCGTTTCGACCGGATTCAACCGTAATGAGCGCAAACGCTTTTCAAACCTTTTCTGTTAAGCTAAACGGAAAAGTAAAAAACTAAACTTGCCGACTTGACCGCATCATCGAAAAAATACAGCGACAATTTCCTCTTCAATTGTTTATTTATTTTGTTTAACCAATAAAACACAGACAGGGCTGCCGATGCTATGAATTTTTTCACTAATGTTATACGCGCAGAACCGGGCATTAATATTCACTGTTATCAAACATTTTCTCTGCATTCCCGCATCTTACCTTTAGACACGCTTAATTAACCGGCTTTTGATATAATCGCTGCAGTATTTAAGGTCGATTGTTTGTTATTCGAAATTGAGTGAGCATTATTTTCAATACATTTTTCAACAAAGTACAACTACTTGCTTTTTTGCAGATGAGGAACTTAGCCCGTTTCTCATCAGAAGTTTAACGAATTCCAAACATACCGATTGACACCTATGACTAAACTAACCCTTAATCGGTTTTTAACGGGTTATATAATTCTGGGCGTCATCCTTATCATTGCCGTAATTGCCAGAATCGTTCATCAAGAAATCACCACCTCGAAATTTCAAGCCCGTTACCTATCGGACATTGCGAAACAATTAAGTTTTAAACTCGATAACGGTCCGAGTAAATCGATCCGTTATCCTAGCGATGGTCCTTACGATCAACGGATGGGTTATACGCTAATCCCGGAATCCATCAACCGGCTTGAAAAAGCGGGCTACACCGTCAGTGCGCAAGCTTCGTCTTCGACAATGATGGGTAAATTAGCCGGTTACGGACTTTTCCCGATTTACCAGGAAAAATCCAGAAGCGGATTAAAGATTATCGATCAATCCGACCAAGTCATTTTCAGCACGCTGTATCCTATTCACGGCTATTCGAGTTTCGAGTCTATACCGCCGCTTGTCTTGCAAACATTACTCTTCATCGAGAATCGGGAACTGCTCAATAACCGTTATCCATCCCAAAATCCCGCCGTTGAATGGGACCGCTTCGGCTTCGCCGCCTTATTAATGATGGCTAATAAATTGGGGATTATCGAAAGTACGCCCGGCGGCAGCACGTTAGCCACACAGATCGAAAAATACCGGCATTCTTCCAACGGTTACACCAATTCGGCTATCGATAAAATACGCCAGATGGCAAGCGCTTCGATACGCGCTTATTTGTTAGGCTCCGATACCCGGGAAATGCGCCGCCGTATCGTACTGGCTTATTTAAATTCCATGCCTTTATCCGCGACACCGAAATCGGGCGAGGTCCACGGTTTGGGCGACGGCTTGGCGGCGTGGTTCGGCGCCGATTTTAACGAAGTTAATAAGCTGTTGAATCCGAATGCGTTTAAACCGAATCAACCGGTTAGTCCGCAGCAAGCCACAGCCTTCAGGCTTGTATTAACCACCTTGTTATCGCAACGCCGTCCGTCCTATTTGCTTGGAGCGGGCTATGCTTCGTTAAAAGAACTGACCGACAGTTATTTGAGGCTGATGGCGAAAGATAAATTTATTTCTCCCCAACTACGCGATGCCGCACTCAAGATAAATCAATTGAAGCCCGTGACTTCCATCGTAACGCCGTCTTATTTCATGTCCGAGAAAAAAACGCAAAGCATCTTGCGGTCCCGTTTAGCGAAAATGCTGAACATCAAAACCAACTATGAGTTGGATCGCCTGGATTTATCGGTCAAAACAACCCTCGATTACGCCGTTCAACAGTCTGTGAGTAAAGCGCTGCACGGCTTGAGCGATCCGAACGAAGCGCGCGCCGCAGGTATTTTCGGCGAGCGGATGTTGAACGGTAATGTCGATCTGTCGCCGATTATCTACAGCTTGATGTTATTCGAAAAAAGTCCTGCGGGAAATTTACTACGCATACAAACGGATAGCTTCGACCAGCCTTTGGATATAAACGAAGGCATACGGCTCGATCTCGGTTCTACTTCAAAAATGCGCACAACCGTGCATTATCTGGAATTGATCGCCGAACTTTATGAACAATATCATGCTCGTTCGCCTGAAGCGCTTAAACAATTCGTTTTTCATCCGCGCGATTATTTGTCCGCTTGGGTCGTCGAGCAATTGATTGCGAAGAAAGACATCGGGCTGGAAGAAATGCTTAACAAAGCGTTGGATAGGAAATATTCCGCAAGTCCCTACGAAAATTTCTTTACCGGGGGCGGGCTGCATCATTTTAATAATTTCGATAAATCGGAGAATAGCCAGATTAAGTCGATCCGTCACGCCTTACGCGATTCGACTAATTTAGTATTCATCCGATTAATGCGCGATACCGTTTACCATCACCTTTATAAGCCGGACGGTATTGCGCGTTGGCTGGATAATCCGGACGATCCCAGGCGGAAGGAATATTTGGAACATTTTGCCGACCGGGAAGGCAAAGCGTACCTCCGCCGGTTTTATGCCAAATACCAAGGCAAATCGCCCGATGAGTCGATGGAAATGTTGATTAAAAAGGTGCAGCCGAAAGTTTCCCGCTTGTCGATGCTGTATCGTTCCATTCATCCCGAACACGACGAAACCCAATTTTATCTGTTCCTAAAATCGCACATTAAAGGCGAAGATTTAGTGAATGAAGATATTTACGGCTTGTACGATAAATATTCCATTGCCGAATTCGATTTACAGGATCAAGGTTTCATCACCAAAGTTCATCCGCTCGAATTATGGCTGGTGCGTTATTTGACTTCCCATCCGAAAGCGACCCTCGAGGATGTTTTCGCTAACAGCTATGAAGAGCGTTTAGAGGTTTACCGTTGGCTGTTGAAAAGCAAAAGGAAAAACTCGCAGCAACGCCGCATAATGACCTTATTGGAAGAAGAAGCCTTTAGAGAAATTCATAAGGCGTGGCAACGCGTTGGTTATCCGTTCAGCAAATTGACGCCGTCGTACGGCTCGTCGATCGGCGCATCGGGCGACCGTCCGGCCGCGCTCGCCGAACTCATGGGCGTATTACAAAACGATGGCGTCCGCATCCCCGCGGTAAAATTCGATTCGCTGCATTTTGCTTCGGCGACACCGTATGAAACGATTTTGAACAAATCGATTGAAACCGGCGAACGTATTTTCCCCGCAGAAGTTGCGCGTGCGGCACGCGGCGCATTAGCGGGCGTTGTCGAGGGCGGAACGGCTTCCCGTTTACGCGGCGTTTATACGGACAAAAACGGAAAACCGCTCGTCGTCGGCGGTAAAACCGGAACAGGCGATCACCGCAAGCAAGTCTGGGGCGAACGAGGACGATTACTGGAATCGAAATTCATCAGCCGGGCGGCAACGTTTACCTTTTATCTCGGCGAGCGGTTTTTCGGCGTAATTACAGCTTATGTGGAAGGGCCGGACGCGGAAAAGTATCACTTTACCAGCTCGTTACCGGTGCAAATCCTCAAATACCTTAAACCTACGCTTTCGCCTTTATTAAAGGTAGCTCCCGAAACTCAAAACCTGCCTGAATCAACCGGTAAGGAAAAATTGACTAAAACGATAGCCCATTAACACCAAAGATAAGATTCAACGAGATTATCCGTTCTCAACTGTACTGACATTTTAAAAAACGGTATTCTCTACTGCTTTTTCTAAAAGAAAATTTAAAACTATAGCCTTCAACTATTAAAATACGGAGAGATCAATGCTTTCTATCGATTTCCTAGGTCAAGCTTCAATTAAAGTAAAATGCCATAGAACCGGTATTTCGGTGGTATCTGACCCTTGGTTTTCAGGGCCTGCACACCTTGATTCGTGGCACGCTGTTCCTGAATGGAACACGGCGGAATTAGCTAAGATTAGAGATCACATCGATGAGGTCACGCATATCTATATCTCGCACGACCATGCGGACCACTTCGACCCAAGGTTTCTTCGAACATTGAGCCGCAAGAACATTCTGGTCGGCGACTTTCAAAACGAACGCTTCCGGAAAGAATTACGAAATCTGGAACAATATCATAATATACAGTACGTTAGACATGGAGAAACGGTTCAGCTAGCCGAATCGGTTACCGCCCAACTCTTTATGCAACAACCGGCATTCCGCACCGACTCAATCTTGCTCGTTCAAACGGCGGACGGCTGCATTCTAAACGGCAACGACTGCGGCTTAAATACCGCTACCCTTCGTAGCATCGCCAGGAAGCATGACGTAACTGTCTTTCTATTCACCTTAAACTATATGGCGAGCGGCTATCCAATTTCGTATTTATTCGGACGGAATCCTGATTTTAATGCTCGCTTACAAACTGTGCGGGATCAAATCGTCGAGATTTTTCAACATGCAATGCAAACTCTAAAACCGCAGCTTTCGGTTGCTTTTGCCGGTCCCGTCACTTACGGCGATTCGTTCAACGATCACTTAAACAAGCATCCGGAAGCCTGCGACTGGTCTAAAATGGTCGCTGAACTCCAACCAGCGGGTTCTGTAGTTTGGCCTGCTCCTTTTTCCAAAATCGAATGTACCGGCGGGGCCGTTTCTCACTCCAAAATCCTCGGTTGGGAGGAGATTCTCGCCCATCCGAAACTGTATAGTGCGCCGATGATTCAACCTGAGCCGGCACAAGATCAAATGTTTAGCGCGGCCGAGCATTTCGTTGACCGGTTGTCCGGCGTATTGCACCAATGCAGTCAGAAAACCGGCCTTCCCTTAATTTTATCTAAAGTGTCTTCACTCGACCAAATTGAGTCGAATTCATTTGACTGGTCGCTAGCAATCGATTTCGATAAAAAGCAGGTTTACTGGACCAGCCATTCGTCCTTAACGCCGCCTTATCTGCAAATGCGCGCCCCAGCGCAGATTTTATACGCATTCCTCACTTTTCAAATAAACGTCGACGATATTCTTCTTTCAGCGCGGGCGCGTTTCAAGAGAGACCCGGACACGTTTAACCCAGTGCTTCATAACTTGTTACGCTACGGAGGCGACCCGTTGTCAGCAAAGGCATTGATTGACTGGTCTATACGGGTGGCGCAATGCAACGATTCGATTACTGTAGATGTCGATGGCGAGCCGCGCCGGATCCCTAAGTTTTGTCCGCACGAAGGAGAGAGCTTAGAATTGGCGCCCATCACGAACGGCCATCTCGTCTGCCCTCGGCATCGCTGGAAATTTGATCTAAGTACGGGGCAATGCGTAGCGGGTGATCGTACTGTGAACCTTTATACCCTGGTCGAATAGAGTGCACAATACTCGGCTTTGCGTCCACAAATAATTAAGGAGTTCTATTAAACAAACCAACGGACAGGGTGTCCGATATTTCCCCCGCTAAGTTGTTTAAGCCATGCGAAACACTAGCTAGACATGCCGAGGCCGGGATAACTTCACAGTTAGAAAATACTGACACGCATAAAAACGGCAAAGCCGGAACGAGCGATACCGGAAATAAGTTTGGAACGAACCCGGACGATTATAGGAGTTGAAATTTATCAGCTAGGCAACAACTTTTACTCTTTTTAGACAAGTGTTTTTGCGTCGTCAAACTATAGCAAAGCGGCCGGAGGCCAAAAAATATCACTTTACCAGTTCGTTTCCCATTCAGCTTGTAAAATTTCTTTATCTACTCTAC
Organism: Methylococcaceae bacterium UBA7658; assembly: GCA_002483425.1. Classification (GTDB taxonomy): domain Bacteria; phylum Pseudomonadota; class Gammaproteobacteria; order Methylococcales; family Methylomonadaceae; genus Methyloglobulus. The sequence continues at coordinate 26,621 of DLHW01000063.1, forward strand.
CGGCATTGTTAAACAGGACAATCCCAAAAACGATTGATACTAACAATACCCTAAAAACAAATCCGCTAAACCGAAAAAATCTGAGCCTGCACGGATCTTTTCCTGTATCGGTCAAAGCCTCCGAAATAATTGCAGAAGCAATTTTACTTCAGAACTTGCCAACTCTTTTTCGAAAGGGGAAATCCACAGGAAATATATGCTTAACTTATGAACAAGCATTCTATCCAAGTGGGATTTTTGGTAAAAAAACCGGCTAAGAAGCATTCTTTTTTATGATCACATCTATAAATATTTGTCAAGGCATTATTGACATTGACCAAGAGCGCCAATAGGCATAAAGTGATCAGGACGTTTTTTATAGCTGCGCAACATTCTTCTTCGTTTTGCAAAGCTTATATAAAGATGCTCAAAAGATAATGAAATTTTTATTGCTACTACGAGGATACTACGATGAAACAACAATTTACTAAAGTGATTGCTCTTGGTTTTGCCACGGCTCTGATGGCAGCTTCTTTCGCAAGCAATACCTTTGCTGACGGATTATCAAACGCCGGCACCTTTGCGGTGCAACCTAGATCGGCTGGAGCCCCTAACATTATTTCCCCGTATGCCGAAGCTCAAGCTCTTGTGCAATCCGGCGCACTGACTTCCGCGAAAGGCTTCTCATCTTTTTCGCACCCTATAACCGGCGTTTATTGTTTGAAACTACCGGCGGGAACCTTTGCGAACGTCGAGCCCGTCGTCAGCATCGAATGGGGAGCCTCTTTAGGCGTTGCTAATTATGCTCAATATACCAAAACCAATATCGATTGCCCTGTTACAGTCCCAAGAACACTTGAAATTCGCACTTACAAAGGCGATGTAGGAGGGGTAGGTTCTGCATTACAGATACCTGTGTTATCGGATCTGGTTGCCTTTGTAGTCCTGGTCCCATAAAAATCCGGCTTCATGATCTGCTGAAATTTCGTTTTTTGGCAGATCAAGAGCCCAGAACGCTTTTTACTTTGCAATATCGGTTAAATCTTCCGAAACAACTGCCGATGAAATCTTGTTCCTAAGCTCTTGTTGATGCTCCTTATCAATCGGGAAATTCCACAAAAAAGGGATGCCGCAAAGCATGATCAAACACGGCAGCCAACCGTAAATAGCAAGCAGTGCGTAAATAGAGGATGCCGTATGGACCGTTTGCGAAGGATCGAATCCGAATGCCGCAGGCAGCGATGTCCCTAGTAAAACTCCCAAACCGACTGCAAATTTGCTGGCTATACCCCAAACCGAAAAAAACAAACCGGTGCGCTGCCGTCCCGATATCACGGTATCGAAATCCACCACATCCGCACCGATGGAGCTGGCTAGAAAGAAAATAGCGGCCAAGCTGCTACCTCGAAGCAAGATGAGGGTAACGTAAAGAATGGTGTCGCCTTCCCCCACCAACGGAAAAAACAGACTCCAAAAACCGATCCATAAAGCACAGAACGAAATTGCCCGATGTTTCCCGAAACAATCGGAAATCCAAATCCAAAGAGGCAGACATGCAATCGAAACAAAATTTTCTACCATAATCATCGGCGCAAACACATCCGGCTCTTTCACCACATGGTTGAGTACAAACCGATGTAAAGTCGCTTGCATCAATACAGCCGTTGCCAAAAACACAATGGCCGCCAGGGTTCTCATAAATGCATGGTTTTGCGACATTATCGACAACGCATCGCGGGTTCTTTGGAAAATAAATTTATTTTCTTGCCCTCGCAAGGAATCAAAATTAGTAGGATTAAAAGTTGCTAGAACTTCGGGTTCGCGTTCCGCAACTTTCCAAAGCGTTGCCGCAACCAGAATCGGCTGGCTAACAACAATTAGGATGGCGATGGCTAGCAATTGCAGATGAATATCGCGTACACCATTTAAGGACATCAAGATCAATATAGCCAGAAATAGCATCTGACCGAAAAATCCGAACGCTTCACGCCAAGCCGTCACCCTCGAGCGCTCCGAATAATCCGTGGAAAGCTCCGCGCCCCAGGCCTTATAAGGCAAATCGACAAAGGTGTACGCCATGTACAATAAAGTCGCCCAGATAAACAGATAGGTCACGCTGACTTCTTTGGGCGGCACGAAAATCATCCAGGCGCATAAAATCAACAACGGCGTACCGAATGCCAGCCAAGGTTTTCTTCTGCCCCAGCGTGTGCGCATCTGGTCGCTCATCACACCGACAATCGGGTCGACAATAATGTCCAAAAACCGGGAGATCGAAATAGCCAATCCCACGCTTGCCAACGGTAAGCCGAGTTCATCCGCATAGAATGACGGGATGAATAGCGCCATCGGCAGCACGACAATCGTATGAGTCAAATGCGGCAAGCCGTAAAGAATCATTAACTTGCGTGACAGCGGCTGGTTAGCTAATGTGTTGAATTCGGACATATTCTGATGTTTATTATTGCTTTAAGCCGAAAATTAACATTGTATTCGCATCTGATTGTGAGATAAAACTAATCTGCAATATAACTCTAAAAAATAATTCATTAATTTCTGTATTGACAGAAACTAATGAAAATATATAATTTTGCCATGATATTAAATCCTGTCGCACAACGTTTCGTCCTGCATTGGGGAGAAATGGGTTCGAAATGGGGCGTTAACCGCACGGTCGCCCAAATCCACGCACTACTCTACTTCGTAGGTAAACCCATGCCTGCGGACGAGATCGTGGACACGCTCGGCGTGGCGCGTTCCAACGTCAGCAACAGCTTGAAAGAATTGCAGAACTGGAATTTGATCCAGGTGGTGCATATCATGGGCGACCGCCGCGACCATTTCACAACGTCCTCCGATGTCTGGGCCTTGTTTAAAACGGTTGTAAAAGAACGCAAGGAACGCGAATTCGATCCGACCATCACCGTGTTGCGCGAATGCCTTGCCAGCCCTGATTTAGAGAAGGAAGAAGCCGACGCCCAACACCGGATCAAAGAAGCCTTGGGATTTATGGAAACACTCTCGGACTGGGGCGAGCAAATGTTGAAACTGGAACCCTCAATCTTAATGAAGATGATGAAACTGGGCAGTAAAATTAAGGAATTGCTCAATCTTTAAGGAAATTCTGAATAAGTTGATTTCATTCATGCCCTT
>DLHW01000007.1 GCA_002483425.1 Methylococcaceae bacterium UBA7658
CTGTCGCCGTCCAGGTGCCGGTTACGGTGATTTTGGCGGTGTCGCCGTTGTCCACGGTGACGGCGCCGGCTGGGGCTGGCGGCAGGCTTTGGGTGAGGACAGCGACGGGCAGCACGGTAGGTTGGGGTGAGGAACGAACCCCAACGCAAGGCCGAAACCTTAATGTTGGGGTTCGCAAGCTTTCCCCAACCTACAAATTAACCCAACGTACGTGGTTAGGTACAATGTCATCAGCAGTAATAGGCTCATCAGGTTCCGGTAAGATTCCTGGAGGCAATGTATTGGTAGGGGGGATATAAGCTGATCCAATAGGCGGATAATAATCGTGAATAGTAGGAGCCATATCGGTTCCTGGGCGCATAGGCGATGCAGGTCGTACCGGGGTTAATGATGGTTCTGCTAGTAATAATCCCAACTGATCAACCAGATTAACCGGGTTCCCATTGACATAGGCGTAAGTATTAATCCCCCAGCCAACCCAATCGGATCGGACTGAGTGTAGTCACGTAAGTCGGACAACCGTTTTTTGCTGCCCGGCATTCCAACGCCAAATTTTCAAAGATGGCAAATAAATATGACAACACAGTGGAATCTATTTGTCGGGCATAAACAGTATGCCCGATCTACCTGACTGAGCGAGTCGAAGCTCAGCAAGCCTTTCGACAGGCTCAATACCCAAAGGGTACATGGGCGAACGGAAGTTAAAACTTCATAGGGCCGGATCAATAATACCTTTTTGTCCATCTGGCACACGGCGTTTGCATCCGCGCCGATTGCCAAGGCGAAATGGCGGCAGCGAAAAGCAACTGACGCCCCGAGCCTAACGATTGCTTTATGGTGCATATGATGATTAGATTTCCGGCTTTGTCCAGCGATTTGTTATGTTACCGGCGCCGGTTTGTTACGCTCAGGCTACACGGCAGTTTGAAACATTGATATTGCCCGGCAAAAGTCCGGTTTTTTAACAATCCCCTGGGGGATGACGGCAAGCCCTGAACGATAACAATAGCGGTCGATTGCACCCATTCAACCAAACGGTTGAATCGCCGGATCTTAGCGACTGCTTAACATGAATAAAGCGTTGTAGGGTTATGCAAACGGGAAAAAACCGCGCCGGAAAACTGAAAGTTCAGATGGGCATCTGTACTGGCAAAAAAATTCAACGCACCTTGCATTGCTTCAACTACCTTGAGGAGGACTTTTTTATCTGATGACATTATGACCGCGGTTGCTCATGCACTGGCTGTAGGCATTACGGAATCTGTCTTCCGCGGTAAAGCCTTGTTTCGCCGCGCCGCCGAAACCGCCGGCCACTGCACCGCCAGTTATGATAACCATATTAGATAGATTTCGTAAGTGAAAATATAAATATATAATAATAAACAGTTATATATATTTTAATATACTAACAAAATATTACTTACAAAATAATTTGAAGAATTCAAAATATTTTATTCGTTTAGATACTAACAAAATTTCTTCAACCAGCAAGGATTAGAAAAAATGCCGCAGTTTCTACCTGTAAAACTCTCAACTATTTCCGGCCAATTCCTAATGCTAAGACATTTTTTTGGCAAAAAAATCATAATAGGATCACGTTAATGGATTGCTATAACGAGCCGAAGCAAAATGTTTGATTAAATCATAACGATCGTTAAACTCAATATTAAACGCCTTCGCAACAATTGTTTTTTGGAGGTTTTAAATGGGAAATCAATCAACCGCCGGATACCTCTCTACTCATGCGTTTTTTTCAGGTCTAAATGATGACATCCTGAAGTTCCTATGTGATTGTTCTAGCGAATTCGCTATCAAAAAAGGGCAGATCCTGTTTCGACAAGGTGAAAATGCGGATAAGTTCTATGTGATCCGCAGTGGTCTCATCTCCATACAAATGCCAGCGATTATGGGGCCTAGCCTGGAGATACAAACGCTCGGAAAAGATCAGGTTTTGGGATGGTCTTGGCTGATATTACCCTATAAATGGAATTTTCAAGCCATGCCCGAAGAGGATTCGGAATTGCTTATGTTTGACGGAACCGCCATCCTGGAGCGATGTGAACAGGAACCCAGATTTGGCTACGAGCTATTGAAGAAATTTGCGGGATTGATGTCGAAGCGCCTTGATGTGGCACGCCAGAAAATGATGGATGAATGGAATCCGCCTGGGTTTGCTTAGTGTTGAAGCAAGAGTAGCTTATTAATCCGGCCATTTAATGTTTGAACCGTTCGTGCTGAGCTTGTCGAAGCACAAACGCCTTTCGACAGGTTCAAGGCGAACGGAAGTTCAAACCACATAAGGCCGGGGATCAATAGATAAAGTCAGGATTCCGCATCAGGCTGGTTTTCCGGTGCGGCATTGGAAAATGCGATTTCCTGTAGACAATTTTCATATATACCGCTAATCAATGGAAAGCTGCTCATTTCGCATCCGAAGCGCAGTGCGTTGTAGACTTGTGGTATCAAGAAGGTATCGCCCATACCAGGCGTGTCCCCGAAACAAAACCGTCCTCGATAATCATTTTTTTGCATTAGCTGCTCAATAGCGACAAACCCTTCTTGTATCCAATGGATTCGCCAGCCTTGTTCAAAACCATCTTCTTTTACAGAGCCTTTTAGATAAGCCAGCACCCGCAAATTATTGAGCGGATGGATGTCGCAGGAGATGATTTGGGTTATTGACCGGACATAAGCGCGTCCTACGGCATTGGCGGGCAGCAATGGCGGTGTTGGGTAGGTTTCTTCCAGGTATTCGATGATGGCCGACGATTGGGTCAACACCTTATCCTCTACCACCAGGACAGGTACGCGCCCTTGGGGGTTAAGTGCCAAATAATCGGCATTGAATTGTTCACCGCCATTTTTGAGTAAATGAATGGGTCGGATTTCATAGTCAATATTTTTCAAGTTCAGCGCAATACGCACCCGGTATGCGGCGGAACTCCTGAAATAACTGTACAGGATTATGGGCACGGCCTGACTTCCTGTTCAATTGCACCAAAGATTGAATATCCTTGTCCATCCAGCATTTCTATCTTTATTTTATCCCCATATCTTAAATATTCTGTGACGGGTGTACCCGTTTCGATAATTTCAACGACCCGTTTTTCGACGATGCAGGAATAGCACACGCTGGCATCGTAGTTGCTGACTGTGCCGGATCCGATAATCGTCCCGGCAGCCAGTTTTCGGGTCTTGGCGGCATGGTGGATGAGTCTGGCAAAATCGAATTGCATATCAGCTCCGGCATTGGCATTGCCGAAGGGCTTGCCGTTCCAGTGCACGCTTAAGGGCAGATGCAGTTTGCTGTATTTCCAGGCTTCACCTAATTCATCCGGCGTGACCGCAACCGGCGAGAACGCGCTGGCGGGTTTGCCGTGCAGGAAACCAAAGCCTTTTGCCAGTTCCTCAGGAATTAAATTCCGTAATGACACATCATTAATCAATACGACCAGCTTGATGTGTACGGCGGCAGCATTGACGGAGACACCATACGGCACGTCATCGGTAATCACGCCGACTTCGGCTTCAAAGTCGATGCCCCAATCTTCACTGGCGACTTCAATAGGGTCACAAGCGCCCAGCATATTGTCCGAAGCACCCTGATACATTAACGGATCGTGGTATAAGTTTTCCGGCACTTCTGCTCCGCGTGCTTTGCGCGCCCGTTCGACATGGCTCAAATAAGCACTGCCGTCCAGCCATTGGTAAGCCCTGGGCAAAGGGGCGACAATTCGGTAGGGATCAAATGGGATGCAGTCCCCCGAGCCTTCGTTAATTAACTGATACGTTTTTTGCAGTTCGGGTTCTACTTCATTCCAATTGTCCAGTGCTGCTTGCAGTGTCAATGCGATATGGGGAACCAGTTTCGCTTTAGTGAGTTCGCGGTTAACGACAACGAGAATGCCGTCCCGGTCGCCCGTCTTAAGGGTGGCCAGTTTCATTTCCAGGAATCCACATACCCGGCCCACTCGATGTCTTCGGCCTGTTTGGAAATGTCGAGTGCATTACGGGTATCAATCATCACCGCCACCTCATCCGTCATTGTCCCGCGTTTCTTCTCGGCATCCTTTAAGGCCCTGGGATGTGGGCCGTGCGGGATGCCACTGGGGTGTAAGCTTATCATGCCAGGGTAAATATGATCCCGGGAAAAAAACTGGCCGGCATGATAAAAAATCAGTTCGTCATAATCGTCATTGCTATGGAAAAAGGGGACGTTCAAGGCATTGGGATCGGTTTCAAAAGGCCGTGGCACGAAGGTGCAGACGACAAAACGGTTGGTTGTAAAAGTGGTGTGTACCGACGGCGGCACATGGTAGCGGTGGCTCATCAACGGCCTAATGTCACGCCAATTAAGCCGCACAGGCATCAAGGTACCATGCCAGCCCACAGCATCCAGTGGATTGAATGGGTAAGTAATCGTGCTCAGTTGGTTTCTTTTTTTGACCACAACCTTCCATTCGATTTCATTCTGCTGGGCAAGGAATGCTTCATCAATTTTCGGCACGTCCAATATGGCAGGGTCGAAAATCGCCTGATTCCCGACCAGCCCTTTTTCCGGCAAACGGTAGCTGTCGTTAGTGGCTTCGACCAACAAGGCACTAACAGTCTCCGTCACGTTCATGCGCCACAGCGTGCCACGCGGCAGCAGAATATAATCGCCCTCGCCAAAATTTAAATGGCCGTAATCGCAGAATAATTCACCTGCACCTTCATGTACGAAGATCAATTCGTCGCCATCGGCATTCCTGACGAGATGATCCATATTATTTTCCAGTACCATAAAGCGGATTTGTGTATTGGCATTGCTGAACAACAAAGGCGCGCTCCAAGGGCACAATCCAGAAAAAGCCAGTTTTTTGGTATCAAATGCGTGAGGCCGCAACTGACCTTCAACGGTGTTCCATGATGTAGGAGGATGACGGTGATACATTTGCGTAGCAGGCCCATAAAACCCTTCCTTGCCCAATTCCCGCTCATAAGTACCCGCCGGAAGGTCGGTATGTGCTTGCCGCGAGGCAGTGCCTTCGACTTTAGGTATGCTAATCCAAGGCATCAGAGGACACCCCGTTTGATTTGGTCACTCTCGATGGCTTCGAAGAGTGCCTGGAAGTTGCCTTCCCCGAAACCTTCATTACCCTTGCGTTGGATGATTTCAAAAAAAATCGGGCCGATTACGGTGTTGGTAAAAATTTGCAGTAACAGCCCAGTACTGACGGCGGGATCGCCGTCGATCAATATCCTGTCGTTACGCAAGCGCGCCAACGCTTCGTGATGACCGGGTATCCTGTCGTTAATCGTGTCATAGTAAGTTTCGGGCACATCCATAAACTGGACACCGTTAGCCCGCAATTGCTCTACAGAGGCGTAGATGTCCTCGGTAGCCAGGGCGATGTGCTGGATACCCTCACCGTGGTAGGCATCGAGATATTCTTGGATTTGCGATTTGGGGTCGGTCGGTTCGTTGATCGGGATACGGATTTTGCCGCAAGGGCTGGTCATGGCGCGGGATTTCAAGCCGGTCACTTTGCCGTGTATGTCAAAATAGCGGATTTCGCGGAAATTGAACAGCCATTGGTAAAATTCCGCCCATTTGTCCATACCGCCATGGTAAACATTATGGGTCAAGTGGTCTATAGCGGTCAGCCCGAACCCTGTAGGTTTGAAGTCAGCACCCTCCAACGGTATGAAATCCACGTCATAAATGGAATGCTCCTCCCCATAACGATCAATCAGATAGATCAGGCTACGGCCAATGCCACGGATTGCCGGAATGTTGAGTTCCATCGGCCCGACATGGCCTTGATAGGGTTGGGCACCCAGTCTGATGGCACGGTTTAGGCACTCAGCGGCATTTTTGACCCTGATAGCAAACGCACATATGGAAGGGCCATGCACTTTCGCAAAAGCCTGGGCGAAACTGTCCGGCTCATGGTTGATGATAAAGTTGATTTCCCCCTGCCGATAAAGCACCACATCCTTGGAACGGTGTTTTGCGATGGCGGCAAAACCCATAAGGGTAAATAATCGTTCTAACTCACGGGTATCCGGCGCGGTATATTCGACGAATTCAAAGCCATCTGTCCCAACCGGATTCGCTGCACTGTTCATTGCATTGCCTCCGCTTTCATTGTATAGACAGTCAGACTCGAACCTTATTATTAAGTTTCACTGCTTTAACGCCTGAAACTTATCTAATCCGGCTTATGTCTAATCGATAACAAATCGCAACCTTTACCGGAGGTGCATCATGCTAAACGACCTATTAGCCGATTTTGCACATAAGCATCATATCGAGGGATTGACAACGCCATCACTGATTGCACTCAGTGAAGGGCGGAACGAATATTCCTTTGATAAAGCAAAACGGTTCCTCAAATTTCAACAGCGTATCAACAACGAACTGCTAAAGCATCGTGTCATTACCGACAACCGCTACGCGGCATGGTTTGAACATGGCGACCAGAACTTGGCGCAAATCAAGGCTTTTATCACCCAATTCTCCGTGTTTTCCAATCAGTTCCTGATCGCCCAATTACACAAGATGATCCATGCCGATACACTGGAAAGTATGTGGGCATCAAAAGAAATCCTGGCAAATGAAATCGGTGTACGGTTCAAATCGACCCGCCAGACAAGCGGCGGGGGCGGGGAAAATCTTGGCACTACTGAAGGCAGCATAGAAGGCGGTGTTTTCCATTTTGGCGCAGGCCATTTTGAATGGTTATATAACCTTGCTCTTAAGCTCGACCTTTCGTTTGCCGAAATAGGCCAACCCAAACACGGGACTAAATCTACCTTGTTTTTCTGCTATGAACTGATCCGGCTTTATGGCGGGGATGACTACCAAATATCCCAAGCCGCCAGTTATGCGGTGGAAAACTGGGCCGCCGCCGGATTCTGGGG
>DLHW01000054.1:0-12205 GCA_002483425.1 Methylococcaceae bacterium UBA7658
TCTCCTGATAGTCTAGAGCCTTGGCAAATGTACGTTAAATTGCGAGTTCGATGTCCGGTTTGAGTGGTGGGTTAAGTTAAAAACTTGGGTAATCCGCGTTCCTGATGGTGGCAGTAGCGGAATGGAAATTAAATTCTGTCCTTTTTGCGGCACATCATTAAAAAACTAGCTCAAAATGGGATTACACTGTAAGTCAAATGCATCTGTATATTTCAACCAAAATATGCATAACAGTTTTTACAAGAGGCGTTCCGTGGGTTTAACAATTTTTCGGCCTAACATGGCAGTCAAAGGGACGCGCCGGACGCAGGCGTTTTTAAAGGTTGGTAGTTTATTTGGGTTCGTCGGCTTCGATTTAGGCCATCAACCGGCGCGCCCCTTAGCTCTACGTTAGGCTACAGTAATTGGTTTACTCACAGGAGGAATAACATTATGTCAAGCTCTATCCGCACCTGTCTCTGGTTCCGCGACGGACGAGGCCTTGAGGCCGCAGAATTCTACTGCTCACTAATCCCAGGAAGCCGGGTCGAGACGACCTTCTCTGGCGATGCCGGGCATGGCACTTTTTCGGTAATCGACTTCTCGCTGGGCGGGGTGCCTTACCAAATTCTCGACGCCGGGCCGATGTTCACTCTGACAGAAGCGGTTTCGATCTCGGTCGCGACTGACGATCAAGCCGAGTCCGATCGGTTAAATACTGCCTTGACCGCGAATGGCGGTGAACAAAGTCACTGCGGTTGGCTAAAGGATCGCTACGGGGTCTCGTGGCAGATTTTCCCGAAGCGGCTGACAGAATTGACGACCAGTGCTGACAAGGAGGTGTCTGCCAAGGCGATGAAGGCGATGATGAAACAGATGAAAATCGACATTTACGAAATCGAAGCGGCAGTTCGTGATTAGAAGTCCAGCCTAACATTGCGCTCAAGCGGGACGCGCCTTATCGTGGCGGTTTTGGAGGTTTGTGTTTTTCCGGCTTCGGTGACTTCGCCAGTCTCCCGTGGAAGGCGCGCCCCTTAGCTTTACGTTAGGCTTTTTGTACAATCACTACAGTACAAGTCATTATTCTTAATATCGTTTTAGATTCATGAAGTATGGTACGATTCTGTAACACCCACCCCTCAAGACGCTTAACCTGAAAGGAACGTAAGCATGAAAACCACGCATCACGGCGGCTGCCCTCACGATTGTCCTGATACCTGTTCTATGGTGTACGAAGTTGAAGACGGTAAGCTCACAGGTGTTAAAGGTAATCCTGATCACCCAATGACGCGTGGTGGACTTTGCGTAAAGCTTAAGGATTATGAAAAACGCCATTATCATCCTGATCGGCTTTTATACCCGATGCGGCGCACAGGTCCGAAAGGCGCCAATCAATTCGAGCGTATCAGTTGGGATGAAGCCTTGGATGAAATCGTCAACCGTTGGCAAGCGATCATCAGCGAGCACGGCGCACAGGCGATTGTTCCTTACAGTTATTTGGGCAACCAAGGTTTGGTGCATGGGCTGAACGGCGGAGATGCGTTTTTTAACCGTTTGGGCGCGACTGTTACCGAGCGGACATTTTGTGGTGAGGGTTCTAGTACCGCTTGGTTATTGACCGTGGGCCCAACGGCTGGTGTTGACCCAGAAAGTTTCATCCATTCAAAACACATCATTATCTGGGCTTGTAACTCAGTCAGCACCAATTTACATCATTGGCATATCGTCAAGGAAGCGCAGAAAAAAGGCGCGAAAGTGGTGGTGATTGATGCCTATTCCTCGAAAACGGCGAAAGAAGCCGATTGGCATATTGTGCCTAAACCGGGTACTGATGGTGCATTGGCGATGGCAATGATCCATACGATTATCGAAGAGGGCTTGGTCGATCAGGACTACGTAGATAATTACACCGTCGGCTTTGATGAACTAAAAGAGCGTGCTAAAACCCGCACGCCTGAATGGGCGGCGGAGATTACTGGCATACCTGCCGACGTTATCCGTACATTAGCCCGTGAATATGCCACTGCCCAACCTTCAGCAATTCGTCTTGGCGTAGCATTGGAACGGCATAAAGGGGGCGGGCAAACTATCCGTGCAGTGAGTTGCTTGCCCGCTTTAACCGGTGCATGGCGACATGTCGGTGGTGGCGCGTTGCAGTTCCCAGTCTGGGAGCATCCATATAAATTTGATGTCATTTGTCGACCGGATTTGATTCCTAAAGGTACACGTGTTATCAATGCCTTGCAATTAGGCCGCGCCCTCACTGATGAACCACCCGCAGGTGCGCCGATCAAATCGCTGATGTGCTGGAATGCTAATCCGGTTACGCAAGCGCCCGAAACCGACAGAATTGTTCAAGGGTTACTTAACGAAGGTCTCTTTATGATTTCGGCGGAGCATTTTATTTCCGACACGGCTATGTATGCCGACATTTTGCTGCCCGCCGCAATGGGCGCAGAAATGGAAGACATGATTTTGTCTTGGGGGCATTTGTATTTGACCTATAACGCCAAATGCGTGGATGCCCCTGGCGAAGCGCTGCCCAATAACGAAATTTTCCGTCGACTGGCGGCGCGACTCGGCTTTCAAGAAGCCAATTTCCATTGGTCTGACAGCGAATGTTTAGAGCATTATGTTGATTGGGCTGCGCCTGCTTGTGAAGGGATTGATTTGGCGTATTTGCGCGAACACGGGTTTGCACGGCTGAAAGTCGGCACAAAAGATGACCGTGCGCCGCACAAAGCAGGAAACTTTCCGACCCCGTCCGGTAAATGCCAATTGAAAGCCGAAGGTGCAACTAATTTTGTCGCAGGCCCTTTTCGGCAAATGTATGAAGATTTTCAATCGGGCGAATTGCTTGACCCATTACCAGATTATGTTGCTTCCAGAGAAAGCGTTGCCACCAACTCTGAGCTGGCAAAAAAATATCCACTCAGCATAATATCGCCTAAAAGCCACGGCTTCCTGAATTCTTGCTACGCGAATATGGTGCAAAAAATCAAAGGCCAAGGCGAGCAATTTGTATTAATGAATATCGCTGATGCCGATGAGCGCGGTATTAAACACGGCGATAAAGTAAGGGTTTTCAATGACCGTGGCGCTTTTGAAGGTGATGCTCGCATCACCGATGACGTTAATCAGGGTTTAATCATCGCGACACTGGGTTATTGGCGGCAATTAAATACTGGCACGGTTAATAGTATCAGTTCAGCAGAATTTGCGAACATGGGAAATGCACCGTCATTTTCAGATAACTTAGTACAGGTGGTAGCCGTTCAAGCTTGAGGTTTATGGTTAAGTGGTATTTTGTTCGGGGTATGTTTGGTCGCTGTGCATAATTTGGCGGCCTAACATTACGCTCAAACGGGACGCGCCTTTTCGGGGCGGTTTTGAAGGTTTGTTGTTTTTTGGGCTTCGGTGGCTTCGTCAATCGTCCTTGATAGGCGCGCCCCTTAGCTCTACGTTAGGCATAAAACTAATCGTAATTTACCCAAAGGAGATCAGGTATGAATCATAAAGGTAGTTGCCATTGCGGGCAAATCAAATTTGAAGTTCAAGGCACATTCGATTCTGCAATGGAATGCAATTGCTCTCATTGCAGTCGAAAAGGTTATTTATTATGGTTTGTGCCTAGGTCGCAGCTCACCCTGCAATCATCAGAGGCGTTGTTGTCTACTTACACATTTAACAAGCACGTTATCAAGCATCATTTCTGCCCCACATGCGGCTGCGCTCCTTTCGGTTTTGGCATTTTTGAAGGTGCTGAAATGGCAGCAGTCAATATCCGCTGCCTAGAAGATGTCGAGTTATCCTCCATCAAGCGAGAATTCGTAGATGGGCGCTCACTTTAAGGCCGCACATGCCTAACATTACGCTCAAGCGGGATGCGTCTTTTCTGGGCGGTTTTGGAGGTTTGTTATTTTTCCAGCTTCGGTGGCTTCGCCAATTTTCCGTGACAGGCGCGCCCCCCCTTGGCTCTACGTTAGGACGCTTAAACTGGAGCACCCATGAAATTCGGTTACACGATCATTTACGTCCCCGATGTCTCAGCATCGCTCGATTTCTTTGAAAAAGCGTTTGGTTTCTCTCGTCGCTTTCTTCATGAGTCCAATGATTATGGCGAACTTGATACAGGGGAAACCACCCTTGCTTTTGCGTCACATGAACTGGGAGAAATGAACCTGCCTTCTGGGTTTGTTACTGCAAGCTCATCAGCGAAGCCACTTGGTTGTGAAGTGGCGTTTGTTACTTCGGAAGTTATAGATGCCCATGCTACTGCCCTATCTGCAGGTGCTGCCGAGGTCAAAGCTCCCGAAACCAAACCGTGGGGGCAAGTTGTGTCGTATGTTCGCTGCCCAGATGGCATTCTTGTCGAGCTATGCTCTCCTAGTAGGTGGTTAAATCGCTGCCTAACATGTCGCTCAAGCGGGACGCGCCTTTTCGTGGCGGTTTTGACGGTTTGTTGTTTTTTCGGCTTCGGCGGCTTCGTTAAAATCCATGTACGCGGCGCGCCCCTTAGTTTTACATTAGGCTCAAATGACTGCACATGATTCTTTCGAAGAATTACTTGCCGAAGCACTACAGTGTTTGGATAACGCTGCTAGAGACGTACGCTCAATTTCCGAATTGGATACAAATTCTGGCTTAAAAAAACTTGGAAGGGCGATAATGGAAATCTGGGAACTTAGAGAACAACTTCACAACATACGTCCCGATTTAAAGCCGAATTTTGTTGTTGAATATGAGCAAAACCCTGTGAGATATGATGCGCTTTCTGAAATTTCTAGAATAGCTCATCAATATGAGGAGTTAGGCGACTATAAAAACGCCAAAATCAAATTCAATGAGCTTTGTTCTAGCGCGATTTCTGGGTATTTTTGCATGGTTGGTGAGGCTGGTTTGTACCGTATTTTTAATAAGGACACTCATGCCTAACATGGCAGTCAAAGGGACGCGCCGGACGCAGGCGGTTTTAAAGGTTTCCAGTTTATTTGGGTTCGTCGGCTTCGGTTTAGTTCTGCAACCGGCGCGCCCCTTACTTTTACGTTAGGCTTTATATTGTGAACAATCGAATCTCGCCCGTAATCCTGATAACGGGGGGCGTTAGTTTCGATCACCATGTTCTTTGGTGGTATCCTGCACAGGTTGGATTTGACCAAGATATAGAAAAGGACATTGAAGCCATAGGACAACTTTATTACGTTAATTTTGGAATACAAACATGACGCAATCCTTACCCTCCATCCAAAGCGTACGCGGCCCGTTTTTCTACTACCCTTTGCCGCAAGGTTGGATTGTCGGCGAACAAGGGAACTTTGCCTTTACTATGAACGCCCCGAATCGTTCGGCAGCCGTATGGAACTCCGGTATGTCCGGATGGATGTATCCACTGACGCCAGAAGTCTTCGCAACTGAGAAATTTGTAGACATGTGTCGATGTGTCGGCATTACTGTCAGTAATCTAAGCGTATTGGGTTCTGGGTCAATTCAGCCTTTGCCAGGCTACACGCACGCTGCAGCTATGGAATTAGTTTGTACGCTAACGGGAAATGGAACGATGAATATGCGAGCCGCAGTTTTCTCGCATGTTGCTAACACATATAATCGGTCTGATGCGTGCTTTACAATTGGATTCGCCAATGCTGATATGTGGGATTCTTACATCTCATGGCTTCCTGCCATTGCAGCTCAGGTGGTCAATATCGGCCCGAATCCCTATGGCAGAACAGGCATGTCCATGGCAATCTCAGAAATAGGTATTCGGGATAATTTAGCGTTCCAGGATTACCTACGCTGGTCGCAGCAGAATTGGGCTGGCGTACAAGCAGATAGAGATGCGTCATTCAACTTCCAACACAGCCAAAACGACCCAACGCTCACTGGTCAACAATGGTACACAAATCCTTACGGCTACCCTGCCCAGCGGCTTGCATCAGGTATTACCCACTGGATGAATCGCGACGGCCGTGTTCAGAGCAGCTATGACCCTAGTTTTGATCCAAATACGCCATTAGACCCTAATTGGACTCGTATGACTTCTCAGGACTAACTTACGTAAAGCCAAGGCCGTTAGCGTAATAACCAACGATCAGTGAGCCGAATGTTTTTCAAGTCGTTCTTTGTCTGGCCTAACATGGCAGTCAAAGGGACGCGCCGACCGTAGGCGCTTTTTAAGGTTAGTGGTTTTTTCGGGTTCGTCGGCTTTGGTTTAGCCTTGCACCCGGCGCGCCCCTTACTTTTACGTTAGACATTGCTCATTAGCACACCATCAGAACTAAAAGGAGGAATGAACATGGCTATAACCGTCGCATACCACCCTGCTAAGCTTGTCCCTGGGCGCGATTACTCCTGGCGGTGGTTCCGTTGGGTTTCAAGGCATAACTATTGACAAGGCACCATCTGACGCGAATGTCACTGCCTCTATTGAAGAAGATACTTCTGGCGGAGGCTTTCGTGTACAAAAACTCACTAGCTATGAGGAAGTCTTGGTGCCGATTGATGATTTTGATCTTCCACCACGACTGAGAGGACGTAAAACCAAGGTAAAAAGCATCGAAATAGTGGATGAGACAGATGGTTCTACACCATTGACCGTCACCCAAGGTCAAATGGTAGTGATTTCTGTCAGCTTCTCTGCACCGCTCTCAGGATATATTCACTGCGACCCTTTTAATCGAGGCTAGCCAATGGAATCCTATAAGAGTCCCTCTATCTACAGAAGTTGCTTCTTTTGATGTAGAACTACTTCAACGCGTGGGTACTTGCCAACAAAATGAAGTATGTAGTGTTCCAGTCAAAATTTCATCTCTTGCTGGACCAGATACAGAGGTTACCTTCGAGCTATGGCCCGAGAAAACTGGTATTACTTTATTGCCTGCGAAAATTAATCTTATCAGAGGGGCGGTAGTAGTTGCCTCGTTAAAATTTGTAATCTCAGGCGACACATTTCTCGGCAATAATTCAATCAATATTGTTACGTCAGGTTTTAACGATTTGGTGCGGTATTCTGTTTCTGGACTTACGCTAAACATCACTCCAGGGGTAGCGTTCGTAAGCCTCAAGTCACGAAGCGATATACGTACAAGACATGGTACTGATATATCAATAATAATAGGTGTCGATCTACTTGGTTCAATGAATTCGGCTGATTTTGTCGTGACTCCGGAAACTCTTCCCTAGGGCGTCTTTATGTTTCCACAGTCATTTGTAATTAACAATGCTGGTGATGTGGTTGTTAGACTCCACGTTTCTTCAGATGCACCGGATATGGAAACTCAGCCACTCAACCTTCGCTGGCTTGCATACAACGGGAATCAAACAGGGACTTTAAATCTGAAATTAAGTATTGAAACTGAGTCCATCGTTCATGATACCGGGCCAGTGCGCGCAGATACCGTCTCGGGATTCGGTCAGCTTGGACTGAACAGTAGGGGATTTTGGTCTTTCCAAGGACATTTACATAAAGCCGCCTTTGTTGGTAACCACTATGCGTTTGCTATTGTGCTAGAACACCGTGATCCGTCTGGGAAAGCAGTAGCTTTCGTGCAAGAAGACACCTTGGGCGGAACTCTTGATCCTCGGTCAAGAGATTCTGACTGGCAACAAAATGACCACAGTACATTTATCAGTGATAATTGGGAGGCTATCAGGAATACTGGTATTAGATGGAACCTACACATCAGTACGGATCCGATTCAAGTAGTTGAAGTTGTGCTGCTTCCTTTAGCAGTGTTAGTTGGCGCTTTTGCTGGCATATTTGCTCTCGCAAACGACCCAAACACAGATTGTGAACCGTTCCCGAAACGAAGGGATGATGATCCTGGAATACCTGTGGTTCGTTGCGAATTTGGCCCAGGCGCACCTAGACGCTAGATATGTAGGCTAAATATTGGTGCGGTAGGCAACCGTCTTTTATTGCCCACCACGCCATGTCTAACATGGCGCTCAACCGGAGCGCGGTTATAATGCGGTTTTATTTGTCAGCTTTCCGTACCGCGCCCGGTTAGCTTCACGTTAGGCAAATATATGTTTAATCTTTTGCTTGCTAATCTTGCAGTTGCTTTCACCATATTGCTGTCAATTCTGGGTTCGTTTTTATTTAAATCAGCACACTGGTGGTTTACTCCGCTTGGATTTTGTAGCGTTTTCCTATTTTTATTTGCGCTTCTTCTCCTTACATTGGACAAACAAACACTTAATCTACATAAATCAGTCCACTATGTATTTGGCATTGCTAATATTTTATCTTTTGCAGGTTTCGCTCTGTTTATTGTAGGAACGCACGAGGGAGCTAATCCTATTGGCGCAGCTATGTTTGCTGCTGTCTGCTTCTATATTCCAGCCTTAGTATTGTTTCTATATGGAATAATAGCTCTTGTTGCGTACTCCGCCCGTAAAGCAATGTCAAATCAGAGCAACGCATTATAATTTGTTGTCCCTGCTTTTAAGCTTGGCTTGGGTTCTGTTACACATCGAGAATCTAAGTTTTTTTAGTCAGTTGTCGTTTGAGCCTAATCCGGCAGTCAAAGGGACGCGCCGGACGCAGGCGGTTTTTAACCTTGGTGTTTATTTCGGGTTCGCTGGCTTTGTTAAGCGTTGTCATTCGGCGCGCCCCTTACTTTTACGTTAGGCAGCACGAATACTCTTGCCTTCCGTAATCCATTGGATTACACTGGCAATTATGCTCACCACTGTCACTGAACTTCCTGAATACATCCGCCGAGCTGACGAACTATTTAACGAGACGGAGCGCAAGTCGGTGATAGATTACCTTGCAGCTCATCCACGAGCAGGGGACATCATGGAAGGCACAGGCGGTATACGCAAACTTCGCTGGGTGCGAGGCGGCAAAGGTAAAAGCGGTGGTGTCCGAGTCATTTATTATTACCATGACGAGCGTATTCCGCTCTATTTGCTTACCGTTTTTGGAAAAAATGAAAAATCAAACATCACAAAATCTGAGCGTAACGAACTTGCCAAGCTGGTTGGCGTACTCGTTCAAGTTGCGCTAGAGAGGGAACATGGCTAAGGCATTTGAAAGTATTGCACAGGGTTTGCGTGAAGCAATTGCCCTAAATGAAGGGCAAGCTGTCCAAACAAACACCTATCGCCCAGAAGAAATTGATGTGGGGCAATTGCGGCACAGCCTAGGTCTTACTCAAACTGAGTTTGCAGCTAAGTTTTGCATTAGCCTTGGAACGCTTCGCCACTGGGAGCGTGGGGACCGCAAGCCTCATGGCCCTGCATTGGCCCTCCTGCATGTGGTTGCGAAAGAACCGCAAGCGGTGCTTCGTGCATTAACTTAAAAGGCAGGTTCGCATACAAAGCCTAACAAGTCGGTCAAAGGGACGCGTCGCCCGGTGGCGGTTTTGAAGTTTAGGTTTTTATCAGAGTTCGGCGGCTTCGTTTCGCTTAGTGAGCAGCGCGCCCCCTTACTTTACGTTAGGCAATATGACTATCCGCTCTAAGATAATCGTTACCATTATATTGGTTTAGTCAATATTTTCAGATGCTTATGCATATTTTTATATTGCAAGCATTCTTAACCAATCTGGGCTTCAGGGTTATGAAAGTGAGTGGCAATTTCAATTGTTAATGTTTTCCATGAGGGTGTCGATCTCGTGCCAGTTCAAGAGCTCAAGCAAGTCATCGTTGTCAATGCTGAGCTTGGTTTGCCCAAGGGCAAGCTGGCCGCTCAGGTTGCTCACGCCGCCGTAGCCGCCTTCTTGGAGGCGAGTCCCAAGGCTAGGTCGGCATGGCTCTCCGCAGGTATGCCAAAGGTCGTGCTCAAGGCTGCTACTGCAGCAGCGTTGCAAGCGCTTCAGGCCAATTCAGAATCCGCCGGCCTGCCGGTCGCGCTCATCCAGGACGCAGGCAGAACCGTCGTGTCCGAGGGCACGGTCACGTGCGTAGGCATTGGGCCTGCAACCGCCGCCCAGATCGAGCCCCTAACCGGTGAGCTAAAGCTCTTGTAGGGCCATCTTCGGTCACAGTGCCAGAATGCGCCCTAACATGGCGCTCAAAGGGACGCGCCGCCCGTATGCGGCTTGGAAGATTCGGTTTTATTTATGGTTCGGCGGCTTCGCTTAAGTCTTTCCACGCGGCGCGCCCCTTACTTTTACGTTAGGCGCAATGATGAGTATCTTGGGCAATTAAAAAATGGATGAGCGGTTACAAAATTTGTTGTCCAAAATGGATATGGAAGACGCGAAGGTAATTAGGCTGCTTCTTGATAATTTGAGTAGCTCAAGCTTGAAAGGTCTAAATCAGGGAGAGGCAGAGAACCGATTGGAAGCAATCAGAGCTAGAATTAAGCAAATTGAAGCAAAAGCTTTGAGAAAACTTAAAGAACGCGAATCAAATCCAGTCTGTAATTTCTGTTCCTTAAAATCAAGCGAAGTAAAACATATGCTGAAATCTGACAAAAACTTATTTATTTGCAACAATTGTATTGAAGCTTGTTATGAACAGTTACAAAAACTACAATAACCTTCTTAAGTCCGTAATTATCTGTGTACGGTATGTTTTTCTGGCCTAACATGGCAGTCAAAGGGACGCGCCACCCGTCAGCGGTTTGGAAGTTTGGTTTTTTATTACGGGTCAGCGGCTTCGCTAAAGTTTGCGTACGCGGCGCGCTCCTTACTTTTACGTTGGACTACAAGGGATACCGATGAATGCTCGATGCCCATATCCGAAAGCCCACCATGGCAACTGACGCGGGGTTGCAAGGCACCGTACTTCAGCTTCTTTCGGGGATGGGAGTTCTCCGTCAGCGCAAGATGTTCGGTGGCGTGTACATCTACTGTGATGACCTCTTCATCGCCACAATTCATGATGGTACACTCTACTTCAAAGCGAATGCCTCCACGGCCGCA
Source organism: Methylococcaceae bacterium UBA7658 (assembly GCA_002483425.1). Lineage (GTDB taxonomy): Bacteria > Pseudomonadota > Gammaproteobacteria > Methylococcales > Methylomonadaceae > Methyloglobulus. The sequence continues at coordinate 10,854 of DLHW01000054.1, forward strand.
GACTTCGTTGCAAGAGGGCTTCCAATCTTCTCGTACCCGAAGGAGGGTGGGATAGCCACGCTTCAGTACTACCAGGCTCCTTCAGAGGTGTTCATTGAACCCGGGGCGATGAAGTTTTGGGCAGACAAGGCACTATTCGCCGCAAGACAGGATGCAACCGCGAAGGCGCTCAAGACTGGACGCACACCCAAGGAGTCGGTAACCGGAGATGAAATACGGTGACGCCTAAACCTTCCCGGCTGCGGCTGCTCAGCTTAAACGGTTCAGAGTTTTACAACTTACCACGTTGTTGGTTTCCGGTGCGGGTTTTGCCTGTGACAGTTCGGTCTCATCCTGCCCCTCGGCCTAACATGTCGCTCAAGTGGGGACGCGCCGGACGCAAGCGCTTTTGAATACTGGTTGTTTTTTCGGGTTCGCTGGTTTCGTTTTAGTCTTGCAATCGGCGCGCTCCTTACCGCCACGTTAGGCGGTCGAACTGGTTCACGTTGCATCATGTAACCTATTGGGTTACAATTTTGCGCATGATTTAAAGTTTCACGCACAAAGGCTTGGAAAAATTTTTTTTCACAGGTAATCAAAGTGGTATCCAAGTGATTCATGCCAAGCGTTTGCGCTTGGTTCTGGCGTTGCTGAACGATGCTGATCAATTGAGTGATTTGGATGCGCCCGCCTTGCGCCTATCGATTGAAAGGCAATCTCGAAGGCTTTTGGTCTCTTACAGTGCAAGCGAATTGGCGGGTTATTTTTCGCTTTGAGGACGGCAATGCGTATGTTGTCGATTATCTAGACTACCACTAAAGGGGTATGAAAATGCGAATGTATGATCCTCCACATCCGGGTGAAATGCTTTATGAACTATGGCTACAACCGTTGGGATTGACCATAACTCAAACAGCGCAACAACTAAATGTCACCCGAAAAACTGTGTCTGCGTTGGTCAACGCTAAAACTGGTATTAGCCCAGAAATGGCATTGCGGCTGGAGTTGGCGTTTGGCAAAAGCGCCGAATCATGGCTTGCTGCCCAATCGGCTTATGATTTGTGGCAACTGGAAGCTAAGCGCGAGAGTTTGGGCGTTCATCGTGTGGCAGCTTAATGAACTTCATCGGTATTGTGGTTGTTAATATCACGTATATTTCAAAGCCTAACATTGCGCTCAAGCGGGACGCGCCGACCGTAGGCGCTTTTTAGGGTTCGGTTTTTTTTCAGGTCTGACGGCTTCGCTTGATAGTGCCGCTATTTTTGCGAAAGATTTTTCCGGGCATCCTGCTTGAAAAATCGGCAAAAATTACGCGGCAGTCATTGCCTTCGGCGGCCCCAGCCGTCTGTCCATAGACCCTCCTTGTGGGGGCT
>DLHW01000054.1:12267-35594 GCA_002483425.1 Methylococcaceae bacterium UBA7658
ATGCTTTGCATTTTCACTCCACAAACAGTGCTACCTGAAAACGCCCAGCCCTATCGCTTCTGGGGACTAAAAATCTTCACTCCGCTAGCGCTACGTTTCCAAGATTTTCAGCGGCGGTTTCTTGGTTGTCATTTTGGGCCTTGCAGGGTTGACTTGATGGCAGTCCGCAACGCTGTTTGCCGCCACAGCAAGCCGTAGCCAATTGCGCCTGTTTCCGGTTCGCGTACCGGACAGCGCGGCGGTGTCGCACAGTCGGATGCGTTTGCGTCACTTGCGCCCGTGCTTTCAAGCATGGTTTGGGTCGGGTAGGCAGCAAGCCGCTGAGTTCTGTGCGGCCTTCGTGCCCTTGCCCGCATTCGGCGTAACAGGGACAGGCAACCCGGCTTGCCGTTTAAGGCCGCGCATGGCTTAGGGCGTAAATGACGCAAGCCGCGGGGCCGGGGCGGGTTTTGCGTTTGTGGTTGTGTTTGGCGTTTTGTCCGTGTTGGCTTGGTTTTCGTACGCTGCTTGGCACCCTAACCTTTCGGTCAAAAGGGACGCGCCTGTCGCAGGCGGTTTTTAAAGTTTGTTTTATAATCGAGGTTTGTAGCTTCGCCCAAGGCAACTGAGCGGCGCGCCCCTTACCTCTACGTTAGGCTGCATGACTACCATCGGTCCGAATCTCCAGCGGGAAGCCGACTGCGAGGCTGTTCTTCGGTCGTTGCCGCAATGGTTCGGCATCGAAGAAGCACTCGTCATGTATGCGCGGGACAGCGGCACGATGTTCACATTCGCGGAAGAGGTTGACGGGCAACTCGTCGGCTTCATCACGTTACTCGAACACTTCCCTGAGGCCTGGGAAGTTCATTGCATCGCCGTTCACGCTGGGCATCGAAACTCAGGCATAGGAAGTCTTCTACTGGCCCACGCTGAGCGGTGGCTCGTCGAACGCGGATCTCGTTTCCTTCAAATCAAGACCATCGCCGCTTCGAGGCCAGACACCAACTACGCCCAGACTCGCGCCTTCTACGCGGCCAAGGGCTATGTACCACTTGAAGTCTTCCCCACCCTCTGGTCTCCGGCCAATCCAGTCCTTCAACTCGTCAAGGCGCTGAATGCGGCCTAAACCTTCGCTCGAGCCGACCCGCTCCGGCAAGGCCCACTGGCCGCCGAGAGCCCAGTACTATCGCTGAAAATCTTGGAAACGTAGCGCTTGCGCGGAGTGAAGATTTTTAGTCCCCAGAAGTGATAGGGCTGGGCGATTTCAAGGATGTGCGTTAGCGCTGTAGTGAAATTGCAAAGCCATCCGACATCGCGTCGAGTCATTTGTGCAGCGCCGTCATCGACCGCTGTTAGTAGCCGCTGGCTAGCGTAGCAGGACGGCTGGGGTGCCGAAGGCATGAGCGGCCGCGTTAAGTTTTTGCCGCTTGCTTGGGCTGGGATGCCCAAAACAAGCTTTCGCAAAAATAGCGACTCCCCGCAAAAAGATAGCTTGCTCTAGCTAGCAGTTACTTTTTTATCAAGGTAATTAATCGATTTTTGTCATCGATGTTTAATTGATAACGGCCTAAGACGCTCATGCCGAGCAAGCTTTTCCCGCCAAGTGATGAGCCGGGTACAAAAGCGGCCTCGACGTTTTCAACCGTTTCACCGGTAATTTTTAGTTCTTTTAATACCCCAATTTTGGCATCGGTTACGCCGTTTGCAGTTTGCATTTTTGCTTGCGTAAACAGGTTATCCGTTAAACCCAATTCCTGAATCATAGAATCAGGCAAGACCACTAAGTCGGCGCCAGTATCGATAACCATGTCGAGAGTTTTCCAAATTTTACCGTCGCCAGAAATTGCAACAGACACTACAAAATGACTGCCTTCTATTGTTGCTGGCAGCACAATCCGGCCGACTTTGTTTTTTTGCTTTTTGTTGACAATAACAACGCGATTTATTTTGCCTTTTTTGTTTCTAATAAGGATGTGATTGTACTCGGAAAAAAGTTGTTTGATTTGCTGTTCCAAATTGCCGTTGACCGGGATTTTTTTGCCATTCTGGATTTTTTCCATACCGGCGATTTGAAGGCCGGTTTTGTTTTGGAACGCCCGGATTTGTTCTATTAGCCCGCTATTGTCATTGTCTCCAGAGTGGGCGTTTGGGCTTAAGAAAAAAAGAGTGAATAAAAATATCCTTAACCGGCGGCAATTTAAGAAAAGATGGTTGGGGGCTGTTGTCATAAAGATTCATTATTTGATGTTGCTCAGAGTTCACGAAAATTAAAAATTCGGTTGAGCAAGTATTGGCGAGTAATCGATTATTTTCTTGATTGGTTATCCAGTTCTCGAAGATGTTTTAATTTCTCCCCAATTTTGACCTCCAATCCTCTATCCGCCGGATAGTAGTAGCGGCTGTTTTTTAACTCGACGGGAAAATAATTTTCACCTGCTGCGTACGCTTCCGGTTCCTCATGGGCGTAACGGTATTCTTTGCCGTAATCCAGCGTTTTCATTAAGGCAGTCGGCGCGTTTTTTAAATGCACCGGAACAGGCAGGCTCCCGTGTTGTTTAGCAGCTTGCATGGCGGTATTGTAAGCCATGTATACAGCATTGCTTTTCGGTGCGCAGGCCAGATATACCACTGCCTGTGCTAAGCTGAGTTCGCCTTCCGGACTGCCCAGCCGTTCTTGCGCTACCCACGCATTGATGGCGATTTCCAAACCTTTAGGATCGGCATTGCCGATATCTTCGGATGCCATTCTGACAATTCTTCTAGCCAGGTAAGACAGATCGCAACCGGCGTCGATCATCCGGCACAGCCAGTATAATGCGGCGTCCGGGGAACTGCCGCGCACTGATTTATGCAATGCCGATATCTGATTATAAAACTCCTCGCCCTGATTATCGAAACGCCGGACCCCGCCAGAAAGCACTTCACCGGCGAAATCTGCGGTTATCTCTTTCATACCATGCGCGGTAGCCAATTCTGCGGCGATCTCAAGTAGATTGAGCAACCGCCTGGCGTCGCCGTCCGCAGCTTGGGTAAATTGTTGTTTTATAGGGTCGGCCATGCTGATTTCCAGAGCGCCTAGTCCTTTAACCTTGTCGTTTAGCGCATGTTCCAGCAGGGTGTGTAAATCTTCGGCGGTAAGCGCATTCAGCACATAAACACGGGCGCGCGACAATAAAGCGTTGTTGAGTGCAAAAGAGGGGTTTTCCGTGGTCGCGCCGACGAAATAGATCGTACCGTCTTCGATATGCGGTAGAAAAGCGTCTTGCTGCGATTTATTGAAACGATGCGCTTCATCGACGAATAGAACGCTAGGTTTGTGTTTATCCCTTTGTGTTTGTTTGGCTTGCGTGACAGCATCGCGGATATCTTTCACCCCAGAAAGCACGGCCGAAATGGGAATGAACTCCGCATCCGAGTATTGGGCGATAATCCGGGCTAATGTGGTTTTACCCGAGCCGGGCGGACCCCAAAAAATCATCGAATGCAGGTGACCGGATTTAATAGCCTCGTACAGCGGTTTGCCCGGCTTTAAGATATGCATTTGACCGGCGTATTGATCCAATGTCAGCGGCCGCATCCGGTCCGCTAAAGGTTTAAACAACACATCTTGCATTTTGTATTGCCGCGTTTAGCCGCGTCCGCATTGCATAAAGGGGTGATCATTTATTCGTCCGAAAACACATCGGCGCCTTTCGGTGCTTTGAATTCGAATAGGGTTTGTTTTAGCGGCGCATTGACGATGACATTGGAGAAATAGATACGGGTCAACTGTCCGAAATTATCGCTTAATTCCATCCCCGCCAAAGTGCCTTTCGATAAGCCGATCATAATGTATTTAAAACTGCTATCTTTATTTTTAGGTAACAGTTTTACCCAGGACATATCACCGTCGATTCCTTGATTTTCCATCGTATAGTTATCGTTAAGAGAAACGTCGCCACTCAGGAGAAGAGCTGGCGTCGAGCCTATCGATTCGTCTATTTTTTTTACGGTGACTTGTTCAAGATCGCTATCGTAAAACCAAACTTTTCCGGAGTTAGAAACGATTTCTTGCTTGAAAGGGGTTTTATAATTCCAACGGAATTTCCCAGGCCGCTGTAAATAAAATTCGCCTTGACTGGTTTGCGCCGGATTGCCGGCTTCATTAATGAGGACTTGCTTAAAGTCGGCAGAAACCGATTTGGTTACCGTCAAAAATGTGTTGAGTTGAACAACAGCCTCATTTTGCGCGGCTTTACGGGCGCTTGATTTCGAGTAGGCGGCATTAATCGGCATCATTAATGATAAGCCGATCATAATCAAACTAGTTGTTTTAAAATTCATAGTGTGCTCGCTTTAAATGAAATTTATTCGGTAAAGAGTTCTTCAAACCAGGATTTATCTTCTTCAATAACTTCCTGGCCGCAGGCTGAATAGGTAATCGGCGCCGAACCGGTCAAATAGGGAAATTCTCTTGCTCTTCTACAAGCCTTATTCGCCAGCAATCCGTTAACCGGGTCAATCCAGGCGGTTGAGATATTTTCCGGCGGTATAAGCATGACGGATTGTTTAGAGACTTGCTTCATAAAAGCGGTCCATACCGGTAAGGCGCCGGTCGAACCGGTTAAGCCGATGGGTTTGTTATCGTCGCGGCCTAACCAGACCACCGCTAAATAATCGCCCGTAAATCCGGCAAACCAGCTATCTTTAGCGTCGTTGGTCGTTCCGGTTTTGCCGGCTAAACCGTAGTTTTTAGGGAAAATATCATACGCCGAATGGCCCGTGCCTTGGCGCATGACTTCTTGCAGCATGGTGTTGACGATATAAGTTGCTGATGGATCAGCCGCTTGCTTAACAATAAACGGGTAACTTTGCAATTGCTTGCCGCCTTCTTGAACCACCGCGCGGATAGCGCGTAACGGCGTGAGAAAACCGTCGCCGGCTAAAGCTTGATAAAGTTGAGTAACTTCGATGGGCGTTAATTCGGTAGCGCCCAATAACAACGACGGCAGAATGTCGACATCCCGGATAATCCCCATTTCCTTTAAAGTTTTTGCAGTCCGGGCTACGCCTACGTCCAAACCGACTCTCACGGTCGCCAGATTATAAGATTTTGCGAGTGCGGTTAATAAGGTAATGTTGCCGTGTTCTCTATGGTCGTAGTTTTTAGGCGTCCAGGTTCCGCCGTTCGGTAAGTTTACAGTGATGCTCGAATCGTTGACGCGAGTGTTAATCGTGTATTTATGCGGGTATTGTAAAGCGGTTAAATACACCACGGGTTTGATTAACGATCCGATGGGCCGTAAAGCATCTAGGGCGCGATTAAAACCGGAAGCGGCTTCTTCCCGGGCGCTGGCTAACGCTGCTATTTCACCGCTATCCCTGCGGGTGACGACGACCGCCGTTTCAAGCTCTCTCGCCCGCGATGTTTTTTCTAACTGTTTGAGTTTTTTATCGATTGTGTCTTGCAGTGTGTCTTGAATTTGGGTGTCCAGCGTAGTGAAGATTTTGAGCCCTTCGGAGGTCAAGTCTTCTTCCCGGTATTCTTGTTTAAGCTGCCGTTTAACAAGATCCAAGAACCCGGGATAGCGGTTCTTCGGCTTATACGATCTCGGCAGGATTCCCAAAGGTTTTTGTTTGGCTAGCATAGCTTGATTAGGCTTAAGGTAACCTTGGTCCACCATAACATCCAAAACCAAATTACGGCGTTCGAGCGCGCGTTTTGGAAACCGCCTGGGATCGTATTGGGAAGGCCCCCGGACGAGCGCCACTAAGGTAGCGAGCTGTTCTAAGCCAAGGTCTTTGAGGGTGCTGCCGAAATAAAATTCGCTGGCTAGTCCGAATCCATGCACGGCGCTGGCGCCGTCTTGACCGAGGTAAATTTCGTTAAGATAAGCTTCTAGGATTTCGTTTTTACTGTAACGGAACTCCAAAATCAAAGCCATGAAGATTTCCCTGATCTTACGCCAAACCCGGCGTTCCGAGGTCAGGTAGAAGTTTTTCGCCAATTGCTGGGTTATTGTGCTGCCGCCTTGAACGAGTCCGTGCGCTTTAATATCGGCCATAATGGCTCTGGCGATACCGCGGAACGAGATGCCGATGTGCTGGTAAAAATTTCTGTCTTCCGATGCCAATAAAGCCTTAATGAGTAATTCAGGGGTTTCTTCAAGTTTGATTAATATTCGATCTTCTTTTATATCGGGGTAAAAACTGCCGATTTGGACCGGATCCATGCGAACGACCGGTAATTCCTTGGCTTGGGTTTCATCCAAACTCACCACATGCGCAATATCCGGGCCGTTGAAATCGATTCCTAGCATCCGGCTGGGTTCGGGTTGATCCCAAAAGTTGAACGCACGGGTTTTAATATAAAGTTGCTGCTTTTTCTGGGTGTAGGTACCTTCCGTTTTTAATAAGCTATCTTCCCGGTAATTCAGATTTTGCAACAATTGCTCGAATTTTTCGGGCGATAAGTTAAGTCCGGCGTAAAGTTCGACCGGGCTGGCGTAAACCCGCGCCGGGATCGCCCAGCGCTTGCCTTCGAATTGCTCCCGGACGTTGTAATCCAAATAACCGATAAAACTGAATAATAAAAAGGCGCAGGCGATGAAAAGTGCGAATAAAGTATTCCTAAACCAGTGAGAACTGGGTTTTTTAGTCTTTCTACTGGAATGATACCGCGAACTTCGTCTTGTAGGTTTTTCTGCCATAAATCCTTAAAGGATTGGAATGGTGCCGAGGTTATTTGCGCCATCCGCTTGAGTTTTTAATCGGCGCGCTAAATGTGTATGCGGCATAAATTAGCGTATGTTTGTGAATGTAAAATGAACGATTAAAGAGGCTTCCGTAGTATGACCTTATCATAGGATAAACATTCTTTACGGATTCTTAAAATCGCTACATTGTTAAAACTATTTTCCCCGTGGTATGGCCTGTTTCAATCGAGCGGTGCGCTTGCGCTGCGTCTTGTAGCGGAAATTGCATCGAAATATAAGGCTTCAATACGCCCTGATCGACCCATTCTGTACATTGTTCCAGGATACCGATGTGTTTTGTTCTGGCGTCGTCCAGATCTCTGAGCATCGGCGTCAGCATGAGTTCAAAACCGATTAACAGATTGCGCAGCCTAGCCTCCGTTAAATCGACTCCCTCTAAACCTAATAAGGTGACGATACGGCCGAAGTGGGCGGTGGCCGCTATGCTTTTCTTAAATACCTCGGGTCCGACCGTATCGAATACCAAATCGGCGCCTTTGCCGTTAGTCAGGTGCAGTACGGATGTGGTAACGTCGTTTCCGGAATAGAGAATAATGTCATCGGCGCCTAACGATTTGGCGAACGCGGCTTTAGCCGCATTATTAACCGTTGTGATGACGCGGGCGCTTTTGAGTTTAGCTAATTGAATCGCCACATGGCCGACCCCGCCTGCACCGGCATGAATTAGCACGGTTTGCCCCGCTGCTAAACCGCCACGGTCGTACAATCCCCCGTACGCGGTAATTAAAACCAAGGGCAGGGCCGCTGCTTCCGCAAACGACAAGGTTGCGGGCATTTTCGAAGCCCAGCGCTCATCTAGGACATTGTATTCCGCGTAGTTGCCTTGTTCGCGGCCCAAGCCGCCGTGACAAAACCAAACCTTATCCCCGGCTTTAAACCGGCGGACAGCGATGCCGGTTTCAACCACGGTTCCGGCGCCGTCGCAACCTAAAACGGCAGGTAAAGAGTTGTCGTAAAATAGACCGTTTCGTCTGATTTTGGTGTCTACCGGGTTAACGCCGGCGGCGGCGAGTTTAACTTTAATCTGTTCCGGTTTTGTGATTTTCGGTTCGGGAAGATCCTGAAGCTGCAAAACATCGGGATCGCCGGTAGCGGTCATAATAATTGCTTTCATGGTGTTAAGCGCTTAAGTAATGTAGACATAAATAACACATTCACCCTATTGTCCGGTTTAAACGCAATTGTCCGTACATACCGTTATCCAAGTCAAGCGTTAAGAAACTGCCAGAAACCGCTTTATCTGGCAACCATATCAAAAATAGCGCAACATCAATGCAGCCCAGCTTAATTTTCAAGTAATTTACCGGTCGCCAGAGGTTACAAAATCGCCGGACTTAGAATTAAAGTCGTATTTCTAAATATACACATATCCCCGATAGGGTAACGGTTAAAATATGTTCGGGAATCATCTTGCAATAACAAGGGACAAACGATAGAGTTAAAGTCAAAGCTTAAATAAAAAGCTAATTAACGGTGTGTTGCAGACGTTTAACAACAAAAGATTAAGTATTCTCTTCGGACATAAGATTATTGTGCATTAACGGGAGTGAACTGAAAATTGTTAACGTTATGTCCGCAAGCCGGGAAAGAGGTTTATCAGCCCGCGAAATTTTTTTATATCGTACATGATACTGGAAAGCATTTTTCAACCGTTTGAAGGGAGGGATTAAAGTTCAGAATGACCTCATTAACTCAAAATGCCAATGCAAACAGTTTGCTTGCGCCTGCCGAAATGCTAAGAATCAGCGAAGAAATCAATCGAAGATTTTCTCCGCTGGTTTCCGTGAAATCTATGCGCAGCGCTAAACCGGTAACGTTGACCTCGACTGAATTACTGGAGATCAGCGCCGATATTAGCCGGAAATTTGCACCGGTCTTGAACGATAGTACTCCCAAGGTTGTGTTGTTACCCGTTGATCCGGAAAATCTATACCTTGCCTGGCATTTGGGGCGGTCTGAAACCGCTTCGACGATGATAGGAAAACCCGAATCGAAACCGGGAGCACAAGATATTGTGTTGAGGATATTTCCAGAACCGGGCGAAAACAACACATCGCCGTCGATGAAGCCGTGGTTTGATGTTAATATCGAGCCGTCGAAAAACCGCACACACGTGCGAGTGCCCGAAGAATTTGAGGCGACCGGTTATACGGCTGTTTTAGGTAAACGGGACGAGGACGGTCGCTTGACCGTATTTGCAACGTCTAATGTTGCGCAAACGCCGCGTCCCATCGGCACACTTTATGATCCGGAAACCGGCGAATACGTTTCAAACCTCACGGCTTTATCAGCCAGTTCATCAAGACGGGAACTCGAACCGAATATCATCCGTCATGGCTCCGGTCAAGGCGCTAACTAAGCGAAACAATGAAAAATGGATTTTTGAGCATTATTTTGCACGCGCATCTGCCTTATGTGCGGCATCCCGAGCACGACAGTTTTTTTGAGGAAAACTGGCTGTTTGAGGCGATTACCGAGTGTTATGTTCCGTTAATCCGTGTGCTCGACCGGTTGCATGAGGATAAGGTAAATTATCGCTTGACCTTGTCGCTATCGCCGCCGTTGTTGACGATGTTGCGAGACGAATTATTGATCGAGCGTTATCTCAGGCGCCTTAAACAGCAGGTGGAGTTGGCTGAGAAGGAAATCGTCAGAACCCGTAACTTGCCTGAATACCGGAAATTGGCGCGGCTTTACCGGCGTTTTTTTTTAAATACCCGCGATATTTTTCAAAGCCGGTATGGCTGCGATTTATTATCCGCCTTCAAAAAACACCACGCCGCAGGTAATCTGGAGTTAATTACGACAGCTGCGACGCATGGTTTTTTACCCGCGCTCAGCGTTAGCGAAACCGCTGTTCGTAACCAGATCGACATCGGTATCGGCGTCTTTAAGTCACATTTCGGTTTTGCGCCCACAGGCTTTTGGTTGCCGGAGTGCGCCTATTATACTGGCCTGGAAATCTTGCTGGCCGAGGCCCGCGTCCGCTATTTTTTCGTCGATACCCATGCCGTTTTGAACGCCAGTTCGCAGGCCCGAAACGGCGTTTATGCGCCGCTGGATTGCGGAAACGGTGTGCTGGCGTTTGGCCGCGACCCGGATTCGTCCAGGCAGGTGTGGAGCGCCAAAGAAGGTTATCCCGGCGATGCCGATTACCGGGAATATTACAGCGACATCGGTTTCGACCTCGACTTGGACTACATAGCGCCTTATATCCTCGATGGCAAAACCCGGGTCAATACCGGTATCAAATACCACCGGATAACCGGCGGAGACATGCCGAAAGAGATTTATCGTCCGGAACCGGCGCTAACGAAAGCAAAGCAACACGCTCAAGATTTCATCGAGAAACAGCAACAACACATTAAGCGGTTAAGCACCGGCATGGATAGACCGCCGATTATCGTTGCGCCCTATGACGCAGAACTGTTCGGGCATTGGTGGTTTGAAGGTCCGGCCTGGCTGGAGCAGGTTTTGCGGTTAGCAAACGATAACGCCTATGATGTGCAAACTGTCAGTTGCGGCGATTATCTAAAATTGAATTTATCCCACCAGGCCGCCACCCCATCAGCCTCAACCTGGGGCGACGAAGGCTATTCCAGCTTTTGGATTAATGAAGAAAACGATTGGATTTACCCCTACTTGCATCAAGCCGAGGAAGAAATGGAAAAGCTGGCATCCGATTTGCACGGTCTAGCCGTCAATTCTTTGCAGAAACGCGCGTTAAATCAAGCAGCGCGGTCGATTTTGCTGGCGCAGGCATCGGATTGGCCGTTCATCATGAAATCGGGAACTACCCGCGATTACGCTCGAAAACGCATTACCAGCCATTTAGCCCGCTTCAATTATTTGCACGACAGCATCCGCAAGAACGCCATCAACGAACGCTATCTACTTGCGCTGGAAATGATGGATAATATTTTCCCCGGCGTTGATTTTAGGGATTTTAATCCTGCCGGGAAACCCGCTAGAAATCGTTGATTTAGTATGAGACGGCGGAATTTTGGAAGGTTAACTCAAGCTTACGAGTGTCCGAGGTGCGACAATTTGCCGCATACCAAAGACCTAGGCAAATCGCTAGACTATGCCTGTTTCTATGGCTTCGCCGCACGGCATAGGTATTTGCCGATGAACAAACAGGCCTTTATCATTAGAAACTTATTTTTAAACTCGCATTTTTAAATGAACTTCACCGGCAGTTATTTATTTTGAATAAACTTTGTTAAATATGGAGCGGTTATGTTGCATTCCAAATCAAAAAAAATTGTTTTACCTTTATTTTTCAGTCTATTAATGACGCTATGTTGTCCTGGATTAACCTATGCGGAAGAGTCTTACGATACGGGGGATGTTGCCGCTAGCCGGGCTGCGGAACAAAGGGCTGCTATAGCAAAAAGAAAAGAGAGAATAAGAAAGGAGAAAGAAGCCGACGCCCAAAAAGCAGCTGAAACTCAACAAGCACAACCTGCGGAAACACAACAACCGGCGCAAGAGCAAGCGGAAAAACCTGCCGCGCAATAGTTCATGCATTCATAGGTTAGCGAGACCCCATGGGGCATAAATACCCATGGGGGCGTGAAGGGAAAGAACGCCGGCAGAATGGCGGTTAGAATTTTGTTAGGGTTAACTGTTTGCCCTAACTTAGGAACTAGAGTTACACCTTAAACGACGCGCCGCCGGTAATTTTGCTCGCTTCAAATACCTGCATAGTAAAATCCACGGCATTACATCAATGAACGCTACCTGCAGGCCGGAGAAGTCATTGGTAATGTTTTGCAAGAAATTGATTTTACTTATATTTTAGCCGATAGAATCAATATGAATGCAGAAAAAGACAGCAGCAAAGAAGATACCCCGCTGAACTTTCGCTAAATTATCAAACTCTAATAATTCGAGCAGGGTGGCGGTGGATATTGTATTAAGCCGCGATAATTTCTCGCATATCCAAGGATAGGATAAACGGTTACACTAGTCTTTGGTTTTGTAGTGGCGAGCGTTTGCTACTGCACGATCTGCGTCACGACCCATTAATACGCGATGCTGGATAGCATAAAACATCGTATATCAGTAGGCCGCTTTTTATGCATCTTTTCTGATTGCATTAATTTCTAATAACTTTTTAATCGATGGGGTGATTATGTTTAATTTTAAATCAAAAAAAATGACGTTGCCGTTAATGCTTGGTCTGGTGTTGACGTTATTGACGCCTGTATTAGCCCAGGCCGAGCTCGGTGGCAGCGGTAGCACAGCTGCGAGAGATGTCGCGGCACAAAGGGAAGCTCAAGAAAGAAAGCTTGAGAAAAAGAGACAAAAAGCAGCCGAAGCCCAAAAAGCGGCTGAAGCTCAGGCACAGCCTGCCGAAACCCAACAACCGGCAGAAACTCAACAGGAAAAACCGGCTGCGCAATAATGGATTTGCTGTCGTAGTTTGAAGGTTGGGCGGAGCGGACGCGATGCCCAACCTTCAAGCATTATCAATGGCGGGATAAACCCAAGCATATAAACATAAGCTCACCTAAACCTACAAGCTAATCTCTTAGACAACCAAATATGACTTCATGCCGGTATGGAGTATCTTCAGAATTCTCTACTTTATCGTAAATTAAAGATGACGTTGCACACGGTAACCGGTAGTTATATCCGGCGAGTGCTGCACTGGCTTCTCTTGCGAGTTCAACATTCTTCCACCGCAGAAGCGTAAAGCAGATCGTGGTATAGCATTCAATACTTTCTAGCTCGAAAATGTCGAGTCCCTCTTGGCGCCGTATTTTTTTCAATAGTTCTAACTGTTGCTTGATTTGGTTTTGAGTTTTCTCAGCCCATATTGGATCAATATGCTCCGTGGTAAATTTCCGTATTTGAATGGTTTTCCATGCGATGACTTCCCGATTTTCTTCTTCTGGAGACAGATCTGTTTTAATGGGGGTAATCAGTTTTTCATGTGAAAATACTGAATTTTCGTTTTCCTTTTTGTCGAGCTTAGTAAATATGGCGATAGTTATCATCGCACTACTTTCTATTTATAGCCGATACCGAGATCGCAAGCCACGAAACAGTATATGGTCTCATCTGCAGTCCATAAAATTTAATGCCTATGAACAAAGCGCAGTTTGAAAAATGACCTGTGGACGATTTACCGCGAGCCTTAAAAGCGGTTGGGTATCTGGGCCTCCCAGAATTGCCTACTCAGCCGGTAAGCCTATTCATTAAGGTATTCCTGGACGTACTTCCCAGGGGTGCCGTGATAGGCGCCGAGCACAAAGGCCTTAAACTTACTGATGACGGTATGCACCCAAGGCAACCATTCGGTCGCCAATGCCGGTGGCGTTACCTTGGCGGCATGATGGTGGTCTTTCCCTAAACTATTGAGCGCCTTTAAGTCGTCGGTGTGGGCGGCTTGTTGCGTCGCCAAATGGGCTTATGCAAATTGCTTGACGGTGTCCAGGTTAATGCCTTCAACGGCCTGCAGGGCAGCAAAGACCCACAGGGCACAAGACCAGGGCTTGCCGTCAGTGTGTTCACACGCCCCAATGACACGGGTGTCTTGCCCGCCGCACCGCGCCCCCGCTTGCCCGCGTGGTTACCGCCAACCAAGGCGTCATCCAGCTCAATCACCCCATGCAACCGGTACAGGCTATCTTAATGGCCCATGGCCGTGCGCAGTTTACGCAACATTTTATGCGCCGTCCGCCAGGACACGCCCAACAACTTGGCTAGCCGAAGCGCGGAGATACTGCCCTTGTCCGAGGCAACCCAATAGATAGCCCAGAACCACTGGGGCAGCGCCAGTTTGCTGGCATGGAATAACGTGCTTGCGGTGATTGACGTTTGGTGGTGGCAACAGCTGCATTCATACACAGACCTCGATTTTAATGACTAACCGCCGCCATGACCACATCTCTCACATTGAAACCCGTTCGGCTAACGGGTGTTGGCTATTTCTTTAAGACCAGCTTCATCATCTGCAAAATGCTTTTGCCATTCCCAAAAACTACTCGCCCTCGCTTTCATGGCTAAACCCCTATCAGGTTAGCGCTTTCATAATATGAGAGAATTTAACCTGCACTTTGTTCATAGGCATTTTCAATAATGAAGGTTCTAAAAAAGAGCAGGCAATATTCAGAATCAGTGTGACAGTGAAAAATTTCTTAGTGAATGCCGGATATAACCCGACATCGCCAGTGAGTACGGTATCGAAAGTTTACGTTTGTCCCTCTATTTTCTTCTCCAGGGTTACTGGTTCGCCAGTATTAATGCGGATACTGTGCCGTAGAGAGATATTCTGGGATGAAGCTGGGCGGTTGTTTGCGCCATATCAAATTTATCTTTTCCCATCCTAAGCTAAAATTATCGAGCAATGGCGGATTAGGTATAGGAATTGCTCCATTAATGAGTAAACTTCGCCATATCGCTAACCTCCAATATGCATATAAGATATAAAAATATGAGGCAAATTGACCTATTTTGAGAATATTTACTTAATCCTAAACCGCAACTGTATCGATGATGATATAAAAGTCAGGCTGATAAAGGTAAAATTCGACACGACTACGGCTAATCTAATACTATCCATAACTTTCTCGATGTTAAACATCCAACTCCTTTATGTAGAAAACATCGTTTCCCGAAAGCTTAAGAACTCACAGCAAAAACTGTCTTTTTTCATAAAGATAGAAAACCTTGGCTGTAACAAGCAGGTTGATGTTATATGGACTGGTGAAGACGGCGTTTGGCGCGGCTTAGCGGCGCGCTTTCACTGTAAACAAGGGGAAAGCCGGGAAGTATGGTCTGCCGAATTCAAACGTCCTTTAAAGGCAAAGCAATCTTTGCCGGGGACAATTCAATTCAGTTTGCGTTACCGGGTCAACGATCAAGAGTTTTGGGATAATAATAACGGCCGGAATTATGTCAGTGAGGCCGATTCCGGCGTTAAAGTCATCGGTAATGTTCCGGTTTTGAATATTGGTTTTGCGGAACGCTTAACTGACGCACAGAAATCGATACCCATCACCGTTGCGATAGATCAATCAATCACCCCGAAGAAAGTCGTTATCCACTGGACAAAAGACAACTGGCAGCATACGTTTCTTACACCCTGTTTCCTTAAAAAAGAACATTGGCAAAAATCGGCGAGCAGCGCGGCTGCTAATCCCAATCAATTCGGCGTGCAAATCTGGACGGGACGGCTTAATTTCAGCAATGCTTTCCGTGTGCAGTATTGCATTGCTTGCGAGAGTAAAGAGCAAACGCTTTGGGATAACAACGGCGGCCTGAATTACACGCTACACCGTAAACCGCTCGCCGTCATGATCTTGAACTTGCATTGTTATCAGGAAGATAACCAGGATTACAAATTATCCCAGATCGCCAAAGCGATCGACGAACGGGAAGCCGATATTGTCTGCCTACAGGAAGTGGCAGAACATTGGAATAATGGCGAGGGCGATTGGGAAAGTAATTCGGCAAAGATTATCAACGACCGTTTGCGTAGGCCTTATCATCTTTATACTGACTGGTCGCACTTGGGGTTCGATAAGTACCGCGAAGGCGTGGCAATCTTGAGCCGCTTCAAGCTGGCTTGGCAGGAATCGCGTTATGTGTCCGACAGCCATGATGCTTACAGCATCCATTCCCGTAAAGTCGTCATGGCGCAAATCCACCTGCCTTATCTGGGTTTAATCAACCTGTTTTCCGCGCATTTAAGCTGGATTGAAGACGGCTTTAAGGAGCAGTTCAACCGCTTGGGCGAATGGGCGGCAAGCAGGCAATCCTATGAGGTGAAAGCCACCTTATTGTGCGGCGATTTTAATATAGCCGCAGGGTCGGAAGGCTACAGTCTAGTGGTCGATGCGCACCAGTACGACGACCAGTTTTTAGCCGCCAATTCGCCGGGCGTATTTGATCTTATTTTTAAGGTTAACGACCCGCACTGGCAGCATTATCTAGCCGATGATTACCGCATCGATTTCATCTTTATGCACAAAGACAGCGAACTTAAAGTAACATCGGGCACGGTGCTGTTTACCGATAGTGATTACGGGCGGGTTTCCGACCATTGCGGTTATTTGATGACGTTTGAACCGAAGTAATCCGTTATAGCCGAAAAGAATATATTATTACAGGCGTATGATAAGCCCCGGACAAGTCGTTTTTTTGTTTTTATTTGAGTTTGTTAGTTAGAGGTAAGAATGCAGTTTGCGGAACACTTTGCGACACCCGTACATGGAAATCTGGGCGGGTATTTTCAACGGGTTAATGATTTTAACGATAAGTTTTTTGTCCGTTGGGGGAAAATTGATTTTGATGTGTGGCATGGCGTTCAGGCCAACCTGAAAGTTATCCTGAAAGTTTACCGGGAACACGGCATCCAGGAAAACTATATTGTCGATACCGATGCCCATGATGTGCAATGGAACCATCATAAAAGAAGTACACGGGATTTTTATATCCACCCGTTTTCTAAAAATTTCGGCCATATCAACTGCATCAAGTTTTCGTTTACCGTCCATGTGGACGAGCGTTCGATCCCATCGGAAAAAGAATATATCTTTATGGATTGGCATCAGCTCCAGGACGACCAGCCGCAATACCGCAGGATCACCCACGATTGGTCAACGCCGAATAATTACCGTAGCTACGAACTCAATGCTGGCGAGCTCCAGGCCGATGCGGATTGGTATAACCATCATTTTGATTCATTGAATCTTGTGCCCAAATTTACCAAAGGGCAATTGCATCATCCGTATCATCCCAAACGTTATATCCACGACCTGATCGATAAAGTCATCCGCAGCAAATGGGAAAATCCAAACCGCTTTTGCACCATAAAAGTCAGCGTCGACTGTATCGACGATAGCGATTTCGTCAATCATTTGATTAATGCGAGAGAGCAAGGTGTCTGGGTTCAGTGCATCGTCGATTGGCGGAAAATGACGCTGACCAACAGCGAAAGTTACGCCCGGCTGAAACGCTCGAAAATCGAACTGCTAGGTGTGTTTTGCAGCCCTAAGCATCATTTAATAGAAGTCGAACCGGATATGCATACTAAATTCATTATTTTTAATGATGAAGACTGCATTCTGGGTTCGTTTAATATCACCTTTGATCGCTGGTGGGCCAATTGGGAATCCGGGATGACTTTCCATTCCAAAGGTGTATGCCGCCTGCTCGACAATATCTTCCAGAGCCAGCGTGGCGGAGTAATCCAGCGCTATGGCATCGACCCCTTAAGCCCATTTAATTTGCTTTACACTTTCGGACGGCATTACATGAGTAACGGTCAATATTACCGGCCTCATCATGCCATCCTGGGAGAAATCAACCGCGCCCGGCATTCAATCAAGGTGTCATTATTTTTGATTGGCGAGCTCTTGGGCGACCATCACGATAGCGTGGTCAATGCTTTAATTAATGCCAAAAACAGAGGTGTTTACGTCCATATCCTTTTTAATGGACATTTAGCAAGGCAAGGCCGCATCGGTATCGAACGCTCAATGGAAGAAGAACTTAACCGGCCTTTGTTACCCGCTGTGCAACGACTCAAACACGCTGGCGTCCATATCGGTTTAGTTTACGGACAGGATGATCACCCCGTGCCCTATTCGCCCATCCATTCCAAATATTGCATTATCGACGATTACATCGTTCTGGAAGGCAGTTTCAACTGGTACAACACCTCGGTGTTTTCGCACGATTTGTTAGTCGTCGCGGCAAATAACGAAGTCGCAAAACCTTATCTTTTTGAGTTCGATCAAATTCAGAAATCTTTCCGGGTGTTTTATTGATGTCCGAATCACATTGAGGAGTCATGGCTAAAATTTTTTCAGACGGCGGTTATCTAGGATATTGCAGCGTCTCCGGTAGCGGTTATTTTAAAGCGTTTAAAACCTGATTCTCAGCGGTCATAAAAAATTCTACGCGTATTCAGGGTATAGGTAATCCTACGTAGAGAATTCTGCTCTGCATTCGTTTACAATTTTTCCCGAAACTCAGCATCATAAATACTGAGGATTATTTTGTTTCCCATGAGTAAACGAACTAATTCATCAGCGATTATGGTTGTTGTAGTAGAATCTTTTACGCAGCCCTGCAATATTTAATTCCACGGTACCAAGAAAAATAAAAAATGCCGAAATTCAACTTTATTCGTTTTTTAAGTGCCAGTAATAAAGTGCATTTAAAAAACCATAGTGTTTTTAACCGGATTGATTGTACACGGTCTCTATTGTGCGCAAAAACCGTAATATTAGGTAAAACGCCAATCATCAACGGTTGTAATAATCAAAAATTCATAATTACTGGCACCCAAACGGATCGAAGTCGCGTTTATTGTTGTTAATCTTCATTGCTCAGGTTGTTCTGCCGATTCAATGAAATTAGAGTAGATTATGAAAAAAAATCAATACGATACAAAACCCGGAAATAGTTATCCGTTCGGCTGTACGCCTAATGGCGGCGGTGTTAATTTCTCGATATTCAGCCGGTTCGCCGCGCAAGTCGAATTGCTGCTTTTTAACACAGCGGAAGATAAGAAGCCTTTTCAAATCATAGCTTTGGATAAGGATGTCCACCGGACGTTTTTTTATTGGCATGTTTATGTTATCGGACTGCCCGTGGGTGTTTGGTATAACTGGCGCATCGATGGCGACAACTTAACCCGCGAATACGGTTTTAACTTCGATAAAGAAAAACATCTCGTCGATCCTTGGGCGCGGGCGGTTAGCCATAAAAATTGGAGCCGGAAAGCAGCTTGTAAACCGGGCGATAACAGCGCGACTGCCATGCGCTGCTGCGTTGTCGACGACCGGTACGATTGGGAAGGTGATACTCCGCTTCGCATCAGTAGCGAGAAAGCTATAATCTACGAATTACACGTCGGCGGTTTTACACGGCATCCTTCTGCTCAAGTTACTCATCCCGGAACATTTTTGGGTTTGATTGAAAAAATTCCTTATCTTCGGCAATTAGGAATTACCCACGTCGAGTTATTGCCGGTCATGGCGTTCGACGAACAGGATGTGCCCCGTAATACCTACGATCTCGGTTTAAAAAATTATTGGGGCTACAGCACCCACAGTTTTTTCAGTCCCCATCCGGGTTATTGCGTGACGCCCGAACAGGGTACCCACTTGAAAGAGTTCAAGGATTTGGTCAAAGCCTTACATAAGGCCGGTATCGGTATCATTATGGATGTGGTTTTCAATCATACTTCTGAGTCCGGCGCTCAAGGTCCGATTATCAATTTCAAGGGTATCGGCGGAAAAATTTTCTATCATCATGATAAATTGGATAAAAGTATTTTTATCGATTATACCGGTTGCGGGAATACGGTTAACGCCAATCATCCGCTAGTTAGCCGGTTTATCATCAGTTGTTTGGAATATTGGGTTAACGAGATGCATGTCGATGGTTTCCGCTTCGATCTGGCGAGCGCCATGACCCGCGGCGAAAACGGCGAAGTCCTAGAAGATCCGCCGGTATTATGGGGCATCGAATTGTCGGAGCGGCTATTCAAAACTAAATTGATCGCCGAGGCATGGGATGCTGCAGGGCTGTATCAAGTCGGCAGTTTTCCAGGTTACCGCTGGGGCGAATGGAATGGCAGATACCGCGACGTCATACGCCGGTTTGTGCGTGGCGACACCGGATTGATTGCCGAAGCCGCTACCCGGATTTGCGGTAGTAGCGATCTCTACGAACATCAAGGCCGTTTGCCCATCAGCAGTATTAACTTTGTGACCTGCCACGACGGCTTTACGTTATACGATCTATTAAGCTATAACGGAAAACATAATCTCGCCAATGGCGAGATTAATCAGGACGGCAGCAACGAGAATTACAGTTTCAATCATGGCGTTGAAGGTGACACCAGCAATAGCGGCATTCTGCAATTACGCAGAAGACAAGCTAAGAATATTTTTGCAATTTTATTGTTGAGTCAGGGCGTCCCCATGTTGTTAGCGGGCGACGAGTTTTTGAACAGTCAAAACGGCAACAACAACGCCTATTGTCAGGATAATGAATTGTCTTGGCTTGATTGGGGCATGGCGGCAGAAAACGGCGATATGGTGCAGTTTGTCCGGAAAATGATTGCGCTTCGTAAGCGTCATCCCGCGGTTATGCGCAGGCGTTTTTTAACGGGTAAAACCGTTCAGAATAGAGCTATTGCCGATATAAGCTGGCACGGCGCTGAATCGGACGATCCGGATTGGAGTAACCCAGAAACTCGAATGTTGTCGTATACGTTGGCCGGTTGCAACGATCAAGAGGCCGATCTACATATAGCAATCAATATGTCGGATGAAAGTAGGATAATAAATCTGCCGGACATTAAAGGCAAAAGCTGGCGCAGAGTTCTCGATACATCATTGCCTGAGGGTGAGGATGTTCTTCTTCCAGACCAACTAAAACCGTTGCAAAATAATGGTTACACCGTCAA
This sequence comes from Methylococcaceae bacterium UBA7658, assembly GCA_002483425.1. GTDB lineage: Bacteria > Pseudomonadota > Gammaproteobacteria > Methylococcales > Methylomonadaceae > Methyloglobulus. Next base: position 32,440 of record DLHW01000054.1, read on the forward strand.
CAGTAAAACCGTCGTGGTTTTTGAGAATACCGGCAAATAACCAAAAATGCGCCGAACCGTCCTAAGTTTTTAAACCTCATTCATAATAGTAGCCGATCAAAACGCATCATTAAAAAACCTAGCAAATCGATCAAAGAAAAATTGCTAGACTAGCTTTTAGGAAACTGAGTGAAAGTCAATTTTGAAAAGTTATTATTTTTATTGATGTTGTATATTTATCACAATTGTTGTAGAATTAATACAAGGGTTAGGTAAAGTCACAATCCAGCTCTAAATTTAGGGTAAAATTAGTGTAAACCCTAGGTTTTGTACTAAATTGTATTTGAAATTATCAGGTTTATACTTTGCACAGCTAATGTAATGAAAGGTTGGTGCTGAGTAAGGGGACTTGTTCAAGGACGTCTGTGTTGGTGTGTGCTAAGTTACAGAATAAACCAATTAATTTTCTAACTAAAATAGGATAAGACAATGTTAAATAAAAATTTAATCGCCTTCGCCCTGCTAACGGGCCTAGGTTTTGCTGCATCGGCTCAAGCCGAAGAATTTCTCGATAACCGCTGGTATATTGCTCCATTCGGTTCGTATGTGAATCCAGGAGGCGATCGCAATGGCGATAACGCCGGCTACGGCGCGGGTTTAGGTATCGGAAAAATAATCGATGAACACTTCAACGTCGAAGTTAGAGGTTTCTATAACGGATTCGACGATCTAAGAGATCGTATCGGACGTAAAGGCCAATGGGATTTGATGGGCGGTACGGCTGACGTGCAATACTACTTTATGCGGGATAAATTCTCTCCGTATACAGTAGCCGCAATTGGCGGAATGCACAGCAATGTCAATGGTAAAAGCACACCTGGATTCATAGGCGAGGTTGGCGCTGGTTTTACTTACGAGTTGCTCGACAATTTGTTGTTACGCAGTGACGTTCGTTATCGTTATAACAATAATTTCGACGCTAACTTAACGCCGAACAAAACTAACGAATATCATGATATGACTGTAAACGTGGGTTTTGTGGTTCCTCTGGGTCCAAAACCTCAAGCGGCTGCTCCAGAAGTTGCACCTGATTGTTCGACATTAGATTCGGATGCCGACGGTGTCAATGATTGTATCGATACCTGCCCGGGTACGATTGCAGGCAGTAAAGTCGACGGATCAGGCTGTGCATTGAGCTTAGAGTTAAAAGGTGTAAACTTCGAGTATAACTCGGCGCAATTGACGCCGAATGCAATGGCTATCCTTGATGGCGTTGCCGAAGGCTTAATCGCGCATCCTCAAAAAAATGATATCGAAGTCCGCGGCCATACCAGTAGTGAAGGTACGAGCCGGTATAACATGCGTTTGTCGCAAAGACGTTCGCAATCGGTCGTTGATTACTTGAGCATGAAAGGTGTTACCAACAGAATGACTGCTCATGGATACGGCGAAGATATGCCAATTGCCGACAACAGCACTGAAGAAGGCAGACAACAAAACCGCCGCGTTGAGTTGGTTTGGGGTCAATAAATAATATTTTCGAATATTAAAAATTTTACCCATACTGAAAAACCCGCTTTTAGCGGGTTTTTTTGTTTTAGAAGTTTGTCAAATAAATCTCTTCTTTTTATTTCAAATGATTAATGACGATGTTATTTTTAAGAAATAAACAAAAGATTTGTAACCTGCCTTTCATTTATGCATCAAAACAGATTCGATGCGGTCCGGGTCGTCCGGCAAGCTAACAAATAAAAAAATCAATAAATTATCATTAAGCTTGAAAAAATAGAGGCGAAAATGTCTTAATTTTTGCTTAAAGAATAAGTGCCTATATTTTAGATGCGTGTTAAAATTTAAGCCCTTTTGAACCAAGCAAACTGATATTTATCAAAAGGTAAAGCGGTTTTCATATTTCACTAGATGGTTTTTTTGTAAATTCACGGATAATTGATTTAATGAAACTTTGTAAAGAATGGTTTCTTATTATTTCTTGCCTTATTGCCGGAAATAATATCGTTAATGCAACTACGTACCAAATGCCAGAAAATCCGGGCGATAACGTGATCGTTCAATTTCCTAGCGGAGATTCTAGCGTTCGTATTGATCAAGATGAGACCTTATTGGATGTCGCGTTGCGTTATACCTTAGGGCAAACCGAGATTATCAAGCTCAATCCGAAAGTTGACCGCTGGTTAATCAAAAAAGGCGAAGTGGTCAGATTACCCAACCGGCGAGTGCTTCCCGATACGCCTCGAAATGGTATTACTCTGAATATTTCAGAGTTTCGGATGTATTACTATCCGCCTGGTCAAAAAAGCGAGGTTATGTCGTTTGCTCACGGAATTGGCCGACAGGATTGGAAAACGCCGTTAGGTAAGACTTCTGTCATCAGAAAGGTTAAAGATCCAGCTTGGCATCCGCCTGAATCAATAAGACGCGAGCATGCCGCGATGGGCGATCCATTACCGGAAATTGTACCGCCAGGTCCTCATAATCCGTTGGGTACGAGAGCGCTTTACCTAAATTTGCCGGGCGAGTACCGGATTCATGGCACCGACATCGATAAAATCTTTGGCATCGGAATGCAAATTACTCATGGTTGCGTACGCATGTATCCGGACGATGTTGAAGCCTTGTATGAAGTGGTGCCTGTGGGAACGCCGGTATATATAGTGAAACAGCCTATCAAGGTGGGTTGGCTGGAGAATGTTTTGTATATTGAAGCTCATCCCGACCTAGAAGGCGAAGAAATGGGGCAACAACAGCGTTATGAAACCGCATTGAGACTTATACAAAAAACTACGGGCGAGGAAACTCCCGATTTCGATCAAAAAGCTTTAAATCAAGCTTTAACGGATTTAGACGGGGAACCGGTTGCGATTTATGAGAGAGTAGTGCCGCCGCCTGCTATGGAGACGCAACAGTCGTTGCCTATGGAAGACAGTAATCAAGAAAATAATCCTGTATCGAACGAAAAAGGTTCTCCCGGCGGATATTATCACGGGACTTAGATTTTAGCTTTTTTAAACGAAAATAATAGGCAAAACGGCCCGGAATATCAAAAAAATAGAGTTAGATAAAATAAATAAAAGGGCGTTACCGCCCTTTTATTTTTTATACTTAGCTCTAAAATATTATTCCGATTTTTGAGCTTCCTTCATACTTAATCGAACGCG
>DLHW01000054.1:35609-67877 GCA_002483425.1 Methylococcaceae bacterium UBA7658
AGTTTATCGCTGACTTTGTCGACATGGTCGTCAGAGATTTGCGAAATATGAACAAGTCCGTCCTTGCCCGGCAGGATGGTGACAAAAGCGCCGAAATCCATCAGTCTTGCGACTTTGCCTTCGTAAATTTTCCCGACTTCGACTTCGTCGGTAATTTCTTCGATTAAGCGGCGGGCTTCTTCTCCGGCAGCTTTATCAACCGAAGCGATCTTGACGACCCCATCGTCGGTTAGGTCGACGCTGGCGCCGGTTTGTTCGGTAATCCCGCGGATGGTTGCGCCGCCTTTACCGATGACTTCACGGATTTTGCTCGGATCGATCTTGAAGCTGATGATGCGGGGGGCGAAGTCTGACATTTGTTCGCGGCTGGCCGACAAGGCTTTGTTCATTTCGCCAAGGATATGCAAACGCCCGGTTTTGGCTTGCGCCAGCGCGGTTTTCATGATCTCAGCGGTAATGCCGTCAATCTTGATGTCCATTTGCAGGGCTGTGATGCCGTCGGCGGAACCGGCGACCTTAAAGTCCATGTCGCCCAGGTGGTCTTCGTCGCCCATGATGTCGGAAAGGACGGCGAATTGATCGCCTTCTTTGATAAGGCCCATCGCGATGCCTGCCACCGGTGTTTTAATGGGTACGCCTGCGTCCATTAGTGCAAGGCTGCTGCCGCATACGGAAGCCATCGAACTGGAGCCGTTGGATTCGGTAATTTCCGATACTACTCTAAGGACATAAGGAAATTCATCCATGTCCGGCAATACCGCCAGAACGCCGCGTTTGGCAAGGCGGCCATGGCCGATTTCCCGGCGTTTGGGCGAGCCGACTTGGCCGGTTTCGCCGACACTATAAGGAGGGAAGTTGTAATGTAGCATGAACGGTTCTTTATATTCGCCTGAGAGCGCGTCGATGATTTGCGCATCGCGTTGCGTTCCCAGCGTAGCTACAACTAACGCCTGTGTTTCGCCGCGAGTGAACAGCGCGGAGCCGTGCGTTCTCGGCAATACGCCAGTGCGGATGGAAATCGGCCTGATCGAATCCAGCGCCCGTCCGTCGATCCTTTTATTGTCGTTCAAGATGGCGCTGCGAACGATTTTGTATTCGAGATTTTCGATGATTATGCGAATCGCGCTTTCGGCATACTCACCGGTTGCGGTCAATTTCTCGACTACGGCATTTCTAATTTCTTTTAATTTCTCTTGCCGTATCAGTTTTTCGGGAATCTGATAAGCGGTTTTGATAGCGTCTTCAACGTGGCTTACGACTTGGTGTTCGAGTTCGGCGTTCGTGTCAGGCGCATTCCATTCGACCTTGCCCATGCCCGCAGCTTCGGCAAATTCATTAATTGCGTTGATGGCGATCTGCATTTGTTCGTGCCCGAATAACACCGAACCGAGCATGACCTCCTCGGATAGACCGGCGGCTTCGGATTCGACCATCAGCACGGCTTTAGCCGTTCCGGCGACAACGAGATTGAGTTCGGATTCTTTGAGCAGGGCAGGGGAAGGATTAAGTAGGTACTGACCGTCCTTATAACCCACGCAAGCGGCGCCGATCGGGCCATTAAAAGGTAATCCGGACACCGCCAAGGCAGCAGACGCGCCCAATAACGCGGGCACTTCGGTATCGACTTCGGGATTCAACGATACAACGGTAGCGACAATCTGAACTTCGTTGGTAAAGCCTTCAGGAAACAAAGGCCGTATCGGTCTGTCGATGAGCCGCGAGATAAGCGTCTCTTGCTCGCTTGGCCTACCCTCGCGCTTAAAAAAACCGCCAGGTATTTTGCCCGCCGCGTAAGCTTTTTCTTGGTAGTTAACGGTCAGCGGAAAAAAATCGCCGCCGCTCGGTTCTTTTTTGCCAACGGCTGTCACTAAAAGGGTTGTGCCTTCGACGTCGATTATCACAGCACCGTCCGCTTGACGGGCTATTTCCCCGGTTTGTAGAGTAACGAACCGGCCGCCGTACTGAAATTGTTTCCTGACTGGATTCACTATAAGGTTCCTTATATGTTAAAGAATGAATTAAGGGGGTTCACTGCAAAAAGTGAATCAGGAACGGCTAATACACAGCGTAGCAGCCGTTCCAGGCAAGTTTTATTTACGTAAGCCAAGACGGTCAATCAAGGAACGATAACGGTTAATATCTTTGTTTTTCAGATAGTCCAGCAGTTTCCGGCGCTGGTTAACCATTCGTAACAAACCCCGGCGGGAATGGTTGTCTTTCTTATGTTCCGCAAAGTGCGGCGTTAAATGCACTATATGTGCAGTCAATAATGCGATTTGGACTTCGGGTGAACCGGTATCCGTTTCGGATAAACGGTATTGTTCGACCACTGCTTTTTTTTGCTCTGCTGTAAATGCCATGTAAGTAATCCCTATTTTAAAAAGATTAATAAAAATTAAAGACTCGCGCTGTATCGAAGAGCGCGAGCCGGTTGCAAAATCCATCTCCACGATAGGGTGTAGAAATGGTTTTGAATTTTGTGGGCCTTTGCCGACGCTTGGGCCTAGTCACTCAGATTGAATAGTTTTTTCGGCGCTAGTTTACCATCCAAGCGCATTTCGCCCAACCCTAAAAACTCGTCCGCATGATACATTCGCACCGGACCGCTTATTTTTTCATCGTTATCAAGTCCGAGCGATTGTCCGTATCTGATGTTAACCGTTTGCCGAGTATCCAAATGTACCGCCGGTAAGGATTGTAAAGGGTTATCGACAGCTATAAGGGCAGTCATCCGTTCTTGCTCATCCATTGCTTGGAATTGTTCTATCGATGCGGCCTGCGTAATGCAAAATCTGCCTGCCTGGGTTCTTTTTAGCGCCTTGACCGTTGCTCCGCAACCCAATTCGTGGCCGATGTCTTCGGCAAGCGAGCGAATATAGGTGCCTTTCGAACAGTAAACATCGAGTTCCAGCATGTTATGTCGGAACTCGATTAATTCTAATTCAAATATCGTAATACGCCTGGCTAAGCGTTCGACGGTTTTACCGTTCCGGGCCAGTTCGTACAATTTTTTTCCATCTTGCTTCAATGCCGAGTACATGGGCGGAACCTGACCGATTTCGCCTTTGAATTTGTCCAGCACTGATTGAATGGTTTCAATAGTAAAATCGGGCACCGGCTTCATTTCTATAATGCTGCCTTCCAGGTCGCCGGTATCCGTTCTCACGCCGAGTTGGATAACAACCCGGTAACGCTTATTGTCGTCGAGTAGCATCCCGGATACTTTGGTGGCCGCGCCGAAGCAGACCGGCAACAAACCGGAGGCTAGAGGATCAAGGCTTCCGGTATGTCCCGCCTTGTTAGCGTTGTATAATCGTTTTACTTCCTGTAACGCCCTGTTCGAAGAGATGCCTAAGCGTTTATCCAACAGCAATATGCCGTGGATATTGCGCCCGGAACGGCGCATGGTCATGGCTTTTCGTCCGTGTTCTCTTCGCCGGGGAGTTCTTCTTTATGTAAATCGCTGAGCAGCTCGGCGACCCGTATTCCTGTATCGAAAGAGTCGTCGTAGAAGAATTTCAGTTCGGAAATATGTCTGAGCTGCATTTTTTTGGCGAGAAAATGACGGATCATCGGCGCCAGTTCGTTTAACCACTTCAGGTGGTTTTTCTTACCTTGGGCATCGGCGTTCAGCACGGTAAAATAAATTTTTGCCGAAGCAAGATCCTTGCTCAAGACAACCTCATTGATCGTGATGAAACCTAATCTCGAGTCATCGATGTCGCGTTGCAGAATAGACGCCAGTTCCTTTTGCATTTGCGAAGCCACGCGGCTGCTACGGCCATATTCTTTGGTCATACTCTTTACAACACCCGTTTAACTTCGGTGCGTTCGAACACTTCGATTTGGTCGCCGATTTTGACGTCGTTATAGTTTTTGACGCCGATACCGCAATCCATGCCCATTTTGACTTCGGCAACGTCGTCTTTATAACGCCGTAAGGACTCCAATTGGCCTTCAAAGATAACGACGTTATCGCGCAATACGCGGATCGGCAGGTTGCGTTTGACATAGCCGTCAACGACCATACAGCCTGCAATCGCGCCAAATTTCGGCGAACGGAATACGTCTCGCACTTCAGCCAGGCCGACGATTTGTTCCTTGATTTCCGGCGCCAACATGCCGCTGATGGACTTTTTAACCTCATCGATGGCTTCGTAAATGATACTGTAATAGTGCAGGTCGACGCCTTTTTCCTCGATTAAGCGGCGCGCGGTTGCATCCGCCCTGACGTTAAAGCCCATCAAAATGGCGTTTGAAGCGATAGCCAAATTGACGTCGCCTTCGTTGATGCCGCCGACGCCGCCGTACACGACTTTAACTTCCACTTCGTCCGTTGATAGATCAACCAAGGAACCGCGTAACGCCTCCAAGCTGCCTTGAACGTCGGTTTTGAGGACGAGATTGACGCTGGCTATTTCGCCAGCAGTCATTCTGGAGAAGACTTCCTCCAGTTTGGAGGCGCTTTGCGCCGCATGTTTGCTGAAGCGTTTGCGGTCTTCGCGGTGTTTGGCCAGATCTTTAGCGACGCGTTCGTTTTGCACAACCAAAAATTCATCGCCGGCATTCGGCGTTCCTGACAAGCCGAGGATCTCAACCGGGACGCTGGGTCCCGCTTCTTTGATGGCCTTACCGTTTTCATTGAACATCGCGCGGATACGACCGAATTCGTGCCCGCAAAGAACCATCTGACCGCTTTCCAAAGTTCCTTTTTGAATCAATACTGTAGCGACTGCGCCTCGGCCTTTGTCCAGCCTTGATTCGATAACGATGCCGGAAGCTGGGCCTTCAGCGGGGGCTTTTAATTCCAGAATTTCGGTTTGCACAATAAGCGCTTCGATAAGTTCGTCGATACCTTCACCGGTTTTAGCCGAAATTTTCAGGAATTGAATATCGCCTCCCCATTCTTCGGGAATGACATTGATATTGGCTAATTCTTGCATGACTTTATCGGGGTTGGCGTCCGTCTTGTCGATTTTATTCATGGCGACTATGATAGGCACATTGGCGGCCCTGGCGTGGTCAACAGCTTCTTTGGTTTGCGGCATGACACCGTCGTCTGCCGCGACCACCACGATTACTACGTCGGTGACATCGGCGCCGCGGGCGCGCATGGCGGTAAAAGCGGCGTGCCCCGGCGTATCCAAGAACGTAACCGAGCCGTGGTCGGTTTTTACCTGATAAGCGCCGATATGCTGGGTAATGCCGCCCGCTTCACCGGCGGCAACGCGGGTTTTACGGATATAGTCCAGCAGCGACGTTTTACCGTGGTCGACGTGTCCCATGATTGTGACGATAGGCGCTCTGGGCAAAGCCGGAAACTCCTCGTCTTGTTGAGCCTCGGCAAGTAATTCTTTTTCAAAGTCGTCGTCATTTTGCATGACGGCTTTGTGGCCCATTTCTTCAACTAATATTACGGCAGTTTCCTGATCAATAGGCTGATTGATAGTCGCCATAATGCCCAATTTCATCAGATGCTTGATGACTAATGCCGCTTTTACGCTCATTTTTTGGGCAAGATCGGAGACGTTTATCATCTCGGGTATCGATACCTCTTTGACCACGGGCGCAACGGGTTTTTCGAATTGGTGCTTGCTATCGGCTTGAATTGTGCTGCTGCGCTCTGACGACTTGTTTTTCTTTTTACGCGAAGCGTTCCAATTAATACTGTGACCTTCTTCTTCTGCCTTGCCGCCCCTGTGCAAGGTGCCTTTTTTCTTGCCCTCAGCTTGTTGGCGAACCCGTTCGGCATTTCTTTTTATGGACTCTTCGTGACGGCGTTCTTTTTCGTCCAGTTTCTTTTTCGAATCCTCGAGTTCCGCTGGTTTTACCGGTTTTTCGGTTTTCGCTTTTTTCTCGATTTTTAGCGCTAATGTTTCAACGTCCGTATCGATTTTGGGTTCTTCCGTAATTGTCTTAGCAGGAGTTTCTTGTTCGAGTACGGACTCAATTTTTGGTGCTTCTTTGCTTACGCCGGACGGTTCGGTAATCGCCCCGGCTTCTTCGCCGACCCTTGCTTGAGAAGTTGCCGGTTCACTAACTTCTGCAGCCGTTTGCGCGAGAACGTTTAATGTATTTTCCGGCGGAATATCGTTTTTTTCGGCAGCTTCCGCTTCGTCTTTGGATTTTAAATTGACGTAGGTCCTTTTTTTGCGAACTTCGACACTGATGGTTTTAGTTGAAGCGCCTGGAGCGTTAGGCTGTTTAATCTCAATTACTTTCCGGCGTTCTAAAGTAACCCGTTTAGGCGAGCCTTCGGTTTCTCCCGTTGGCTTGCCGTGGCGATTACGCAGATGAATGAGCAATTTTTTTTGATCTTCATCGCTTATAACATCTTCAGGGTTCGTTACCGAAAGTCCGGCTTCATTAAGCTGAACCAATAACCTTTCCAGAGGAATTTTAACTACCTCGGCTAATTCACGCACTGATTTATCGCTCATTTTTTGGCTCCTTATTCTTCACCCGATGTTTCAGCAAACCAAGGTTCGCGGGCTTTCATAATAAGCTGCGCCGCCCGTTCTTCGGTCATGTCGGTAAAACTTAACAAATCATCGATGGATTGTTCTGCTAAATCTTCCATGCTGACTATTCCATGACTCGCTAACTCGTTAGCTAACGCCGCATCCATACCTTCCATATCAAGTAAATCATCCGCAGGATGAATGGATTCGATTTTTTCTTCGGCAGTGATGGCATCGTAAAGCAAAGCGTCCTTGGCGCGGTTTTTCAACTCTTCGACAAGATCTTGATCGAAGCCTTCGATATCCAGCATTTCACTGAATGGGACGTAGGCAATCTCTTCGACCGTATTAAAACCTTCTTCAACCAAAAGCATTGCGATATCCTCGTCAACATCGAGTTTGTCGATAAAGAGCTGCTTAATTTTAAACGCTTCGGCTTCGCTTTTTTCTTCGGCCTTAGTGGCGTCGAGCACATTAAGTTCCCAGCCGGTAAGTTCCGATGCCAAACGGACATTTTGACCGCCGCGGCCTATGGCTTGAGACAGGTTTTCAGAACTGACCGCTAAATCCATGCTGTGTTTATCTTCGTCGACAACGATGGCTTGGATTTCGGCAGGCGCCATTGCATTGATGACGAATTGAGCTTCGTTCGGATTCCACAGAATGATATCGATCCGTTCGCCGGCCAGTTCGTTCGTGACCGATTGTACGCGAGAACCGCGCATGCCCACACACGCGCCAACCGGGTCGAGCCTAGGATCGTTGCTTTTTACGGCAATTTTGGCTCTGGAACCGGGATCGCGAGCCGCGCCCATAATCGAGATTAAGCCTTCGTTGACCTCAGGGACTTCTAAACGGAATAAGGCTATGAGCAACTCGGGTGCAGTGCGGCTCACAAAAAGTTGCGGCCCGCGCGCTTCCGAACGGACGTCTTTTAGATAACCTCTAATTCGGTCGCCGTTGCGGATGGCTTCTTTGGGAATTAAATCTTCTTTAGCGATAAAAGCCTCTACATGCCCGCCTAAGTCTAGGTAAACGCTACCTTTTTCTATCCGTTTTACAATGCCTGTTATCAGCTCGCCGACCCTGCTTTTGTAGGCTTCGACAATTTTCTTACGCTCCGCTTCACGGACTTTATGAATAATGACTTGTTTTGCATGTTGCGCGGCAATTCGTCCGAATTCGACGGATTCGATCTCTTCTTGAATAATATCGCCGGCTTGAATATTTTTATCATCCAGTTGAGCGGCTTCTAACAGGATTTGCGAAGCGGGAAACTCCACGTCGCCGTCGATTTCGGGATTAGCGTCCACCACATCCCATTGCCGGTAAGTTTTGTAATCTCCTGTTTTTCTATCGACGACAACGCGCGCTTTGATTTGATTGGTATGGCGTTTGATTGTAGCGGCTTCTAATGCCGATTCGATGGCTTGGAAAACAATTTCCTTGTCGATATCTTTTTCATTAGAAAATACCTCGGCGACCAATAAAATCTCTTTATTTGCCATTGCGTCCTCCTTTTTCAATTGAGTAATCGGGCACCAGACGCGCTTTGCTTATCGTGTCGAAAGGCACCTCAAAAATTTGCTCTGCTTCGCGCAGCGTAATTATGCCGTCCACAACTTTCTCAATAACACCGGTAATTTTTTTCCTGCCGGCATTAGATTGGTATAGGTTAACGAGGACGGTGCTACCGGTAAATTGTTCAAACTGATGGACATAAAAAAACGGCCTGTCCGCGCCGGGCGAAGAAACTTCCAACTGGTAATTGCCTTGAATCGGATCCTCGACATCTAGGATGCCGCTGATTTGGTGGCTGACCTTGGAGCAATCGTCCACCTGGACGCCATCCGGACTGTCAATGTAAATCCGGAGCAAGCCATGTTTGGGGTGGGGGTTATATTCGATTCCGACACACGCATAACCCATGCCCTCAACGATGGGTTCGATCAAATTGATCAAATGCTCAGGCGCCCGTTTCATGTATTCCTCGACAATCTTTGCACAAAAAAAAAGAGCCAACGGCCCTTCCTTTAATAACCTTCCAGTTAAGCTTCCGCGTAAAGAAGCTTTTCAAAATAAAAAAACCCCATGCCGGGGTCTTCTTGTTTTTGGTAGCGGGGGCAGGATTTGAACCTACGACCTTCGGGTTATGAGCCCGACGAGCTACCAAGCTGCTCCACCCCGCGATTAAGAGAAGCGATTATAAAGCAATTGATGAAATTAGCAATTCTTTTCTTGCTATTTTTGTCCGTCATGGCTTACTTAAGCGGTAAGGCGCTATACAAATGGGTAATCATTGGAGCGGTTTAATGTTGATCTGCTAATAATAGGTTGCCGTTCAAAAGCAGGTACAATCATAATTCTGCTTTCTAGCGTTTTGTGTTGCTATACTGGGTTGCAGGAGAACAAAATTAAGCTTTTTATTTGGATAAACGGTAAGTTAAAAAATGAACGATAAACTACCCGTCTCGACTTATTTGACCGAAGTAAAAACGCTTTCCGATCGGATTGTCAAAGCGCAGCAACCGATCCGCATCCTTGATGCTATCAAATGGGATGACGGGGTCAAACAGGCTTTTTTTGCCGATAAAGGCAAAAAAATGCCCAAAATTTTGCCGGACTATTACCAAGAAAGATCCTTGGGCTTCGATCCGCAGGATAAAAAGCAGGAGTTTCATCAAATCGAACGGGATTTGGTGCGCAAGCTCGGTCAACTGAATCCGCTGAGCGTGATTATGCGCCGGATTTGCCGGGAATATCAGGACGTGGTGACCATGTTGGAATCGCGCGGCAGCGCTATTTTTACCAATATTTCACAAGAGTTGTACGGCTCGTCGCAGGATGTTTTCCATGTCGGCGATCCTACCATTGCCGATTTAGGCAGCATGATGGAAGAGACTTTGGCGCAGTTGCTGAAACTGGATTTTTTGGCGGAAGAACCCAAAACTATTCCGGCGCCAGAGGCGGTAGCGATTCTTAATAGCCGGATTGAGGCGATGCTACCCGGCAATGGTCTAAGAGCGATGATCAGCGACGGAATTATCGCCGATGCCGCAGCGGGCACGGATTACATTAAGTTGCGAGCAGATGCCCTATTCAACATGAGGGATTTGCGGGTTTTAGAAGTGCATGAAATCTGGGTGCATTTAGGCACGACCCTCAACGGCCTGGCGCAGCCTTATTGCACATTTCTCGGCAAGGGTCCGCCGTCGGCGACGGTTACTCAAGAAGGATTGGCGGTGTTGATGGAGATATTGACGTTCAGTTCCACGCCCAACCGGCTCATGCGATTAATAAACCGGGTTCGCGCCATAACGCTGGCGGAACAGGGCGCCAATTTCGTCGAGATTTTCAACTTTTTTCTCGATAAAGGCTTGGATATGGAGGAGAGCTACACCATCAGCAGCCGCGTGTTCAGAGGCAGTCTACCCAATGCGATGCCGTTTACCAAAGACCTGACCTATATAAAAGGCTTCGTGTTGACTTATAACTTCATGCGTCTGGCGGTAAACAAAGGACGGCCCGACCGGATACCGTTATTGTTTTGCGGTAAAACCATGATCGAAGACATGAAAGTGCTGGCCGATTTAGTCGAAGAAGGCGTCGTAATTACTCCGCGTTTTCTGCCGCCGCAATTCACCGACCTGATGGGGCTTTCCGCGTGGCTCAGCTTCAGCCGTTTTATGACCTCGATGAACTTCAGGCAATTGGAACAGGATTACGCCAATGTGTTATGAAACGGTTGCTTCTGGTACGCGAAAAATAAGATTCTTAGTCCTCACAATAATAACGATAAAGTCTAGTAAACTAGTAGGTATAATCGAATCATAATACCCTTATCAACTATAACAATAAGGAGCATCCCAATGAAAAAAACACATTTGCTGGCGGTTTTGTTGGCCGCTTCAATGTTCGATGTCCAGGCGGCAATGGATCACAGCGCTCATCGCGGCAGAGGCGCTAAGGCTGAAACCGGCGGGGCCGCTTGTCTCCGCCCGCAGTTAAGTAAGATGCAGCCTGCTCATCTGGCGACGGTTGCTCCGGGTTCAGAGTTTTCTTTCGTGGTGTCTAACTTAGACGATCCAGATCAGGTTTTCGTAGAAGTCAAAAGACAGCCGGTGGAAATTCAAACCGAATTTAAAAATCCTTATTATGTGATCAAAGGTAAAATACCCGAATCTTTACGTAATACGGCGGCCCGGATTGATGTGAAGATAGACTCCAAAGTCGCTTCTTGCCGCGCCGAGGACGGTTGGTTGCTTAAAATTTCCGAAAATTAAAATGCTTTTTTACGGTGTAGATCGATGTGAAGCTTAGATGAAAACGGAGTCTATTAAACTCAAGGCTATACAGGATTCGATACAGACCGGCTAAAATTAACGGCAACTTGTAACTACCACCTAACAGACGGCGTAAGGTAACCGACCATGTCCGACCCCCAAACAGTCAAGCATTGTGTGGCCTATTGTTTGGCGCAAAACTTCGATGTCGGCGCGCTGGCGAAAATCCTTTCGGAAACGAACTTGATCAGGATTATTAAAGGGGCGTTAATGGTCGAAGACGACGACACGTGGTCGGTCATTTTTGCTTACGGTACGGTTGTGCATTGGAATGTCAATTCGGAACGGCAGCAGAAACTTCATCAGTTATTGCTGGAATACGCCGATAATCCTCTGGAAACCATTGAGGAAGACAATTTTACCTTCGCGCTCGATAGCCCTCAGACGCGCATAATCGAAGACCACATCGAAATCGAATCATCCGATCCTATTTTGCTGTTTTCATTATCCCAAGGCATGGCGCAATCCATAAAACTGGCTTCGTTCGAGACCAACGCCATCACCACCATCAACAATACCAGTTATATTCCCAAGTCCTTGGCTAAGGACGGCAGAATCAAGCTGGGCCGACATGAGATCGCCAAAATACGCGGACAGTTATTTTTGACCAAGAGCGACATTATTTTGAACTACGATTTGCTGGATAAACCGGATTTTTTCTGGGAATATCCCGAATACGAAACGTATTACGGCATTGCCGCCAAATACCTGGAAATTGCGCCGCGCACCGAAGTATTGGCCAAAAAACTGGAAACGATTTACGAACTGTTTGAGATGCTAGCCGACGAACAAAAACACCGTCATTCTTCCATCTTGGAATGGATTATTATCGGCTTGATTGCCTTTGAGATCGGCATAACCATTGTCGAAAAGGCGCTCTGAGCGATTTTCTCATGTTAAGTTATCAACACGCTTATCATGCGGGGAATTTTGCCGATGTTCTCAAGCATGTAGTTTTAGTTCAAGTCTTGACTTACTTGCAAAAGAAAGACAAGCCCTTTTGTTACCTTGATACTCACGCAGGCGCCGGACGTTACCGGTTAACGGTCGGCGGCGTTCAAAAAAATAAGGAGTACTTGGGCGGTATCGGTAAGTTATGGCAGCGGGGGGATTTGCCGGATGCTGTAGCCAGTTATGCAGACCTGATTAAGCAACTGAATCCAAGGGGACATTTAAGCGATTACCCTGGCTCGCCTTCGATTGCACTCCGGTTGTCGGGAAATCAGGACCGCCTGTTCCTTTATGAGTTACATCCGTCGGAATACAGGCAATTGAATGACTTTTTCATGGAGGATAAGCGCTGTAAAGCCTTTCACGCTGACGGCTTAAAAGACAGCTTAGGTTTGTTACCGCCACAAGAGCGCCGGGGCGTTATTCTTATCGATCCTTCCTACGAAATCAAAAACGACTACCAAGCAGTGGCGGAAGCTCTGAAAGCCATGTACAAGCGCTTCGCTACAGGATGTTATTTGCTTTGGTGTCCCGTCGTTGAAAGAAAGCGCACCCGTTATTTGGAGCGAGCCTTACATTCCAGCGGAATTGGTAATATCCAGTTATTCGAGCTTGGAATTGCGCCCGACAGCGTCGAATTCGGCATGACCGCTTGCTGCATGTTCGTTGTCAATCCGCCTTACACGTTACTGGCCGGAATGCAGAATGCCTTGCCCTGGCTGGCTGATGTGTTGGGGGAGCTGGGTCAAGGGCATTACCGGATTGAGCAGTTGAGCAAATAGTCGGTCTAGTTAGAATCTGTTAGAAAAAAGCCGTATGGAATAAAGTATATTCCGTCCTTAAATAAGTAAAAACGCATAACTCACTTAAATTCAGGTAGTGAGTTAGCGTTTTATTTTTTAAGCGCTTATCAGTTTATTTCCCGTTAGGTGCTTGTATTTTATTTTGGAGTAACAAACCTTATATGCCCGAGGGCAAGGTTTGTTACTCCGCCCTAACACCAATAAATCGCCAATGTTAAATTAATTTTTTAAAATAGATTGGCATTCTTACTTAGCGATATTATTTAAATTTGTTAATCACGATTTTTCCGCCGGACATGACTAAATCGGGATATTCTAGCAATTTGAAACGTTGGAAGGGATTGCCGCGCACGGCGATGATATCGGCCGGAGCGCCCGGAGCCAAGGTGCCGAGCAGCGGATGCATACCCAGCCGCTGACCGGCTTTAGACGTTACCGACTTGAAGACATTCATCACATCGTCGAAGTTAATTGCATCGGCGCCGTGCGTCAAATGCAGCATCATGTGCATTTCTTCGCCGTTAATACCCCAAGGCACATTGTCGTGCGCCACTTCGGAACCGTAAATGAAATTGGCGCCCTTCATGCCTAAGACAAAAGCGTTTCCATGCATGCCGGCCGGACCGCAAGACGCCAGCGTATCTAGCGTCGTGACGAAAGTTATGCCGGCGTCGACTGCTTTTTGCAGCGAAGCTTCGCTAATAGTAGAACAGGGCATGTGAGCCAGTTCGTCGACGCCTGACTCGACAGCGAGATCGAAACCGGTTTGTTCGCCGACATGGGCGATGACTCGCTTACCGAGCGTGTGCGCTTTGGTTACGATAGCTTCCACGACATCGCTTGATAACATTGGCCAAGGCGTGGGTGGTATTGCATGATCGCCGTGCGGTTGCATCCAAGGCGCGCCGGGTTCTCCACCGGGTTCGAGCGCAATCTTAATGGCGGTCGCGCCGCCGTCGGCTAACTGTTGAACGGCGTTTTGGGCTTCCTCCGGTGAAGCAACCGCGAGGCCGATCTTATCCGGGCCGCCGGCGGTATCGTGCGGCGTGAATACGTTTAATGGATAACCACCCGCCGCTTGAATAATCGGTCCGGTGCTTAATAATCGAAGCGAACCTTGACCGCCTTCAACTGGTTGCAAAGGGCCGCCGGTATCCTGAACTGTGGTGACGCCATGTTCTAATATCGCATCTTTCCTGACATTTTGAAACGTCACATGGGCGTGCGATTCGATAAAGCCGGGTAAGATGGTAGCGTCGCCCAAATCTAATTCTTTTCTGCAGAGACCGCGCAACGATTCAACCGTGCCGATTTGCTTGGTTTTGTTACCTTGAATTAAAACCGCCATACCTGTTTGCGGATAATTTAGACCATCGAATACTTGTTTGGCGGTCAATAAACGGCAGGGTTGCGGGGCTTCCAAAGCTAAAGCTTGAAAGTTTAATCCCAACAAAGTTACTAATAAGCAAACGGCTTTTGTCTTTGTTTGCTTAATATCTTTATGAAATAAGTACACTATGCGCTCCGAACTATTTGTTTTAATTGTGATCGATTAATTGCCTAAGCTTCAGTAAGCGAATGCTTACAAAAATAATCTTAGGCGGTTTTTATTAAAGCAAATAACAGGCCATTTTTTCAAGTCAATGAATATTAATAGCTTTATTTTATTTAGCTTAAGAGCGAAGGGGAAAAGTGCGTGATATCACACAGTCTGTGCGGCATATCACACACTTTGTATAAAAAACGCCGCTAAATAAGGGCTTCAAAGAGGAATCAAAGAAAAAAACTGTGTTATTTCACACACTGACCGTGCGATATCGCCAGCGGTGGCTTAACGGGAAAGACCGTCAGCCGCCGTATTGAACAACTTAGCTTTAAAGAGTCGAGAAAAAGCGTTAATTAATGTTGATAATCAGGCGAACTCCGGAATGTCCATTGAATCGCAAGATTGGCGAAAAAGCCGTCGCCCAATTGCACTTGCTGGAACGGTTTACCTAGCGGATTAACGGCGTTGACATAATTCAAATCCTCGTAGACGGGCAAGCCGACCGAGCCGCGCAATTTAAAGTTGCCGCCGAACGCATTGAGAAAGCGCCAGTCGCCGACGAATGCCAAGTTTGTAACCGTGCCGCCGCTATTGCCGATTTTGAAACCTTGATCTTGATTCTTCCAGGCATAACTAGAATCCATTTCAATGCCCAGCATCAGATCGTAATTCGAGGTGTAATGCAAAGCTAAACCGCCGGTGATCACATCGCCGAAAGCATAATTATCGTCGTTTTCGGGATTAACTGTATAAAGGGCCGAGGCATGAAACCAGATATCTTTCCAACGTTGGGAGTAAAGCAGACCGCCGGTAATCGTGGCTGGTGATAATGACCGTTTTACCATGCGCCTTGAAGTTCTCGATGATCTCCATGAAACGGTGGGACAGTTTGGTATCCAGATGCGCGGTTGGTTCGTCGGCGATAATGATGTGCGGATCGTTAATCAAAGCGCGGACTATGGAAACCCGTTGCACTTCACCGCCCGACAGCCATTCCACTTTGGAAGCTGCCTTGTTCGCCAGATTGAGTTCCTGCAAACCATTATGGGCTTTCAATTTCAATTGCGAACGCTTCTCCCCGAGCGGATAGGCTGGCAGCATGACATTTTCCAATACCGACAAACCCTTAATAAGATTCGGCTGCTGGAAAATAAAGCCAAAAGTTTTGCGGCGTATATCCGTCAAAAATCGCTCCGGAAGGCTGGTGATTTCGCGGTCTCGCAGCTTCACCCGGCCTGCCGAAGGGCGGCTCATGCAGCCGACGATGCTTAGCAAAGTCGTCTTGCCGGAACCGCTCGGTCCCTTCAACACGGTCACCTTGTTTTCCGGAATATGCAGGCTGACCCCGTTAATGGCGGAATATTCACTCGGGCTGCCGGCATTGAAAACTTTGCGCACGTCCATCAGTTCGATCATTGTTTATCCCCCTGTGTGGCGCATGGCCGTGTCAGGATCGATTGTCGCCGCCCGCCAGATAGGCACGATGGTCGCTACGGTGTAAGGCACGACGGTCAAAAGGAATAACGTCGTCAACTGTTCCGCATTGATGAAAGGCGTGAGGGTAAAACGGGGATAAAGGCTTGACCAACCTTTTAACGCCGGTTCGAACACTGCCGAACCCAAAAAAAACACATGAATGTAAGCGAAAATCACGCCACCAAGATAAGCCGAAAGCGAAACCATCGCGCCTTCCCAGAATTTCATCTGGATGACATCGGAAGTTTCCCAGCCTACAGCTTTCAGGATGCCTATTTCACGCCGCTCCCCGGCACTCAAACCCGAAGCCTTGTCCCAGGCAAAGATTACGAATGCCAGCACGGCGGCAGAAAAAATAACAATCATCATGCCGCCGCGCCAATTGAAAATAGAATCGTAAGTCCGCAGGATTTCATCCTGGATAATGGGGCGTGAGTCGTGCAGCCTTTTCTTGATTTTTTTGGCGACGGTGGGGATCTCACTGGGATTATTCACCGTGACGATCACATCGGTCACGAACTGGTCGCCGATGCCGAACAATTTCCGGTAGTCCGCTTCGTGGATGAGGATCAAATCCGAACTCACCAGCTCCGAATTCGACGACAGCAAGCCAATGATTTTTTAGTTCATGATCTTGCCGTCGTTCGCCATGAATGGCATGTAGTCGCCGACACCGATAGCGCGCATCCGGGCAACGCCATTGCCGATAATCATCGTACCCGGCATCAGCGCCGCGCCGTTGTATTCAAACAGCGGCTTATCCACATCTGCCGCGTGGGGATCATTAGGGTCGATCACTTTGGTCGTCAGCTTAACCGTGTTAGGCGATTCCGCTTTCGGGTTCGGCGGTGTCAGCAGGGTATAATTGGCTTGCACTAAACTGTCGTAGTAATAGCCCCACAAACGGCTTTCCACGTTTTCAACGCCTCGGATCGACCTGATTGCATCGAGATACGCCACCGGAAACAAGTCATGTCGTCCGGCCACGATCTTTTGTACGACGATTTCCGGCGAACCTTGCAAAATCAGTCCGGCTTCCTTTTTGATCGCATAGGTGAAGAACATGGTCGAAGCCAGGATGAAGATTATTAAGGTGTACAACGCCAGTAGGCCGATATTTTTCACCTTCCGCCTGAGCAACGAAGAAATCGTAAAATCAATGATGTGGCGTTGTTTTTCGAACCAGACGATCATGGCGCGATCGTAGTTAAATTTGGTTGGGTAAACGAGCCGGAAGGAAAATGCTCCAGCGATAACGGATGATCCTGGAATGGCGTGTTTAAGTCGGCCTGCGATAAATGCCGGGTGTAGCGGGCTTCGGTAAACAGGCACAGGTCGGTGAGTTGCAGCATTGTTACCAATCCTGCTTTTTCGGTAATAAAGCTTTGCCCGGCGTTAACACTGTAAGATGCTTGCGCCAGAAGCCCACTCAATACGGCAAAACCTGCGAACACGCAAAAGAAAAATCAGGTGGATTGCCGCATAGTTTTATTTACTTTATAAAAGCCGTTTATTTCATAACTCAACGCAAAATTAATATATTACGAAACTAAATCCTCTGTTTTTTGATACAGATCAAAATAAACCGTTTATCCTCAACGGCTTTTCTGCCAGTGCAGAAAAGCGTCAATCGTTTCGAGTACCGGACGGAGTAGAGTTTGAAAAACGCAGGCTTTTCTATGAAAACTAGCGGAACAAATCTTGAATTTTTTCAATTATCTGATTGTACAGATTGCCGATATTGGCTTCTTGTTGCGAAGATACTGGAGCGGCTTCTCCTTGCGGATGGGGCGGGAGGTTATCAACGATGACGAAAGTTCCCGGAATCATCCCCATCCAGCAACTCCAAGGTACGACGCCGGTTTCGGGCGGGGTAAACTCCACGATTTGTTCGCCCGGTTTAATGGTGATTTCAAGATGGTACTGCGGGACGACGATAGTCTTATTGCATTCGTTAACATCTTTGCCATTGATGATCCATTTCACCGGTACGCCTTTGCGCAAAGTAAATTTGTTTGGGACAAAGCCTTTCGCTACTACATCCATCGTAATGACTTGTTCTGTATCGTTCAAAGGCGTTTCGATGGTTTCCGGCGACAGCCGCTGGGATAATTTGGCGACCAGGGTGTTGACGTCGAAACCGGCTCCGGTTACGGTAAGCCCCCGGTTCAACATAATCGCCCCCAAGACGATAATCACATAACCGGAAGCCCGCAATAACTTCGGGGTCAGACTTATAGAGAGCAAGCTGGTTAAAAATCCAAAGCCCATCAATAACGGCAAGGTACCCAAGCCGAAAAAGAGTAAAATGAAAGCGCCCTCTGACCAGCTTCCTGTACCTGCCGCCATAATGTACATTGCCTGTAACGGGCCGCAGATAATCATTAGGCCGTTGAGCAGTCCAATTACAAACGGATTACTATGTTTTCGGTACTCGTCGCCGATAAAGCGCCGGACGAAGCGCGGCATCGCGATTTGGAAATGGTTTAAAGCGGGGAACAGCTCCAGCATGTGCAAGCCGTAGAGTATTAGAAACACGCCAGCGGCAAAGCCGACAACCCCTTGAGTATAAGGCGTGAAAGCAATGATAGCGCCAAACGCGCCAAATAAAGCGCCGATGGCGGTATAAGAAATAGTTTTGCCCAAACCGTAAAAAAAGTGGGCAAAATGCGTTTTTTGCCCGGTGTCAGCCGATTGTGCCGAATAACCGATAATAAAAGGCCCGCACATGCCAACGCAATGAAAGCTGGTTAAAAATCCGATCAAAAACAATAAACCGAAACTGATATCACGATTGAGCTTCGGCATCTGGGCATGATCCATAAACCAACTGTCCAGCCAGATAATGCCTAAAATTCCAGCTAAGGCTAATAGCGCGGCTAATGTTTGTTTAAGCGCCAGGATACCAAACCGGGGTTTGTTAACGCTTCGCCAATGACCGGATTTAAACACCTTGGCTTGCGTTGCTAAACTCGCTTGATAACCCACTTGCTCAATACGCTTAAAGATTTCGTCTACGGATATTTTATCGCCGTCAAAGCGAATTTCAGCCATATCTCGGCGAAAGTCGGCACTGACCTTGTCCACGCCGGGAAGCGATCCGACACCGTTTTCGATCGCCGTTTCGCAACCCTCGCAGTGCATTCCGTGGATATCAATGCGATAAGTAATAACACTCATTCAAAAGCTCTCGATCCGGCGGACGGTTCAGCTCAAAAAACCGGCATATTGTATGCTTTAATCGATTGTAGTTAAACTTTGATTAAATTCGCCTATAAGCGTTAAAATCCATAGCTCCAGGTGAAGTTCAAGGCATAATTCCGATCCGGCTGGTAGCCGTTGAAGTTGGTGTAGACCGGCTGCAGCCACTCGAACTTGAGGGTGTTGCCCGCGAATGAGCCGTTTGGGATGTTAACGTTAATACCTAGCCCTAGATCGGCATAACTGCCGCCGTAATTGGCGGGAAAGTCAAAGGGGCCAATGTGCTGTGGTAAAAATGGCGCAGGCGGGAATATATTGGGGCTCTCCGTCGGCACGGGATAGCTGCCACGAATCGCGCCTTGAGCGGTGTAAACACAACGCACCGTAGTCGCCAGCCAGTCGGTCCATTTAAAACCGCCCCACGCCATCCCCTGAACTATATCGCCGAAAGCGAAACCGGATTCGTTGCTGTCCTCCAAGCGAATCGTCGCATTGGCTTGCGCTCCCCAAAGGAATTGATCGTAGTTGCCGGTATAGGTCAGCGCCGGTTTAAAATCCCAGGTGCCGCTACCTAACTGCATACCGTAATGGATTGGCAAACTATAGATGGGCGTAATGCCGGTTTTGCGTTGCACGATGTCGACATCGCCGGTCGGCGCGGTGCCGCCTAAACTCACCGTGAGATGGTGGTTGGTATGGTCTAAAACCTTGAACAAGGCGTAAGCGCCAAAATCGCCGATCCCGCCAGTTTGATGTCCGTGCCCCGAGTGTCCGCCATGACCGGCAGTGATTGTCACATTGGGGTTGGCAGCCATGGTCATGTCCATATCTAGCCACTGTGGCATCAGCATCAGGGTCAGCCAATCGGTAGGCGCATACATTAGGTCTAGCATGTGCATATTCATGCTCATAAATTTCGGCGTGACTGCACATTCCTGACCCGCACAGCCGTTAAGGTTGGCAGTTGCTAAACTGACCGAATGACTGCCTCGAAGCATATCGCCTGCTTGTTCGTTTCGCATAAACCGATAGCCCACCATGAAGTCGCCGGCTTCGGGCAAGGTATGATCGAACATCACACCTGCAGGGGAGCCAGAATGGTGAGAATGTCCGCGATGCCTCTCATAATTGCTACCGGGCGCATTGAGAGCGTCCAGCTTCACTTTGAGTGCGGCGTTGGCTACCCAGAAATCGTAATCGGCGAATTTGTCCTCGCCTCCGCCGCCAATTTTCAAGCCGCCCTGGTGGGTGTAATACTCAATGCCGGTTTCCAGGCTTACGCCTTTGCTGAATTGTTTTGCAATCGTCACGCCGCCGCTTAAGGCGCCGAAACCGGACAGGCGTTGGTGGCTGGAATAATACATGGGAAAGGGTTTAGTGATATTGAAGCGGCTAATGTTGCCTTGGTTATCGTAAACCGGCTCGCCGATGCTATAGATTAAGTGCGTGTAAAAATCTGCCGCCGATTGTGAGTAATAGCGGATGCGCGGCGTAACCGTCCAGCCGGCCGTTAATGGTTGCACCCAATCGGCTTCAAAGGTGTGGGCGTTGATGCCCCAGTCGTCGTGAGCAAAACTGTAATCGGCATGGATGACGGCGTTCAACGGCTCAATGAAACGGTCATAGCCGATATGCCAAGTAAATAAATTGCGCTCGCCGGGGCGTGATTCCAGAAAAGCCCTTAATTCAGTTAACGAGTAAGTGCCGGTCTTAGGGTCAAGATATGCGGGCATAGATGGATCTACCGGTCCGTAAACCACTTTATACGGATTGCCCAAATAACCGGTGCTACGGGTGTAGCCGAAATCCAAAACCAAGACAGCGTTTTTGCCGAGAACCTGGGTTAAGCCCAGTTGGTTGCCCCAATCCTGGCGATTGCCGTATAGAATAGCGCCGGAACGTGATGGAATACCTTCAGCATTAAAACTCCATAATGATTTGACCGCTCCGGAGCCGGCCAAAGGCTCAACAAATTCCTCCGTATAAATGAATTGGCCGGTTTTATCATCATAAAAAGGGTTCATGAATGAGTCGTCATAATGCAGGGTGGTGATAAACGGCAAGGCATCCGGGTCGAGCGTGGCATAGGTGTCGCTGTTGGTATAGCTGACTCCCCAGTTAAGCGTGGTTTGCTTTTGATTGAAATCGAAGCGTCCACCGATATTGCCGAAGCGGGATTCATAGTCGTTTTCGATAGAAATACCGCCACCGATATCCAGGGCAGCCTCATCCCATTCGTAGCTGAGTTTAAAATCGCCTTGCTTACGGGTTTCGGGCGAGGCATAGGACAATACATGGGTTAATTGGTTATATTTGTCACCAATAACTAGCGCTTCCTTATCGGGATCGTAAGAGGACAAATAAAAGTCGCGTAAATTTTTGACCATAAAGACAGTGGTAAAGGTGTTTGCATAGGGCGATGCGCCGGAAATCCCAGTGATTTTATTACTATCATCTACTAAATATCTCGCACCATTGCCATTTCCCATAACTGGCATCGTTCCGATAGGCGTGGCGCCCGACCAGGTGTCTTGCGTGTAGTTGAACGCGAACTTTATGCGGTCAGTCAATTTAAAGCGGGCACTGCCGTGGATAGTATCCACCTCAATCGGATTCAGGTTATTCGGAAGTTTTTGGGGATTGCTGGCAGCCGTATTCTGATCATAGGCCATGCCATAAAGATTCCGCTTGCCTTCCTGGTAATGGCTGTATTGGAAGTCAACGCCGTCTTCGTCGGCCGCTTGCATCAAGCCGGGCAAGACTAGCGCGGCGGCGGTTAAAACCGTTAAAGAGGCGGGCGTGAGGTGTTTTTGCTCATGTCTTCTGTTAAGCGTCATCGTCGAATCCCCGCTTTGTCGTTATCGTAATGGTGTTTAACCGGTATAGCCTTTGCTTTATTTGGCTGTCAGCGGCTTGTCAATTGTGGTCAAAAATGTAACGCAATATTTAAGCCATACTAATGACAGCCTATAATCCAAGGGTTTGAGTGATGTTTGCCGTTATCGTTGGGCAAAGATTGTGTGAAATGACGCAATGTGTGTGAAATAACCTATTTTCCGGAATTATGGCAAAACGGGGCGTAATTAAGGTTGCGCCGATAACAACAACCCAATCGATTAACGGCTAAGAGAGTTTTACTGAGGCTAAGATTTTATGACTTTTCTTGCGAAACTGTCCGCACGTTAAGGGGTGGATTTCCGGGAAATGAATTTTATAACCTGAAGGTTACAATCGATTTCTAGACGCCGGGATTCCATAGCAGGAGTGAATCAGAGATTTCTATATGATACGGGTAATAGAAAATAGCATGGCGACTGGCGCGGTTTCGCATAGGAAGAAACCGCGCTTTAGTAATGGGGTTTCTCCCTGAGTTTACGAATTCGGTCCTTTATGCATTACTTCTAAGGCATGGAGCGAGTTGATGCAATTTTCCGATGATTTCAATTGGGGATTATCGAAACAGGTTTTGTTCATGGCGAGTGCGTCTTGAGGATTCGCCATAAACCAAGCTAAGGATTTGTTTTCCGGGACGTGCGTTTGCTGCCGGTCAGTACGCTTTCATTCGAAAACTCCGATATCAACAAGCAAATCAAATTAGGACCTGGTGCGCTTTCAGGCCTGATTAAAGGCGACGCCGTTTCTGCGGATTTAGCCATGACCCTAACGGAGCAAGATTATTTACGCGGCGCCCTAGCGATGGATTTA
This sequence comes from Methylococcaceae bacterium UBA7658, assembly GCA_002483425.1. Taxonomy (GTDB): domain Bacteria; phylum Pseudomonadota; class Gammaproteobacteria; order Methylococcales; family Methylomonadaceae; genus Methyloglobulus. Next base: position 58,096 of record DLHW01000054.1, read on the forward strand.
GGTAAAGCTCAAACCCTATCGTCCCAGGTTTCTGCTTCTATCCGGAATTTTACCTGGCTGGAAGCCTTAGTTCCTCAGCTTTCCGGACTGAAAGGGCAATTGAGTCTTGCTATGACGGCAAAAGGCGCGCTGGATAAGCCGCTGGTTAACGGTGGTTTACAGCTTTCTAACGGCGAGGCTGTTGTCGATAACCTTGGGATTAACCTCAGAGAGGTCAACTTAACGGGCCAGACCTCGAACGATCATTCCGGCCTCATCCAAATAAACGGTTCCGCAAAATCCGGAGATGGCCTTATACAACTTAAAGGCACAGCCGGTTTGGCGCCGGAAACGCAATTCCCAATCGAATTAGCGCTAGCCGGTAAAAACTTTGAAGTGGCGAAAATACCCGCTGCTCAAATCGCAGTTTCGCCCGATTTAAAATTCGTAAAGACCAACGGAAATAACAGGATAAGCGGACAAATCGATGTCCCTAAGGCCATTTTGGCGATCCAAGAAATTCCGGAGAATGCGGTCAGAGTGAGCGAAGATGAAATCATTCTGGGTGAGGAGAAAACCGCCCGAAATGCAGCGCCATCGGCTATTATGAATGCCGGCATTGAGGTTGTATTGGGCGACAGAGTTAGTTTTTCCGGACAAGGGTTAAAAACCAATCTATCCGGCAGACTCAAAATTGTTAAGACGAGCGATAAACTTGCGCTGCAAGGCAATGTAGCTATGGCTAAAGCCTCTTATAACCGCTTCGGACAGGATTTGACGGTACGCAAAGGCCGGTTTTTATTCAACGGGCCGGTCGATAATCCCTGGCTTGACGTAGAAGTAATCCGGCGCTCTAAAAACAAAAAAGTAACGGCTATAGTAGCGTTGAGCGGTACCTTGAAAAATCCGCAACCCCGTATTTCGTCCGAACCGGCCTTGCCTGAATCCGAGGCTCTCGCGTACTTAGTGACGGGCAACTCGCTCAGTCAAGTCAGCAAGGCGGAGAGTAATATGCTGGCCAGTGCGGCGCTGTCTTACGGTGCCGGAAAAGCGGCGTGGCTGACCGAAAAGTTGAGCATCGACGAGTTCAAAGTAGAAGAGGGCAATACGTTAAGCGATAGTTTACTGGTCATGGGCGAATATCTGACCCCTGATTTTTATGTCGGCCCTAAAGTAGGGATGTTCAATAAGCAAGCCAATATCGTGTTAAAACATAAAATTACCGACACTATCAATGTTGAAACTCAAGCCGACACTTCGCAACGGATAAAATTGAATTACGAGTTCGATAGCGATTAATATTTCATACTTCGCTTCATAACAAAAAGCTTCCAATTTGTAAGATTAATTTTTAGCGGCAGTGAAGCGCAAAGTTTCCTTTATCAAACAATGCGCCCCGTCTCAAGAAATATCCTGTGTTATATTCCCGTAAAAACTTCGTTTTACCCGATAAACTAACTCACTTGAATTACCGCATACGTAGCGTTGTTTAAGTTATTCGACTCTGTAATATCGTTGTTAGGGTCGAGTTTGATAAATAGCCAGTATTTTCCGGCAAGAGTGGAGGCGGGTATAACGACCGGCGTTTTAATGACGGTTGGCGCACCTAACGGAATTGCCAGCGTAGCGCTAGCCGCCGGAAGCAATTTGTCGTCCGGGCTTAAATTATCGTCCGTCGAGAGATAAAAATTCCTTTTGACAGCGGGCTGGTTCGTTCGCCCTGCATTGTCATACATAAAATTGAGATTGATCGTGCTGCCTTTGGGCACTTTATAAACCGGATCTTTACGCAGATCGTCCGGATCGGCTGAGGTGATAATTCTCGGCATTTCCGCCGTACCGGCGGCGTTCATGACCAATTGTTTCCGGCGATGCAGGCTATAAGGATCGCCCAAGCCGTCGTTTTCCTGTCCGTCTAGCTTCCAAGGGCTGACGCTAATATCTTCTTTTTTAGTCATATCCAGTTGATACACATCCGAAAAGCCTTTTGCTAAATCGCAGCCGATGAAAGGCAAGGCTATCTTTTGATTAATATCGGTAGAGTATTGGCCTGGAATAAGAAAAGCGCTATTGCGTTTACCGGCCGAACGTAAACCGCCGTGACTCAAACCCATGAGATTTGGCGTTTGATGTTCATGATTTGCGCCCGCCGCGTGCGCCGTTTCATGCATCGCAATGGCTTGGAAACTGGCTTTGGCTCCGCCGAAAATGCCTAACTGATTCTTGGCGATTGACCATTCATATTCCCCATTATCTTTGAATGCTTTGTTGAAGATGATGTCAGCCTCTATTAAAAAACAATCCCCTGTATTTGTAATGTCGTAGAAAGTATTTCGTTTTGTAGAAGCGTGTATATTGTTGCCAGGATTTCCAAACCATACTTCGTTTTTACCGTTAAATGCATTGTCTAACAAAGAAGTGGTAGGTGCTCCTAAACTAAAATCAATTTTCGCAGGATTAACAGAGAGCCGTGAAAAGCTATTTTCCAAGGCGTTACGCTGAGGTGTACCCACTGGGAAAGAAACAGAATGAACTAATGGTGCATATGCGGCACGCCCGCTTAGGAACGGCCAATGCATGCGTGGAGATATTGATGAGCATTTTCCCCAGTCATATGCTGACACTTCGGAATTAATTAAAAAAAGTACGATTAATAATGCGTATTGTTTTAACATTTTTGTAACCTCTATTACGGCAAATTAAAGTTAGTCTGTATGCCAAAAATGAATCATTCAGATCGGCTTTCAAGTCTTTTTCCCGCCGGGTCCAAGGCAAAGCCCTCGGCATCGGTATAAAATTTTTGGCGGCTGTCCAGATTTTTAACCGGCTTGGGTTCTTGAATGGCTTTGCCGGCCTGTTGCTTGGCCAGCTCCGTTTCGATTTGGCGCCCGATAATGCCGGCGTACTCTTCCGGGTCGTAGGGTCTTGCGCCTTGAGGTGGCTGCCATTGCGGTTCGGCGATATTGATGTCGTCCGGATTGGTTGTGCCGAACTGTTCTAGGGTCTGGGTGTAATCTTCCGGCTTGTTCATGTCCCTCGGTCCGGCCAGCCATTGCCTAAGTTCCTCGCGCTTAAGCTCGGTTTGGCTTTGCGGTTTAATAACCCGGGTGTTGTCACGGGTAAGCCAAGCCTCTTTGTCTTCGGGTAAATTTAATAGATAGGCGCCTTGGTTCCAGCCGACAATGGGCGAGATAACGTTTCCGTTATCGGTAACAAATAAAATCAGGTGTTCACCCACATTAAAGCTGGGTGTGCCCGGAATATCTACCAAAGATATCCCCCCTTCACCTTCGACTGGCAGTTCTCCTTCGTCAAATCCCCATACCAGGCGGGTGTTTTTTTCGAGNNGTTTTTTTCCGCCCTCGCAGTTTTTAGGGCTTGTAAAATTTTGGTGCGTTTTTCCGTGTCCGTTGGTTTTAAGGGGATTTCGCCGCTTTTGAAACTGATTATTTCGGTGTCCTTTCCGGTAATTATATTTCTCTTAACAATACGCAATGGCTTGAGACGTCCGTCAGGTTCCTCGGGAATTTTAGCGCCCTCGAAACGTAAAGTAATCGTGTCGCCGCCGCCTTCGATACTCCCTTTGAAAATTTTTTCGATGTCAAACGTATAAAAGGTATGGGGCGAACCTTTATGACCGGGATGAACCGGAGTCGAAATTTTAATGGCGCGCTTTATAACCGTCCCTTGAAAAATCAATTGGGCCTTGCTGACTTTTTCGGGAAAACTCAGCGGATCGACCGTTAAGGCGTTACTGGTATTAAATTGAAATAGCAGAAAAAATAGGCTGAGAACAAACATCTTGCGTAATATGTTTTTCATAATAACTCCAAATTTTACGGGTAGTCCGTCCGGTTTGCCGAAGCGAGGACGTGCTGATGACAGATTTTTCATTAAAACATCTGCTTATTTAAGACGCTAGAGTAAAGCGCAGTATATAAAAAAAAAAAAATAATAAATTGCAAGTTATTTTGCATAGTTTTTACGTTAGTTTGTGGATAAATGGCGCAAATCGAGGATGCGCTTAAGCCGATGTATCGAACGCTGGTTTGCAGTACAAGTCTGGCGTTTTATACCTGGCCGCTAGAGTCACTGCCCTTAGTTAAGGGGGTATTTCTATTAAATCAATAAGATGCGCGGCATTAAAATTTGTACAATTAACTTAAACCATTCACCCTTCGACAAGCTCAGGGCGAACGGAAAATTCTTAGTTAGTTGCCTATATCATATTGATAATAAAAAAAATTTATTAACTTAATGGCAATGGGCCGCTAGAGTGGTTACTATTAAAATCGAATTGGGGCAATGACACGTTATTGGCTGCGGCTTTCAAGCTTTTTGCCCGCCGGGTTTAGGGCAAAGCCTTCGGAATAACATTTTGTAGGTACTGGGCGGCCATCGAGCGCCCCGGAATTGGAGCGGTAATGACGGATTACTGGCAACCTTACGAACATTTTGTCCCCGCTGGGTGGCATACGCAATCGAAAGCCGAGACTTACGCGGTGGAAGGTTATAACAGCCTGTTGCGGCACAGCCTGGCAAGGTTGAAACGGAAAACCAAGTGTTACAGTAAAAGCCAAGACATGTTTGAATGCTCGATCAAGCTTTCATCACCTATGGGAATAACGGAAAATCTATATTAATTTAATAGCACTCGCAGGCAAAGCGGCGAAAGAAGTGTCCTTGATTTTCTACCCAAGGCACAAGTACCCATGGGGCACAAGTACCCAAAGGGAACACGTACGAAATGTGCAACGCGAGCTTCAAGGCCGTCTCGACAAATTCGACTGCGGTTCCACGATAACCGGCGTCACCCGAAAATTCCCCCAAAGACGGATGTTTCTGTGCCGCCGCCTGCCTTGCTGTCGCGCGTGTTGGCCGCAGGTACCAGCACCTGGATCAGGTTGCAGAGCGTGTCCATTTATGCCCTCTGGGTAATACGAATAAACCACCGTGTAATCTTACGATTTGAAATTACCAAAAACAGCCATAGACAGTGAGTATAATTCAGATGAACTTAGTGCTGGTTTCGACCCTAAGCTCTCTCCTAAACTAAAATACCCAGGCTCTATTCCCATCAATAAGCTGCTTTCAAGAGTTCGGTAAGAATTAGGACTTCTATTTACTCAACATTTCAACCTAATTTAGGATGAAATAGTCAGTTTTTTTACACTTTCTTTATACCTAAACCTCCTTTATTTACGTCATTTTAATACGCTTTTCGGTATCCTTATTTTCAAGGTTATTGATTCGGCCTTTTAATGTTTGAACCGTTCGTGCTGAGTGAGTCGAAGCACACACAGTCTTTCGACAGGCTTTTATGCCTTGGGTACAAGGCGAACGGAAGTTAAAACTTCACAAGGTCGAATCTATAGGCTGCTTTAAGTCATGATTGATTGAAGACAAGGCTTTAACTGGAGGCTGTGATGAGTTGGTTGTATCTCTTAAGTGGTGGGCTGGCCCTGTTAGTGTTTGTCTACCTGGTTGTCGCTTTGTTCTACCCGGAGAAATTTTGATGGGCGTACAAGAATTTCTACAAATAGTGGTTTACTTGGTGATCTTGCTGCTGGCCGTAAGGCCGCTGGGTGCTTATATGGCGCGTGTGTACATGAATCAATCAATCGGATTGAACCGATGGTCGGCTAAATTTGAAGCCATGCTCTATCGTCTCAGCGGTATCGACCCTGCCCTTGAAATGCGCTGGACGCAATACGCGATCAGCCTGCTGGTGTTCAATTTTCTAGGGTTATTGGTGGTTTTGGCTTTGCAGTCTTTACAAAACCATTTGTTTTTGAACCCGCAAAATCTTCCCGCCGTGAAATTGGATTCTGCATTCAATACCGCCGCGAGCTTTGTCAGCAACACCAATTGGCAGGGTTATGCTGGGGAAACGACGATGTCGTATCTAACCCAGATGTTGGGGCTGACGGTGCAGAATTTTTTGTCGGCGGCAACGGGTATGGCGGTATTGGTGGCGTTGGTGCGGGGCTTCAGTTCCCGGAATTTAGAAACCATCGGCAATTTCTGGGTGGATATGACGCGCAGCACTTTATATATTCTGTTGCCTCTATCCCTGATATTTTCAATCGTGCTGATCGGTCAGGGTGTCGTCCAGACCTTTAACCCTTACAAAGAGGTGCCGTTAATGGAAGCCATCAGTTATTCCCAAGATCAATTGGGTGCCGATGGCAATAAGGTGTTAGACACTGAGGGGAAACCGATTGCTGAAACGATTGAGGTTAAGAATCAAACCCTGGCGCTCGGCCCTGCGGCTTCCCAGATTGCCATCAAACAATTGGGTACCAACGGCGGCGGCTTTTTTAACGCCAATTCCGCGCACCCGTTCGAGAACCCTACGCCACTAGCCAATTTTCTGGAAATGCTGGCCATCCTGTTGATCCCAGCTGCCTCGTGTTACACCTTCGGTAAGATGATCGGCGATACCCGCCAAGGCTGGGTTATCTTGGCGGCGATGACGTTGGTGTTAGTGACCTTACTCGCCGTAACTGTCGTCGCGGAACAAAACGGCAATCCGCTTCTGGCAAGCCTGAATATCGACCAAGCCAATAGCACCGACCAAGTGGGCGGCAATATGGAAGGCAATATGGAAGGCAAGGAAACCCGATTTGGCATCGTCAATTCTGCGCTCTGGGCTGTGGTCACGACGGCGGCATCCAACGGCTCGGTCAACGCCATGCACGATTCCTTCACCCCGTTGGGCGGCATGATACCGATGTGGCTGATGCAACTGGGTGAGGTCATTTTCGGCGGGGTGGGGTCTGGCTTATATGGCATGTTGATCTTCGCTATCGTAGCCGTGTTTATCGCCGGTTTGATGATAGGCCGCACGCCGGAATATCTCGGCAAAAAGATCGAAGCCTTTGAGATGAAAATGGCGGCACTTATCATTTTAATCCCACCGTTATTGGTGCTGGGCGGCACTGCCATTGCCGTGATGGCGGACGCAGGCAAGGCGGGCATGTTGAATCCCGGCGCACATGGTTTCAGCGAAGTGCTATATGCCCTTTCCTCGGCGAGCAACAACAACGGCAGCGCGTTTGCCGGTTTGTCGGCCAATACACCTTTTTATAACTGGATGCTTGCAATCGGCATGCTGGTTGCGCGATTCGGCTTGATTGTCCCTGTTCTGGCAATAGCGGGGTCGCTGGCGGAAAAAAAGATTGTTCCTGTGGGCTTAGGCACTCTGCCGACACATACACCTTTATTCATGCTGTTATTAATAATGGTCGTGTTGATGGTCGGGGCATTAACGTTCATACCCGCATTGGCTTTAGGGCCGATTGCCGAACATTTGCAAATGACTCTGGGACATTAACAAGGAGCAACCATTATGAGCAAGCAATCGAAAGCAACCGCGATGTTCAGTATTTCAAACGTCCAAGAAGCGGTTGTTGGAGCCATCGGAAAATTGACACCCAGGCAGCAATGGAAAAATCCGGTCATGTTTGTGGTGTATATAGGCAGTTTGTTAACCACTATGTTATGGCTCAATTCACTAAATAACCCCAGCGATGAACCCTCTGGTTTTATCCTAACCATTTCATTATGGCTCTGGTTTACGGTTTTATTCGCCAATTTTGCCGAAGCGATGGCAGAAGGCCGCAGCAAAGCCCAAGCCGCATTTTTGCGTTCCGCCAAGCGCGACATCATCGCCAAAAAACTGGACGAAGCGCGTTACGGCAGCAATTATTCCAAAGTGACCGGAACAAGCCTCAGAAAAGACGATGTAGTATTAATCGAAGCGGGCGACTTCATTCCCGGCGACGGCGATGTCATCGAAGGTGTTGCCACGGTGGATGAAAGTGCCATTACTGGTGAAAGCGCCCCGGTCATCCGTGAATCCGGCGGCGATTTTAGTTCGGTCACCGGCGGTACGCGCGTCCTTTCCGATTGGCTGGTGGTGCGAATCAGCGCCAATCCCGGTGAAACTTTCCTAGATAAAATGATCGCAATGGTCGAGAGCGCCAGCCGGCAAAAAACGCCGAATGAAATCGCCCTGACTATTTTATTAGTAGCCTTGACCCTCGTATTTCTGATGGCGACAGTCACTTTACTACCCTTTTCACTTTATAGCGTACAAAGTGCGGGTGCCGGTCAACCTATCTCTATTACCGTGCTGGTTGCCCTGCTAGTGTGTTTGATTCCCACCACCATCGGCGGTTTGCTTTCCGCCATCGGTGTGGCGGGAATCGGTCGGATGATGCAGAAAAACGTGATTGCCACTTCTGGCCGGGCCGTAGAAGCCGCAGGCGATGTCGATGTATTGTTACTGGATAAGACGGGGACGATCACCTTGGGAAACCGGCAAGCATCGGCTTTTATCCCGGTACAGGGAGTTAGCGAACAACAATTGGCCGATGCCGCGCAACTAGCTTCGCTGGCGGATGAAACCCCCGAAGGCCGTAGTATCGTGGTACTAGCAAAGCAAAAATTCGGTATTCGTGAACGGGATGTGCAATCGCTGGGCGCAACCTTTATCCATTTCAGCGCCCAAACCCGGATGAGCGGGGTTAACTTGCCTTCGGCAACTGCTCCATGCGTTGCCCTACCTCCTGCATCCATGCAGTCGTCGCCCGACCGCGAAAATCAGAACAAAGACTCCAGGCAAATCCGCAAAGGGGCAGAAGATGCAATCCGTGGTTATGTCACCGAACAAGGCGGCAGCTTTCCTGATGACATCAAAAAAACGGTCGTCGATGTCGCCCGGCGCGGCAGTACGCCGTTGGTTGTAGCCGAAGGCAAACGCGCCCTGGGCGTGATCGAATTGAAAGATATCGTCAAAGGCGGCATCAAGGAACGCTTTATCGAATTAAGGCAGATGGGCATCAAGACCATCATGATTACCGGCGATAACCGCTTGACCGCCGCCGCCATTGCCGCCGAAGCGGGTGTCGATGATTTTCTGGCGGAAGCCACACCGGAGGCCAAGTTGAAATTGATCCGCCAGCATCAAAGCGATGGTCGTTTGGTCGCCATGACGGGCGACGGCACCAACGATGCCCCTGCGTTGGCGCAGGCGGATGTGGCGGTGGCGATGAANNCGCCAAGGAAGCGGGCAATATGGTCGACCTGGATTCAAACCCGACCAAGTTGATCGAAATCGTCGAAACCGGCAAGCAAATGCTGATGACGAGGGGCGCACTGACAACCTTTAGCATTGCCAACGATGTCGCCAAATATTTCGCCATTATCCCGGCGGCGTTTGCGACCACTTATCCCGCACTCAATGTCCTGAACGTCATGCACTTGGCAACGCCTTCAAGCGCGATCCTGTCAGCCGTGATTTTCAATGCCTTAATCATTATCGCCTTGATACCACTGGCCTTAAAGGGCATTCGTTACCGTCCAGTTGGCGCGGCCACCTTATTGCAAAATAACCTGTTGATATATGGAGTCGGCGGCTTGATTGTGCCGTTCATCGGCATCAAGCTTATAGATGTTCTGCTAGTTTCTCTAAGCTTGGCATAAGGAGTAACACCATGAAAGCCTATTTTAAACCCGCGCTGATTTTATTCACCCTGATGACCTTGTTGACGGGAGTGGCTTATCCGCTCCTGGTTACTGGTTTAGCGCAACTTATCTTTCCCGAGCAAGCCAACGGTAGTTTGATAACCAACAATAGCGGCAATGTAGCCGGGTCACAATTGATCGGGCAAGCATTCAATAATCCAAGCTATTTCTGGGGACGGCCTTCGGCAACCTCGCCTTATCCTTATAATGCCGGAGCTTCCAGTGGTTCTAACCTTGGCCCGACCAATCCGACTCTGGTTGAAGCTGTCAAC
>DLHW01000054.1:67895-120996 GCA_002483425.1 Methylococcaceae bacterium UBA7658
AACTTATCACCGCTTCTGCCAGCGGACTTGATCCGCACATTAGCCCTGCGGCGGCTGAGTACCAGGTCAGTCGTATTGCAAGGCTGCGAAAAATTGATCCTAAAAAACTGCTGGAATTAGTTGAATCTCATACTGAAAACCGTCAATGGGGACTGTTCGGAGAGCCTCGGGTAAATGTCTTGAAATTAAACCTGGCACTGGCTACCATTCAATAACGTAAAGAGGGTTGGTCATGGTATGGTTGAATTATAACAGTATTGGTAAACCACAAGCCACATATTGAAGAGGAGGATGACAAGCAGATGGATATAATTGAAGAAAGTATCAAGTCTTATGACAAATCAGCCAAAATTGCCTTTAATACCCTTATCGGCATAGCTAGTCTGCTGAACAACCCCGACCTAAAACAAGCACAGGTTGCTTTCGATCAGTTCATGTGCTTGACTAACGAAGTCTTGAGGCTTCCCGGATGAATACTAACATCAAGTCGGCAGCACTATCCCTAGGCAAGCAAAGGTTGATTTCTGCACAATGCCAGGAAATCCTTGCCACCCTCCAGAAGACAGTGCAAACCCAGGGAAATTTTGCACTTCCCCGTTCGAAAAAACGGGATTTGATTACTACGGATCAATGCCAATATTCTGTCTATGAACGACCAGCGGCCTGATCCAGACGAACTGCTCGCCCGTGTCGAGCGCGATAAGGCCAAAGCTAGGCGCGGGCGTTTAAAAATTTTTTTCGGCGCAGCGGCAGGAGTCGGCAAAACCTTTGCGATGCTGCAAGCGGCGCATGAACGTCGGGGCGAAAATCTTGATGTGGTCATAGGTCTGGTGGAAACGCATGGCCGCAAGGAAACCTTGGCCTTGATTGAAGGCTTGGAAATTCTGCCGACCCGCAAAATCGAATACAAAGGCAAGCAGCTTGAAGAATTCGACCTGGATGCCGCCCTAAAGCGCCATCCAAGCATTATCTTAGTTGATGAACTGGCGCACAGCAATATTCCCGGCACTCGGCATCCCAAGCGTTGGCAGGACATCCAGGAAATATTGGATGCAGGCATTGATGTTTACACAGCGGTTAATGTCCAACACCTGGAAAGCCTTAATGATGCAATCGACCAGATTTCCGGCATTAAAGTGCGGGAAACCGTGCCGGATACCGTATTTGAAGGCGCGGACGAAATTGAACTGATTGATTTGCCACCCAATGAATTATTGCTTCGTCTAAAAGAAGGCAAGGTCTACGTCCCGCAACAAGCTAAAGAAGCTGCCAATCATTTCTTCCGCCAAGGTAATCTTATCGCCTTAAGGGAGCTCGCCTTACGGCAAACCGCTAACCGGGTTGACGCGCAAATGCTTGATTACCGGGAAGACAATGCCATTCAGGAAGTTTGGCAAGTTGGGGAGCGTATAATGGTTTGCATCGGTCCGAATGGCCTGGCCGAGCGTTTGGTTCGTGCGGGTAAGCGTCTTGCTGCGAGCTTGCGCGCGGATTGGATTGTTGCCTATGTTGAAACACCCGAACTGCAACGCTTATCGTCGATTAAACGCGATGCCGTACTCCGGGTATTGCGCTTGGCCGAGCAATTGGGCGCGGAAACCGTGACCCTGAGTGCGCCCAATATGAGCAATGCCATCATCCGCTATGCACAGGAACGCAATATCAACAAAATTGTGGTAGGCAAACCGAGCCGACGCGGTTGGAAGCGATGGGTACTGGGATCCGTTGTTGATGTGCTCATCAGTCACGCCCATAACATTAATATTTATCTGCTCGGTAGCCCCAGGAACGATGCTGAGGACGGTCTTGAAGTAACTTCAGCCTTGAAAAAAGCCCCCTTACCCGGACTAAAACAACAAACCCCATCCCGAATCAGAAAACGTTATATCGGCTATCTCTGGGCGTTCGTGGTCACGGGGTTCAGTACGTTGATCGCATGGCTCATGTTCATGAAACTTGAACTCGCCAATCTAGTGATGGTGTATTTGCTGGGTGTGGTTTTTGTCGCCACCCGTTTTGGTCGTGGACCCTCGGTGCTGGCTTCGGTGTTAGGTGTAGGTTTACTCGATTTCCTGTTTGTACAGCCCTACTTCAGCTTCTCCGTTACTGATAGCGAATATTTGCTGACGATGATCGTTATGTTGATAGTGGGATTGGTAATCAGTAACCTGATGGCGAATGTACGCTCTCAAGCGAAAGTTGCTTTTGTTCGCGAACGCCGTGCTGCGGTGCTATACACAATGAGCAAAGATCTGGCATCCAGCCAAACCGAGCAAGAAATAGTCCGTATCGCGGTAAAACACTTGCACTCCGAATTTGGTAGTCGCAACGTGATCTTATTCCCCAATCCAATTGGCCGGATCGTATATCCGAATCAAAATGACATAATTGAATCTTATCATGGTGCCGATCTCAGCGTGGCGCAATGGGTATTCGAACATAACGAAACAGCAGGTCAAGGCACCCACACCTTGCCAGGCGCTGAAGCGGTGTATTTTCCGATACACGACGGCGATAGAGTACTGGGTGTATTGGCGCTATTGCCGATTAATCTACGGCGGATATTTTTACCCGAACAGCAAAAACTGCTAGAAACATTGTTACGCCAAATCGGCCAGGCTTTATTACGCATCCGAATTTCCGAGCAAACTAAATCTACCCAGATGCAAATAGAAGCTGAGCGCCTGCGCAACTCTTTGTTAAGCGCCATTTCCCATGATTTGCGGACACCTCTGGCGACTATCGTTGGTTCTGCCAGTACGCTTTTGGAAGATAACGTTCATCTAAAACCGGAAGACAAGCTAGACCTTAGCCGGGCAATTCTAGATGAGGCGGAACGTATGTCGAACCTGATCAACAACATCCTGGATATGGCTCGGCTGGATGCGGGGGTTATCAAGCTTAATAAACAATGGCATCCGGTAGAGGAAATCGTCGGCACGGTCTTAACCAGCCTTCAAAAGCATCTGATTGGCCGTAAGGTTAACGTAGAAATTCCTCCCGGTATCCCTCTGATTTATGCAGATGCGGTGTTAATTGAACAAGTATTGATCAACCTGATTGAGAATGCGTTGCGCTATACGCCTACCGGGACTAACATTGATATCAATGTTGAAACTCTGCAACAGCAAGTGAAAATCGCCGTGGCCGATTATGGCCCAGGCATTCCACAAGGACAAGAGAAGCATTTGTTTGAAAAGTTCTATCAAGCCAATAAAGAAGGGGCGCAAAGTGGTGTTGGCCTTGGATTAACAATTTGTCGGGCTATTGTGGAAGCACATGGTGGATCAATAGGCGTTCACAATAAACCTGAAGGCGGAGCCGTTTTTACGTTTAACCTGCCCAACGATCAACCGCCGCCCGAACTTGAAGAGAGCTAAGTTATGAGCGTTATCGTATGCTTAGTATTATCTTATCAAACGGCCTCCTCGATAATTAATGAATTCATAACGGGTTGCCAGCCATGACGACGTTAACCCCAGTTGTTGTCATTATCGAGGACGATCCGCCGATCCGCCGTTTTTTACGGACAGGACTTCGCACCCAGGATTTCACGATATATGAAGCGGCAACCGGGAAGCAAGGCATTATCGAAGCGGAAGTCCGAAAGCCCGATCTCATCATTCTTGATCTTGGCTTGCCGGATATGGATGGTGTTGATGTTATTAATGCCATCAGGGCATGGTCAACAGTCCCTATCATCATCCTGTCAGCACGGAGCAACGAGCAGAATAAAATCGATGCCCTAGATGCGGGAGCTGACGATTACCTGACTAAACCCTTTGGTTTCGGCGAATTGCTGGCACGAATCCGGGTCGCCTTGAGGCATTCCACCCAAACCGGCGCAGCGACCAATCCTGAAGTATTTACCAACGGGGATTTAACCATAGACCTTCACAATCGGGTCGTGACGATTGCAGGGGAAGATGTCCATTTGACGCCGATCCAATATCGCCTACTGACCGTATTAATCAAACATCCAGGGAAAGTGCTAACCCACCAACAAATTTTAAAGGAAGTATGGGGGCCGTCCTACCAGGAAAACGCCCATTACTTGCGTATTTACATGAGCCAGTTAAGGCAGAAGCTGGAAGCGAATCCAACTCAACCAAAATATTTGCTAACTGAATCAGGGGTCGGTTATCGATTCAAAGCATAAATTTCGGAGATTATTTACTTTATAGATAGATATGCCTTTAGAATATCCCTCGTTGTCAAGACATGAAGGCGGGCTGATGATTGGCTGTAAGCATTGTGACCACGACAAGTCGGTAAATAATGGCAAGGTCCGCAACAAGCAGCGCTACCGACGCCAAAACTCCGGTCATAATTTCGTGGAAAGGGATGGCACGGCAAAGTCCAATGCAGCGGTTCGCCGTGCGGTTGCGGTGATCTTGTATGCGCTGGGCAAGGGGTCTTACGGCTTCATTGCGAAGTTCGGGGTGACGTCGGCGGCACTGGTCTTGAAGTGAGTGATGTGTTAACGGTATATCGGACCCAAGGTTAAGCAGCATATTGGTGGGTTTCGTAGTCAACGGGAGATAACTATCCATTCGCCGAATGTAAGCGCTCCCGGTTATCCCCACAGGGCACGAGTAAAACACCTCAAACTATTCAAACACCGCTTGTTTGGCTTCTTCACGGTTACGGAAGGTTTGATGATGTCTCCGTTCAGTTTTTAAAGTGTAGCCACGGGGCATGCATGAAAAAAGCTTTCTGCAACGGCAGTGTCTCCAACGGGCCGGATCTCCCAACAATGTCTTTTCCGGCTCATGCGTTGTCTAATGCCGAAATATTTTATTATGTTACGACGGCTAGGCGCTGCCTATTGACTGCCACGGTCGCTGTGCCAGAGCAGGCCTTTCGGGGCTTTGCGTTGCCAAATCGCCATCAGTAACGCATCGTTCACTAACGCTGTTCGCACGTGTAACCCAAGGTCATAAATGCCCAGTGGGTATATGCTCGCCCATTGACCAGCCCACGACTTGCCTGGAATACAGGTCGATGACAATGGCCAAGGACAACCAACCCTCTTGGGTACGGATATAAGTGATGTCGCCAACATAAGCTTGATTAGCCTGTTGTACGGTAACATTCCTATCCAGCAGATTATCGGCAACCGGTAGGTTATACCCAGAGGGCATTCCCGGATTATAAATCAATAAAACCAATACCAATCTTGTCTTTATTCAATCCCAAATATTCAGCATTGGTGGAGATTCTACCCGCCTTTGAAAACAACTCACCTAAGCAGCAACCCCTTAATCTTATTGAAATGTTGGTCTTTTGTATATATTGTCATCCCTTGTTGAAATACGACGGCGGCTATCCAGATGTCATTGGTTGGGATGGACATGCCATTAATTTTTAGCTGGTCGAGGATCAAGCAGTAAAACTCCGCCGTCTCTTCATCAATCCGGTATAAGGCCACCCTGGGCGAATCGAGGAATTGGTTGAGTTCCTGGCGATTCGCTTAAGCTTTATTTCCGGCCTTAAAACCGGAAAGCAGTTCGCCGATTGAGATTACGGTAATGACAACCATAAAATTATCATGCCAATATCGATAAAAATGTCTGCGACATGGAAGGAATGCCTTCAAACGGCGCCTCATAGTCTTTAATTACGGGATGGGAAATGAGACATAGTGTTTGATCAATGATAAATATAACAAGGCCGTGAAGAACAGTTTAGGTTATCCGGCTTGCAGGTTTATGTTCGAACAAAACGCGCTGGCACACTTGTAAAAGTAATACTCCGTGCCATAGCATAATGTTTCTTATATCAATTTATGTTGCTCCAGCTTGTAAATGTTAGGAGTAAAACGATTATTTTTTTAATAAACTGCCGGATAGATCCTAAACTCAAATGCTAAGTACTGAACGCTCTAAAATTTTTTAAATAGCATTGCGACCATGATGCGGAACGCGATAAATAACGCCAAAACAGACAACATATAAGCACCGGCGACACCAACGGCGCCGTAAGTTTTTCCTAGTACGATGCTTAGCGTTAGCATGAATAGCGTAGCGATTAAGGTAGAGCTTAAAACAATCCGGTTAAAGCCCATGTATTGCAGGTAATAAGGCATATCGGCAAATAGGGCGCTCATCGATGCGCCTACGGCAAGTAAAATCAAAGTTAAATAACCGCCGCTAAAATGGCTGCCGAATAAATCCAATAAAGCCTGACCGAACACAATAAAAGCGAGGTATAAGACTAATATCAGGCTGCCGATAATCAATGCTCGCTGGCGAATAAGCCGCAGGATGCCTTGCTTATCTTTGCGTTCGATAAGAACGACCATCATCGGCAAATAATAGCGGTTGAGAAGTCCCGATTAAGGAAATAAAACCGCCTGTTTGCGCTGCTACCGCGTAGATGCCCACTTCTAGGCCGGACGGAAATAACAATTCCAGTATCATCACGCCGCTACTGGTGATTACAGTGAGCATCAAGCTATTAAAAACCAATGGCAAGGCCCGTTTAAGCCATTTGGATTTGAGAATGAGCGGGGGCGATCGCTTGATCTCGCCGGGTAAGATTGCGTTGGCGCTGAGCCGCATCGTAATAAAAGCGAACCACAAGCGCCGCCTAAACAAAACACGGCTATGACTGCGTTGAATCGAGGTCCGGCGATAATGAAGCCGCTCAGTAGCGCTAAATAAAATAGGGGCAGTAAAAACCGGTAAATTGCTACGCCCAGCAGGTGTTTGCCTTGCGCGGAGATAACTTCGACTAAAAATAACGTAAGCGCAATAATGGGTAAAAAAGCGGAATAAATAACAATGGGCAGATGGTAATCGGCATGTTTCAAGGTTAAGACTGTTTCTAGACTTAGGCCGGTCAGGCAGGCGAGCAACAGGCTAAAGCCGGCGATGGTTTTAAGAGAAAACAGCCAGTAACCGTGAAATTTGTTCCAATCTTGTCTTTCCTTAAATAATGCAATACTTCTTAGCGCGTATTTTTCGAGGCCCAGAGTGGCTAGCGTCGACAGCATGGTCACTATTGAAATTGCAACGCTGTAGTCGTCATAATCGCCGACCGTCATGGTTCGCGCCAAGACAATGTTGGCCAGGTACATCAAGGCATAATTGCCGATGGTCAGCAAGAATAGATAAAGCGAACCAAAATTGTCAGGATGCAAGTCGAACGAGATGCTGGGCATAAGCAGGGGTGCTTTCGATTTTTTCTAGGGGTTTGGAAGAAAGGCTCTTTGATTTATGGTAGACAAAATCAATTAGACCTTGCCTTATTTAATAGTTGTTTTTTCATGTCTGATTGGAAATGGAATGGTTTCGATTAACTATTGTGAAATATCTTGGCGCGTATTACAAAAGCAAATAAATTTATGGTGGGCGAGGCGGTTAAGCTAAACCTGAAAAGGCCAATAAACGCTTTTTTAGCCAGTGCCGGCTTAAGCCCGGTATTGATGACCGGATTGAATTATCGGACAAACGATATGAATGACAACAAAAAATTGCAATTACCTTATTTTAATTACTTGCTATCCGAACTTAAGCGAGAGAATTCACGGCTAGAACAAAGTTTTGGCCGTCATGTCCATTGGGGGTATTGGGAAAATCCGGATACAGCAGCATTGACGGCTCAGGATTTTGCCAAGGCTGCCGAGGCGTTAAGCGCGCAAATTTGCCGCGCAGGTCTTATCCGGAATAATCTATGCGTACTGGATGCCGGTTGCGGGTTCGGCGGTACGGTTGCGCATATTAACGAGAACTACCGGAGCATGTCTTTGATGGGAGTCAATCTCGACGAGCGTCAATTAACCAGAGCAAAAGAGCAGGTCAAACCGGTGCCCGGTAACCGGATCGATTTTAAGCAATCCGACGCTTGCGCTTTACCGTTCGACGATGCGTCTTTCGACGCAGTGTTGGCGGTGGAGTGTATTTTTCATTTCCCTAGCCGGGAACGATTTTTCAAGGAAGCTTACCGGGTGCTCAAACCGGGCGGTTATCTCGCTTTGTCCGATTTTGTCCCCAAGCCTTTATTAAAGCCGATCATTAAATTAAAAATGCTGGAATGGGGAGGCGCCGGTTTTTACGGTAAATGCGATTTCAGTTACTGTGTTGCCGATTACCTGCGGCTGGCGCAAACGTTAGGTTTGGATTTAACGGTCGAGCGCGATATTACCGCAAATACGTTGCCGACGTACCGCTATTTACGGCGATTGAATTTCGATCATCCGGTCAATAACCCTTTTGCCTATATCGAGACGGCAGTAGCCGAAGTTTTTTCCCGGATGCGATTACTGGACTACTATATTTTTAGCTTCAGGAAACCGGTTTAATTTGCTTCGATTCACCGGTGTTCTTATCGACAAGAAGGGCATTGTTTCTTAATGCCCGGTTTTAAGACGGCTTGAAAAATTATTCAAGCCGTCTCGCTTTGTCCGATAAGACTGCAATTAACCTTGCTGTAAGTTACCAGCCGTAACCGATGCTGAACAAGTAACGAGTATCGACATTTTCTTTGCCTGGCGCCGGTTTGCTCAAGTAATCGACTTGAATTTCGTTGGTGAATTGGATGCCGTTCCAAATCGGTACCCGGAAGCCGGTGCGTGAACGGATGAACAAGTCGTCCGCGACTAAGCCTTCATGATAATGGAACAATTGCACGGCGCGGCTCCAGATGAATTGATCGTAGTTGACCGCCCATCGTCCGGCGATGCCGCTCCGGTCTTGGAGCGGGCCGTTAACACAATTACCGACCCGGTTACAATCGAACGGAAAATCGTAAAAGTCGAGGTTTTGGTAGGCAGGACCGGCTTCGAACGAGAGGTTTAAGTCTTCCGACTCGAACATCTGATAGCCGGCGCCGACGCCAAAAGCCGAACGTAGCCTGATATCTTGTAAGCGGTCGTTAGTGAATAAGCCGTTGGCGTAAGCGTACCATTTCGGTGTGAAATAATGCGAATAAGTACCGTACAGCTGCCAGTTGCGCGCATTAAGAATGGTTCTCGCTCCAGGCGTATTAGGGTTGTCGGTGTTATCGCCGTAATTATATTGTCCGCCTAAAGCGACTTTGTCGTCGCGTCCGCGCACGAGGGCGTTCGCATCGGCGTGGTAATTTTGCCGTTCAGTGTTGCCGCCTGCTAGGCCGCCTCCGAAGTTAGCCGAACCGCTAAAGAATTTTTTATTAATTTCGGCAACATTGCTCAAGGGTATCGGCTGGGTGTTATAAACGCCGTTACTGTTGACCGTCATGGCGTTGCCTTGACTAGTGCCTGCCAGACCTGTCAATTCCTGTTTGTCCGTCAAGGTGACGCTCATGGGAATTTCAGAACTTAAGGTATCGATGGCGTCCCATTTGATAACAATTTTCTCCGCGTAGGGTGTTTTCATTTCCAGTACGCTGCCGGATTTACTTAATATCGTTCCGGAAATTTTGTCGCCGTTTTTCAATAATACCTCATCGGCTTGAGCGGAAAAAGCGACAGCCATCAGCGCTGCAAGTTTTAAATACCGTGGTTGTTTCATGGTGTTTCTCCCCTGAATAATTAACTGGGTTTCTTGATGTTTTTACTGGTTAGAACTTCCTGACAATGTTCAAAAAATGGAGGTTCGATTGCATTGTAGTATTATTTTGGCAAAAAACAACAATTATTTAATTATTTACAACAATAATCTGAGTGAGCACCGAGTGCGTCATGTGCAATAAAAAACGCATTATTTAATAGATAAATGCTGTAACTATCTTGAAATAACTTTAAATTTAAGATGAAACTGATGTTGTAATTATAAGTCTATGGTATAGTGACATCAGTGTATTCAGGGTAATTTGTTGTTAAATATATACATAATTAAGATTGGATTGTTGTATTATCAATAAAAAATATAAGACGGACGATTGTCTGTATGATTATTAAACTACTGAACCAAGGTTTTTTTAGATAGCTAAACAATGAATGCATAAGCTTATGATTTTTCGTTTGTCCGGATTCATAAATGCAATCGCACCTAGAGCCGGGTTATGGCTCGCTATCGTCTTAATAGCGGGTTGTGCTACCGCGCCAGAAATCAAACCTGTTCAACAAAAGCCTCGACCCCTAATTGAATATGCCCTCAGTCTCCAAGGTATTCCTTACCGGTACGGGAAAGAATCGCCTGAGGAAGGTTTCGATTGCAGCGGTTTTGTCCAGCATGTCTATGACAAACACGGGGTTCATTTACCACGCACAGTGAGAGAAATGGCAGCGGTGTTGCCTCCCGTATCGAAGTACGATCTTAGATCGGGCGATTTGGTGTTTTTTAATACGAGTGGTAAAACGTATTCTCATGTCGGTATTTTTATTCAAGACGATAAATTTATTCATGCGCCGAGCCGCCGCACGGGGCATGTTTTAGTGTCCAGCATGAATAATAGTTACTGGCATAAACGCTTTACCGGCGTACGCCGACCGAGGCGTTAATACAAAATTTCCTGTACTTAAGCCGTTTTTTAAACGATTGAACCGTTAAACCGGCGTAATAAGGCTTTTCATGATCAAAAGATTCGTGTTTGTTATTTTTTTTTCGTTATTGTTATTCGGCGGTTTGTTCGGCTGGAAGTTTTTGCAAATAAAACAAGCCATCAAAAATATCCCGGTACCGCCTCCGCCGGTTGTAGCGGTAACCACCGTAGGCCGGAGCGATTGGCAGTCTTATTTATCGGGTGTCGGCAGTTTAACGCCGTCCGCCGGGGTTGAAGTAAGCAGCGAAGTCGCCGGTAAAATCAAAAAGATTTTTTTCGAATCCGGCCAATCTATCAAACGCGGGCAGTTGCTAATCGCATTGGACGACAGTGCGGATGCGGCCGAACTGAGAGGTTTAGCGGCTACG
Organism: Methylococcaceae bacterium UBA7658; assembly: GCA_002483425.1. Classification (GTDB taxonomy): domain Bacteria; phylum Pseudomonadota; class Gammaproteobacteria; order Methylococcales; family Methylomonadaceae; genus Methyloglobulus. The sequence continues at coordinate 78,731 of DLHW01000054.1, forward strand.
GAACGGCTGGAGCAGTCGAAATTTGCCCGAAGTCAGCGCCTGATTGCGCGAAATTTCATTTCAAAATCGGATTACGATCTGAATAAAGCAACTTTGGACCAAGCCAGGGCTGCGGTCCTTGCAAAAAAAGCGGTAATTGAAAAAAAACGGATTACTGCCCCATTTACCGGCCGGTTGGGTATTCGTAAGGTCAATGCCGGGCAATTCCTTGCGCCGGGAGACGCCATTGTGCCTTTGCAGCAACTGCAGCCGATTTACGCCGATTTCACGCTGCCCGAGCAGGAGTTGGCCCGGTTGTATGTCAATCAGCCGGTAACGCTGACAGTGCAAGCTTATCCCGGACGGATTTTTTCCGGAATGATTAGCGCCATGAATTCCGGTATCGATGAAGCCACCCGGTCGGTAAAGATTCGGGCAACGCTTGGCAATACTGAGCAATTGCTGCATCCGGGAATGTTTGTTGAAGTGCAAGTTTTGCTGAAGGAGAACAAACCGGTTTTAACCGTGCCCGATACCGCGATCAGCTATAATCCGTACGGGAATACTGTGTTTGTGGTTGAGTCGGGTCAAGCGAGCGGCGCGATTGTTAGGCTTAAGCAGGTGGCGGTCGGCGAAAGCCGTGAAGGCAGGGTCGAAATTATTCAAGGTCTTGCTGAAAACGACCGGGTGGTGAGCGCTGGGCAGGTCAAATTACGGAACGGTATGGCGGTTATCTTGGACCGCCAACCTGCACCGGGCGAACGGGACGGCGCACGATGAAGTTTACCGATCTGTTTGTTGACCGCCCGGTTTTAGCGAGCGTAATCAGCTTATTGATTTTGATCGCGGGGTTACGGGCGATAATTGCCTTGGAAGTTAGGCAATATCCTGAAACTGAAAATACCGTTGTTACCATCTCGACGAATTACCCCGGCGCCAGCAGCGACTTAGTAAAAGGCTTTATCACCACGCCTCTGCAACAAGCCATTGCTGAGGCGGACGGTATTGATTACCTTTCTGCCAATAGCCGCCAAGGGTTATCCACGATTGAAGCGCACATGAGGCTCAATTACGATCCGAATGCGGCCGTTGCGCAGATTCAAGCGAAAGTCGCCAGCCAGCGCAACGTGCTGCCGCAAGACGCTGAAGATCCCGTGATTACCTCGCAAACCGGCGAATCGACTGCTTTGATGTATTTGGCCTTATACAGCGATACGATCAAACCGGCCCAAATCACCGATTATATGTTGCGGGTGATTCAACCTAAAATTCAAGCGATACCCGGCGTCGGTAAAGCCAAGCTGCTCGGCAATAAAACCTTTGCCATGCGAATTTGGCTGGACAGTAAACGCATGGCTGCGCTGGGCGTAACGGCGGCCGATATTAATGAGGTGCTTAAAAACAATAATTATCTGTCGGGCGCCGGTAAGACCAAAGGCGATTTCGTAGCAATCAATTTAAGCGCGACGACCGACGTGGCGGACGAACGGGATTTTAATCGCTTGGTTGTCGGCGAACGCAATGGAACATTGATTCGCTTAGCCGATGTCGCTCATATTGAATTAGGCAGCGAAGACTACGACGCCGTCAACTGGTATAAGGGTAAGACGGCGATCTTTATGGGGATAGAGCAAGCGCCGGGCGCCAATCCGCTTACCGTCGCAAAATCGGTACGCATCGCGATTAAAGATATCGAAGCGAGCCTGCCTAGCGAGTTATATTTATTACTGCCGTACGATGCCAGCCAGTTTATCGAAGATTCGATCCGTGAAGTCGTTAATACGCTGGTCGAGGCGGTGGCTATCGTTTTGCTGGTGATTTTTTTGTCCTTAGGGTCGTTACGTGCCGCGGTTATCCCGGCCGTGACGGTGCCGCTGTCATTGATCGGCGGCGCTTTTTTAATGTTGCTGATGGGCTTTTCGATCAACTTATTGACTATGCTGGCGATGGTTTTGGGTATTGGGCTTGTAGTGGACGACGCCATCGTAGTCGTCGAGAATGTTCATCGCCATATCGAAATGGGCGCAACACGTCTGCAAGCGGCAAAGCAAGGCGCGCGCGAACTCGGCTTACCCGTGATTGCTATGACGACCACGTTGGTGGCGGTGTATGCGCCGATCGGTTTCATGGGCGGTTTGGTGGGTACGCTCTTCACCGAGTTTTCTTTTACGCTGGCGGGTGCGGTGTTGATTTCGGGTGTGGTGGCGTTGACATTAGCGCCGATGCTAAGCTTAAAATTACTCAAAGAAAAAAGCGAACCGTCCCGTTTCGAACAAGCGGTCGAACATTTTTTTACTAGGTTGGCCGAAGGCTACCGTAGCGGTTTACATCGGGTGCTTGAGTATCCGTCGGCTATGATTGCTTTTGCAGTGCTGGTGATGTTGAGTATTTACTTGATGTTCGGTTTGTCGACCAAGGAGCTGGCGCCGACGGAAGATCAGAGCATCTTATTCTTCATAGCGACCGGTCCGCAAACGGCGACGCTTAAATATAATGAAACGTATACCCGCGAACTGGTTGAATCCTTTGAAACGATTCCCGAATACAAAGAAAGCTTTTTATTGTTAGGTTACGGCAATAGCGTCAATACCGTATTCGGCGGATTTAAAATGCCGTCTACCACGGAACGAAAGCGCTCGCAGATGGACATTCAACCGGAAGTGCAAGCCAAGGTCAATGAGATTGCGGGATTTAATACCGCGGTTTTCCCGAGGCCTAGTTTGCCCGGTTCGGGCGGCGGTCTGCCACTACAGTTTGTGATTGTGACCGATGCCGAGTACGATCGATTGGAGCAAGTGGCTGACGGTTTGATCGATACGGCTATCAAGAGCGGACAGTTTATCTTCATGATGAAAGATGTGGAATTTACCCAGCCTAAAGCCACGCTAGTGATCGATAGAAATCGCGCTGCCGATTTGGGTTTGACCATGAGCGACATCGGCAAAAATTTGGCGGCTTTGCTGGGCGGCGGCTACGTTAACCGGTTTAGTTTGCTGGGCCGCAGTTATAAAGTGATTCCTCAGGTCGACGATGTTTCCAGGCTGGATACCAGTAAATTCAACCAATACTACATACGGACGGCATCGGGCGGACAGGTGCCGTTATCGTCTCTGGTTAAAATCCAAAACTCTGTCGAACCCAGTAAACGCACACAGTTTCAACAATTGAATAGCTTAACGATTTCCGCGATGATGACGCCGGGTGTTGCCTTGGGCGATGCGATGGCTTATCTGGAACACGAAGCTGAAAACGCATTTCCGGATAACTTTCACTGGGATTATACCGGCGCATCCAGGCAATACGCCCAGCAGGGCAGTGCGCTGGTGATTACTTTTTTCATGTCCCTATTAGTGATCTATTTGGTGTTGGCGGCGCAATTTGAAAGCTGGCGCGATCCGTTAATCATTCTAGTGTCCGTGCCGTTGTCGATTGCTAGCGCGATGGCTTTTTTAATGCTGGGTTTTGCTTCGATCAACATTTATACCCAGGTAGGTTTAATTACCTTAATCGGATTGATCGCTAAAAACGGCATCTTAATTGTGGAGTTTGCCAATCAGTTGCAGATGAATAGCGGGTTGAGCCGGCAAGAAGCCATCGAACAAGCGTCCGCTATTCGTTTACGGCCTATTCTAATGACGACTGTGGCGATGATTGTCGCTATGATCCCTTTGCTCATGGCGTCCGGTCCCGGCGCCGCCAGCCGCTTCGACATCGGTTTAGTAATTGCAGGCGGTTTGGGTGTGGGAACTTTATTTACCTTATATGTCGTCCCTGCGTTTTATTTGCTGCTGGCGAGAGAACGTCAATACTACGTAAAATAATGATCTATCAAATTTATCTGTTCGTTTTACTTTTTTAAAGCGGATACATGAAATGCAGTATATACACAGCCGGTTTTTCTCCGCTTATACTGTAAACATTTACATTATTAAAACGGCAACTTCAATTTTTTGCGGCTTTGCAATTAAATGTCGCTTTATAATCACACGCCATCTGTTGGAATTTCGCAGCCGTTAAACATAAATACGGCTTCTTTTTTTGTTCAGGATTTTACTGTGCTTAAGCGGGTTTCTCAGGTTTAGACCGGCTTCTGAAATGGCTGCAAGTTAAAGTAAGCACTTCCACCGGGAACTGTGATTAGAACAGAAATATCATGCAAGCAGTTGTCTTATTATCCAACGCCAGATTTCTCTGATTGGGATTTGTGCAGGATCCTTAAAATTAGAAAGATTGTTTTATATCAATTAACTTCTATAGTTGAAGGGCTACGCTTCCTTTAATCGTCAAAATGGAGCACACAATGAATGCCCAAGATCAAATTAATCGCGATTACAACTATTACCCGAACACCGCCGTCGAACTGTGTGTCATCTCCTATGACGACATCGACACAATTCGTCATGCGGTGTCGCATCAAACCGGTCTTGAAGTCGTTTGGGGTCCGGCGCAACTGACCGACGAATTTTGCGTTTCCTATAGCTTAATGTATGTCGCCAAGAAAGCGGCGACGGGAGAATATTTCGTCGTCATACGCGGCACTAACTTCGAGAGTTTGGAATCATGGTTGTTGCAAGATTTCGACGTGGCGACATCGCAACGCTTTTCAGACTTACCCGGTAATCCGCCGAACGTACCTGAAGACGCCTTGATTTCACAAGGGACCTTCAACGGGATGACCGATCTGCTCAGCTTGACGGACCCGGTAAGCAATTATTCTTTAGTCGATTTCTTAACGAATGAAAACCCGAACTACTTGTATGTGACAGGCCATAGCCTGGGCGGAACGTTGACGCCGCCGCTTTTCGCCTATCTCAATGCGATGTTATATGGCGGCAACAGCATAACCAACATGGCGTTGTGGTCGTTTGCAGGGCTTACGCCGGGCGGCGCCGGCTTCAATGCTTACTTCAACAACATCCTGCCCAACAATCAAAACTTCCTTTGGAGATTACATAACACCTTGGATATCGCACCGTTCTTTTGGTATTCGCTGTCGGATGTGCAGAATATTTACGCGACGGAAAATCTATCCTGGAGCGACCTGGAAGAAGACCCCATTAGTTATTTATTCAAACAAGCCGACTATGCCGACATCGGCTATGCCCAGCCCCAGGTAGGACTCGCCCTAACCGGACAATTCGACAACAGCTTCCCCGACGGCGATTTGTGGCCCGCGCAGGCCGCTTATCAACATCATTCAACGACTTATAAGCAATTGGTGAAAAGGGTTTATCCTTCCTTTATCTGAAAGGTTATCATCGTAATTCTGTAGAATGCTACTAAGGAAGGTGACATCATCTGTTTTAATGCAATAAGCTTCTCTAACTCCGTAAAAAACGAATTTACCGCCCTAAAAATAGATGTTCGAGAAACAAAAACAAGAGGTTGAAAAGTTTATTACCGACAAAATCCCAAAAAAATGGCGGCTTACTGTTGGAATTATTCCTTTTATTTTATCGTTCGCGTTCTTTTTATTTTGGAATTGGGAAGAATTTACAAAGAAGCCATTAACTTTATGGGTTAGCGATAAATGGGAAAACACAGTTGATGAAATTCCAAAACCAATTCCTCGTCAATTCAATATAGCCATTGCAAAATTCGAAAATGACAACAGCAATAAAATTAGGCAAGAACTCGGTAAGAATTTACAAAATTTCGCAATTAAATTTAATGACTTAGGAACCAAAGAAATCCGTTCGATCAATATCGCATTAATTCCAAAGAGAATAGAGTTAGAAAATGGAATGAGCCATGATTCCATTCAAAAAGGTCATGCAGATGCTCTAAAATTTTTATCAAAATACAATTATGATGTGGTTATATGGGGAAGCGCCGGTGAAAAGGAAGGTTCATCGCCAAGTTTGTTTTGGACCACATGGGCTCATGAAGATCCTTTTCATCATGTAAATAGCTTTGAAGAGGAATTACCGTCTATTGCTATACAGGATCTCACTGTCGTTTTAGCGGCATTAATTTCTACGAGAAGCGAAAAATATGCCTTCATTAAAGGTCAAGATATCGCCGATAAAATCCGTATTTTTATCGAAGAACTTAAGAATTTACTTGAAACAAGTAGCGATAAAAAAGACTGGAATGAAAAGACCTTATGGCAAATCAAACTAGCTCTTGCGGATAGTCTTAAAATTTTGGCAAATGCATCTGAAAATATTGATGAGTTGGAAGAAGCAATTAAAATTTATGAAAGTTTTCTAAACACCGATATATCAAATAACGATCCGTTCGAAAAAGCCAAGATTGAAGATAACTACGGTATTACATTAGCGCAAATTCATATTCGTAGCGCTGCAAAAAACGACTCGTATCTACTGAAAGCTGAAAGCGAACATCTAGTCGCATTATCTTTTTTATCAAAAGAGAAAAATCCTTGGCAATGGGCAAGAGTCCAAAATAATCTTGCAAATACGCAGTTTATTTTAGGCAAATATTTCGATGCAGAAAAAGCTTTTAATTCAGCTATGGAAGTATGAACTCAAGATAAATATTCTGTGGAATGGGCTTCTGTTCAGAATAATTTGGGCAATCTTTTGATCATTAAAAATAACGATGTTAACTTTGAAAGAGCGATTAAAACTTATCGCGAAGCTTTGAAGATACGTACAAAAGACCGGTTTCCATTAGATTATGCCTCTACTCAAGACAACTTGGGGAACGCGTTAAGAAAACTTGGTACAAAGCAGAAAAATAATACTTATCTAATGGAAGCCGTTGAAGCGCATAAAAAAGCCTTAACAGTCTGGACCAAAGAAAACAACCCTTGGGATTGGGCAATGGCAAAAACTAATTTAGGAGAAACATTGACCCGATTAGGTGAGCAAGAAGGACGAATAGATTATCTTAAGGAAGCGAAAGAATCGTTTCTTGATGCCCTCACAATTCGGTCACAAGAAAAATTTCCTTCGGCTTGGGCGGATACTTTAAATGATTATGGAGTAGTTTTAATGTTAGTTAACGAACGGATAATATTACCTCAACTTGAAGTAAACAAAACCAATAGAATTTACTTAAAGCAAGCGATCATGGCTTTTTCTGCGGCATTAGCACAGGACAATTCAAATATTATTTTCAGGCAAAATCTTGATCATGCCATTAAGCAAGATGAAAACACCTGAGCCAGAATTGATGAGTGTTTATTTCTCTTATCAGAGCCAATAATTTTTTACGAAATCAGGAAAAACTTTTTAAAAGGAGGTTTCTCCATCCATTCTAAGCCGGAACGGATGGAGAAACCTCCTGTTTCCCGTGTTTAGCTTTGCGGCTATAGCGTTTTTTATCGGCAAATATCTGCGCCTTATTAAACTGGCTGGCAAATTTCGCCACCGGATTTTGTTTGGGCGCATCTGCTATAAAGTTCATATTTTTACGTTTTTTCATGGTTTACCCTTTATAATTACAGTTAATTAACAGTTTAGTTTTAACAGCGGTCATTAGAGTAGTAAACGGTTGTGAAATTCAATAAAGATTTTGATGTGATTGTGGTCGGCGGCGGCCATGCGGGTACCGAGGCGGCGTTAGCTTCGGCGCGTTGCGGCATGAGGACGTTATTGCTCACCCAAAATATAGAAACCTTGGGCCAGATGAGTTGCAACCCGGCGGTCGGCGGCATCGGCAAAGGCCATTTGGTTAAAGAAATCGATGCCTTAGGCGGTATCATGGCGCAGGCAACCGACTTGGCAGGCATCCAGTTCCGTACCCTAAACGCCAGCAAAGGTCCAGCGGTCAGGGCTACCCGCGCCCAAGCAGATCGCAGGCTGTATAAACAAGCTGTACGATATGCACTGGAAAACCAGCCAAATTTATCCCTGTTTCAACAAACGGTTGCCGATTTAATCGTTAACGGTGATAAAGTGGTTGGCGTTAAAGCCCAAATGGGATTGGATTTTTCCGCCAAAGCTGTCGTCTTAACAGCTGGGACATTTCTGGGCGGTAAAATCCATATCGGTCTTGAAAATTACAGCGGCGGACGTGCAGGAGATGCCGCTTCGATTGCTTTGGCTGATCGATTGCGAGAACTGCCTTTTCGGGTCGACCGTTTAAAGACAGGGACACCACCGCGAATTGATGGACGCACGATCAATTTTAGCAAGCTACAAGAACAGCACGGCGATAATCCGTTACCGGTTTTTTCTTTCATTGGAAATCGCGAACAGCATCCAAGACAGATTCCTTGTCATATTACCCGTACTAACACTAAAACCCACGACATCATCCGCGCTGGATTGGATCGTTCGCCCTTGTATTCGGGTGTAATCGAAGGCATCGGGCCGCGTTATTGTCCGTCTATTGAAGACAAGATCGTACGCTTTGCCGACCGCGATACGCACCAGATATTTGTCGAGCCGGAAGGTTTGGATACGAATGAAATTTATCCCAACGGTATTTCCACTAGCTTACCGTTCGATGTGCAGTACGAGTTCGTCCGCTCGATGGAAGGTTTTGAAAATGCTGAAATCGTGCGTCCCGGCTATGCCATCGAGTACGATTTTTTTGATCCGCGCGATTTAAAGATGTCGTTGGAAACCAAGCACATGAAGGGTTTGTTCTTTGCCGGACAAATCAACGGTACGACGGGCTATGAAGAAGCTGCTGCACAAGGGTTGATTGCCGGGTTGAATGCAGCGTTGCTGGTGCAAGAAAAAGACAGTTGGTGTCCGGGTCGTAACGAGGCCTATATGGGTGTGATGATCGACGATTTGATTACCCGTGGCACACAGGAACCTTACCGGATGTTCACCAGCCGCGCCGAATATCGCCTTTTACTGAGAGAAGATAATGCCGATTTACGTTTGACGGAAAAAGGTCGTGAACTAGGCCTCGTCGATGACCATCGATGGCAAGTTTTTGAAAACAAAAGATCAGCCATCGCAGATTTGCAGGAAGGTCTGAAAAGGAAGTGGATTCGGGTTGAAACGCCAGAAGCCGAACTTGCCGAACAATTCTGGGGCAAGCCTTTACTCAAAGAAGCCAGTTTAATGGAGTTGTTAAAAAGGCCGGAAGTCGATGTGCAGCGTTTACTGACGTTTTATCAAGGAAGCGCGTCTATTTCGGAACAAGCCGGCGAGCAAGTTGAAATCCAAGCCAAATATGCGGGTTACATCGTACGGCAACAAACAGATATTGATAAAACCTTGCGCTACGACCACTTACGCTTACCTGAAAGTTTGGATTACGGCACCGTACCCGGATTATCAAACGAAGTCAGCCAGAAACTGAAAGCGCAACGGCCTGAGACTTTGGGGCAAGCCTCAAGAATACCGGGTATGACCCCAGCTGCTATTTCATTACTATTGATTTATCTCAAAAAGAAAAGTGCTTAATGGATGATTGCCGCAGTATTCTGGTTGACGGTATTGCAACGTTAAATTTACCGCTAGATGACGATAAAATTGCGAAAATGCTGGCATTCATCAATCTTATCGAAAAATGGAATAAAGCCTACAATCTCACCGCGATAAAAAGCAAGCCGGACATGGTGAGGTTGCATCTGCTGGATAGTTTGACGGTGCTGCCTTATATTAAAGGTCAGCGCATCATCGATATTGGTACGGGTGCAGGTTTACCGGGAATACCCTTGGCGATATGTTTACCGCAGCTATCGTTCACTTTGCTGGACAGTAACGCTAAAAAAACCCGATTTGTGCAGCAAGCCGTATTAGAGTTAAAGCTGTCCAATATACAGATCGTCACCAGCCGGGTTGAAGATTTTAAGCCTGAACAACGGTATGATAGAGTGCTAACGCGAGCATTTGCCGAGCTGGCTGAAATCATGAAATTAACCCAGCATTTGCTCGCAGAGAACGGAAAGTTGCTGGCGATGAAAGGTCATTGTAGCGATACGGAATTTGAGCAATATAAAAGCCAAACAACAATCATCCCTGTTCATGTGCCTGGAGTAGAGGCAGAGAGAAATCTAATTTGTATTGGGCTTAACAATGAACATATTGACGTTTAGCAGGTAAGCGCGTGGGGAAAGTCATTGCCTTAACGAATCAAAAAGGCGGTGTCGGTAAAACGACTACCACTGTTAATTTAGCGGCTGCATTGGCTGCGGCTAAAAAGCGCGTGCTCGTTGTCGATCTCGACCCTCAGGGCAATGCAGCGATTGGTTGCGGTGTGGACAAGGAAGCGGTGAGCTACACCAGTTTCGACATTTTGATGAAAGACATCCTGGCGACCGAGGCTATTATCAAACGTCCCGAACTGGGTTTTGACGTGATTCCGGGAAACTCCGACCTAACAGCCGCCGAAATCCGCTTATTAAAAGAAGAGCGCCGGGAGCGACGTTTAGAAGATGGGTTAATTTTAATCAAGCCTTATTACGATTACATTTTAGTCGATTGTCCGCCGTCCTTGAACATGCTGACCTTGAATGCATTGGTTGCTGCCGACAGTGTATTGATACCGATGCAGTGCGAATATTATTCGCTGGAGGGCTTAACGGCGTTGATGGGCACCGTCAAAAATATCCAACAAACGGTTAATCCCGGCTTGCATCTGGAAGGCATCCTTCGCACCATGTATGATGAAAGAAGCCGGTTGACGAAAGATGTAAGCGAGCAGTTAGTCGAATATTTCGGCGACAAGGTATTCAGGACGTGTATTCCCAGAAATATTCGCCTTGCTGAAGCCCCCAGCCACGGTTTGCCGGTCATGTTTTACGACAAAGCGTCGCGCGGTTCTTTGGCCTATATTGCCTTGGCTGGCGAGATGCTGAGAAAAGAAGGCGGCAAAAAAAAGACCTGATAGAGTCAAGGCAAGCATTCAAATTTTAATTAAAACACTGATAGCAAAAAAGGTGAACGTATTGGCAAAACGCGGATTAGGTCGAGGATTAGATGCCCTTTTGGGCGATGTTTCTTCCAGCAAAGAACCGACAACCCCTTCTCATACCCTACCGATAGAATATCTGCAACGCGGCAAATTTCAGCCCAGAAAAGATATGAACCCTGAAAAATTACAGGAGCTGGCCGATTCCATCAAAGCGCAAGGAATCATCCAGCCTGTCGTCGTCCGCAAGATCGGCGAAGACAAGTACGAAATTGTTGCCGGTGAACGTCGTTGGCGGGCTGCTCAACTGGCCGGTTTGCAGGAAGTCCCCGTCGTTATCAAAGACATTGATGACCGCGCTACGATGGCGATTGCCCTGATCGAAAATATCCAACGGCAAGATTTGAATGCTTTGGAAGAAGCTGAAGCTTTGCGGCGATTACTTGATGAATTCACCATGACGCATCAGCAAATTGCCGATGCCGTGGGCAAATCACGTGTAACTGTGACTAACTTACTGCGCTTGATGGAATTGCAGCCGGAAGTCAAAAAGTTGTTGATTAACGGTCAATTGGAAATGGGGCATGCACGCGCCTTATTAGCACTCGAAGGCACAAAACAAGTTGGTGTCGCTCAAAAAATAGCCAAGGAAGGATTAACAGTGAGGATGACTGAAAAACTGGTCAAAGATGCCCAAGCCGAAGCCAAACCCCAAAAAGCTAAAGCAATCGATACCGACACGCTACGCTTACAGAACGAGTTAACCGCAAAGTTAGGTGCTAAAGTGCTTATCGAGCATAAACCTAATGGCGCGGGAAAAATGGTGATTTCATACACCAGTTTGGAAGAGTTGGATGGGATTATTGAGCAGATCAGGTAACGTTTAAAGCCTATTAATTTTTTTAAAGATCAAATCCCAAACGCCATGCCCTAAACGCAGTCCGCGCTGCTCGAATTTGGTTAACGGGCGGTATTCAGGTCTAGGGCAAAAACTATTGGCAATGCTGGTATTCCGAAAGCGGGCATCGTCCGTTAGTACTTTCAGCATGGCGTCTGCATAATGTTCCCAGTCGGTGGCGACGTGAAAGTAACCGCCGGATTTCAGTTTTTTTGCTAGTAAATCGATAAAACCGGCCTGGACGATGCGGCGTTTGTGATGTTTCTTTTTCGGCCAAGGATCGGGGAAAAACAGATAGACTGCCGACAAACTGTCATCCGTTAGGCTGCTGGTAAGAATTTCAATCGCATCGTGGCAGTAAATCCTGACGTTAGTTATTCCCGCCTGTTCAAGCTGCATCATCAAATGGCCGACGCCGGGGCGGTGGACTTCAATGCCGACGTAATCCCTATCGGGGTTGGCTGCCGCCAGTTGAGCAAGGCATTCGCCGTTACCGAAACCGATCTCCACGCATAACGGCGCAATGCGACCGAAAACGGGTTCAACATCCAGCAATTTTGCCGGATCGAGGCAGTATTTATCCCAGTGGTTATCTAAAGCAAATTGCTGGCCTTGGGTAATCCGGCCTTGCCGGCGAATGAAACTGCGGATTTTTCTGATGGGGGGTTGTTCAGTTGGTTCAAGCATTAAATGAATGATTTAAGTCGTATAAAATGTGGTATTTTGCTACCGATTGACTGTGTAAACAAAAATTTTGACAACCCTTGAAATTTTTAATTATGGCTATTCATAAAGCGTCCACATCCGTACTACCTTAACCGCTTGCACTTGTTCCAATTTTGGTAAATCAAGCGATGTTGAATGTTTATTCTTTTTGAGTATGCGCCGGTTAAATCACCCACCAATTTTTCGTAGTGCGGTGGCGGTTGGTATGGGTTATTTTGTATTAGTTCCAATAGTTCTTTAGTCTTTTCTTTAAGCCCAGAAGCAGCTATTTTTTCGCGTCCTTTGCTGCTTGCTCCGTAAAATAAAGTCGACACATCACTAATCAAGTTCTTGCTGACAATCTTGCAATCCGGTTGCCATACTCTCCCGAATGGATTCGCCCATCCCCGGCACAGACAACAAATAGAGCGTTTCGTTAATCGCATTCCAATCGGATTCGGCAAGCAAAACCGCATTATGCCGCTTGCTGGTGATAAGGATGGGCTTGTGGGTCTCCGCCGTTTCATCAATCAGGTTATACAGTTTAGATCGGGCTTCAGTTGTGTTTAGGGTCGTCATAAGAAAGTACCTATTTAAAACAAATGGCGTACGTTTTAGTGTACGTATTGTCAAGGACAAAAAAAGTTTGCCGGAATTGCGTTGTATGTTCTATCGCAAGCTAAAAGGCACAAACATACGGCGGGTTATATATGCCCGTTGGGTATGCACCGCACGTACACTCGCGTTTGTAATAGCACATTAAGTTATCGCGGCTAACGTCTTTGCCCTAGAATTAACCTGCCGTACGAGGAAAACTAACCCAGCGTAAGAGGTTATTTTATTTGTTATTGACTAGTTCGGGTTCATTTCTGATCAGCAACTTACAAAACTCAAATTACTATGTTAAGGATCAAGATAATTACTTAGATGTCTTAGCAATAATTCTATGTCCCACTCAAACTCTGGGTCACCACGTACTTTAGCGGCTTGACATTTGGAAAGTGGTTTTAATGTTCTTGGCAAAGCTTTTGCCTCTGGCATTTGTATACCGTCAATAAGTAATGGTAATACCTGAATATTATTATTACTAAGTCCAAATTCAATTTCTAAGCGCACGAAATCATCAGGTTTATCAAGTCGGCGGCGCCCTGCTTCATCCACGGAAGTTAACCACTGGCTACCTATAACGACAAGTAAAGCTCGTGTGGTTTTTAGTTGGTTTTTAATTTCGCCGGAAAAATCCCTAGCACCCAATGGGATTGAATTTACGTCTTTGAACACCCTCTCTTTACCGAACTTTGTAACTATGCGGTCATATATCCTGCCAGTAACATGTGAAGTATCAGAGCGACGATAACAAATAAAAATTTCTTTGTCTTTAGGGCTTAATCGTCTTGGTTTAGCAGAACCATCATGAGAACTCATATCATCCTCAGGTGAGTCTTTTACAATTTCCAAAAAATTATCAGTTAGAACATCCAAGTTGATTTTTTGGCATTCACTAGAAATCGTATATAAGTGATTTTTTAAATCAGATACTTTTAGCGCACCAATTATCAAGTGCCCAGAACGAATGGTATAAACATCAAACATCAATGTCGCATATAGCCAAGCTGACTCGACCAGGTCTTCGACCATAGCTGAAATATCAGTGATAGAAGTTGCGCCTGCTGGAAGTCTGTCAAGCGTTTCAATAACATCTCTAGCTAATTCCTTTGGATTTATATTGAAATAACGAATTATTCTATGGAGATCAGAATCGTCTAATTGCAATATTTGGTGCAACCAATGTACCAATTCAACATAAGGATTTCCGCGCAATTTACAAAAAACTGTTCCACTGTCAATCGCTTTGTATGCAAGGGAGTTTAGTTTACCAAAAAGTGACACTCGTTTTATTTTTGCCACTGAGATACTCCCTGCATTTGCGCATAAGTTGGTCTGACGTTACGTAGCCCAACGATACACTGTTGATGTATGTTTAAAAAAACAACCCATCAATTGGCGAAGAAGCCGAAGCAAACCGTTTACGCGGCATCCGTCCGGCCAAGAAAGCTTCCCGGCCTGCTTCGATGCCTTTTTTCATGGCGGACGCCATCAAGATAGGGTTTTTGGCTTCCGCAATCGCGGTGTTCATCAATACGCCTGCACAACCGAGTTCCATCGCAATAGCCGCATCGGAGGCCGTGCCAACGCCAGCATCCACTAAAATCGGCACAGTGGCATTTTCGACGATGGTCAGGATGTTATAAGGATTACGGATACCCAAACCGGAACCAATCGGTGCGGCAAGCGGCATCACGGCGACACAGCCGATGTCTTCCAAACGTTTGGCGGCAATGGGATCGTCGTTGGTGTAAACCATGACATCGAAGCCGTCTTTAACCAGCAATTCGGCGGCGACAAAGGTTTGCGCGACATCGGGGAATAAGGTCTTTTGGTCGGCCAGCACTTCCAGCTTGACCAGCTTATGCCCACCCAGCAGTTCCCTAGCAAGACGGCATGTTCTCACGGCTTCTTCTGCGGTATAGCAACCGGCGGTATTGGGTAAAATGGTGTATTTGTCAGGTGAAATAACCTCCAGCAAATTGGGTTCGCCCGGATTTTGGCCGATGTTGGTGCGCCGAATGGCCACGGTGACGATTTCCGCGCCGCTGGCTTCAATGGCCAATTTCGTTTCCGTCAAGTCCTTGTATTTGCCGGTGCCGACTAAAAGACGCGACTTGTAGGCTTTGCCCGCTACGGTGAAGCTATCGTCACTTGTTTGAAAAACGCTTTCGGTTTGACCGCCACCGATAGCGTGGACAATCTCGATCCGGTCGCCGTCATGCAACGCTTGGTTTTGATATTGGCCGAAAGGTAGAATTTCTTGGTTGTATTCCACCGCAATCCTTTTACCTGTTAACCCCAAGGACTCAATGACGTCGGCAACCTTATGGCGGCCGGAGACTTCGCGGCTTTCGCCGTTGACATAAACGATCATACTTTAGCTTCCCGGCGTTTTTGCACGGTCTCGGCGAGATTTCTGAGCAACGGCAAGGTGTCCTCCCAAGCCAAGCAGGCGTCGGTGATGCTTTGTCCGTAGACTAACGGCTGGCCGTCGATCACGTCTTGACGTCCGGCCTTTAGATGGCTTTCGATCATCACGCCCATGATCCGATGATCGCCGTTGGCGATTTGTTCTCCGACATCTTCGCCGACAATTAACTGGCGCTGACATTGCTTTAAACTGTTGGCGTGGCTGAAATCGATCATGATATTCGGTTTTAAGCCAGCTTTTTCCAAGCCTTCGGCGACCAATTCAACACTGACGGCATCGTAATTAGGCCGGTCGTTGCCGCCTCTTAAAATAATATGGACATCTTGGTTACCGGTCGTCGAAAAAATGGCCGAATGACCGGCTTTTGTCAGCGACAGAAAATGATGGGGACTCATGGCCGCGCCGATGGCGTCGATCGCTATTTTGATAGTGCCGTCGGTGGAGTTTTTAAATCCGATCGGACAGGATACACCCGAAGCCAGTTCCCGGTGGCCTTGGCTTTCGGTCGTGCGCGCGCCGATTGCGCCCCAAGAAATCAAATCCGAAATATACTGCGGCGAAATTAAATCCAAGTATTCGGTGGCACAAGGCATCCCTATGTTATTTAAATCCAGCAACAATTGCCGGGCAACTCGAAGACCTTTGTTGATATTAAAACTGGAGTCGATATCGGGGTCGTTAATCAAGCCTTTCCAACCGACTGTGGTGCGCGGCTTTTCAAAATAGACCCGCATGACGATCAGAAGATTCTCTTTCAACGCGTCCTTAGCCGCTTTCAACAGTTTGCCGTAATCTTTTGCCGCATGGGTATCGTGAATCGAACACGGTCCCACAACAACCAATACGCGGTCGTCCTTGCCATTCAAAATGTTGTGAATGTCTTGTCTCGCTTCCAGCGTTGTTTGAGCGGCGGTTGCGCTTAGCGGCATTTCATCGTGAACTTGGGCGGGCGCGATAACTTCTTTTGTCGCGCAAATCCGCAGGTCGTCCGTTTGGTAGGGTGTTTGCATACGGCGTAATTCAACCAATCTTGTGATATAAGGCATTTTTAATCGGCTATTTTAACTGGTTTTTCGAGCGATTGTCAGTTTTAACAGTGAGTAAATATCAAGGTAAGGGGATTATAAAATAGTTCCCAAGCTGTTTTTTAAGGCGGTCAAAAAAGCTTGGTTTTCTTCCGGTTTCCCGATGGTTACACGCAAACAATCGGTCAGCAGTCCGCCTTGAGGACTCATATTTTTAATCAACACCCCTTGTTGTTTGATGGTGGAAAAAATATCGCCGGCTTTATTAGCAGGCGTTTTGAACAGAATGAAGTTTGCGGCGCTCGGGTAAGGCGTGACGCCCGTCATCGTGCTAAGTTGATAGTAAACGCGAGTCCGTTCAGTGCAGATTTTTTGGGTTTGTTCTTCGAACAAGTCATGATGTTCCAAGGCAAACCGAGCGGTAATTTGGGTAAGACAATTGATGTTATAAGGCAGCCTGATTTTATTAAGCTGCTCGATAATACCGGGTGAACCCGCCAAGTAACCCAAACGTAAACCGGCTAATCCTAGTTTAGAGACAGTCCGCATCACCAACAAATTGCCGTAATGCGTCAATTCATCCATAAAACTGGCGTTGGCGAAAGGGGCGTAAGCTTCATCTAAAACTACCAAGCCGTTGCTGGTTTCAAGTATTTGTTTGATAGATCCGGTATCGAACAAATTCCCGGTCGGGTTGTTGGGATAAGCCAGGAAAATAACGCTCGGACGGTGTGTTGCGACGGCCTCCAGCATGGCGGGCAAATCCAGTTCAAAAGAACCGGCCAGCAACGGGGTTCCGGCGAACTTTAAGCCCAAGGATTGGGCAATTTGCCGGTACATCACGAAGGCCGGCAACGGTGCAAGCACACAGGCATCGGGCGGTAACGCCATCAACAGTATTTGGATGATTTCATCGGAACCGTTACCCAGCAACACCTCAAAACCGGAAGGAATTCGGCTCTGCGCTTTGATCGTTTGCGTGAGTCGTTTGGCATCAGGATCGGGATAACGGTTCAGTTCGCAATTTTTCAACGATTCCAGCCAATTCGCCACGGCATCATCAGTCCAGTGATAAGGGTTTTCCATGGCATCCAGCTTAATAAGTCCGGTTGCATCGGCAACATGATAGGCCGACATAGCTAGAATTTCTTTGCGGAAAAGGGAGGTCAAATTATTTTCGGGCATGTTTCAACGTTATCGAGCTGTATGAAAAACAGTACCGGTTTACTGTTTTTGGCGGAATACCCGGCTAATCTATCAAGACACAAACTAAATCAACTGCTTGCCGTTCATGCCGGGATTGCCGGAGAATCTAATCAGAGTCTCCTTGAGTAAAGCTTCCGGACTATTTCATAAAGTCCAATATATTAACACGACTGTTCTTGGGCGTGGGATGTACTAAAACTTTCGCGCTCCGTTAACGGGTATAGGGTTTGATTGCTTGAAAACAATTACGATTTAAGAGATCTACTTGGTTTTAAGGGATTACAAACACTTTGACAATTCGGCTGAGAAGAGTTTTTAATCAAGTATCCCGGAGAGTGCCCCAATAATTCTTCAAGCGATTGCCCTAAATTCTGAGGCGCTCTCAAGAATAGTTAGCGTCGATGTTGGGCGTCTCTGAGTCCTTGTTCATAAGCTCTTTGTTCGCGTTCTGGTAGTGGCTAAACATTAACTGATAAGCTCGAATTATAGGAGACGACAAAGCAGTGGATAACGCCGTCATACCCTCAGGGGCACAAGTGCCAGATTGTATCCTTAAAGAACGAGAGCGTTTTCCGCACCATTCGTCCGACCCGCTGACGCAGGGTATTGTTCCAGCGCTCCATGTGTGCTGTTTCACCGGTCTCTTTGCCAACACTTCGGTGCTGCGCTTCGGAAAAGACCCTGGCATAGGCTTTCCAGAAGTCACTGAAGGTGCGGCAATTGCGGTAAGTGCCGGGTAATCCTGTCCCAAAGCTTCTTGCAGGTCGCCGCGCTCGGTTGCCGTTGACGTATACCTAGGGCACAAGGGCGACGATCTGCCGCGTCCTGCGGCATTTATGACCTTTAGGTTACAACGCCGTCCATGGCCACACTTTGTTGCGCCGCTTTTCGGCATAGCCGCAGACCTCATCAAGCTCCAGCACGTCGCCGGGCCTTGCCTTGACCAGACCGTCCGCCACCGTCGGCAACCGCTTGCGTTTTTTCTTGTGCCCTTTGGGTATTAACCACGCGGTCACGGTGGGCCGCGATACGCCAAAAGCCCGGGCAATGCCTCGCAGGTTGGCGCGTTCCTGGTATGCCCGCAAGATTTCCTCCTTGCGCGCCTCACTGCACCGGACGCTCGGTTCCAACACCCTGTAGGCACCGCAGTCCTTGCAGCGGTATTGTTGCTTGCCAAACGCATTACGCCCGTTCTTGACGATGTTTTCGCTTTGGCAAGCCCGACGTATGTGCTTAATTGTTAATTAAATCATTGAATTAAACAAAAAATATAATGTAACTTATCAGTTATGATTTAGCCACTACCAAATTTCCGTCTAGAAAATTACAATGATTGGGATCTTTTTTACATTAGACTTTATTTTGGTTTTTACCGGTTTTCAAAAATATAGTTCTAATAAAACTGATCTTAGAGAACATTGGATTTGTCGACAAGTTGCGGTCTAATTAGATACTCAAGCGAAAACCTACGACAACCCTAGCACGTCCTGCATATCGAACAAACCTTTCTCTTTATCGTTCAGCCAAATAGCAGCGCGGACTGCGCCTTTGGCGAAGGTCATGCGGTTGGATGCTTTGTGACTGATTTCTACACGTTCGCCTTCGTCGGCGAACATGACAGTGTGTTCGCCGACGGTATCGCCGGCGCGGATGGTCGAAAAACCGATCGTAAAGCGGTCGCGTTCACCGGTTATGCCTTCGCGCCCGTAGACGGCGCAGTCTTTAAGATCACGCCCCAAGGTTTTGGCAACGACTTCACCCATTCGTAAAGCGGTGCCGGACGGGGCGTCGACTTTATGACGGTGGTGCGCTTCGATAATTTCAATATCGGTGTAACTGCCCATTACTTTTGCGGCTATTTCAAGTAGTTTCAAAGACAGATTAACGCCGACGCTCATATTGGGCGCCATCATGATGGCGATGTCTTGAGCGGCTTCGGTTATTTTAGCTTTTTGATCGCTGGTAAACCCTGTGGTGCCGATGACCAGTTTTTTTCCGTGACGGCGGCAAAATTCGACGTACTCCATCGCGGCGTCGGGCCGGGTAAAATCGATTAATACGTCAAATTGTCCGGCAACGTCCGTTAAATTACCGCTTATATTGACCCCGAGTGTTCCGGCAGCCGCTAATTCGCCGGCGTCTTTGCCTATAACTGGGCTGTCGGGTCTATCTATGGCTACGGTTAAGGTGGTTTCCGGCGTTTGGGTAATTGCTTTGACTAAAGTTAAGCCCATCCGGCCAGAGGCGCCGCTTATGGCGATTCGTATCATAATTTATCCTGTAAATTTATCGAAAAAACTTTTAACTCCATCCGTCCAGGAGTGTTCCTGGGGGCTATGCTGTTTTCCGCCGCCGGTGAGTGAGTTGTTGAGTTGTTCGATTAAGGTTTTTTGTTCCTTAGTTAAATGAACCGGCGTTTCGATATTGACCTTACAGATTAAATCGCCTTGCGCTCCGCCGCGCACCGGCTTAACGCCTTTTCCGCGCAAGCGGAATAATTTACCCGTTTGAGTTTCCGGCGGAATTTTTAACATGACTTTGCCTTGCAGCGTCGGCACAGAGATTTCATCGCCTAAACAAGCGGTGGCAAAGCTAACCGGCACTTCGCAGTACAGGTTGGCGCCGTCGCGGGTGAAAATTTTGTGCTCTTTGACGTGTATCTGAACGTACAAGTCGCCGGCTGGCGCGCCGCGTTCGCCAGCTTCGCCTTCACCGGCCAGCCGGATCCGGTCGCCGGTATCGACGCCCGCCGGTATTTTAGCGGACAAGGTTTTGGTTTCTTCGATCCGGCCTGCGCCACGACATGCGTTGCATGGATCTTTGATTTGCTTGCCGGTGCCGTGGCAGGTTGGACATGTTTGCTGGATCGAGAAAAAGCCTTGTTGCATCCGGACTTGACCGTGACCGTGACACGTCGTGCAGATGATAGGGCTTGACCCTTTTTTCGCGCCGGTGGCGTCGCATTCTTTACAAGCCACTAAAACCGGAACCCGTAATTTCGCTTCCGTACCGGCAACGGCTTCTTCTAAGCTGAGTTCAAGATTATAACGGATGTCGCCGCCGCGTTGCGGACCGCTACGTTGGCGCCCGCCGCCACCGAAAATATCGCCGAAGACATCGCCGAAGACATCGCTAAAGCTTTCCGCAGTAAAACCGCCGCGACCGCCCATAGATCCGTCAACACCGGCATGACCGAATTGATCGTAGGCGGAACGCTTTTTTGGATCGGACAATACCTCGTAGGCTTCCTTTACTTGTTTGAATTTGGCTTCCGCGGTTTCCGAATCGTCTTTGTTTCTATCGGGATGGTATTTCATCGCCAAACTGCGATAGCTTTTTTTGATTTCGGCATCGCTGGCGTTGCGTTCCAAACCCAGTAGTTTGTAGTAATCTTCTTTTGCCATAAAGTAAATAACCGCCAGCTTGGGCGGTGTTCTGTTATTTTATTAATTAGTCCGGCGCTTATCGTCATAAGCGCCGGATATTGCCTACTTAGGGTACGCTTCAAATAGAAGCACTATTATTTTTTATCATCCTCTTTGACTTCTTCAAACTCCGCATCCACCACGCCGTCGTCGGCTTTCGACGAACCGCCTTGATTGCTGCCGCCTTCAGATGCCGATTTTTGAGCATAGACTTTCTCCGCCAATTTGCCAGCCACCTCGGTCAACGCTTCGGTTTTAGCTTCAATCGCAGCCTTATCGTCGCTCTTAACGGTTTCTTTCAAAGCTTCGATAGCCGATTCGATGCTGGCTTTTTCGTCCGCAGCCACTTGATCACCGAGTTCTTTCAAGGATTTCTCGGTGGCGTGAATCATATTGTCGGCATGGTTTCGCGCTCCGATAAGGTCCTTTAGCTTGCGGTCTTCGTCGGCATGGGCTTCTGCGTCTTTAATCATCCGCTGCACTTCATCGTCCGATAAACCGCTCGATGCTTTGATGACAATCGATTGCTTTTTACCAGTGGCTTTATCTTTTGCCGAAACATTCAAAATACCGTTGGCGTCGATGTCGAACGACACTTCGATTTGCGGTATGCCGCGCTGTGCAGGCGGAATATCGGCTAAGTCGAAGCGGCCTAATGATTTATTCGCCGACGCCATTTCCCGCTCGCCTTGCAACACATGAATGGTTACCGCGGTTTGGTTGTCATCCGCCGTTGAGAAAACTTGCGATGCATTGGTAGGAATGGTCGTATTTTTCTCAATTAATTTAGTCATAACGCCGCCCAGGGTTTCGATTCCTAAAGAGAGCGGAATAACATCGAGCAATAACACGTCTTTAACATCGCCCGCCAACACGCCTGCTTGAATGGCGGCCCCTAATGCAACGGCCTCATCGGGGTTGACATCTTTTCGCGGTTCTTTGCCAAAGATTTCTTTGACCATTTCCTGCACTTTCGGCATCCGGGTTTGGCCGCCGACCAAAATCACATCATGGATGTCTTTCGCCGATAAGCCCGAATCTTTCAATGCCGTTTGGCACGGGCCTTTGGTTTTGGTGATCAAGTCTTCCACCAAGGATTCCAATTTGGCGCGGGTCAGTTTGATGTTCAAGTGTTTAGGACCCGAAGCATCGGCCGTGATATAAGGCAAATTGACATCGGTTTGCTGGCTGGACGATAATTCAATTTTTGCTTTTTCCGCCGCTTCTTTTAAGCGTTGCAACGCTAACGGATCGTTGTGCAAGTCCACGCCGGCGTCTTTTTTGAACTCGGCGACCAAATATTCGATGATGCGGGCATCGAAATCTTCACCGCCCAAGAACGTGTCGCCGTTGGTCGATAACACTTCGAATTGATGTTCGCCGTCGATTTCGGCAATTTCGATGATGGAAATATCGAAAGTACCGCCGCCCAAGTCGTACACCGCGATTTTGGTGTCGCCTTTGGGTTTATCCATGCCGAACGCCAAGGCAGACGCCGTCGGTTCGTTAATAATCCGTTTGACTTCCAAACCGGCGATCCGGCCTGCGTCTTTAGTCGCTTGGCGTTGCGAGTCGTTGAAATAAGCCGGCACGGTGATGACCGCTTCTTTAACTTCCTCACCCAAATAGGCTTCGGCGTCTTTTTTAAGTTTCATCAATACGCGCGCGGAAATTTCCGGCGCCGCCATTTTTTTTCCGTTGACTTCGACCCAGGCATCGCCGTTTTCCGCTTCCGCGATCTTATAAGGCACCATTTTGATGTCTTTTTGCACAACGTCGTCTTTAAATTTGCGGCCTATCAGACGTTTGATAGCGAATAAGGTGTTTTTAGGGTTGGTGACGGCCTGCCGTTTTGCGGATTGTCCGACTAAGACTTCATTGTCGTTATTGAACGCGATGATTGACGGCGTAGTGCGCGCGCCTTCGCTGTTTTCGATGACTTTCGCCACGCCGTTTTCTAGCACAGCCACGCAAGAGTTGGTGGTGCCTAAGTCGATACCGATAATTTTTGCCATTGATTGCTCCAGACTTGAATTTGTAAATAAAGTAAATGTTATGACCGATATGGAGGCTGTCCTGGATTATTCAAGCCTTTTGATCGTTTTTCGGTTGAGCATCAGGTTTTTCTTCCGCTTGTTTTTCCGGCGCTTTGGCAACGACGACCATTGCCGGCCGTAATAAACGGCCATTTAGCATATAACCTTTCTGGAATACGTTGACGATGGTATTGGGTGCGGCATCGGCTGTTTCTTGCATGACCATGGCTTGATGCTGGTCGGCATTGAACGGCTGTCCCTTCGGATCCAGGGTTTCGATATTGAATTTAGCAAAAGCGGCTTCGAATTGCTTTATAGTCAGATCGCTACCCTCACGGAATT
This sequence comes from Methylococcaceae bacterium UBA7658, assembly GCA_002483425.1. Taxonomy (GTDB): domain Bacteria; phylum Pseudomonadota; class Gammaproteobacteria; order Methylococcales; family Methylomonadaceae; genus Methyloglobulus. Next base: position 102,172 of record DLHW01000054.1, read on the forward strand.
TCTTAACATCCTCGCTGTCACCGTTGGCGGCCTGTAAACCCAATTCCAGACTGTCCAGCACCGGCAATAAGGCTTTGGCGAAGCTATTCAAGGCAAACTTATGGGCGTCTTCAAGGTCTTTTTGAGAGCGGCGTTTCAGATTTTCCATTTCAGCCTGGGCTCGCAGTACCTTATCCCAGTTATCCTGGGCTTTTTGTTCAGCGGCTGCAAGTTCTTGTTTTAATTCATCGATTTGCATTTCAAAAGAGGGCGGTTCTTGCAAAGCGGGTTCTTCGGAAGGCGAGTCTGGTTGAAGTTGTTGATTCGTTTCGGTTTGAACTGTAGCGTGAGCCTGTGCTTGTGGTTTTTCTGCTTTTTTTGCGGACGCTTCGGTCTCGGTCGAATCCTGGTTTGTCTTCATAAATTGATTTCCTGCGGTTTGATCTGTCGAAAAAATACAATAGCTATGATGATGGGGACGCTGTTTTAGGATTCAAGGCCGCGCCTAATAATTTTGCAGTGATATCGACAAAAGGGATAATTTTTTCATAAGCCATCCGGGTTGGGCCGATAACGCCTAAAACACCCACAACTTCGTTATTGACGGAATAGGCCGAAGTCACCAAACTGCATTGCTCGAAGGCCTGATAACCCGATTCTTCACCGATAAAAATTTGAACGCCTTCGGCCTTCATACATTGGTCAAGCAGGTGCAGCACCGATTGTTTTTGACTGAAAGCTTCAAATAGTTTTCTTAAGTAATCGCGGTTCGCCAGTTCGGAAAAACTCATTAGATTAGTTTCTCCAGCAAGCACGTAATCGTCTTTCCGGTTGCCGCTTTCTAACGCTTTTTGAGCGATAGTGATAGCGTCCAACATCCCTTGATTCATCCGTTGCTGGTCTTCTTTTAATTCGGCAAATACGGCTTCACGCACTTCCGGCAAGCTTTTACCGCTATAAATTGAATTGAGATAGTTAGCGGCTTGTTGTAATTCTGCTGCGGAAAATTTTTTGCCGGGTTGAATAATTTTGTTATGGACTTCCTGCTCGTTGGTTACAAAGATGACCAGTATCCGGGTATTGGATAAGGGTAAAAATTCAATATGGCGGAGACAAACGACTTCCCGTTTTGGTAGAGTCACAATACCGGCCATTTGAGTAAGCTCGGCTAGCAAACGCGATGCCGCATTGATCACTTCCTCGGTATCTTCTTTATCGGCTAAGCCTTGATGCAAGCGGGTTAAATCTTGAATTTCGGGTTGTTTGAAGGTCAGCAGAGAATTTACGAACATCCGGTAACCGCTGACTGTAGGTATTCTACCGGCTGAAGTGTGGGGAGAGTGTACCAGCCCTAATTCTTCCAAGTCAGCCATTACATTCCTGATAGTGGCGGGACTCAGTTTTAGTTCAGTGCCCTTGGATAATACCCGCGAGCCGACGGGTTGACCGTCATTGATATAGCGTTCCACCAGCAATTTCAACAATTGCAGGGATCGTTCGTTTAAGATCTGGTTACTCATATTGACGGTCACTCCCTTTTGGCACTCTTCACACAAGAGTGCTAAAACCAAATTAGCAGGTGCTCTTGTGATTGTCAATAAACTGGTTTAATCTCGTTTAAACAATATCTTAAGGTAAGCATTAATAATGTATTAAGTTTCCGGTTTCTTAGGCTAAAAACTCAGCGGAGGCAGTATGGGATTAGACAAAATAGGCTTGATATTAAAGAAGTATTTGCCGAAACGTCCGTTCGATTTGGCGCTCTACGCGCTATTTTTTTTGGCGATTGCCAAATTGTTCGATCTTTATGGCGATATCAACGAGCACGAAGAGAACTGGAGTGAATTTAAAGTCGAACATCATTGCCAATTGAAAACCACCGTAGCTGGCGACGTTCAATCGGCTTGGGAATGCGATGACGGAAAAACATATTACCGGTGGCGGCAATTAGTTAAATGAACCGGGAACATGATCGATTCAAATAACAACCGCTGTGTTGCGGCTTTTATGTATGAGTAAGAAATCTGAGGATTGTTAACAGAGAATGCTTCGTATCGCGCGAATGCTTATTGATCCGGCACTTTTATGATTAAACCGTTAATGCTGAGCCTGCCAAAGCATAGAAGCCTTTCGATAGGATTCAATGCCCGTGGGTGTGTCAGGGCCAACGGAAGTTACCACTTTATAATGCCGGATCAATAATTTAAGTCAACGCTAAAAATAAGCGGAGTTTTATTCGCCGATCTCATACTCATCCTGGTTGTCCAGGATGTTACTTTCAATTTCGGAGGCATCGAGGACGGTTTTCATTACCGGTTGTTTGCCAGTCTTTTCAGCCCATTCCAATTGCATCTTTAATTGATCTATTTTCTGTTCCATTATTTTGCGTTGCGTTTCCGGAAGTGTTCCGGAACTAGAGCTTAAAGAGTTTTCAAGCCATTGCAACATAGTTTCTTTCGGATTATTGACGGTGTTTTGAGCGGAGGCTGCAGTAACCCAACTCGCTAAAAAAATTCCGGTAAACCAATGTAATCTTTTGTATGTCATAGCACTCAACCTGATCAGTAAAAATGGTTCCAAGCGTTACGGCAGTCATAGCCGCAACTCACAGATCGTTATTGCTTGTTAAGGACGAAATCTTGCATTTCCATGTTGATAACGTTAAATGTGGTTGAGGTGTAAAAAAATGCATCGCCATTGACTGAAATTGCTTTGGTTGCCGGATTGTAAGTAGCTGAAAATATTGAACCGGTCGGTAATCCGGTGGTTACATTACGTCCGCTTAATGAAAGATTGACCGTAGTGCTAATTTGCGTTAACCGGCCGGTTACTGGTATAGCAGCATCTGGACCTACTTTTAGGGTGCCGCGAAATACGTTGCCGCACTGGCTGGAAATCACTAAATTGACATGTACAACTTGGCATGCCGGTAAATTAATTCCTACGTATTTAACGCTTAAGGCTTGGTAAGTTCCGGTTATGTTAGGCAAGGCCGCCGACGCTAAACTGGAAAACAGTAATATGAAAATAAGCGGTAGAATTTTTTGATGAATGACTTTTGGCATGATTTAATCCACTATGAGTTACGATAAAAAGTAGCGTTAGGTTATTTGGTTTGGAGCTTTTCGCTCAACATGACTGAAGCGACCCCTAAATAAACGCCGACCACGATTGAGATTGAGATCACCAGTAACGGATTACTTAAAGAAATGCCCATCAACACATCTTTATTTAATTTATCAGGGGTTTGCAATAAATAAGCAAACGTCATGGAATAGCCGACAACACTGCAAGGGATTGTGGCAAGTTGCGGAAGATTGGCAGCAAGACATAAAACCACAACGGCAACGGCTACGGTAAAACCGGCTTTAACTGGAAATAAACCGTCTGCGGTTAGCTCGGTTAACATCATTGCGGTAATCCAAGCCATTACTACACCGAAAATACTGCACGTAATGTTTTTACAGACAGCTTCTTTATTAGCGCCTAGTAAGAAATGCACGGCCCAAGGAATGGTTGCCGCCCAAATCAGAAACACGCCGCTTAAAGGGCCGACGGCTAAAAATGCCGCAACGCCAGCCAACAAGCCGATACTGAGTGATAGTGCTGTTAATTTATCCACGCGAATTCTCCAAACTCGCCTCATTTTAATGATGGCGCCAGCGTCATACTGAGGCGGTGCTATGAACTGGCATTAAGGTCTAATGACCTGTTCGCTTGAATATAGCAGATATTAGCGGGGAGTTACAATCGGCTTAAGAAGTGGGCCTTTCGGCGAAATCGAATTTGATTGCCGGAAATAACCTAATGCGATTACGGGTGAAACACTTGCATAGATTACCTAAGATTGAATTGTTAATGATTGAAGAACGAACGGCGATTGGCTGAGCCTCCGGGTAGAATGGCTCAAGGGTTAACAACACATTCAACAATGGCGGATGCTAAGAACACAACATTTAAGGAACTTTTGATTAAGTCCTTCGAGATGCTCTCGGCAGCTGCTCCCTGCATTGCCCTGTCTGCTGCATCTATGCCGCCAAGAATGAACGGCAAGCGATTGATTCAGACCGATTACACCCTTAAAGGCGCTGGAGGCCTTCAGATTAAAAGCTTATCGAACCGCTTGTTTTTCCAGTGGGTAGGAACGAAATCAGCTTGTTCAGAGGTTCCTTAATTAAAATCCCAGCCGCTTAAACGGCTGGGATTAGCAAACATTTATTGCAACAGACTAAGCTAAGGCAGGTTTGCGCGTAATTGCTTTACGGCGTAAGCCGAATAAGCTTGCAATACCTGAACCGAAAAGCCAAGCCGCCGCCGGTACCGGAACCGGTTTCAAAGGATCGAGATTCGCGGTCGCTAGACTTTGCCAGTTACCGACTCCGTTTAAACTAAAGCGGCCGCTGTTAGCGCCGTTGCAGCAGCCTTCAGCCCAAAATACTTCCAAAGTATGGTTGCCCGCTCTCAATAAACTTGTAAACGATAGGATTTCGCTGGAAGCATTCCAGTTTTTACCCCACCACAAGTCGGTGGTGTTTTTCGTAACCAATTTGTTGTCGAGATAAACCGCGCCGCCGAAACCGGCGTCGACTGCAAAATCGAATGAAAGCGTCGACTTGCTGCTAGTGAAATCGACTATCAAATGTGAAAACGTATTATTACCACCTAATTTATCGGTGAAGTCATTAATACTTTGGCTGGAAATCGCCGATGTTTGGCTGTTCCAAGACGCCTTGTAGTCGGTGTTGTTAACACCATTGTTAATGGTGCGCTTTTGGTAATTAATCGTCGCCGCTTGGGTAGTTGAAAAACCCAATACGGCAAACAACAAAATAAAGGATTTGAATCGGTTTTTCATGGTCGTTATCCTAAGTCAAATGACATAACAGTCTTGGGTAGATACGCGGCATGTTGCGTCGAGGCCGGGTAAAATTTCCAATTGACATCAGTATAAAGAGTCTACGGGCCAAAACTGTGAGCCAGTCAGCTTTGGGATGAGATAGTTTGCGAACGAGGTCTCAAAAATGAGTTTTTTAGAGAAATTTCCGGTTAATAAATCGGATAAGGTACGGTTTGCAGACCAATTACCGCACCTTAATATTGTTAAGGTGCGGTAATAGATTGCTGACGTTTTAGTAGATTACTTTGTTGTCCTTCAATGCGGCATAAATATCGTCAATGGATTGCTTGCTGGTGTCGAAAACGATATCGGCCCCGTGAGTATTTTCTATGCAAACACACAACAAACCGGCGTGTTTTATGGCGAGAATTAAAGCGTCATCGGAGATCTCCATGACTGTCGCCGCGTGTCCGTTATCGAATAATTTTCTTTCGAGTTGATAGGCCGATGATTTCGCGTTTGCGCCGGTTAATCCGATAGCCGTAGCTGTTTGGCTGAAACGGGCAGCGCGATCGGTAGCGCTTACCGGTTGCAAGTCATCGTCGCCGGTGATGCCGGTTATCATCCCGGCGCCGACCGTGCCGTTGGTCAAACGGTCGATAATGATAAACGAGCCGGTGCCTTTACTCAGTTTGTAAGGATCGAATACCACCGGCGCATTAACGGATACAGTGCAAGAACCTATCTCGTTGAGCTTGAGTTCGTTGGCGTCGTGATGTTCTAGCGTGTTGACATCAATGCGATGATGAATCATCGAGATGGATCCGTACACTTTTCTCGACGCCAGTTTAATGGCGTATTGGCGGCCTGGGGTCATTGCTTTTTCGGTCATCCACACGATGGTGGCGCGGAATTTGTCGGAAATCGCCGGTTCGATACTTTGTTTGCCGACGAGTAAGTCGCCGCGGCTAATATCGATTTCGTCTTCCAGCGTGAAAGTGACCGCCATCGGCGCAAAAGCTTCTTCAAGATCGCCGTCATAAGTGACAATCGATTTGATATTGCTTGATTTGCCCGAGGGCAGGGCGGTTATGGTATCGCCTTTACGGAAAATGCCCGCTGCCACCGTGCCGCAAAAACCACGAAAATCGAGGTTCGGGCGGTTGACGTACTGAACTGGAAAGCGAGCGTCGGTAAAGTTTCTATCACTGGCTATTTTTACCGTATTCAAAGTTTCCATAAGCGGTAGACCAGTATACCAAGGCATGTTCTCGCTCCGGTTGACAACATTATCGCCATCCAATGCGGACATGGGTATGAAGCAGATGTCGTGCAAATCCAGTGTGCTGGTAAAGTCCAGGTAATCCTGCTTGATCTTGTTGAACACGCCTTCGCTGTAATCCGCCAGATCCATTTTGTTGACGGCAACAATGATGTGTTGAATGCCTAGCAGAGATGCGATGAAACTGTGGCGTTTGGTTTGCGTTTGCACACCGTAACGGGCGTCGATTAGGATAATCGCTAAATCGCAAGTTGAGGCTCCGGTCGCCATGTTGCGGGTATATTGCTCGTGGCCTGGGGTGTCCGCAATGATGAACTTGCGGGTCGAGGTCGAAAAATAACGGTAGGCGACGTCGATGGTAATGCCTTGTTCGCGTTCCGCTTGTAAACCGTCGACCAATAAGGCCAAGTCGATTTTACCCGCGCCGGTGGTGCCGGATTTAACGCTATCGGCCTGGACGGCTGCTAATTGATCTTCGTAGATCATTTTAGAGTCGTGCAACAAGCGGCCGATCAAGGTACTTTTGCCGTCGTCAACGTTGCCGCAGGTTAAAAATCGCAATAATTCTTTGCGTTCGTGTTGCGCCAAGTAGGCGTTGATATCGGTGCTGATGAGTTCTGACTGGTGAGACATGAGTATTCTAAATTCCTGTTTTCAGATGCGGTAGAGTAGGCTTAGAAGTAACCTTCGCGTTTCTTTTGTTCCATCGAGCCGGCTTGGTCGTGATCTATTAAGCGGCCTTGGCGTTCGGAAGTCGTTGTCAAAAGCATTTCTTGAATAATTTCAGGCAAGGTTGTCGCTGTCGATTCTACGGCGCCGGTCAACGGGTAACAGCCCAAGGTACGGAAACGCACCATCTTCATTTCAACCTTGTCCTCCGGGCCGATCGGCATACGGTCGTCGTCGACCATGATCAACATGCCGTCCTTCTCGACAACCGGACGCTCTTTTGCGAAATAAAGCGGTACAATCGGGATATTTTCCAGGTGGATATATTGCCAAATGTCGAGTTCTGTCCAGTTGGACAGCGGAAATACCCGGATGCTTTCGCCTTTATCGACCGTGCCGTTATAGATATTCCATAATTCCGGGCGTTGGTTTTTCGGATCCCAACGGTGGTTTTTATCGCGGAACGAGTAGACGCGTTCTTTCGCACGCGATTTTTCTTCATCCCGCCGGGCGCCGCCGAAAGCCGCATCAAACTGGTATTTATTCAGCGCTTGCTTCAGCGCGTCGGTTTTCATGACGTCAGTGTGTTTTTTACTGCCGTGGGTGAAAGGCCCTATCCCTTGGTCAACGCCGTCTTGATTGATGTAAACCAGCAGATCCAACCCCAAATGCTTCGCCATTTTGTCGCGAAATTCAATCATTTCCCTGAATTTCCAAGTGGTATCGACATGGAGCATAGGAAACGGCGGAACGCCGGGGTAAAAGGCTTTCATGGTCAGGTGGAGCATAACCGCGGAGTCTTTGCCGATCGAATACAGCATAACGGGCTTTTCAAATTCAGCCGCAACTTCACGGATAATATGGATGCTTTCAGCTTCGAGCTGTTTAAGGTGGGTGAGATTGTAATCGGTCATTGAGTGTCCGTATTTGTTACTGGGCAATGCAGCGTTTAAAAGATGGCATCATTAAAGTTAATTAGACCATTTTAGTAGGAAAGGGCCGTTATTACCAGAATTCCGTGATTTTGAATCATTACAGTGTGACGGAAATCGCCTTAATCGACATGAATTTCGACGTATAGAAGGTCGCTACAGTAAAAAGCTATGATCGATGTGAGCTAGTCATATCTAGCGCCACAGCTTCAGCGACCTTAATACCGTCAACAGCGGCGGATAAAATTCCGCCCGCATAACCGGCGCCTTCCCCCGCCGGGTACAGCCCTTTGGTGTTGATACTTTGGTATTGGTCGTTGCGTTTGATACGGATGGGAGATGAAGTCCGCGTCTCAACACCGGTTAACACGGCATCAGGCATGGCGAATCCTGGGATTTTAAGGTCGAAAGCCGGGATGGCTTCCCGAATCGCCTCGATTGCATAATCCGGTAAGGCTGAATCAAGATTACACAAATGTACGTCAGGCAAATAGGAAGGCATGACTTTGCCGAATGCGGTCGAAGGCCGGTTTGCTAAAAAATCGCCCACCAATTGACCCGGCGCGGCATAAGACTTACCGCCGAGCACATAAGCATGCGCTTCCAAACGCCGTTGATAATCGATGCCTGCTAAGGGATGACCCGGATAATCGTCCGGAGTTATACCGACGACGATGCCGCTGTTGGCGTTGCGTTCATTCCGCGAATATTGGCTCATGCCGTTGGTGACGACATGTTCGGCTTCCGATGTTGCCGCGACGACCGTTCCGCCGGGACACATACAAAAGCTGTAAACCGACCGCCCGTTAACACAATGGTGAACCAATTTATAATCGGCGGCGCCTAAAATCGGGTTACCGGCATTGCTTCCGTACATACACTGGTCGATTAACGATTGCGGATGTTCGATCCGGAAACCGACCGAAAACGATTTGGCTTCGATATAAACGCCGTGATCGTATAACATTTTAAACGTATCGCGGGCGCTGTGGCCGACAGCCAGTACGACATGATTGCTTAAGATGGTTTCGCCGTTAGTTAACGTAACGCCTCGTACTTGACCGTTCTCGATTTCAATCCGGTCTACCCGGTTTTGAAAGCGGATTTCGCCGCCCAACGACTCAATCGTCGCGCGCATATGTTCTACCATCGATACCAAGCGGTAAGTGCCGATGTGCGGTTTGCTGACGTATAAAATTTCCGGCGGCGCACCGGCTTTAACGAATTCCGTTAATACCTTACGTCCGTAATGGTTGGGGTCTTTAATGCGTGTATACAGTTTGCCGTCGGAAAACGTACCCGCCCCGCCTTCGCCGAATTGCACGTTGGATTCGGGATTAAAAATGCCTTTCCGCCATAAACCGAAGGTGTCTTTGGTGCGCTCCCGTACTTCCTTGCCGCGTTCGAGAATAATCGGCCGAAAACCCATCTGCGCCAGGATTAACCCGGCAAACAAGCCGCAAGGTCCCATGCCGATGACGACAGGTCGATTGGTAATATTTAAGGGTGCTTGGGTAACAAAGCGGTAGGAACAATCAGGGGTCAACGAGATTTTGGGATCGTTTTTAAAGCGTTCTAAAACCGCATTCTCGTTTTTTAATTCAACATCAAGGGTATAAATAAGAAAGACGGCTTTTTTATTGCGAGCATCATAGGCGCGGCGGAATATCTTAAAGGTGATCAGGTCTACTTCGATTATGTCTAATCGAGTCAGGATCGCGTCTTTGAGTGCGGATTCCGGGTGGTTTAGGGGGAGTTTGAGTTCGGTGATTCGGAGCATTTTGGTCATTTAGCGCCATTTTTATGGGTGTTACTTTACCAGAATTTTTTATTTAGACTCGCCGTACCCGCAGTGAGACGGGTATTCAGTGTCATGGGTGGCAATCTAAAGTCCATGTATGTAGTCTTGTTGGCACGGATTGCCGGAATGACGCTCTTAATTTAGACGTGTTATTGTATCCGGCAATGTAAAATAAATAACATTGACATATCGGTGAGTGAGTTCGCGGCAACGGAGGAAAAGTTGTTATGACAGGAAAAATGATTACGCTTATGGGAATTGTATTAATCCTGATAGGACTGGCAATCACTTATGCACCCTGGCTGGTTAACTGGTTTGGCCGGTTGCCCGGCGATATCCGCATTCAGAATGAAAAAAGTTTTGTGTTTATTCCGATTGTTTCCATGATAGTCGTGAGCATTATCTTGACGTTGATCATCAATTTATTTTTTAGGAAATGAACAACCTTCAGGATGAAGAGTGTATGCAGAAATATCTCTCCCATATACTCGCCCGATAGTCTACAGCCTTAGTTATATTTTTAGCCTTCCGATTTTGAAACGCTACAACTTCAAAGTTTGGTTTCCAGTGAGCTTACTTAATCCGCATTCCTGCCGATGCGCCTGCATCGGGGCTTAACACAAAAATATCTTTTCCTCCTGGACCTGCGGCCAGCACCATGCCTTCGGACGAGCCGAAACGCATTTTCCGCGCCGCTAAATTTGCCAAAACCACGGTTAACCGGCCTTCTAATTCTTCCGGCTTATAAGCCGATTTGATACCGGCAAATACGGTTCGTGTTTCGTCGCCGATATCGACGGTCAGTTTCAACAGCTTGTCCGCTTCCGGCACGGATTCGGCCTTGATGATTTTAGCGATACGCAGATCTAATTTGACGAAATCGTCGATCTGGATGGTTTCAGCGATAGGCTCGAATTGTTTGGCTTTGGGTTTACCGGTAATTTTTTCCAGATTTTCTTGTGAAGCGTCGATGATGGCGGCGATCTTGTCGGGTTCGACGCGGGTCATTAACGGTTTAAATTCGTTAATTGGATGATCGCCGATGAACTGAATCTCGTTAACCCAGCTTTGCGGCGCGATATTTAAAAACACTTCGGCTTCCTTGACTAAGGCCGGTAACACAGGCTTGAGATAAGCGGTGAGCACCCGGAACAGATTAAGCCCCAGCGTACAAACCTCGTGCAATTCGTGTTCTTTGCCGTCTGCTTTCGCGAGCAACCAGGGCTTTTTACCGTCAATATAAGCATTGGCCTTATCCGCCAAAGCCATAATTTCGCGCATAGCTTTAGCGAATTCGCGGGTTTCGTATAAACCGGCGATGGTTTCGCCGGCGTTGATGAATTCGGCAAAAAGAGCCGGTTCCGGGCAGTTGGCCGAAAGACGGTTGGCAAACCGTTTGCTGATAAAGCCGCTGCACCGGCTGCCGATATTCACAACCTTGCCGACTAAATCGGCGTTAACCCGCTGGCTGAAATCGTCGAAATTGAGGTCGATGTCGTCCACCCCGGCGCCGAGTTTGGCGGCGAAATAATACCGCAAATATTCCGGGTTAAGGTGGTCGAGATAAGTTCTGGCTTTAATAAAAGTCCCACGCGATTTAGACATTTTCTCGCCGTTCACAGTCAAAAAACCGTGCGCGAAAATGGCGCTTGGGGTTCTAAAATGTGCGCCGCTTAACATAGCCGGCCAAAATAGGGCGTGAAAATAAATAATGTCTTTGCCGATGAAATGGTACAACTCGGCGTCGCTGTCTTTCCGCCAGAATTCGTTAAAATCCAAACCTTGTTTATCGCACAAGTTTTTAAAACTGGCCATGTAACCGATCGGCGCATCCAGCCAGACATAAAAATATTTACCCGGTGCATCGGGAATTTCAAACCCGAAATAGGGCGCATCCCGGCTGATGTCCCATTGCTGGAGTCCGCCCCTCAGCCATTCAGCCATTTTATTACTGACTTCCGGCTGCAAATGCCCGTCCGTCGTCCATTCTTGCAACATCTCATTGAAGTTTTCCAGATTGAAAAAATAATGCACGGATTCTTTGGGAACGGGTTTTGCTCCCGAAATCGCGGATACGGCGTTTTTTAAGTCGGTCGGCGAATACGTCGAACCGCACACTTCGCAACCGTCGCCGTATTGATCTTCCGCGCCGCATTTCGGACAATCGCCTTTAATAAAGCGGTCAGATAAAAACATTTTTTTGACCGGATCGTAACCTTGGGTGATGGTGCGCGAGGTGATGTGACCGGCATCGCGCAGGCGTTCGTAAATTAACGACGAAAAAATTTTATTTTCTTCGGAATGGGTGCTGTGATAATTGTCGAACGTTATGCCGAAAGCGGTAAAATCAGCGAGGTGTTCTTGCCATACTTGCGCGATGAGTTGTTCCGGCGTAATGCCTTCCTGGTCCGCTTTAAGCATAATAGGCGTACCGTGAGTATCGTCCGCGCAGACGTAATAACAGGCGTTGCCGCGTTGTTTTTGGAAACGCACCCAGATATCGGTTTGAATATATTCGACTAAGTGGCCGATATGAATGGGGCCATTGGCGTAGGGCAGGGCGCTGGTTACGAGGATTTTACGGTTCGACATAAAGCAGAATTAGCAACACAAAAATAATCCGACATTATGGCATAAAATCGGATTTTCTTGGCGGCTCGGCAAGCAATCGGCACGGAATACGGATTTTCTATAAAATAACGACTCTTAAAAATCGAACGCCTCTTTAATAAACCGAAAGCAAAATCCATGACAGAACTTAGCAAAGCCGACGTAGAACAGTCCTTAAAAGCCTTTACCGATCCGAACCACGGACTCGACCTGATGACCGCTAAATCGGTTAAAACGATCATGATTGAAAACAATCAAGTTAGCGTCAAAATCGAATTGGGTTATCCCGCCGGGAGTTATCATGCCGAACTGAAAACGGCGGTGGAAAATCACCTAAACAAACTGCCTGGCGTAGCGGGCGTTCGCGTCGAAGTTGGCTCGAAAATCATTGCTCATGCGGTACAGCAAACCTTAAAACCGCTCGCCAATATCAAAAATATCATCGCGATTGCTTCCGGCAAGGGCGGCGTTGGTAAATCGACCACATCGGTCAATCTGGCGCTAGCGTTGGCAGCGGAAGGCGCGCAAGTCGGCATCTTGGATGCGGATATTTACGGTCCCAGCATTCCGACGATGCTGGGCTTGTCCGGTTTGCCGGAAAGCAGGGATAACAAAACAATGATGCCAAAGGAAGCTTACGGTATTCAAACCATGTCTATCGGTTATCTGGTGGAAGCCGATCAAGCCGTAATTTGGCGCGGGCCGATGGTGACCAATGCTTTGCAGCAATTATTGCGGGATACCAATTGGAGCAACCTGGACTATCTGATTATCGACCTGCCGCCCGGCACCGGCGACATTCAGCTGACCTTATCGCAGCAAATCCCAGTCAGCGGTGCGATTATTGTCACCACGCCACAGGACATCGCGCTTATCGATGCCCAACGCGGCCTGGCGATGTTCAATAAGGTCAATGTGCCGGTGTTGGGCGTCGTCGAAAACATGAGCATACACATCTGTAGCCATTGCGGTCATGCTGAACCCATCTTCGGCGAAGGCGGCGGTAAAATCATGGCGGAAACCAACCACGTCGATTTCCTCGGTGCATTGCCTCTGGACATCAACATCCGCATCCAGGCCGATTCCGGACGACCGACAGTCGCAGCCGATCCTGATAGTCAATCCGCGCAGATGTATAAAGCCATTGCAAGGAAAGCGGCGGCGAAATTGGCTTTAAGAACAAGGGATTTTTCGAGTAAATTTCCGACTATTGTGATTCAGAATACGTGATGAAGTAGACATAGATAGAGGCGGGTAGCTATTGATTCGGCCNNATAAATGCTGAGCAAGTCGAAGCATATACCACCTTTCGACAGGCGAACGGGAGTTAAGACTACACAGGGCCGAATCTATTTAATAAGTTGTATCCTTGCAGAAATTACAGTTGATCTAACGGGCTTAATACCCCTTTGCCACCTTTATTTAATACATGGGTATAAATCATGGTCGTGCTGACATCCGAATGGCCGAGCAATTCCTGCACGGTACGGATATCGTAACCGGCTTCCAGTAAATGGGTGGCGAAACTGTGGCGTAACGTATGCGGCGTTGCCGGCTTGGTAATTGCCGAATCCACCACCGCTTGACGCATGGCGCGTTGAACCGCTTGATCTTGTATATGGTGACGGCGCATTTCACTCGTTCCCTTTTCCGCAATCGTTCTCGGATCCAGCGACCGTTTTGCAGAAGGAAAAACATATTGCCAAATCCAATCGCGCGCCGCGTATGGGTATTTTTTATTTAAAGCAAAAGGCATATAGACCGACCCGAAACCATTGGCTAAATCTTGTTCATGCAGCGTTTTAACGTGTGCCAAGTGTGCTTGCAAAGGCGCAACCAAGCTTATCGGTAGCATCGTCACACGATCTTTATAGCCTTTGCCATCCCGGATTAAAATCTCCCGGCGCGCAAAATCAATATCTTTTACACGCAGACGCAACCCTTCTAAAATTCGCATCCCCGTCCCATAAAGCAAACTGGCGATAAGATGATGTGTACCCTTTAAATGCGATAAAACCATCTGCACCTCCACCTTGGTGAGCACCACAGGTAGGCGTTTACTTGTTTTTGCCTGTTCCACGTCATCTAACCAAGGCAATTGATTACCCAGCACCTCTTTATACAAAAACAACAAAGCGCTTTTGGCTTGATTTTGCGTACTCGCAGAAACCTTACCCACCACCGCCAAATGCGTTAAAAACTGTTCAATCTCCGCCGCGCCCAAATCTTGAGGGTGCTTCTTATTAAAATGCAAAATATAGCGTTTAATCCAATCCACATAAGCTTGTTCAGTACGAATGCTGTAATGTTTTAACCGGATTTTGCCGCGTACTCGGTCTAACAACTTCGGCGATTCGCCCGATGATGGAAATAGGACAGATAAACTTGATGTATTGAGCATATTGTTTTAGGATGCCCTAAATATAAATAACATGATGAATCAATTTAAAACAGTGTATAGGTTTTTAACCAAAAAAGCATCTTTGACGGAATGTTTTCCGTCAAATAGGATGTCTACTTTACGTTAGCCATTTCTAGGAGGCATTTTGGACTTCGCAGTTTTTCTTTCATCTTCAGTGGTTGGCGGTCTTGTTGCTGGGTTTGTCGCGCTTCGAAATAGCGAACGAAAAATCCAGATTGAAAATGTAACCCAAGAAAGAGCAAAGTGGAGAGACAAAATCCGCATCAAATCTAATGAGGTATATCAAGCAGCGGAAGCCAATAATTCGGCAAAGCTTTTGGAGCTTCGATTAGAGTTTTCCCTTAACCTAAATCCATTTGATAATGAAGACAATGCCATTCTTGATGCCATTGTGAATTTAAAGGTGGCTGAAAATCGAGAAATGAAACTCGCTGAATTTTCAGATAGAGTGACTTTATTACTAAAGCACGATTGGGAGCGCGCAAAATTTGAGGCAAAACCTTGGTTTTTTCGTTGCTCGGCCCCGAAGCGTACAACGTATGCTGAATGGCTAACATTGCGCTCAAGCGGGACGGGCGCTATCGCGCCCGCCCCTTAGCTTTACGTTAGGCATCACACAACGTTATTTTGGGAGCGTCATGAAGCGCGACATGGATCTCATACGGCAGATACTCCTTTATCTCGAGGCTGAAACGCCAGTAGAAAAAGGTGGTTTCTACAGTATCGATTTCGACTCTATGGTAGCCACATTAGGCTCAACATTTGAATTAGTGAATTATCAGTTGATACTACTGTATGAAGCGAACCTGATTGACGGTGCGGCATATCGCGGCAAAGGTTATCCGTCGGGTAGTGATCGTTTGTATGAAAATTGCAGCGTTATTTCAGTATCTCCGCGACACCTGACCTGGAAAGGCCAGGAGTTCCTTGAAACAGTTCGGGATGAAGAGGTATGGCAAAATACAAAGAGCGCAGCGAAAAGCGTAGGCAGCTTTGGGCTAGATACACTCAAGGAATTAGGTAAGGGGTTCATTAAAAAGAAGATTAAGGATCATACTGGCGTTGACGTGGACTTCGATGACGCTGATGCCTAACATTACGCTCAAGCGGGACGCGCCTTATCGCGGCGGTTTTGGAGGTTTGTTGTTTCCGGCTTCGGTGGCTTCGCCAGTCTTCCGTGACAGGCGCGCCCCTTAGCTTTACGTTAGGCATCATGAATACAGCACTTCACAATGACGGTGAAATTTGTGTGGCGGGTACTCGCAAAGTCCCCAAAGGTTTTTCTTCATGTTGCGACGCTTTTGGCAAATGTACGTTAAATTGCGAGTTCGATGTCCGGTTTGAGTGGTGGGTTAAGTTAAAAACTTGGGTAATCCGCGTTCCTGATGGTGGCAGTAGCGGAATGGAAATTAAATTCTGTCCTTTTTGTGGCACATCATTAAAAAACTAACTCAAAATGGGTAACACGGTAAATGGCAGCGGTAAATTTCAACCAAATTATGCATCACAATTTTTACAAGCGGTGTTCCGTGGGTTCGCGTATTTTTCGGCCTAACCCGGCAGTCAAAGGGACGCGCCGGACGCAGGCGCTTTTTGAGTTTTGTGGTATCTTCGGGTTCGTCGGCTTTGTTAACCCTCGCCAGCCGGCGCGCCCCTTACTTTAACGTTAGTCTGTTCTGGAGAAATATTAGCAATGCGATCCAAACTTATCGTCTTTATTTTTGTTTTATTGACTCAAGCGGCATTCTCTGACAACGTTTATAAAACTTACCACAACCCAAGATTCAGTTATTCAATAAGTTATCCAAAAAATATCCTTTATCCTCAAGGTGAATCGGATAATGGTGACGGACAAAAGTTTTTGACCAAAGATGCAGATGCTAGTCTCATTGTTTACGGTTCAAATAATGCTCTCGATGAATCATTAGAAGACCAATATCTAGAAGCCTCACGAGGCGGAATGACTGACAACCCTAAAAAGGTTGTAACTTATAAGTTATTAAGAAATAACTGGTTCGTTGTTTCTGGCTATAATTCCGGCAAAGTTTTCTATCAAAAAACCATCTTGAGTAACAATCAGTTTAAGACGCTATATTTTGAATATGATGAGAGCAAAAAAAATATTTTTGACCCTATTGCGAAGCATATTTCAAGGTCATTTAAAGGTTAATTTTTACTCCAAACTATGCAATCCAGAGTTTATTATCTTTTCGGCCTAACATGGCAGTCAAAGGGACGCGCCGACCGCAAGCGCTTTTGGAGGTTGGTCGTTCATTTGGGTTCGTCGGCTTCGGTTTAGTACTGCAACCGGCGCGCCCCTTACTTTTACGTTAGCTACATTAGAAGTAACCTTAGTGAAATCAAAAATAGCTGCCTTCTTCATGGTACTTGCTGGCATCGGTTTTATTGTCAGCTTGGTTGCTCATATCGCTTCAATAAGTGGCATATCGGTTTTCCCACAAGAGCCCTGGTTTCTTCATGTTGGCATTTTTGTGGTATGGTTGCCCGCTGTTCTGTTCATGCAAGCTCTGTCAAAAGAATTTCCGCAAAAGCAAGTGTGGAAAGCAGCCCTTCGTGGTTGCCCAAGGTATATGCAGTATGTTTTATATGGTTTGTTTGTATATGCCTTTCTGAACTTTGCTTTTTTTGCTGCCGCCGCGCCAAACCATTCACCCTCTTCGTCCACTACAATTCAGGGCTTTTCAGGGCATTGGTTAGTTTTTTATTATGCGGCCTTTGCCATCTTGTATTCATATACTCAAGTCCAAAAACAGGATCCCTTGCGTCGCTGTCAAAATGGGCATGTAGTTGCCCTTTCAGCAAAATTTTGTCCTGAGTGTGGGGTTTCTGTAGGTAATATACTGGCAGGTAAAAGCTAACATGTCAGTCAAAGGGACGCGCCGGACGCAGGCGCTTTTGAAGGTTCGTTTTATAATCCAGGTTTGTGGCTTCGCTAGAACACGTCACCCGGCGCGCCCCTTACTTTTACGTTAGGGTCACTATATGAAACGCCTATTGCCCTTCATCTTTTTCATTTTCACAGCTTGTGCGCGAGGTGACGTAGCATCTCAGCAAGCAAACTTTGTTACTAAACTTTTCATGGATACTTGTGCGGCTCATCTTGGAGATAACAAGGCATTGTCAGCCTGGATTCAAAAGAACAAATATGAAAGAGCCGATGAACAGTTTTCCAAAGCGGCTCTTGAAGGTAAATCCGGTGAGGTTTGGGGGCCGATAAACTCTATTGGACAGTTCATAGTTGTGCTTACGGGAGACACGCAATGCGCCGCATGGGCGCGAACCGCAAATGCTCCTTTAGTCAATCAAAACTTTGAAACTTATGTAAAAGGTGTGGCTCGTCCAGGGCTTACGGTCACTCCCCACGTTGATAAATTGTTCGATGGTGCGGGTGGCAAATACCGTCAATTTGGTTTTTTGCTTCAAAAAGACGGTGCGCCTCACGGATGGCTCATGATAGCTACCACTTCTGAATCCAAACAAGCGGAAGTGCAAGTGCGTTTAACTGTTAGCCCGGTAATACCCTAACATGGCAGTCAAAGGGACGTTTTGCCCTAATGCGCTTTTTAAGCTGGGTGCTTCATCAGTCATTTGTGGTTTCGGTTATCGTTATCCAAGGGCAAAACGCCCCTTACTTTTACGTTAGGCGGCACAGAAATCGACCAGCGCGAGCACCGGCAACGCACAAAAGACAAAGCTGAAGTTGACCAACGATTTAGACGCCGTACTGAACGTAAGAACCAGAGGAGAAAACGATGAGCGCTTACGTGATCTTTGATGTTGAGATACGAGACATGTCACGATATCAAGAATTCATCAGTGGAGTGAAGCCAGCAGTTGAAGCCGCTGGTGCAAAGTATCTAGCCCGTGGTGGCGCTCATAAAGTCTACGAAGGGGACTGGGAGCCCAGAAGAATTGTAATTCTGGAATTTCCGTCAGTGGCGGCATGGGAAGCCTTCTACTCGGGCCCTGTTTATCAAGGCCTGAAATCAATTCGAGACGAATGTAGCTCCGCCAGGTTGGTTTCAGTTGATGGGCTCTAATTCAAAGAGTCACCGGTGCAACCAGTGCCGCCTAACCATTCGCTCAACCGGACCCATTGCGGTATGCGGCCAAAAGCCCGCCATTTCATTCTGGGCTTTTGGCCACATACCGCAACGGTCTGGTTAGCTCAAACGTTAGGCAAAGGAATAGTTTATGGCTCAACCACTCGCGTTATTGATACGTGATGCTAATGCAGTGCTTATAGCGGACGGTAATTTAGATGCTATTGAG
>DLHW01000032.1 GCA_002483425.1 Methylococcaceae bacterium UBA7658
CCGGTAGAGACAGCAAAAGCACCTTGATAAATACGGAATCCCATATAAATAACGGTTAGTACTGCAAATGCCGACAGGTAGCGGTATAAGTCTTTCAAATACCAGGGTGGAAATTTATTTTGCTTAGTCATTACCTTGACTTGTTCGGTTGTTGTAGCCATGAGTGCTTCCTCTTAAGTTGATAAATTAATTAAATTTGGGGATGACAGCAGCCGTGATGCTGGAGACATAGCGTTCACCCTCGGGGTCAAAGAAAAAGACCAGGCCGCCGATCCGGCTGTCGGCATCATTAATCAGGCCGTCCAAGCGTTCTGATTCCCATAAGGCATCGGCAGCGGTCATTAACACTGTGCGTTGTTCGCCGGGTTGAATCGGTGCTGGGTTGTCCAAGTTCAAGCCTTCCGGTGCAACCACACTTTCGGCATTGCTTTGTTCCGGTACAGGGACGGCTTTGTTAAGGAAACGGACACTACCGGTCGCAAATTCGCCAAGTTGTATCGGCTTGTCACTGCCATTTTTAATTTTTAAACTTAATTTCATCGCCCTCTCTGGTATCCGGTATTCAGCGCGTAAGGTTTCAACATCGACTACCCCGGCATTAACTTTAGCGGACAGAGGCATGATTTGGTCTAGCGAGGCTTGTAATGGGATCGCTTTGGGGTATTTGTTGACGGTCATGGTGTAAAAGGCAAACACAAGCACCGGTACACCGACTAATATGACTTTGCCGATATTCCTGTCCAATGGGGTGACCAGTTCATTTTCCAAGCCTGCTTGCAGCATCCGGTAACGGGCAATGAATAAGGGGCGGCGTACCCACCAGAGCAGCCACGCCGTTCCCAATAACGCCCAAAAGCTATGCCAAAAGATACCGTTACCCAGACCATAGGTTTCCATATTGATCATCTCACCGTTAATGGTCTGGACGTTATTGGTGAAGTCAGCTTCATTGCCAGCAATATCCAGCCATGCACCCGGCCCCATCACTTGCCCGGCATCACGCAGGTTAAAGAAAGGGTGGATGTGGTAATGCCCAGGCAGGCGACCTTTCAGGACCACTTTAAAGTCGTAGTCGCCGCCCGGTTGTAAGGCGACGGAGTTCATGTACGGTTTGCCGTTTAAGTAACGCTCGGTGCGGATCAACACGGGCCCAGGCGTTGAGATATTCAAAAATGCCGCATCCGGTTTGGGTACGCTGATCGGCCAGTCTTCCGCCACATGGAATTTTCCGGTTACCGCGACCTCATCGTTGACGTTGAACTTTTGCTTGGACCATTGCACGTCATACCATTGGATGGTGCGCATACGGACGTAAGGTTCTAGGTTTTTTTCCCCGTGTGCCATGACGGGCTGAAGGGTGAGTATATAGACCGAAAAGATCAGAACTAACAGCAACAACCACTTTGATGCTGAGTGCTGCCTTTCCATAGGAAAGTTAAGAGCCATGGGTCTAGCGTAAGTTTGATTTTGTGCAGTAGATTTCATTGACATCTCCTCCTTTAGATTCGTTTTAAGTAGCGTGTGGTCGCAAACCACTTCCCGATATACCACCATAAGGTATACATCAGGGTACAAATTAACGCAGAAAAGAATGCTGAGAGCGGTGCCGCAACTTGGCCGTAAGTCCGTAACGTCCCGCGTTCAATAATGCGAAGATATTCGGGCATACCGGTACGGATGTACTGGAAGCCGAACATATCAGCCACGGTCAACTGGCTATTGCCTGCTTCAACGGGAACATGAAACATGCCAAAGATTGGCCAATTGCTGGGGTAGAACAACAATGCAAAGGTAGAGCCGCCGAAAATCGCAGTCACCGTCAGACTGTTGCTCAACATCAAAACCACATCCAATACCAGCGCACTGGGCAACATGGTCGATGGCAGCACCATGTTGATGGGAAAATAATTCCACATATGGTAGGCAAAGATGCGGGCAATCCAGGTGCCTATCGACAAACAGGCAACACACAAGGTTGCACCTAACGGTAGGCGGAAATTAGTCCACAACACGGCTTGCACTGCCGCTGGAAAAGTAATACCGATAATGGGCGTGACCGCTGGCCACCATTGCCTGTCCTTCCAGTCCACCCAAAAATCCCAGTCGCCAACGGTGAGCGCAAAGTGAAGGTGGAAGGAGCCGATAAACAGGAATAGCGCCAATACCAGGACAAGGTAATCGTATGCACGGGCGATCCGTGCTTTTTCCCCGGTATAGGGCCGAAAAGTTCGGGTTGAAAGATTGGCTGACATCGCGAGTCTCCTAAACGAATGATGAGATTGAATAAAATGCGCGTGCCTTGGAACTAAATAACTCAAGAGGGAGGGACAAAATTTAACTCTTTCGGCACGCTTGCTAATAACTTAGAGATTCGCGGCGTGTTTGTGAAATGTTATAAATTCATGACATCATTCAAGCAATTCATAGCAATATCAATCGAGTTTTCGGCTACCATAGAACTGTAAGTCTTACCGAAACATTCTGATAAGCCGTGGTATGTCCAATTTAAGAACCTTTGACCTCAACCTTTTAGTGGCCTTCGACGTGCTGATGCGGGAATTGAATGTCACCCGTGCAGCGGAGCAGATGTTCATCACCCAATCGGCGATGAGTCACACCTTGCATAAGCTGAGGCAGCAACTGGATGATCCGTTACTGGTTAAAACACCGTCCGGCATGAAGCCGACGGAACGGGCCTTAGCCTTAATCGACCCGGTCAGGGCGTTATTGGCCGAAACCGAAAGGCTTATCCAACCGCCGTTGGAATTTGACGCGGCAACCAGCCAGCGACGTTTTGTGCTTGCCGCCACTGATTACATTGAATTCCTGTTAATGCCCGACTTGTCTGGGCTGATCGAGAAAACGGCTCCCGGCATTGATATTCATGTCAAACGTACTGAGATGTCATTTCCGGTCGCGCAATTGGAAAATGGCAGTCTTGATATTGTGCTCGGTTTTGAATCGGTGTTGAACCCGCCAGCCCATTTGCACCACCAATATCTGTTTAGCGACAAGATGGCTTGCGTGGTCAGGCAAGGCCATCCATTGATAAGTAAACCACCTTCCTTAGAAGAATTTGTGGCTGTTCCGCACATGCTGATTTCACGTACTGGAAGTAATGTCGGCATCATAGACCAAGAGTTAACGGAACTGGGCTTGGAACGGCGCATCAAGCTCATCGTTCCGCATTTTCTTTCTGCGCCGTTGATCGTTGCCAAAACCGATATGATCTTGTCACTCCCGTACCGGATTGCCGAGCAATTTACAAAAATCGCACCGTTGGCAATCTTTCCCGTGCCCATCAAACTGCCAGACTATGATTTATGCATGATCTGGCATCCGTTACGGGACAAAGACCCTGCCCATCAATG
>DLHW01000044.1 GCA_002483425.1 Methylococcaceae bacterium UBA7658
TTCGTTCGGCAGCATCCTATAAGTGCATCTTATGGCCTTAAATGCCGGACACGCTGGACATGGAAAAGTGGTTAAGCGGCTAATCCACATTTAATCCGTGTTAAGGCCTTTTCGTTAAGATAGCAACTGCCCAAATATTTCTCGCAAGTTTAGAAGCAACTAGGGCAGTTAATGCTGCCCTAGTATGATACGAAAAAACTATTTTAAAGGGATATTGCTAAGGACAGTACCGGAAGAATTCCTAAATTCCAAACTTCCTCTGACATTAGCGGCACTAGTGCTGACTACAAACCTACAGGAGTGTGCATGGGTATTGACAATGTTGGAAGCAATTCCACAAGAACTTCCTGCGGCCAAATTGGCGCCACAACTGCTAAATGAGAGAGGTAATGAGATATTGGGCTCTCGAACAATGCTGCTGGCAGTAATGGCTATCGTAGTTGGCCCTGCGTTGTAAAGGTAACAGACCGCCGCCGCTTGAGTTGGTCCGCCATAGCCAGCACCTGCTGCAAGGATGGCAGCTTCGCTGTTGCTGCAAAACACGGTGAAGATTAATGATAAAACAGGAATACATTTTTTAAACATGACAGTCTCCAAAAATTAATAACTTATCCTCGTTAAGACACCCTCTGTTCCTTTTGAAGGCTTTTTTATCATAAGCCGTTGAATATTCATAAAGATGTGAAATCTTTCATTTCATAAAAGGTAAAAAATCCTTGCTTGAAAGTTCGTTTTATATGCCAATATATAAAACGATACTGAGGGGCAAATTAAGGAAACAAGCCACCGATTATTTTGAATTTACCGATAATATCTGTAATCAATACGCGCGGGAGCAAAAGCTGCAATTGATCGAATCGCTTTGGAAAGTAGCATTAATCGACAATAATCTGGATGTGGAAGAAGCAAGGTAGCCCGGATGAAGTTTACGGAATCCGGGATTTTCGTAACTCCTCTGTCCCCCTATTTCGCAAAGCTTCATGCAGGCTACCTTGCTGGATGAAGCCAAGCGTAATCAAGGAATTAATGGTTTTGAATTCCTGTATTCCTCTGTGCCGCATTCGGGCTTGCGCTATAATGTTTGATTATGACTCGAAAAATACAGCAAATATGTTAAAAAACAGGTCAGTTACCGCTTTGTTTTTGATGGCTTTCAGCATTTCCGCGGCAGCGGAAAAGATCGGTTCGGTCGATACCGACTTTAAACTGATTGGGCCGGACAATAAAATCGAAATCGAGTCTTTTGACGACGAAGGCGCACCCGGCGTGACGTGCTACATAAGCCGCGCTAAAACCGGCGGTATCTCGGGTGCGGTCGGCATCGCTGAGGATAAGGCGGACGCCTCGCTGAGCTGCCATCAAACCGGGCCGATTACCGTGAGCGAAAAAATCAAAGCCGGAAAAGAAGACGGCGCCGATGTGTTTAAAAAACGCACCTCGCTGGTCTTTAAGTCGATGCAGGTCGTGCGGTTTTACGATAAAAAACACAACGCCCTGGTATACATGGTCTACAGCGATCGGGTGCTGCAAGGCTCGCCCAACAATAGCATTACAGCAGTGCCTATCTTGCCTTGGCAAACGCAACCGTCGGCAATCGCGGTTCCGGTTGAAAAATAATTTCAGGGTTTAAACTATACCGAGGCTTAGCATCGATTTCCAAATAATGCTTAAAGAAACAGTTTTTACTACAACCTCATTTTGTAAAATGTCGTTGCCGTGTACATTACAAAGCCGTTGTTTGTTTTAATTTAGCTTTAAAGCAGTTTGGAAGCGAGAGAGATTCCGCCCAAAGCTTAATATTGCAAAATGGACTTCGGTAAATTTCTGAATTATTTTAAGACATTGAAAAATATCTATAATCAAATTATTTGACGAGCGCAGGACAATCCATAGCGTCACGATTCCGTTCGCGGTGAGCCTATTAAGCCATGGACTGAATAACTTGTTCTGAGTTTCCTTAAGGTGTGACCACGGTCGTTACCGATACGCTATTATTACCGGGAAGATTGTCGCGAGATGATGAATGAACGGTTATTTTTTGGACTAGCGGCGTTAACAGCGCTTGTATCTTGATATCCAGCGTTATACTAGCTCCTGCCGCGACTGTTCCAAGTCTGCAGACAAAGAGCGCCGCTTTAAAACACGTTCCTTGACTCGGTACTAAGTTAGTTACGACGCCATTGGTGACAATATCAACCAGCGCTACATCTGTTGCGTTTGCAGCACCATTATTTTTTATCGTCAAAAGATAACTTGCGACTTGGCTTTTGGGAACAGAGACCGGCTTGTTAGTGACAAGAAGTTGCATATCACTGACTTTTGAATTATTTAAAAGTTTGTCATAAACAAAAACATCCGCCGCGGAATTGTTGTCGCCCACGACAAGATTGTCCGCAAAAGAGTTGAAAGCAAAGTAGCGTCCGTCAGCACTGACCGTTTCAGTTCCTCCGGAACCGCCGAAATTGGCTTTTTGTCCTGCGCTATTAACAGTCGCTAAAAATGTTGTACTGGTTGCGCGGTCACGTACGAAGAAATCTTCAAAACCGTTCAAATCGCCAACAACAAGATTGCTAGCTATAGAGCTGAAGGCAACAAAACGGCCATCGGCGCTAATGGAAGCGACGCTATCGTGGCCCCCGCTGACGTTATTACCTTGTTGTCCGGCGGAGTTGATGCTGATTCTTGTCGTATTGCCTAATAAGGTGTCGCGGAGAAAAACATCTCTAGTCGCATTGGTGTCGCCGGTGACTAAGTTAGTAGCGTCCGAAACGAATGCTATAAATCGTCCATTGGCATTGATTGCTGGAGCATAGCTGATACTGTTAGCTTGTGTTTCGGCTGAGTTGAGACTGACTCTGGATGTTTGACCTGTCGTCATGTTACGCACAAAAACATCCGGCCAGGCATTGGTATCGCCAGGTACAAGATTATCGGCGCTTGAGGTAAATGCGACGAGGAGTCCGTCGGCACTGATCGCCGGCGTGAAGCTATGATTAAATCCTTGCACTTCTGAAGAATTAAGGCTAACGCGAACGGTTTTATTTTTAAGGCGGTCCCGGACAAAAATATCTTCAAAAAACAAGGTGTCGTCATCGACAAGATTGTTTGCGAGCGATGCAAAAGCTACATATCGGCCATTAGCGCTGACTGAGGGAAAACCGCTGTCGCCGTTGCTTTGTTTGCCGGAAGAATCAACATTGACTCTGGTTGTAAGGTGTGCAATACGGTCGTGAATAAAAATATCCCGGAGGTTATTGGTGTCGCCACTCACGAGATTGGAAGCCGACGACACGAATGCAACGTAACGCCCGTCCGCGCTAATGCTGGGGGATAGGCTTTCATTATTCGCTTGCAGACTAGCACTACTGATGCTTACTCTTGAGGTGGTGCCTGTTAGCCGGTCGCGTACGAAAATATCTGAAACACCATTGGTGTCATTACTGACTAAACTGCTTGCGATCGATTCGAATACAACATATCTCCCATCAGCACTGATTTTAGGATTTGAACCGCCTAAGTCGGCTTGTTGCTCGGCGCTGCTAACAGATTCTCGCGTGGTAAGGGCTGCATGGAGAGGTATGGTTACGATCAATAATAAGATCGTGATAAGACGCTTAAAAAAGATAATGAATTTAGCGATAGACATAACAATTTATCCTGCTTTTCATATAATTGAACGCTTTCCGAAACAGCTTGCAATCTTCTTATGTTGCACAGGAAAGGACTAAATTCGAGGTAATACAGTCAAAAATTGGCCTTACCTTTTAGATACGTAAGTGAGTTCGATTATGCACATTATAAAAAGCTTTGCAATAATTAAATATACGGGGCTTCGAGTATTAATTAAGGCGCTTTAAAGATAGCCATTACTCATTAGAATCAGTGATATATTCCTTATTTCTTTACTGGCGAAGTTTAAAATCATAATTTTTCAATTCGTTTAACTGCGTATCGCCAAAAACCTATCCAACGCATTAGCAAACGCTTGTTTATCCTGTTGTCCAAAGGCGGAAGGACCGCCGGAGATTCGACCGGTATCGCGCAAGGAAGTCATGAAATCGCGCATGGCGAGGTGTTCTTTGATGTTTTCCGGAGTATATAACTCGCCTCGCGGGTTGAGCGCAAAAGCTTTCTTGGCGATCACATCCGCCGCTAGCGGAATATCGGCGGTAATCACTAAATCATTGGCTTGGCAGTTCTGGACGATGTAGTTGTCGGCCACGTCGAAACCGCTGGCGACCTGCACAGCTTCAATGTAAGGCGAAGACGGTGCTGCGATATACCGGTTTGCGACCAGCACTAACGACAACTGTTTGCGGTCCGCCGCACGAAATAAGATGTCTTTGATGACATTAGGACAGGCGTCGGCGTCGATCCAGAGAGTAATAGAGTTTTGTTGCATCGGTTAGGTTTAGTTGTCGAATTCATGATTTTTATGGCCTATCCAACCTTATTTAGATTTTAGTTTCAAGTCCTTTGAATGAATCGCGATTCGTTTATGCTCGAATGAATTCGCTGGTATCATCAAATTCGCAAAGACGAATAAGAGTTGGAGGGCCAGGCTGCAGTTAATATTGTGTTAGGAATTGTAATCGTTAAAGAAGAAAGGCAAGGAAAGAGGCGATATTATCTTGATAAAAGATAATAAAACCGCTCTAGTCAAGCAGGATAATATAAATAATCGTTTTATTTGGAATAGCCTTTCGTATAATTGTCGCGTTCGAAAACCGTTTACAGCTTGAAGACGCTTACGGTTAGCGGCAAGGTATTTTTATTATTTTAAGGATAACGAATGTTTGAGTGGTTATTAATTCCGGCGGCTTATTTGTTGGGATCGGTTTCTTGCGCTATTCTGGTTTGCCGCGCGATGGGTTTGCCCGACCCGCGCGGCGAAGGCTCCGGTAATCCAGGCGCAACCAATGTGATGCGGATCGGCGGTAGGAAAGCGGCGGGGTCGACCTTTGCGGGCGATTTCCTGAAAGGTTTTCTACCCGTTGTGCTGGCGTATGTTTTAGGCGTAACCGCTTCAGTCCAAGCCTTGACCGGTTTAGCGGCGTTTTTAGGACATCTTTTCCCGGTCTTTTTCGGTTTCAAAGGCGGTAAAGGCGTAGCGACCGGTGCAGGTGTTTTACTCGGGTTCAACGGATGGTTGGGTTTGGCGTTTATGTCAACCTGGTTAGCGATTTACAAAATAACTAAAATTTCTTCGTTATCCGCTTTGGTGGCGTCGGCGCTAGCGCCTATTTATGCTTGGTTTATTATCGGCGATAAGGTGATTTCGGGCAGTGTCCTCTTAATGATGATCGTATTGCTGTACCGGCACAAATCGAATATCCGGCGGTTAATCGCGGGCGAAGAAAAAAAGCCGACATCAAGTTAAGCTAATATCGTTTTTTAAAGCAAATCGTTAATCGGCCAGCGCGGTCTGGCGGTAATTTCCAAGCTTTGTAGCTCGCCTCTCAATAAACGCTGACAGCCGGCGTAAGCAATCATGGCGCCGTTGTCGGTGCAAAACTCCGGTCGTGGAAAAAAAATTTGGCAATGCGTTTGTGACGCCATTGTTTGTAAAACGGTGCGTATTTGTTTGTTGGCGCTGACGCCGCCCGCTACGACCAAGCGGTTAATTCCGGTTTGCTGGAGGGCGCGTTTGCACTTAATGCTCAGGGTTTCGGCAACGGCTTGTTGAAAAGCTGCGGCAATATCGGCCTTATCTTGATCTGTTTTCGCACTGTCGTTAATGGTATTTAGCGCGAAAGTTTTTAACCCGCTAAAGCTGAAGTTCAAACCCGGTCTGCCGGTCATGGGTCTTGGGAATTTATAATCCGGACGTCCTTTTTCGGCGAGTTCAGCTAATTTCGGTCCGCCCGGATAGCCTAACCCAAGTAATTTGGCGGTTTTGTCGAAAGCTTCGCCCGCAGCGTCATCTAACGATTCTCCTAGCAGCTGATAGCAGCCTATGGTTTCGACTCGCACCAATAAGGTGTGACCGCCGGAAATCAATAAAGCGATAAATGGAAATGCCGGGGGATTATTTTCCAGCATCGGGGCAAGCAGGTGACCTTCCATGTGATGCACGGCAACGGCCGGAATTCGCCAAGCCCAAGCCATACTTCTCGCAGTTGCGGCGCCGGCCAGCAATGCGCCCATTAAGCCTGGGCCTGCGGTGTACGCGATACCGTCAATATCGCTCTTTTGTAAGTTGCTCTTTTGTAATAATTGCTTGATTAGCGGCACTAGCTTCCGGATATGATCGCGGGACGCCAGTTCGGGGACTACGCCGCCATATTCGCTGTGCATGCCGGCTTGAGTGTATATGGTATGACTTATTAAGCCGGTTATGGAATGGTAAATGGCGACGCCGGTTTCGTCGCAGGAGGTTTCTATCCCTAAAACATACATTGATTTTTTGAAAAAAATAAAACTAAGGTTATAATCGGCGGTTCTTTTTACGGTGTCGGTTAATAAGGCCGATGCTGGGAACTTTAAATTTAGATACTAACATAATTGGGAAGATATGCCTTCAGTTAAGCTTAAAGAAAACGAACCTTTCGATATCGCTATCCGCCGTTTTAAACGCGCTTGCGAAAAAGCCGGCGTACTGGCGGAAGTCCGCCGCCGCGAGTTTTACGAAAAGCCGACGTCAGAACGAAAACGCAAAGGCGCTGCGGCGGTTAAACGTCATTTAAAGAAATTGGCGCGCGAACGTTATGCGTTGAAAAACTTGCGTCGTGGCCGCCCAGCTGTTTAATCACTATGTCTAATTCGCTGGTTGATCGTATCAAGGACGATATGAAAGCCTCTATGAAAGGAGGCGACAAAGCTAGGCTTGGGGTGATCCGGTTAATTCTTGCCGCTATCAAGCAAGTTGAAGTTGACGAACGCATTACCTTAGACGACACGCGCACCCTTCAGGTTTTGGACAAAATGCTCAAGCAGCGCCGGGAGTCCATCCGGCAATTTTCCGATGCTGGCAGGAATGATTTAGTTGCCCAAGAAGAAGCGGAAGTGCAGGTGATTCAGGGTTATCTTCCGCAAGCGTTGAGTGAAGATGAAATCGATAGCATGGTTAAGGCTGCTGTTATCGAGTCGGGCGCGGGTTCGGTGAAAGATATGGGTAAGGTAATGGGCTTGCTCAAAGGAAAAATGCAAGGACGCGCCGATATGTCGGTCGTTAGCGCCAAAATTAAGGCCGCTTTGCCCCAATAGCAGACTCCTCCGGGCATCAAAGTGACCGGTAAAATCCCGCGATACTTTATCGACGATTTACTTACCAGAGTTGATATTGTCGATTTAATCGATAAACATGTCCCCTTAAAGAAAACGGGCGCAAATTATACCGCTCGCTGCCCTTTCCACTCTGAAAAAACGCCCAGTTTTTCGGTAAACCGTAATAAACAGTTTTTCCATTGTTTCGGGTGCGGCGTTAGCGGTAATGCCATTGGTTTCCTTATGGATTTTAATCATCTGGATTTTGTGGAAGCCGTTGAAGATCTTGCCACCTTTGCGGGTTTGGCAGTGCCGAGAGAAACGAACGGGCATACACACAGCGAGCCTAATTATAACGCCGTTAAGGATCAATATCAGTTGCTGGAGCAAGCGGCTGCGTTTTATGTGAATTCGCTTAGGGCCAATTCAGCGGGTAAGAAAGCCGTTGGTTACTTGAAGTCCAGGGGCGTCAACGATGAGCTGGCAAAAGCATTTATGCTCGGCTATGCGCCGGACGAATGGCAAGCGTTAACCGGCAGATTTGAGCCAAAACTACTCAGCGAAGCGGGCATGGCGATAGAGAAAGACGGTAGGGTTTATGATCGTTTTCGCGACCGTATTATGTACCCGATTCGCGATAAACGCGGACGAATAGTGGGATTCGGCGGCCGTGTTTTGGATGATTCGCTGCCTAAATATCTGAACTCTCCCGAAACAGCAGTTTTTCATAAAAGTAAAGAGGTTTACGGGCTGTACGAGTTGCTGAAAAAAGACGGTAAACCTAAGCGTATATTGGTCGTTGAAGGCTATATGGATGTTATTGCTTTGACAGGGGCTGGCATTCACTATGCTGCCGCTACCCTTGGAACATCGGTTTCGCCAGCACATTTTGATTTATTATTCCGGTTTTCCTCTGAACTCGTCTTGTGTTTCGATGGCGATAATGCGGGCAAAATCGCAGCCTGGCGCGCCATGGAGCCCGCTTTCGGGGCATTGAAAGACGGCCGGCAAATTCGGATCATGTTGTTGCCCGAGGAGCACGATCCCGACTCGCTGGTGCGTGAAGAAGGTCTGGAAAGATTTACAGAACGGGTAGGACGCTCGCAGTCTTTGTCCGATTACTTTTTTAGTGTTTTGGTTGAGGGATTAAATCTAAACGAATTGGAAGGACGCTCCCAGGTTGTTAATAAGGCCAAACCTTATCTGGAAAAACTGCCTCAGAGTGTTTTTCGCGACATGATGTTTGCAAAATTGAACGATTTGGCTCAAGTAAACTCGCTGGATGTTTCGAAGAAATCGGCTAGACTTACACACAAGCCTTCAGCTACGCCAAAACCGGTTAATCGAATTTTACCCTTGCCAAGACGGGTGCTTGCAATGCTAATTCAATATCCTGAATTAATAAAGCAAGCCGAGCAAAAGGAAATTATTTGGGAAGACTTGGAATTTCCTGGTATTAATCTGTTCCAACTCATTTTTAACGACATTCTTAAAAAAAAACCGGGCACCACGGCGGTATTGCTGGAATATTACCGTAATCATCCCAATGAAAAACTAATCAAGACTTTGGCGTCAATAGAATTATTTCCGCAAGTTCAACAGCTTAATGCCGGATGGCTGGAAATTGAGTTTAACAACGGTTTTGAAAATTTACTCGCGCAAGCTAAAAAAGAAGCCGAGTTTCAAAAATTGCTTACTAAGGATAAAAAGCATTAAAAGGGAAAAATAGAACACATGAAGTCATGCTTTTTTATATTTTTTGTAATATAATTTCCTGTTGGCTCAGGTAGGAAGTTCCATTAGGTAAATGTGAGTAACGTATGAATGATCAGCAGTCGCAACTTAGACAATTAATAGCGAAAGGTAAGGTTCAAGGCTACTTAACCTATTCCGAAGTGAACGACCATTTACCAAGCGATATTGCCGATCCAGAGCAAATCGAGGAGTTTATCGGCACCATTAACGATTTGGGTATCCAAGTTTATGAATCGGCGCCGGACGATGATTCACTTATTACCGATTCCGCCACGGTCACTGCCGACGACGAAGACGCCGAGGAAGTCGCCGCTTTGGCCTCAGTCGATAGCGAATTTGGCCGTACCACCGACCCGGTTCGTATGTACATGAGAGAAATGGGTTCGGTAGAGTTATTGACGCGCGCCGACGAACTGAAAATTGCTAAGCGGATAGAGGAAGGTCATCAACAGCTTGTCAAAGCCATTTCACGTTCCTGTGTCGTTGTCGAAGATGTATTACAGTCTTTCGATGCCATTTCGGAAGAAGAGAGCGGTATCCGATTAACCGATTTAATCTCCGGTTTTGCCGATTTTAGCGAGCCTGATGATTTATTCACCAATCAATCGGCTAGCGACGCCGTCGAAGTGGCTAGTCCGGAAGACGATTTGAAAGGACTTAGCTATGAAGAAGTTAAGGAAAAAATTGATCAGTTAAAAGAACAGTTAAAGTGTGCAACCGAAGCCATTAGCCGGCATGGATATGCAAGCGAAAACACAGAGAGCGAGTTCGCGTCTTTAGCCGGTATATTCATGGAATTTAAATGGACGCCGCAATATCTGAAAAAGCTGTCATCGATTATTCCAGATGGTGTTCTTGCTGTTCGCGAACAAGAACGGATAATTCATGAGGTCTTTGTAAAAAAGGCTAAAATGCCGCGTCATGATTTTATTGCTTCCTACTCTGAAAATGAAACCCGTCAAAATTGGCTGGATCAGTATTTGGAAGAAGGCAATCCATACGCTAGCGTAGTAAAAGAATATGAAAAAGATATCCGGAAAGCGCAAAAAATATTAGCCGATATAGAAACTCGATACGGCCTAACGATAGGCGCTTTAAAAGATATAAACCGCCGTATATCGATCGGTGAAGCAAAAGCGAGGCGCGCCAAAAAGGAAATGATCGAGGCGAATTTACGCTTAGTTATTTCGATTGCGAAAAAATACACTAACCGCGGTCTGCAATTTTTGGATTTGATCCAGGAAGGCAATATCGGCCTGATGAAAGCGGTCGATAAATTCGAATACCGGCGCGGATATAAATTTTCGACTTACGCAACCTGGTGGATCAGGCAAGCGATCACCCGCTCCATCGCCGATCAAGCAAGGACGATCCGGATTCCGGTGCATATGATCGAAACGATCAATAAATTGAACCGGATATCCAGGCAGATATTACAAGAGCTGGGCCGTGAAGCGACGCCGGAAGAGTTGGCGGTGCGGATGGAAATGCCTGAAGATAAGGTCCGCAAAGTCTTGAAGATCGCCAAGGAACCGATCTCGATGGAAACGCCGATCGGTGACGATGAAGATTCGCATTTAGGGGACTTTATCGAAGACGCCAGAGTGCTTTCGCCGGTTGAAGCCGCTACTATCGCGGGTTTGCGCGAATCGACCCAGAATGTGCTAGCAGGACTGACGGCGCGGGAGGCTAAAGTGCTTCGTATGCGTTTCGGTATCAATATGAATACCGACCATACCTTGGAAGAAGTCGGCAAGCAATTCGACGTAACCAGAGAACGAATCCGCCAAATTGAAGCGAAAGCGCTTAGAAAACTTCGTCATCCTTCCAGGTCGGAACAATTGAGATGTTTTCTTGATGGCGAATAAATAATCATGGGGCCCTTAGCTCAGTTGGTTAGAGCGTCCGACTCATAATCGGCAGGTCGTAGGTTCAAGTCCTACAGGGCCCACCATAAATCAATCAAGGCTGCGTTTGCAGCCTTTTATCTATTAGTTTCTTTTTTAACAAAGGTGGTTAATGTGAGCGACAACTTCATATTTACGTCGGAATCCGTATCGGAAGGGCATCCGGACAAGGTGGCCGACCAGATTTCCGATGCCGTGCTTGACGCCCTGTTGGCGCAAGATCCCCGTTCCCGCGTAGCCTGCGAAACATTGGTCAAAACCGGCATGGTGATACTAGCCGGTGAAATCACGACAAATGCTTGGGTGGATACGGAAGAATTAGTGCGGAAAGTTGTCTGCGATATTGGTTATGACCACGGTGATATAGGTTTCGACGGGAACAGTTGCGCGGTTTTGAATGCGATCGGAAAACAATCCGCCGATATTGCGCTGGGTGTGGATGAAGGCGAAAATCACGAACAAGGTGCAGGCGACCAAGGTTTGATGTTTGGATACGCGTCCAATGAAACCGACGTGTTGATGCCGGCCCCAATTACCTATTCCCATCTCTTGGTCAAACGCCAGGCTGAAGTCCGTAAAAATAAGACGCTGCCGTGGCTTCGTCCCGACGCCAAAAGTCAGATTACCTTCCGCTACGAAAATAACAAACCGGTAGCCATTGAAGCGGTTGTTTTATCGACCCAGCATTCGCCGGAAATCAATGCGAAGGCCATTTATGAAGCCGTCATGGACGAAATCATCTTGCCGGTCTTGCCGAAAGAATGGCTGCATAAGGACACCAAATATTTCATTAACCCGACCGGTAATTTCGTGATCGGCGGGCCGGTTGGCGACTGCGGATTGACAGGCCGTAAAATTATCGTGGATTCCTACGGCGGTATGGCAAGACACGGCGGCGGCGCTTTTTCCGGTAAAGACCCGTCGAAAGTCGACCGCTCAGCCGCCTACATGGCGCGTTATGTAGCAAAAAATATCGTCGCTGCGGGCTTGGCCGATCGCTGCGAAATCCAAGTGTCTTACGCCATCGGTGTGGCGGAACCGACTTCAATCAGCGTTGAAACGTTCGGTACCGGAAAGTTGGCCGAAGACCGGCTGGTGCAAATCGTGCGCGAGCATTTCGATTTAAGGCCGAAAGGTTTGATTGCGATGCTAGGTCTATTGAAGCCGATTTACCAAGCAACCGCTTCGTACGGTCACTTTGGCCGGACTGAAGACACTTTTAGCTGGGAAAAAACAGACAAAATAGAGGCGTTAAAAGATGCAGCTGGCCTATAACACTAAAATCGCAGGAACAGAAATGAGCGGAAAAGACTTCAAAATCGCAGATATTGCTCTAGCCGAATGGGGCCGGAAGGAAATCAACATTGCCGAAACCGAAATGCCGGGTTTGATGGCGTTACGCAAAGAATTCGGTTCGCAACAGCCCTTAGAAGGCGCTCGTATCGCCGGTTGTTTGCACATGACCATTCAGACGGCGGTGTTGATCGAGACGCTGACTGCGTTGGGTGCGGAAGTGCGCTGGTCATCCTGCAATATTTTTTCGACCCAAGATCATGCGGCAGCGGCGATAGCGGCGGCAGGCATCCCGGTTTTCGCCTGGAAAGGCGAAACCGAAGCCGAAGCCGATTGGTGTATCGAGCAAACCATTATCGGTCCCAACGGTTGGCGTCCGAATATGATCCTGGACGACGGCGGCGATTTGACCAACATGATGCATGACAAATTTCCCGAATTGATGGCGGGAGTAAAAGGGTTGTCGGAAGAAACCACGACAGGCGTATTGCGTTTGTACGAACGGGTGGCCAAAGGCACATTGAGAGTTCCGGCGATTAACGTTAACGACTCCGTCACCAAATCCAAATTCGATAACCTTTACGGCTGCCGCGAATCCTTGGTTGACGGCATCAAACGCGCAACTGATGTCATGGTGGCCGGAAAAATTGCGGTGGTCTGCGGTTACGGCGATGTCGGCAAAGGTTGCGCGCAATCCCTGCGCGGCTTGGGTGCTACCGTATGGATTACTGAAATCGATCCGATTTGCGCCTTGCAAGCCGCAATGGAAGGCTATCGCGTGGTGACGATGGAAGAAGCCGCTCCAGTCGCCAACATTTTCGTGACCGCGACCGGTAACGTCAGCGTGATTACGCACGAACACATGCTGGCGATGAAGGATCAGGCCATTGTATGCAACATCGGACACTTCGATTCCGAAATCGAGATTGCCAAGATTCGCCAATACCAATGGGAAAATATCAAACCGCAAGTGGATCACGTAATTTTCCCGGACGGCAAACGTTTGATTATTCTGGCGGAGGGACGTTTGGTGAACCTGGGTTGCGCAACCGGCCATCCGAGTTTTGTGATGTCCAATTCTTTCTGCAATCAAGTGTTGGCGCAGCTCGAGTTGTGGCAGAATGCGGCGAATTATAAAAGCGACGTTTATATTTTGCCGAAGAAACTAGACGAAAAAGTGGCGAAATCGCATCTCGACCAAATCGGCGTAAAATTAACTAAGCTGACGGAACAACAGGCCAGCTATATCAATGTGCCGGTGGAAGGTCCTTACAAATCGGAACATTACCGTTATTAAGCGCTTTATTACCGGTTAAACTGTCGGCAAGGGCGCAGGTAATGCGCCTTTGTTGTATTGGATGCCCCAAAATGCAGACCGTCGGACCGGTATAGTTTGAAAACTCCGTGAAGAAACTACCATGCCTACAACAAAATTATATAGTTTTGAGTTTTATCCGCCGAAAACGCCGGAAGGCGAAGAGAGCCTTAAAGCTGTCCAACACAAGCTTTCGGCGCTCAATCCCGATTTTTTTTCGGTAACTTTCGGCGCCGGCGGTTCGACCAGGGATAAGACCTTCGATACCGTGGTCGCTATTCAAAACAAAGGCATTCAAGCCGCGCCCCATTTGTCCTGCGTGGCTTCGACGAAAGAAAATATCCGCGAAATCCTCAATGTTTATAAAAGCAATGGTATTTCGCGGATCGTCGCCTTGCGCGGCGATTTGCCGTCCGGCATGATGTCGGCGGGGGAGTTCCGCTACGCGAACGAACTCGTTGAATTCATCCGGCAGGAAACCGGCGATTACTTCCAGATCCATGTCGCCGCTTATCCCGAAGTACACCCGCAAGCACCGAGCGCCGCGGAAGATTTTAATAATTTCAAGCGTAAAGTCGATGCGGGAGCCGATGCAGCCATTACTCAATATTTTTACAATGCCGAAGCTTATTTTTACTTCCTCGACTTGTGCGAAAAGAATGGCATAACCATCCCCATCGTTCCCGGCATCATGCCGATCACGCAATATGCCCAGTTGTTCAGGTTTTCTGAAATGTGCGGGGCCGATATTCCGCGCTGGTTGCGCAAACGCCTGGAAGGGTTTGGCGACGACCGTGCCGCCATTCAAGCTTTTGGTTTGGATTTGGTCGGTAAACTTTGCCAGCGATTAATTGACGGCGGCGCGCCCGGCTTGCATTTTTACACCATGAACCAAGCTGCGCCAACCTTATCGATTTTGGAACGGGTCCAAAGCTAGCGATTTCGCGTATTGCCCAATGGAAAACTAAGCGTAAGCCTTCATTTTTGCGGATGGCTAAAAAGTAATACCGAAGAAGATCGTTGCGATTTTACGAAACGCGCTTTTATTCGCCTTTGACTTTTTTTTCCAGTTCCGCTTGACTGATGTGGCGGACATCCTCGCCTTTGATAATATACACGAGATGTTCGCAAATATTGCAAGCATGATCGCCGATCCGCTCCAAGGAACGAACAGCCCATAATACGTTCAATGTACGGGTAATATTCCTTGGATCTTCCATCATATAGGTGATTTGCTGCCGGATAATGCTGGCGTATTCCCGGTCTACGCTTTCGTCTTTTCCGGTAATCGCCGGAACCTGGTCGAGCGTCATCCTGGCGAATGCATCCAAAGAGTCATGCAGCATGGTCCGTACCAGATCGGCCATGTGTTTGATTTCGTAGTATGGATCGTTTTTGCTGCCCTCTATATCCGATATGTAAATGGCCATTTTGGCGATGTATTCGGCCATGTCGCCGACCCGTTCCAGTTCGTTGATAATCTTGAGGACAGCCAGCAAAAGCCTGAGATCGAAAGCGGTCGGCTGGCGGAGCGCCATGATTTGAGTGCATTCCCGGTCCAACATGATTTCCATGTTATCGATCTGATTATCCTGTTTGATAACCTGTTCGGCCAATTCCTGGTCGGAAGTCGTGAAAGCCTTGATCGCAAGTTCGATTTGCTCTTCGACTAGGCCGCCCATGGTTAAGACGTGGTTGCGGATGTCTTCGATTTCCCTGTTGAATTGTTCCGAGATGTGGTGCCCGATATTGGTGTTGTCCATTGAGTTTCTCCTAACTTAACCGTAACGTCCGGTAATATAGTCTTCGGTCTGTTTCTTTTTAGGGTTGGTAAATAACTGGCTGGTGTTGCCTATTTCAATTAAATCGCCCATGTACATGAATGCAGTATAATCCGAAACGCGGGCCGCTTGCTGCATGTTGTGCGTGACGATAACGATGGTGTACTTCTCTTTAAGCTCGTTGATTAATTCTTCGATCTTGAGTGTTGAAATAGGGTCAAGCGCCGATGCCGGTTCGTCCAGCAGCAATATTTCTGGCTCGATCGCGATAGCCCTGGCAATGACCAACCGTTGTTGCTGACCGCCGGATAAACCTAGCGCATTATCGTTAAGTCTTTCTTTCACTTCATCCCATAAAGCTGCGCCACGCAGGGCGTTTTCGACGGTTTCTTCCAGCGTTCGTTTATCGTTGATGCCTTGAATGCGAAGCCCGTAAGCCACGTTTTCAAAAATGGATTTCGGGAAGGGATTGGGTTTTTGGAACACCATTCCGACTCGCCGCCGCAAGGCTGCTACGTTCACCGGTTTGTCGTAGATATTTTCATTGTCCAGCAGGATTTTACCTTCGATTCTGGCGCTATCGACCAGGTCGTTCATGCGGTTAATACAGCGTAAAAGGGTCGATTTACCGCACCCGCTTGGTCCGATATAGGCGGTGACCTTTTTCTTGGGAATCTCCATGCTAATATTGTGCAAAGCCTGTTTGGAGCCGTAAAACAAGTTCAGGTTTTCAATCTTGATAGCGATTTCCATTTTTCCAGGATCGTTATCTTTGCCGCGTAATATTGAATTCATATCAATTGCGTGGGTACGCGCTTGTTCAGCACTCATGATGTTTAACCTTCCAATGCCCGGTATTTTTCGCGCAGATTATTTCTGATAATAATTGCGGCGAGATTAAGTCCAATAATAACCAAAACCAATAATAGCGCCGTGGCGTAAACCAGCGGCCGGGCCGCTTCGACATTCGGGCTTTGAAAGCCGACGTCGTAAATATGAAAACCCAAGTGCATAAATTTACGGTCAAGATGGAAAAAAGGGAAATTCCCGTCCAGCGGCAGAGTGGGCGCGAGTTTGACAACGCCGACCATCATCAGGGGCGCAACTTCGCCCGCCGCCCTGGCGACCGCCAAAATCATGCCGGTCATAATAGCGGGACTCGCCATCGGTAGGACGGTACGCCATAGGGTTTCTATTTTGGTGGCGCCCAACGCCAGGCTGCCTTCCCGTATGGATTTGGGGATGCGCGCCAAGCCTTCTTCGGTAGCGACTATCACGACCGGCAAAGTCAAAAGCGCCAGCGTAATCGACGCCCATAGCAGTCCGGGCGTTCCGAAGACCGGCGCCGGTGCGGCTTCTGGATAAAAAAGACTGTCGATATTGCCGCCAAGAATATAAACGAAAAAACCCAAACCGAATACGCCGTACACCACTGAAGGCACACCGGCGAGATTGTTAACCGCAATCCTGATCA
Organism: Methylococcaceae bacterium UBA7658; assembly: GCA_002483425.1. Taxonomy (GTDB): domain Bacteria; phylum Pseudomonadota; class Gammaproteobacteria; order Methylococcales; family Methylomonadaceae; genus Methyloglobulus. Next base: position 16,732 of record DLHW01000044.1, read on the forward strand.
AACGGGTAGTAAAGCCTTGTCTAGCGTATTCGCGTAGATAAACTGCAGCAATCACGCCGAAAGGCGTGACGATAACGGACATAATCAACACCATCATGATGGTGCCGAAGATAGCGGGAAAAATACCGCCTTCGGTATTCGCCTCACGCGGGTCGTCCGCTAAAAATTCGCCCAACTTGCTGAAATAATGCCCTATTTTCTGGAAACCGTTCATACCGTTAGGCTGATAAATACGGACGACCTTCGCCAAGGGAATCGTTATCTCCGCACCGCCGTCCGTTTTCGCCACCAAGCTGGCGCTTCTGATTTTTTGGTATAAGGACTTTAACTGTGTTTGAAGTTGCCGGTATTGTTCCTCTAGATCTGCTTTTTCTTTTTCTATTCCGGATTTAGCTGCCGCGTCCAGTTTATTGGTCAATTCAAGTTTACGGCTTTTCAGTCTTAGCTGCTCCAACTGGTAATTTATCGCGCCGATTTCTTTTTTTTCCAGGCGGTTAATTTCATCATAAAGCCGCAAAGTTTCGTCGATTTTAGTTTGCACGACAGGCCAGACATTGTCTCCGCTGGCAAGAGGTTTACCGTTTTCCTTGACCGCAACCAAGTGACCGTAAAAATTACCCCATTCCCGGCGTTCCACCACCATGATATCGGCGGGAAAATCCTGTTGCTCGATGTTGCGTTCCTGGAGCCAGCGGAAATCCGTGCCGGTAATATCCTTATTGCCCATCTTGATTTGATACTGCACCAAAGTCTCTTCGCTTTCAGCCATCTGAAAACCCGAAATTACCGCAGCAGCAGCAGGGGTTTCGCTGATGTCTATGATTTCGCCGAAAATGATTTTTTGCTGACCGTCAGGTTCCTGATAATTGAAACGCGTAACTTGGGCCGGCCAGAAATGACCGATCCCGCGCAAGATAATTAAACCCAACACGCCGGCAATCATGATAAGACACGCGCTGACTGCCGCCGCATTCAACCAAATCCAGGGCGACCCGCTATTGAACCATGAACGTATCATAATGAACTGTATTTTTCCCGTAAGCGTTGACGGATAACTTCCGCCAAGGTGTTGAAAACGAAGGTCGCCATGAATAGCACCAAGGCCGCCAAAAATAAGACCCGGTAATGGGTGCTATCGACTTCAGATTCCGGCATTTCCACGGCGACATTCGCCGCCAAGGTGCGTAAACCTTGGAAGACGCTGAAATCCATGACTGGCGTATTGCCGGTCGCCATGAGCACGATCATGGTTTCGCCGATGGCGCGGCCAAGGCCAATCATGATAGCCGAGAAAATACCGGGGCTGGCGGTCAGTAAAACGACCCGGGTCATGGTTTGCCATGTAGTCGCGCCTAACGCGAGCGAGCCGACCGTCAAATGTTTAGGAACGCTGAAGATAGCGTCTTCGGCAATCGAAAAAATGGTTGGAATCACTGCAAAACCCATTGCGATTCCGACCACTAGCGCATTTCGTTGGTCGTAGCCGATACCGAATTCGCGGCTGAACCAGTCGCGTAACGAGCCTTGAAACAACCAAGATTCTAACGGTACGCTGACGGTGAAGGCCAGCCAAGCAACAATGACAATGACGGGCATTAGGATAGCTGCATCCCAACCCTCCGGGATTTTTTGGCGTACGGTTTTGGGCAAGTATTGCCAGCAAAAAGCAAATAGCAACACCGCTATGGGTAGCGTAATAAGAGCCGAGAACAACCCGGACAGATGCTTTTCTACAAATGGGGCCAGCCATAGCCCGGCCAGGAAACCGATAATAACCGTCGGTAAAGCCCCCATCAGTTCAATGGCGGGTTTTACAATTTGACGCATTCTGGGCGACATGAAGTAGGCAGTATAGATGGCGCCCATTAAGGCCAGCGGCATGGCGACCAGCATGGCGTAAAAAGCGGCTTTTAAAGTGCCGAACACCAAGGGCGTCAAGCTGTATTTCGGCTCGAAATCGTTGCTGGCGGATGAGGATTGCCAGATATATGCAGGTTTGGGATAGCTTTCGTACCAAACTTTTTGCCAGAGCGATTTGAAGGATACTTCCGGATGTTCGTTGTTTATATTCCAAACCCGAATTTTGCCGTCCGCAGTTTCCAGGACAATGCGGTTCGCTCTTGGCGATAAGGCAGCCGCTACCGGTTGCGAAGTGCTAAAATTATCTTTGATGAGTTCGCGTCCGGCGGTGGAATTGAAGATTCCGGCGTTGCCTTCGGCATCGAACGCCATAAAGCCTTTCCGGCGTTGTTCCGCTTCGATGGCGATAACCGCTTGGTCAGATAGCTGAAACGACCGGATCTTCTTGAAAGCCAGTTGTTTAAGGCCGTCTTTCACTTGCGTCCATTGCGATATCCGTCCAGCCGAATCGCCGATCAGTAAAGAAAGATCGCCGTTCAAAAACGTTATGTTTGTAATCGTCCGGCCCGCTTCGGCAACTTTTTCCTGGTAGAGCATTTTGGGCGCGGTTTTATCGCCGGTATTGTAGGCTTTAAGCATGCCTTCTCGCTCCAGCAGATAGAGATGGCTGTCATCCTTATCGATTAACAGGTTAACGATATTTTCGGCTGAATCTTCCAAAATAGTTGCCGTGCGGTTAATCGAGGCGGTTTCGGCAAACAAAGATTGTTCTTTGCTAAAGCTGACCAAAGAAATTTTATTGCCGGATTTTGCCGCCAGAGTTGTTACGTCCGCCGTCATCTTGACAGTGAGTTTTTCCAAGGGCGAACCTGTTGCGTCGATGACCAAGGGCTGTGCGCCGAGCGGATATTCGAGCGATGGTGTGATTTGACGCTTGTTACCGGGATAGGTCAGTTTATATTGCTGTTTGACGGCGATCGCTCTGCCGTCGGAGAGTCCGTAGACAGCTCCGCCCTCGTCGATGGGACTACTTTGGGCAAAGCTGGTGACACGAGTTCCTTCGGGAATGGCGATAGCTTGGCTTAAGAGGGTTTTGCCGCTAGTTATATCGAAAAACACCACGTTTCCGTTTTCGGTAAAGCGAGCAGCCACTTCGTTTTGCTCTTCCGTTTCCAGTAATACCGTCTTGCCCAATGACTTTTCCGGAGTATCGTATCCGGCGATTGAAGTGCTTTCGGCAGAAGCGAACAGCGGCAACACAATGTACAGCAGATAAAAGAAAATCAAGACGATAGCGACGATGACGCCGAGACCGCCGACAATTACACAGTAACGGGCCAAGTGGTCTTTCAGCAACCGCCATTTTTCATAAGCATTTACGTTTGCTTGTACGGACCTAGGCGGGAGCGGATTACGGGTTGAATATTCGGACATCTAGTTATTACTAAGATTAAAAATAACAATTTACGTGTAACGATCTGTGGCGGCTTATCCGTTAAAACGAACAATGCCATTTGAAACAGCATTCGAATTTGAATCAGTTCAAAATTCAAGCTTGTAAGATTAAACCATAGACTCATTGTAAGCCATAAAAAATGGCCGATATCTGTATCCAGAACTCGGCCAACCGGACATTATTAACCATTTGGAAAAGAGGAGGGCGAAAAATGGTTAATTTAGTCAAAACATCCTTGTTAATTTTCTCCTAAACTTATAAGCACATCAATCTTAACTTATTAATAGCTATCAAATTTATTTAATAACGGCTAGGTTTTTTTCGACGACTTTAGCCGGTAAAGGAATATAACCGTCTTTAATTACCGATTGCTGACCGGTTTTGGATAGAACCATCTTAATGAACTCGTTCTCCAAGGGCGCTAATGGTTGGTTCGGTTTTTTGTTAACATAAACGTACAGGTAACGGGTCAGCGGATAACTGCCGTTGAGTGCGTTTTCCGGTGTGGCGTCTACAAACGCGGTGCTGCCTTTTTTTGCCAACGGCACCATTCTTACACCGGAGGTGCTATACCCCATGCCGGAATAACCGATACCGTTGACCGATTCGGTAACCGCTTGGACGACCGAGGCAGAGCCGGGCTGTTCGTTGACGTTGCTCTTAAAATCGCCTTTACATAAAGCATGTTCCTTGAAGTAGCCGTAAGTACCGGACACCGAATTCCGTCCGTATAATTGAATGCTCTTAGCGCCCCAGGCGGCTACGCCGGCATCGCCCCAGGTTTCGATACTGGCGCTGCCGCCGCATTTATTGGTGGAAGAAAAAATACCGTCCACTTGTTCCATCGTTAATCCTTTGACAGGATTGTCTTTGTTGACTAAAACGGCAAGGGCGTCGACGGCGACCGGAATAGCGGTCGGTTTGTAACCGTGTTTGCCTTCGAAAGCTTCAATTTCATCGTCTTTCATCTCACGGCTCATTGGGCCGAGGTTAGAAGTCCCTTCGGTAAGGGCGGGCGGTGCTGTGGAAGAACCGGCGGCCTGGATTTGGATGTTGACGTTGGGGTAAACGCGGTTGAAGTCTTCCGCCCAAAGCGTCATGAGGTTGGCTAAGGTATCTGAGCCGACGCTGGACAAGTTGCCTGAGATTCCGCTGGCCGCATTATACTCAGGTAGAGTGGAATCCAACGCAGGCGCAGCATAGACCGCGCTTTGCATTAAACCGGCATAGGTTATTCCGATGGCGGCAAAAAAATTTTTCGTATTGGTTAATTTCATGTCGTGTCCCAGTTGAGAATCAGTTTTTTATAAGCTTATAAGGAAAGTTTAAAAGCTTTATATGACAGAAATATGACAATGTAATAATTTAGTCTTGCGTACCGGCGCCAGGTAGCGCTTCGGCTAGCTGTTTGGGGTAGGTTATGGCTAGTAATTCCGCGCATCCGGGCGTTAATTGCGACCAATCGCCGGGCATAGAGAGTCTGGCCAAAGTAGCGGTCGGAAAGAGCTTATCGACCGAAGGTAAACGGGAGTCGTTCAGCAAAAAAATCAGTAGTTCTTCCAGTTCAGGATTATGACCCACCAGTAAAACCCGGTTTAATGTTTGGGGACAGTCGGCAAGCACTGCTTTTACACGGGTTAATCCTTCATCGTAAAGCCGTTTTTCCATCTGAATTTGTTGCTGGCCGCTGCCGATGCTTTGGCAGACCCATTTGGCGGTGGCGATTGCTCTGATCGCGGGCGAACTGATTACCAGATCGGGTATTAAATCGCCGTTTTTTAACCATTCGCCGATAAGTTTAGCATCGCGTTTGCCGCGTTTCTTTAGAGGTCTGTCGTAATCTTCAATGCCGTCATAACGTTCGGCTTTGCCGTGCCGCATCAGCCATAGCTCTCTACTCATAGGTTGTCTCTTATCCGCAATTTGAAGGAACGAATTCTAAATCTTATTATCTCAATACATAGATTGCTGCATTATTTGCTCAAGGTGGATAGTATAGGAGAATAATGTCAATCTGTTGTTGTCATCAAATGTTAATAGAATAATATTACAGTTTTGTGTACCTCCTTATCTAAAACAGATGCATATTCATAAATATGGTTGTAATTTTTGAGTTACCTGCTAATTGCCCGGCTGAAAAATTTATTACACAGTTAAGCGATAAAGCCGGCGCGAAACTGGTTTCCAAGCATTATTCACTGAAAACTTTCTACGACAGTTTCGATTGGCGCTTATATCGTAATGGTTTGGTTTGTGAACTGAACCGGTCGAGACAAACGTCTACTCTCGTTCTGTCCGGGCGAAAAACCGGCGAGCTGATTGCCAGCACCATCATGTTCGATGTGCCTTCGTTCAGTCATCAATTTAATCCTGGGAAGGTTCGTAAAACCCTTGAACCGGTTTTGGAAATGCGCGCGTTGTTGCCGGTGTCTACTTTAGAATGCGACGCTTACCAGATCGTTATCGTCAATGAAAATGAAAAAACAGTCGTTCGTTTGCTGGTCGAGGATTATGAGCTTATCAACAGCAGAGTCACGCTGTTTCCGGTCAAAGGCCACGATAAGCTAGCATCGGCTGTTGCCGAAATTATTTGCAAAGACTTGGGTTCGGCAAAATCGTCCAGACCGGTGTTATTGGATGCGCTCCGTCTGCAAGGGCGTCATCCTAGAGATTACGATTCAAAATTAAATATACTGCTGACTGCCGGTTTGTCCGCGGATGCTGGCTGTATTCAGGTTTTTTATCATTTGCTGAAAGCAATTAAAGCTAACGAACAAGGCGTTATCGCCGATATCGATAGCGAATTTCTGCATGATTACCGGGTAGCGGTCAGGCGGACGCGCGCAATGTTGAGCCAAGCAAGAACGGTTCTGCCCGATGAAGCGCTAGCCAAGGCTAAAGAGTTCTTCACTTGGTTGAATAAGGCGACAGGAGAAACGCGGGATTTAGATATTTATTTATTGAATTTCGAAAGCTATAAAAAGAAACTCCCTGGGGTTATCCGGCAGAGTATTAATCCGTTGCATAGCTTTCTAGTATCAAAAAAACAGTCTTCGCAACAACAATTAGCCAAAAAATTGCGTTCGGGAAAATATATTAATCAATTGGCGGAATGGGAAAGCTATCTTAGTAGCTATAAATCCCCGGATCTCTCACCGCCGGATGTTCGATTGTCCGCAAAAGAATTTGCCGGTACCCGGATATGGAAAACATACAAGCGCGCTATCCAAGAAGGTAGAGAAATCGGTTGTGAATCCCCGCCCGAAGCGTTACACAAACTTAGAAAAACCTGTAAAAAATTACGTTATTTAGTCGAGTTTTTTCAAAGTTTGTACCCTGACCGGCAAATAGACAAACTGATTAAACCTTTGAAGCGTTTGCAAGATGTCTTAGGGGAATATCAGGATTTGTCGGTGCAACAGGAAAGCCTTAAACAATTTAGCGAAGAAATGCATGCGATTAATACGCCGAATAAAACTTTTATGGCCATGGGTGTGCTTATTCAAGAACTTGAAAAACGCAAAGAAAAAGTAAGAGACCATTTTGACGATCAATTCTCAGTGTTTAGAAAACAGGAGTATCACGCAATTTTTAAATCCCTGTACTCATCGAGGCGTGAATAGCGGAGTCAAAAAAATTAACAGCAAGATGTGTTGACACCTTACCCGATACAAGGCTAAAGCGCTTTTTGCTGTAATTCGTAGTTTACTGGCGACAAATACCCATTGGTTGAATGAAGCCCGCTCACGGGTATTCCCAGAGGCACAATAAAACACTCCAGCATACTGGTTTTCAAGGCATACCTCCAGGGCATTCAATCGATATAACCGGTGACACAAGAATCGGAGAGATGTTATTGCCTCCAGACGTCGCTCACCGTTGTACTGTGTCGACAGCACATAGAGTGCGGCTGAACGTGTGAAACCGTGACATTTGCGTCAATCGACCGATGAAGATACAGAACCGGATTTTTATGATCTATTTCTTTTTAAAGCCTCGTACACCTTATCGTGTTCTGCGATCGGTCTAATCTGCCGGTAAACTTGCCTGTATAGCTTCACAACAGGGGGCGGCCGATGATTTAAAAGTACTGATTGTATTGTCTGATAGACTTATAAGTTAAAATGAAAGTTGCCTGTTCCAGCAATTCAACTATTGTAACTTTTACCCGAAAAGACATTACTAAAAACGATGGAATATTTACACTTTACCGATAAGTTGTACGAATATTCAAGTTGGCGGACTCAGCTTATTCAGAATATCGAGTTGTATCGGGAATGGCGGAAACGTTACGGCCTAGACGATACCAACAGCATTCACATCATTGAACATATCTTGCAAAATTTGTCGCAAGATCGTATCACTTTGGCGTTTGTCGCGGAATTCTCCCGCGGCAAAACCGAATTGATCAATGCGTTGTTTTTTGCGGAAACCGGTGTCAGATTATTACCTTCTTCACCTGGACGGACGACGATGTGTCCGGCCGAGATCTTTTGCGATGAAACAGGCGGCAGTTATATCCGGCTGATAGAAATCGAAACCCGTAATGAAAATACTCCTTTTGTTCAATTAAAACAAGATGTTGACCGCTGGACGCAAATCGATTTGGACTGCGATAACCCAGGTCAAATGCAAACGGCTTTTCAGGAGTTGATTGCTGTTAAACGGGTACCGTGCGCTACGGCGGTCGAATTGGGTCTTTTCGATGAAAAAGAAGCCGCTGAACAGGGTATTATCAATCCGGAAACCGTTGAAATTCCGCGCTGGCGGCATGCCCTTATCAGTTTTCCGCACCCGTTATTGAAAGCGGGCTTGGGAATTTTAGATACGCCGGGTTTGAATGCGTTAGGCAGCGAGCCGGAGTTGACTTTAAGCATGTTGCCTAGTGCTCAAGCTATTGTGTTTGTGCTGGCGGCCGACACCGGCGTAACAAAAAGCGATTTGAATATGTGGAACGATCATGTTTGCCGCGCAACTAACCGTGCTAAACAGGGTCTTGCCATCGTTATGAATAAAATCGATGCGATGTGGGATGAGTTGGATTTCGGTGGCTACGAACAATCGATTCAATCGCAAATTCGCGGCTCCGCCGAAACTTTGGGTATTTCCGAACGCTTGATTTTTCCGGTATCGGCGAAACAAGCCTTGTTGGCGAAAATAAAAAATAATACAAAACTGCTTGAGCTGAGTAAAATCAGCGTTTTGGAGTCTTATTTATCCGACGATATTATCAATCAGCGCCAGAAAATCATGCTTGATGTGGTGTTGCGCGATGTCGGTTTTTTAATCAAGGAATCGTTTGTCTTAACCGAGATCAAATTTGAAAAAAGCGCGAAACTATTAGTCGATTCGCGAAAATTAAATTTCGAAAACCATGATAAATTGGCTGAAATGACGAGAAACGCCGAGTTGTCGCAGCAGGCGTACTATAAAAATATTGAGCATTTTCAATCGAGTAGTGAAATATTCCGGTTTAAATTAAAAGCTTTGATCGAATCGTTGTCGATAGCCAGGTTCGATCAAGTCATCAAATTGAACAAACAGGAAATCGATAGCAGTATTACCACCTTTGTAATGAAAAACGGTATCAAAAAATTATTTACCGATTTGCATGACCTGCTGGAAGATTGCGTAACCAAGGCGGATGCAGCGCAACAGTTTATCTTAAAAATACATTCGGAATTCGATACGGAATACGGCTTTAAAGAGATTAAGCCTTATTTATTCGAAATCAAACCTTATCAGGATGAATTAGAAGATATTTTGAATAAAGGCGAAGCGTACCGGTCAAGTACCCGGTTAACGATGACGGAAAAAAGCATGGGCATTCAAAAACTCTATACAACCCTGCTTTTTCAAGCCCGTAACGTGTTGTTTAAAGCGCGCCGCGAAGCTACGATTTGGGGCGAAAATGTGATGTCGCCGATTAAACATCAAATCATCGACCATAAAAATCAAATAGAAAACCGTTTAAATGTTTTGCACGCCGCCAACGAATCGAAAGAAAAATTACAGGAAAACCTTCGTCTTCAAGAAAATGAAGTTGCGCAGTTGAAAAAACAGCTTACGGAGTTAAAAGTGATTATCAAAACTTTGGAGTATTCGCAGGGAATCCATACCAATCAACTTGTTTCGGTAAACGGATAGTTGCTTGTTTGGGCGAGCGAATGTTCGAGCGCATAAAAACGGTTTAAGTGATTGAAATATTAATGTCTTTCGGCTTAACCGCATAAAATAAATACGAATCGTGCCGCGTGTTTACAAGTCAGCATGTTTACTAAATAATCGGACGCTGGTTTAAATTTCACTAATTTACGAAAGGCGGGTTTGCTAACTTTAATTAGCACGACATAAACTCTTAAATCCTAATCGATGAGGCACTGTATGGATAAGAAATTAGAGCCGGTTAATTGCAAAATTACCAGTTTGTTAGCAGGAACATGCTTTTGTCTTACGTCAAGTTTATCCTTAGCCGCTTCAGCTCTTCCGCAGGATAGCATTCCGGTTGTAGTGGAGGCGATACAGCGCCATGCGGACAAGTCCTATACGATAATTGACGGAAAGGCAAAGAATCCGGCGCAAGCATGGCGGCTTAACTTTACCGATAACGGTGTCGAAGTTAATTCAGAAACCGCTCAAGAAACCAAACCTTTTCATTTGAGGTTATTACGATTTGGAGCTAGCGGTAAGTTGCAAGAGGTAATGCCGACAAACCCGATAGTTCAGAACAATACGGTGCGTTATTCCCACGGCCCCGTTGAAGCTTGGTATATCAACGGTCCGCTCGGTTTGGAACAGGGCTTTACGTTGCCTAAGACAACCGGACCGAAGGTAGTGTTAGAATTGACATCGAATTGGCAAGCGGCTGGTTCGGGCAATTCAGTAGAGTTTACCGATGGCGTCCGGCGCTGGTCTTACAGTAATCTGCAAGCGAGAGATGCCGCCGGTAATATTCTTCCGGCAGGTATGAGAGTCGCCGATGGCCGGGTCAGGATAGAGGTAACTACTCGTAATGCTATTTTTCCGGTCGTTATCGATCCGTTGTTGGCGCCTAAGCCGATCAAGTTTTATTCGACCACTAAATTTAACCGGTTTGGCAATGCCAGCGCGCTGTCGGGTGACGGTAAGACACTGTTTGCCGGAGGTTTGTATAATGAAGTTTATATTTTTCAGAAAAGTTTAAGCGGTTGGGCTTATGTCCAAACATTGACCAAACCCGCCAATCTAAGATGCAATTCAAAAGTGAAATTATTCGGGAGCGCCTTGGCCTTATCGGCAAACGGCGCAACAGCGCTAGTGGGGGCGTCCGGTTTTGTACCGAGTGGTCTTCCTGGTTCGGATAATAAATATTTCTGTGCCGATCTGTCGGTATATGTCAAGAATGGCAGTACTTGGGTGTTAAACAAATTACTAACCAGTCCGGAGATTACGGTTAACGATGCTTACGGTTCGTCTGTCGCGTTGTCTGCCGACGGCAAAACAGCGTTGGTTGGGGCGGAGTTTACTAAATGCGCCGCAAGTACGGATAAGTGTGGAGCTGCTTATGTCTTCGAGCGTCGTACAAGCGGTTGGGTTAAACGCAGTAGATTTTTAGGCGCGCAAACTTACCCGGACAAAATCAAAGGCTATTTCGGCTCGGCTACGGCCTTGTCCGCCAACGGCCTTTGGGGTTTGATCGGAGCTAGGTCGGGCGATAGCGCCTGGACGTTCGGACGAATTAGCGGCGTCTGGAAACAATTACAAAAATTAACTTTGCCTTTAAGTTATAAAAGCTACGGTTTCGGCAGCGCTTTGGGACTCACTGGCGATGGCGCGCGCGCCTTGATCGGTGCGGAAGACGCCAGCGGCGCTGACTATTGTAAAGGTAGCTGGGTCAGCTATTGCGGTGCAGCCTATTCTTTCAAACGGACAGGTAGCGCCTACGCCTTGGAGTCCAGAATGACTGCATTGGATGCCGGCGGCTCCTATTTTTTTGGCGAAGCATTGGCGCTATCCGCGAATGGCCTGCGGGCGGTAGTGGGCGCAAACGGAGCGGATTGTCCAAAAGGCAACTGTGGAGCGGCGTATTTTTTTGTTTGGAACGGCAAGAACTGGATCCAGCAAGGCCGCTATACCAGCCCGACCGCTGGCGCAGGCGGCGGCGGGAAGGGCGGCAGTTTTGGGAAAGGCATAACAGCATCTTCTGACGGCAATAGTGTTGCTGTTAGCGCGAAAACCGAAGATTGCACGACAGGTTCAGAAGATGATTGTGGAGCAGTCTATTTGTATTCGCCGGTTTATCAATGATAAAACTAAGGCCGCAACTACACTTCTGGGTAAATTGGCTGCAATTAAAACTTGTAGCGCTCGCGTGGATTGAAGAGGTATCGCCAGCATAAATTTGAAGCTTTTAATGAAATGAAAGCATTAGGTTGCGTGTCATTCACAACCTAATCTTAGCATCTTATTAAGGTCGTTTAATCTCCGGACCGCACATCAAACTCAATCTTCCAGCGGGCATTGTCTTTCTTTGAAACCGCTTGCAATTCAAGCGTTCCCAGTTCGGTCACGGCGGCACATAAATGCACTGGAACCACTTCACCCGCTTTGCCGCCTTCTTTTTCCAGAGTAATTTCTATCTCTTCCAATTCCGACAGTTCATCGCGGCTCCAGTGGTTTAAGCGGGTGCCGACCCGGTCTTCGCGCCGCGAGGTCGAAGCGAAGAAGCGGAAGCGTACCGGTTCGCCGACAACCAGGCCGAATTCCTCGTTCGGCAATTCTTGTTGGGTGCCTTCCTCCATGCCGAAAGGGGCGATACACAAGGCTTGGATCTCGGGCGGTATGCCGGGTACGGACGGCATCGAGCTTTCAATGCCGACGTAATACGAGGCCGCCGCGCCGCCCTTGATGCGAACGCCTTTGCCTTTGCGGACGACGCCGTAATAGGTCGCCCCTCTGGCGACGGCAAGATCGAGGTCGTTACCGGACAACAGGCGCGCAGGCGGCGCTTGTTCTGCTTCGAGCCAACCGTTCAGGGTAGTCATTAAACGGTTGGCGAGCACTTCCGCTTTCAGTACGCCGCCGTTGAAGAGCACGGCGGTTGGATGAATAAAAGAGGCGTTCTCCGCCAATTTGACGCCTTCCAGTTCCCCGGCCGCATTCTGCTGTTTCGCGAGGAAAGCGGCGAGATGCCGGGTAATGCCCGCGTCCTGAGCATACGGCAAGCCAGACGTCCGTAAACCGGTACGCGGTTTCATAACCGGTCGCGTACTGGCTGGAACTTGCGGCAGAAAGCCTTCAACGAGAACCTGACCGGCTTCGGTGCGGGTTAGCTCGGTACGAAGCGTTCCGCCGATTAACGAGGACCCCCGGTTTGCTATTACCACAGGAATGCTTTCCAGCTCGGGATTGTTAAGCAGTTTTTCTTTCCCTTCCCGGCAACTGTGCGCTAAAGCTTGGAATTGCCAAGGTTGCAGCGATTTTCCCTCGGTTTCCAATTTGCTTTTAACAGTATAAGCGAGCGCTAAATCCATGTTATCGCCGCCAAGTAAGATATGGTCGCCGATCGCCACGCGGGTAAATTCGAGGTTGCCGTCCCTTTCCGTGACCGCAATCAGCGATAAGTCGGTTGTGCCGCCGCCGATGTCGATGACGAGGATGATGTCGCCGACACGCACTTGTTTTCGCCAGTTATCGTGGTTTTTTTCAATCCAACTGTACAATGCGGCCTGAGGTTCTTCTAGCAAGATGGCGTGACCGAAGCCGACCGTCCTAGCGGCCTCCACAGTCAGTTCCCGCGCGGCTGGATCGAACGAGGCGGGCACGGTGATGACGATGTCTTGTTGCTCCATCGGCGCATCGGGGTGTTTGTTACGCCAAGCTTCCCGTAGATGCTCTAAGTATGCAACCGTCGCTTGAAAAGGCGAGATGCGCGCCACTTCTTCTGGCGCTTCGGCAGGCAAAATGGGCGCTTTACAATCGACGCCGGAATGGCAGAGCCAGCTTTTCGCGCTCGAAACCAATCGAATCGGCGTTTTGCCGCCCAGATTACGCGCGATCTCGCCCACTAAATGTTTAGGTTTGCCGGTCCAGGGCAGGGCGATATCGCCTTCGGCTAATTCCGCATCATGGGCTTGGTAAATAAAGGACGGCAGTTGCAAGCTCTCTTCCACTGTCCCGGGTGCGGTCAGTTGGGGAACGGGCATGACGTGTTGGACGAACTCATCTTGCTTAATGCCGCTGATGTTAGCATACGATAAAACGCAATGGGTCGTTCCTAAGTCAATGCCGATGGAAAATTGTGAGGATGGTGAGTTGTTCATCTTTAAATGGTGGGAATAGGCTTGGAAAATTCTGGATTTGCTATTTTTTAAATATGAAATACAAAATTACCGCAATGATAATTAAGGCAAGAATACCGCTGGGCGTGTAAATTAAAGCTATGCCTGTTGGAAAGGACGTTTGGCCCATTTTGCTCTCGTACAAGAAAAGGTTTATTAATCGGTTTTAAATGAAGATACTTTCTTAAGGTTTTACATAAAATTCACTATAACTCGATTTCCGCCGCAGCCACGATAGCCGGATTATAGCCTTGCGTAAGTTTAGGTAAACGCACACCGGTTACTTGCCAGCCTTTGTGGACCAAGGTTCCGGTAAAAGGTGCCGCACCGACAATATTGCCGGTTAAGCGGTTGGCGGCGGCGTCGAAACCGGTAGTTAATGTTATCTGGCTGCCTTCTGGTTCGCTACGAATGGGTGTCAAAGTAAAATGTTCGTTAAGCGCTTTATAACAACCTTCATGCACTACGCGGGCGGCCGCGCCGATGTCGGCGTCGCTGTAAGCGGTGATGTCTTCATTAATAAAGTCGATAAAGCGCGCTTCTTTTTGTAATAAACCGAGGACTTGCAAGGCGGCGTCCGGCGTATATTCCTTGAGAATAACAGGTTCGGGCGCAGGCGCGGGGATAAGCTTTTCAACTTCAACGATTTTTTCAACAATTTTAACAACCGGTTCAGCCGGGTGCTGAACGGCTTTTATACCTTCATGGATTTTGGAGCGGCTTTTTGAAAAAAGCATCGCCAGCAGCAAAAGAATCAGTAAGGCCATTAGCGCTACGACGGCGCCGGCAAGACAGACGTGCCATAAATCGAAAGTGGCGGGCCGAAGCGATAGATCGATAGTATACGAGTTCATGAGCGATTCCATAGGGTTTACGGCTGGCCTGCTTTGCGCGCGGCTTGAGCGAAGATCATTCCTTGCAGCGCGTTGCGTGTGGTTTGAATACGGATTTGGCGTAAATGCCGGTCTGCCAATACTCCCGGTACTTTCTGAGCTAAGTAAACCTCTCTCACTTTAGAGAGCACGGGTTCACACTGTTTGATGATCTCCTCCGTCGCTTTGCGGCTGTCCATATCCAGGAAGGCCGGCTTTTGCATGTTTTCGCCGATACATTTTTTATAATCATATTTAGAAGCTTGTATTTTTTTGATAGTGGTTTCAGTAAGGACGGTGTTTTGCCATTCGTCCTCTGCGGTTTCGGCAAAGGCGTTGACTGAAAACAACAGGACAGCCGTTAATATTGCTTTAGCGAAGCTCTGAACAAGTTGATTTCGTTCATTCCACAAGGCCGTAAGCGGGTTCGGCAAGTTAAGATGTCCTTTAGAGTGCGCCACGGACGAAATCAAGCGGTTGCCGTTCCTTCTGAGTTTGTCGAAGGACTTAGACAGAGCATTCTGAGGTAAAAAATGCATTTTCATGAGCTTCCTCTTTAAAAATCCGGATTAAATAGTGATTGATTTCCCCAATTCTACGCTATGCGTTTTGAAATGAAAATTTCTCGCAATGAAAAATAACCGGGTTATGAACGTTTATCTGGTTTCATTGATCGGTTCAGGCGCATTTCTTTGTGTACGGCTCATAATTATTATAATTCTCATCATAATATTTTACTTGTTCATAAGGTCTTAATTTTACTGGATAACGGTTCCGATAGCGGTTTATCCGCGTAATAATTTTTATGATTAAGATTATAACGGGGGCTGGGGAGTGATCGGTTTAGAGATTGCTTTCTCAATGAAATCAAACATTAAAAAATTGTAAAACGACAGCGAAAAGTTTGGCGCACGGTTTGCTTTATTTTTTATAGATTCAGTTTAAACCGGTTGTCTTCCTGAAAGAAAGTAAAGCTGCTCACTATGAATACTCAGCCTAGAATCCAAATAAAAAAAATTCCCAGCGGTTATCGGGGAACGATGAGGACAATTGAACATATCTGCGATTTGATTAAAACCGGCGCCAAAGATTTTACGGTCCGCCGGACGGCTATCGATATTCTTATCCAGCGAGCGGTTAAACCTAAAGATTACCTGGGCGAAATCAAAGCATTGTTCGAATGGGTTCAGCAAAACATCCGCTATACCAAGGATACTTTCCGGGTTGAAGTGCTGCATTCGGCTAAACGAATGCTGGAAATAAGGGCCGGCGACTGCGATGACATGACGATCTTGCTCGGCGCGCTGCTGGAAACCATTGGGCATCCGGTAAGGTTGGTGCTGAGCGGTTCCGATCCGATGCTGCAGGATCGTTTCAGCCATATTTTTCTGGAAGTCTTTCATAACGGCCGATGGATTCCGTTAGACGCCACAATGCCTCATCCCATGGGGTGGTCGTCGCAGGCGCCGGTTAAAAAAGTCATAGTAATAGAGAGGAGTGAAACGATGCAATCAGACGCGACCGATATGAACGGGATTGGCGATTTAGGCGCAATTCCGGATTGGCTCAGGCAATTGCTCAAGTCGATAAGACATGAGGCGGTTAAACCCCAAGATCCGCGGATCAAATCCTTATGGGAATTATTGCGCCAGCGGCAAGTGTTAGGCCGAAGCCGGTGGTTAAAAGCAGTGTTGCGCCGGATTTGGCGGCAAGGTCTTGCTGCCCGCGCCCGTCCCCGGTTAGCCAATCGGGTAGTAAGTAGATTACGGTATTGGCGAATTTTGCCGCAGAAAACAAATGCATTAAAAACCCCGCTAACCCCTGCCGGTATGCGTCCGGTCAGTCCGGTGGGATTAAGGCCGGTTGCTTCGGTCCGGCCTGTCGCCATGCAAACGGTTAAGCCTGTCGCAGTACAACGGACGGCGAAATAAATGGATTCGAAATCATAAAAAATTGGGTTGCCGGTATGGATAAATTTCATGCTTTAGGACAGACCTTTGGAGTCGTTCCGGCAGAAACCGTGACTCAGGGCGAGAAGCTTTATCAAACCTTCAACGGTTTTGAAGCCAGCAAGGTTGAAAAAGTTAGTCATATGCGGGTGATACCGCCCGTAGTGGTGGAATTAGGCGAACTGGTAGGTGTAATTTACCGCTCCGACAAAGGTCAGCCTGGACAACCGTTGACTTACATTCATCGCATGGAAGACCCGCCGCGCTTAGTCAGCAATATCGAAGGCAATCAACTGTACATTGTCGGCGGAAACTACCGGATTACTTCGCAAGGTATTGAAGGGTAAACGGAATGAATTCAGCTAAATACTGCTTTTATGAGACAACGGGAGAGCAACGTGAACGATGGACAACAACTCGGCTTAGATGAGCTGATGATCGTAAACCCAAGCCCTTTAGGCAGATCGAATCTTTTTTTAGGCGAAGACGGAACTGTATATCAGGTGCAAGGAATAGCTGATGAAACGGGATTACAGGGACTAGGCCAATTCTATTTGAGCAGCGACGGCACCTTATATCAAACGCAGGCATCCGTTGACGGTTTAGGCGACAGTCCGGCTTTATCTGCGCTAGGCCGCTATTTTCTGGGCGAAGACGGCCGGTTATACGAAAAAATCCGGTAAGTGCGGACGATAAGACGCGCTATGAACAAATTTTTACTCGATTAAATTTAATTAAACACTATTTGAGGAGACTGCAATGGCTAAGATGCAAGGCGTGAAAGAAAAGCTGCATGCACCGATTTATGATGCTTTTTTTGTTAAAAACGAAAACAAACAAGATGGCAAATCTAAATTATTCACCGATTTTATGACCGATCCGCGCGTGATTCGCTTCTTTGTTGATGTGCAAGGCAAGACCCGGCTGGAAACGAATATGCAAGCAGCGGGGGTGTTGCCGAGTTTGAATACTTTCGAGGCGCGGGCTTTACGGGTAATAGTGTCTAATCTTAGGATCCGGGAAAAAAAGAAAATTACTCGATCAAAACCACCTTCAACACAACAGTCACCCGCCGTTGGAGATGAGAGAGAAATAGATACGGAAGCATTAGTCAGTGAAAGCGAAATCTTAGCCGATCTCATCTACAACTCCGTTACTTCGTTGATCGTGGGCGAAAAAACCATGATCGAAATGCCGACGTTTTGGTTTCCGTCCGGTGCCGGTATCAGCCCAGGTTTTCCAACAGTCAGTAATCACGGCGAACCCGATCCGACTGCTACCTTTCGCTTTGCCGAGCCGGTCTTTATCGAACCACAACAAAATTTCCGGGTAGAAATGGCTTTTCCGCAAGGTGTGCCAGGGTCAGAACTAGACCAAAACGCAACTGAGAAAAGATTAGCTAACATCCCGGGTCCACTGCGTATTTGGGTTGTATTGGACGGCTACCTCACCCGCGACGTGCAGTAATCGCCACATCTTAATAGGAGAAACATCATGAGATATTTAAGCGATAGCGATGTTAGCCAAATGATGGGGATCGGTTACTTGGGCGAAGTGCGGCAAGGACCGGACGGTCAACTCTATCAATACGTCCAAGGGGTAGACGGTTTAGGCAATCCGGTCGGCGGTTTTTGGAGCCGGGTAAAACGAGGCATCAAAAGTTTTGCTAAACGCGCATTGCCGATAGCTCAGCAATTTGCGCCGTTGATTCCCATACCCGGCGCAGCAGCTGCATTAACGGCGGCAGCCCCTTTTTTAAGACAAGCCGGATTTGCGGGCGATGATGGCATTGACGGCTTATATGAAGCCCCGGACGGGAACGTGTATCAAGTCCAGGGTTTGGCCGATGACGACGGCATGCAAGGCTTGGGGGAAGCAGAAATTAACCAAATGATGGGCCTCGGCTACATCGGCGAAATCCGGCAAGGGCCGGACGGTAATCTCTATCAATTCATGCAAGGTATGGACGGCTTAGGAAACATCGGCGGTTTTTGGAGCAAGTTGAGGAAGTTGGGGCGGAAAGCCTTGCAATACCATCCGGTAAAAATGGCGTTAACAGCCGCCAGCCCCTACATCAAAAAAGCTTTGCCAGTGATTCAACAAGTGGCCTCAGTCATTCCGGGCGGGCAAGCCGCGATGACCGCGGCGGCTCCGGTACTCAAAGAAGCCGGTATCGGTGGCTGCAATTGCGGGCAAAATTATGCCGGACAACCGCTACAAGGATTTGCCGGCGATGACGATTTAAACGGCATCGATGCGGATGACGACCTGCAAGGGCTGGATGCCGATGAAGAATTGCAAGGTTTCGGCGATGGCGGAGAACTCTATGGCTTTGCCGACGATGACGACCTGCGCGGAATGGATGCCGACGACGACCTGAATGGTTTTGCGGCGGATGACGATTTACAAGGCTTTGAAGACGATATGGAGATGCAAGGGATCGACGGTTATGTCAGGCAAAGCGGCATGAACGGCCTGGACCGCTACGAACCGGAACAGCCGCCGCAAACCCGCTGGCACTCACCGCCCGCGCAAGCGCCCGATGTCTGGAAGCCGTTATGGTAATTCGTCGAATGATATTTTTTTCTCCTCATTGTGGTTCTTTATTCACGAGTTCCAAAGACGGATCTCATGATAGCCCTCTGAGGTTAAGCAACGGGAGATTACGATCATGAGAGCAGGACTTCAACTGGGTCAAGAAGCTGGTTTTCAGCGTCCGGCAGGAGATAACAGCGCTGTGGGAACAAAAGAAATCCCTTACGACTACGTTGCCAAATTTAAACTTTTAGGGAATAAACACGGCAACCGGGTTCAGGATGTGATTAACATCAGCACCGAAGGCAGTTTTGTCGCCGTTGCGATAGGTTACAGCTTTGTGCCTGCTTTCCCATCTAAACTTATACTGGATTCGCTCCCTACCGATGGAACAGAGCTAATGAGTCTCGGGTTGCCTGTAGATAGGTTGAAAGAACCTGATCTCAATTTGCTTACCCAGTGTATATTTGCCCGTAACTGCGGAATCAACTTTAAGTACAGTATTGTCGATAGCGGCAGCGGCAGAGAGCTGCAAAACCAGCCCATCCACAACATTGCCGGCTTAGGCGAAGCCAGCGGCGACCGGCCTTTCCGTCCGTTCGCCAAACCGATGACGTTCATGCCGCGTTCAACCATCCGCATCGAAGTAGAAGAAATCTCGGTAGGGTCTATCTACGAAGACGCGGAACTTTATATGGTGTTGCACGGCTACAAAATCCTCGGTCATGGCGTCTAACATGAACACTTGTCAAATCTGCGGAATTCCGCAAGATGCCGGATTTTTTGATGAGTCGAATATCTGCAATATCGACCCAAGCGGTACTCAAGGGAAATCGTTAGAGCCTGGGCAAGAAATCGTGTTGGCAGAGTATCAACTGCACCGTAATTATTGCGGTGTGCTGATGTACTTCGCCCAGTTTACCGATAAATATGCAGAAGACCCGAAAAATGTCGATACCCCCGGCTACCAATGGCAAATCCGCTGCGACGGCCATCCGCGCGATCCCTACCTGACCTTCGAACACATCATCAATCCCTGGGGTCTATCCGGTTTCCCGGTGGCGTTGCGCTTGGAAGAAGGTTGTTTGCTGGAATTTGCTATTCGGAATATAGGCGATGATAAGAAAACATTGCAAAAGGTTGGTGGCAGAGTATTGGGTAGGATTTGGTATAACACGGTTTATGGTGGAGCGCCGAATCGAATTTAGAAATTGAAAAGAAATTATCGAGATCATTACGAATGCGATTAGTATCAATCTGTTAAATGTAGAGTTGGTTAGACACAGTGCAACCAACCTGCCAGAGTAGTCGACAAAGAAATCCATTGTTGTCTGGGCAAGGCCTTAGTAGATAAGCTGCGCTGCTTGGTTTGGCGGGTTGTAGGTTACTTGTCCATCTCTTTTCATTAGTTGCGATTTATTTGCCAGTAGAAACAAAGGAGAGCGTTTATGTATTTCAATTTACACGGTCTGGAACAACCTCCTATGCGAATGCCGCAACCCGTAGTCCCTGGAACGCGAGACCCAATGCTCACCAATCCGGTGATGCCAAAAGAGTGGTGTCCAGAACTAAGAAAGACTGAAAGCCATTCGTGTTTCATTTATGCTCCTCAAGAGATTTTCATCTCAAGGACTTCAGCAGGACATCTAACCCCTGATGTTGTTTTGATGCAGCCAGCGGTGGCAGCACCAAACATAGTAGTCTCGTGCGGGTACTTAATCGTGCGTGACTTTGGTGTAGATTGGCGGCATGTCAAAGTATCTGTGAGAAATGAGCCGCTTTTCAATGTTTGGCTGAATAAATTCGAAATAGACAAATCATTATTTTTCAGAATCGTTGGTTACAGTGATTGTGTAGGTGTTGAAAAAAGTAACTTCCTTTTACGTAGAGGTAGGGCACGAAACGTTTTCAAACTCTTAGGAGTTAGTGCCCGCTCTCGTGTTATGGCGGTGACCGCTGCCCCATCTCAAAAGTATTTGGCAGACAATTCAACCATTGCGGCAAGGGCGAATAACCGTGCCGTAGTAATTGAATTTTTCGTAAATCATTCTCAGACAATATAGAGAAAACAGAATCTGCAGGAGAATAGAACATGTCATATCTGTATTTTCGGCAAGAACGAGGGCTCGGTTTCTACGGAGACGAAGAATATCACCAGCGTATCAATGGCCTCGGTACCGTTGATGTTTCGCCCGGCAGAAACGACGACGAGATCATCGTGACGCGTGCCGATGGCGCACGCTATCACATCCTCCGTAAGATCAGAGTACAAATCCCCCAGCGCCCCGGTCGTCCGCGCGCCGGATTTTGCGGGGATGACGAACGTCTGTTCTTTCGCATCTCCTGGTGCGAGGATACGCAGGGCATCATCGACATGGGCGCCAATGTGCCCGGCGCTTTTAAGAAACTGCTCGACAAAGTGGTCGGCCAGATCAACCAGAAAGCTAGTCTCGACCAGATTAAGCAGACGTTCGAAAACGCCTCTGTCCAATCGTTTGTCGATCTCGACATAGCAAAGGTTGGCAATTGGAAGATTATAGGAGACTTGAAGCTCGACATCAAACGAACCGGCATTCTCCCAACAACCGCGAAGATATCCGCCGACCGCGGCTGGATCAAGCTAGGGGTCGAATACAAAAACGACGGAACTGGCAAGCAGGTACTTGCAACGGTGGACATCCCACTCGGCGCTCGTAAGGTCAGCGGCAGGAAGTGCCCGGAGAGGGAGCTTGCGATTTGGTGGGACGCCGAATGCCTGCGTGAGGTGCCGATTACGAACAAAATTAAAACTCCAGGATTAATTGAGAAAAGGGAAACTCTCTATCTTTACTTCGAGCACGCAAGAGACATTCTGCGCCGCGACCCGAGGGCGACCACCGAGTCGGCCAACGTAGTGAACGAGATTTTGAACAGCGATCCGAAGCTCGGCACCGCCCTGCTCAATAAGCGCACGGTTCAGCGCCTCGACTATCTCGTCAGCCAAGGATACTGGCTCGAGGCGGTTAAGGGCTACACGTCTCCGGAGGGTCTGCGCGGACCGTTAGAACCAAGTGACCGGCCGTCGGCCGCAGGGTGGAAGGGCAACACGTGGCTCTCCGAGAAGAGGGCGAACAAGGTACTCGAACTGATCAAGGCCCGCTACGGGTATTTGACGACGAGCTTGCAGATGCGGGGCTTGCCTCCGCGTATGCGCTTCCCTGCCGGTAAACGCATGCCAACTGGAGTGGGCCTTTCGGAATATCCAATGCTAGACAAGCGAATAGGAGTCGAGTTAAAAGGTAGTGAACTCGACCGTCTCCTAATTCGTGGAAGCAGGGAGGCGAAACCCTTTCTCGATCAGCATCCAGAGGAGTTGGCGCGCATGACAGAGTCCGATAGCAAGTTTGTCACCGACCAGCGCATTATTGACCGCAAGCGCGCCGAGCGACTGTTCGAGAATTTGCGCCGTGTAGAAATTCATCTTCGACATACAGAAGAGATGAAGTCTGTTGGCGTTCAGGATGTTTATCTCTTTCACGAGCATGATTGTCCGGCCGATGTGATCGAAGCCGCTGAGCGCAAGTGGGGTTCGCGCATACCATTCACCAAGCCCGATCCGCCGCTCTGCGGCTGAAGCCAGAGTGCGGATGTCGTAATTTGAGTAACAATCGCCGCTGAGTCCGAAGCAGTAGCCACGATCTTGGACCAAGAAGTCACGCACAATTAGGACCCAAATCCTTGTCAGTGATAACGTCTAGTTCATCAGCAGTGGATGTATCCGGTCCACCAGGGTTTATATGCATATGGGAAGGTAAGTTGCCTATTTAGAGGAGCAAAGAAGGGTTTACATGTACGTGCAAATACATAAAGAGTTGGGACGAGTCCCAGCACCTGCGACCAGTCAGGGACACGGTCCCTTGCCCTACCGCGAAGCAATCGAACAGATGGAACAGCGCATGTTCGAGGAGTACTCGCGCGCCTGTGCAGGCGTAAATGTCCTCCAGTGGCTGCGACGCCAGCACCTGTCGCTGACCGAGGAAATAGCCTTCTGGGAGAGGGTGATTATCTGGCTGCCGCGTCTATTCGATCTCAAACACGAGGCCGAACGCCGGGTGCGCGAAGGCCGCATGATACTGGCTGAAGCGCACACCAGCTTGCGGCGCGAGATGAATCGCGTCTTCCCCTCGGGTTACGCACTGGGTTCTCTGGCAGACGAATTGGCGCGGGCTCGATGTGCTTTAAGCAAATTGCGCTGGCGGCGCGCCGCCCGTCAAAGCCAGGGGCGCACACCGTAGGAACGCCGATTGCTTGGGCCGCCTGCGCTGGCCTGGGTCGGGACGACGCGTCTGCACTACTGACAGTGGGTGTTCCAGGTTCACCAAAATCATATTGAGCGTGGTAAGTCATAATGTTATCTGAACTAAGAAAGGTCATCATGTACGCGAAGACGGGATTCGCTTATTCGCAAGCCACTGCAAGGAATTGGGTCGGCGTCCTGACTCAGGNNAGCGAGTAGCTTGGATGGATGGAGCATAGCGGAATCCAGGTTTCGTGATTCCGATTTTCCGTATTTCGAAATCAGCTTGATTCTCGAGCCAAGCATCGGCCCGATCATCGCGGAACTTGAGTTGCGGGATACCCGGCGTTCGCTTGCCCGAGTCCGGTTCAACGTCAGATATAGACAGAGGATTACTTTAGTCTCCCAGAAATAGAGCTTGGTGACTCATTAATACGATCATCGTTTGAAGGAAAAGGCAAAACCATGCTAAGCAAAAGTGAAAAATTACCTATCATTCTCATTTACGATCGCTATACTGCGTTCCTAGAGGGACTGAATAATTTTCTTTTGGCGGCGGGTTATAAAGAGATAGAGGCAACTCCTTCAGTGCGAACTGCTTTGGCTAAGTTGCGGCGGACGCGTTACCGCTATATCTTCATTGGTTTTTCGCCGCCGGTTTCAGTAGGTAAGCGCTTGGCTTTAGCCGCTAAACGCAGACAGCCGGAGGCTAAGATTTTTTGCCTTATCAGCGCCAAGGATCAAGCTGAATTTAAAGAATTTTCAGAAAACACCCTCATAAAAGAATATCTGTACTCAAGCTTGTTGACATTGATGTAGTTAAAAGAGTCTGATTTAGATTGTCGACACAGTTGAGCTAGCAGCAATTCATTGATTCTATTTTGCGCTATAGGCGTTATTAAGTTTGCTCATAACTTTTTACAACGGTAAATTTAACAAACGCCGCTGATTTGGTCAGTAAACTCATATTTAAAGCATCGAGGCGATCTCTTTGCGACGAATTTCGATACGCCGGTTTTGATCAATGAATTCGTCTGGAATTAAAATCTAATTAATGATTTATCGCTTCGACAGATATGGGAATATGATTTGGCTCGTTAACAATGGGAGGTGGGGATGGCTATACCATCGGATCTTTACCGGACGTGTTTTGATGTTATCCCCGATGCTGTTTTTATCATCGATGTAATCCATGATCGAATTATCGATGCGAATGCCGAGGCGATAAGGATGACGGGTTTTTTGCTTGACGAACTGAAAGAACTGGCTTTTACCCGGTTATTTCGGCAAGCTGAACTTGTAACATTGATTCAACACAAAGATTACGGCAATAGACAATATGTCGAAGCGATCGGAATAACGAATAAAACCGGAAAAGAGACGATAGTATCGGTTAGCGCGATAACAAAGAAATGCGGTTTATCGCATTACCTTGTCGTCACCGCAAAAGAAACAAACCTCTCTTGTCTTGAGACTCAAGCAAACGACAGTCTATGGCTGGAGATGAAAGACTTTCCCAATATGATCGGCACAAGCAAAAAAATACGGGATGTTTGCCGGCTCGTCGGTGCCGTGGCCAAAACCGGCGCGACGGTGTTAATTCAAGGCGAAAGCGGAACCGGCAAGGAGGTCATCGCCAATGCCGTTCATATCCATAGTCATCGGAGAGAAAAGCCATTTGTTAAGGTTAATTGCGCCGCACTCTCTGAAAGTTTATTGGAAAGCGAATTGTTCGGTCATGTTAAAGGCGCATTTACAGGGGCGATTAGGGACCGGGTAGGGCGTTTTAAACAAGCCGACGGCGGCACGATTTTGCTCGATGAAATCGGCTGCTTGTCTTTGCCGGGTCAGGCTAAATTACTCCGGGTTTTACAGGAACACGCATTCGAACCAGTCGGCAGCTCGTCAACGCTTTCGGCGAACGTGCGCGTAATGGCCGCCACTAATCTCGACCTTGCCAAAGCCGTAAAAGAAGGCCGGTTCCGGGAAGATTTGTATTACCGGCTTAATGTTTTCACCATACCCTCGCCGCCGCTCCGGGAAAGAAAAGAAGATATTTATCTGCTGGTTCAACACTTTCTCAGCCGAATGAATCCGTCTTTAGGCAAGCCGGTTAAAGACATCGCTAATGAAGCGCACACACTATTGTTAGAGCATGACTGGCCCGGCAATATCAGGGAGTTGGAAAATGTCATCGAACACGCCGTTATCGTCGAAAGCAGCGAAATTATCGCTGCCTCGAGTCTTCCGGTACATCTGGTCAAGAATGCTAAAATGAATACCGGTAATGCTGGCTCTTTAGATAGTGGCTTGAGAGAAAAGCTAAATGCTTTTGAAAAGCAAATTGTTTTAGATACGCTGCGCAAAACAAAAGGGATTAAAAAGGATGCGGCAAATCTGTTAAAAATCGACCCTAGGAATTTGCCGTATCTGATGCGTAAACATCAAGTCAATTAAAACCGCACACGTTTACCTCGCCTTATAGTTAGATTCAGTAAGAGGCTTGCTATTGGGATAAATGGCTAAATGGTGGTGATGGGTGGAATTGAACCACCGACCTGAGGGTTATGAATCCTCCGCTCTAACCATCTGAGCTACATCACCGGGGGAGGGATTTAAAGAGGCGGGATTATAGAGTCCGCCTCGGGCTTTGTCAAACGTTGAATCGGAAATGCACGACATCGCCGTCTTTGACGACATAATCCTTACCTTCCAAGCGCCATTTTCCGGCGTCTTTCGCGCCTTGTTCGCCTTTGTAAGTAATGAAGTCCCGATAGGAAACGACCTCGGCTCGGATGAAGCCTTTTTCGAAGTCGGTATGAATCACGCCGGCGGCTTGCGGGGCGGTGGCGCCTACGGGGATGGTCCAGGCCCGGACTTCCTTAACGCCGGCAGTAAAATACGTGGACAAATTCAACAAACTGTAACCGGCCCGGACGACACGGTTGAGACCGGGTTCTTCTAAACCCAGGTCGTCGAGAAATTCTTTTTTCTCATCTTCTTCCAATTGCGCGATTTCCGCTTCGATGGCCGCGCAGATGGCGACCACCGTCGAGCCTTCTTGTTCTGCGAACGCTTTGACTCTATCCAGCATCGGATTATTGGTAAAGCCGTCATCCTGAACGTTCGCGATATACATGGTGGGTTTCAAGGTGAGTAAAAACAAATCCCTGACCAGGAGTTTTTCTTCTTCGCTGAGATCGAGGCCTCTGGCGGGCAGTCCGGCATCCAACTGTTGATAGATACGGTCCAAAACTTGTTTTTTCGCCAGATCGTCTTTGTTGCCGGATTTGGACGCTTTGCTGACGCGCAGTAACGCCCGTTCCACAGAGGCCATATCGGCTAGCGCCAATTCGGTGTTGATGACTTCGATATCGGACAGCGGATCGATTTTGCCGGCGACGTGAATGACATTGTCATCCTGGAAACAGCGCACCACATGGGCGATGGCGTCGGTTTCACGGATATTCGCCAGGAATTGGTTGCCCAAGCCTTCGCCTTTCGACGCGCCTTTGACAAGCCCGGCAATATCGACGAATTCGATGGTGGTTGGGACGATGCGTTCCGGTTTGACGATTTCCGCCAGTTTGTCCATGCGCAAATCGGGGACGGGCACGACGCCCACGTTGGGATCGATGGTGCAGAACGGGTAGTTTTCCGCCGCGATTTTTGCTTGGGTCAGTGCGTTGAATAAGGTCGATTTGCCGACGTTGGGCAAACCGACAATGCCACAATAAAGCGCCATAATATCTCTTGGAAACGATTAAAATAGATGAAATAGAAAGGAATCCGTTAGTCTGTGGATTCTATACAAAGCCCACTATTATACAAGTTCGGCGGGCATTCTGGATACTTTATCCGGCATGGGATTAATGCTGCGTCATTTTTAATTTCACCGCCAATTGCCGGTACCTGGATTCATCCAGTGCGTCGCTGGCGATGAGAAAAGGCGGCTGATTCCGTATGTGCAGGACGATACAGAATGTGGTGAGTACGGACGAAGCTAAAATATCGGCCGTATCAAATTCATTCCCCCTGGCGATTTCCCACTGACCCTTGTCAGACCATTTGATTTTTCGTGTTTCGGACTTTAAAGTTTTGTAAATCGTCATAAAATTAACGGCTACAAAGGTTGCCGTAACCAGTTTCAATATAAGCGGCAAGGCGTTTGCAAAACTGGCGGTTAATGCCAATAAATGAATGATAATGGCTAATCGCAACAGTTTTTTCGAAGGTTTTAATTCGGCGAAAAACGGTTTGCCCTGTTTTTTAGTGTGCAAATGACTTTCCTAAAGTTGTCTTAGATCAAATTTGCCGCATTTCTTGGCGACAAGACGTATGATGTCTTTCGAAGCACGGTATAATTTACGGAAATTTTAAGTTTAATCTTAGTTTTATGAATAGTTTTTGGAAAAAATCTTTGCTGGAGGAACTCGTTTTGGCTGACAATGCAATTCCTGCCGCTTTTACAGCCTCGGAAAATAGCGGCAAACGCATTTATACATTGACTCACTTGGGTATTTTGAAGGTGACCGGAAAGGATGCGGGGAAATTATTGCAAGGTCAACTCACATGTAACGTTAATGAACTTGGCGACGCTAATAGCAGTTTTGCCGCCATGTGCAACCCGAAGGGCAGAGTTATCGCCACTTTTTTGGTTGTTAAAATGGGGGACATGTTTTTGCTGGTGCTTCCGCTTGAACTGATGGAAACCGTCCAAAAAAAATTGCAAATGTATGTTTTGCGTTCCGATGCGAAGATTGAAAACGGCTGCGATACTTTCAGCCTTATAGGACTGTGTGAGCCGGGGCGTTCCGGGCGGCGTTTTAGCGCGGCGATGCAAGAAAACGCCGTCAGTGTGAATTTTCCGGGTTCGATCGTACGTAAACTTGTGATAACCGATGCCGATACAGCGCTAAGGCTTAGATTGGAAGCTGGTTCGGAAGGATTCCGTCAAGCGGATTTAAACGAATGGCGTATGCTCGACATCGTTTCGGGAGTGCCTTGGATAACGGCGGCGGCATCCGAAGAATTTATTCCGCAAATGCTCAATCTCGATAAGTTAGGTGCGATCAGTTTTAACAAGGGCTGCTATACCGGTCAGGAAATTGTAGCGCGAACTCATTATCTCGGTAAGGCTAAACGCGAGCTGTTTTTGGCGGAATGCCGGATTTCAAGGCCGCCCGAACCGAATGCAGCGATTATTAACAGAGATCATGGAAAAGAAGAGATGACCGGAAACGTGCTGCAAGCGCAACAAGACGGGCATTTCTGTAAGATGCTCGTTGTGCTGCAAACCACCGATATAAATATCAACAATCTGGGCTTTATGAGTGACGACCAAGCCCGGCTTACTTTATTACCTCTAGCGTATGATTGACGAACAAGCTGTCCGTTCTTTCCGCCGCCTGGCGTTTCTTACGGTTTGCGCCGTTTATTTTCTGATTTTGGTTGGCGGGATTGTTCGCGCATCCGGCGCCGGCATGGGTTGCCCCGACTGGCCGACGTGTTTCGGGCAATGGATTCCGCCGACTGAAGAATCGCAGCTTCCATCCGATTATCACGAGCGTTACGCGGCCGGTTATGAGAATACCCAATTTAATCCGGTGAAAACTTGGACGGAATATCTCAATCGTTTGACAGGTGCCACTATCGGCATTCTTATATTTCTCACGGCTTGGCGTTCGCGAATTTATCTGCAAGGCGATAAAACTGTGTTTTATCTGGCCGTAGCCGTTTTCTTTTTGGTAGGCTTCCAAGGCTGGCTGGGCTCGACGGTGGTTTCCAGTAATCTCAAACCAGCGATGATAACGCTGCATATGTTATTGGCGTTATTTATTGTCGCCTTGCTGATATACATTCTTGCGCGTTCGCAAAAAACGGCATGGGGTTATGTAGATATTACGTTGTTGCCGGAAAAATTCTTTAAAGTGCTGAGTGCCGCCATGAGCATGACATTAATCCAAGTGATGATGGGAACGCAAGTGAGGGAGGCCGTTGACCTGATCGCCAACGGACACGCTTACATCGACCGGCAGTACTGGCGCGACGATTTCCCCATTATTTTTTACGTCCACCGTTCGTTTTCTGCGCTGATTTTGTTCACGAATTCATGGCTGTGTTGGAAGATATTCAAAGCATTTAAGCGGATTGATTTAGTTTATAAAGTCGCTTTAATGCTTATCGGTTTAATTGTTACCGCCATACTCGCAGGAATTTCGTTAGACCGCCTAGGGATGCCGCCGGTGGCGCAGCCCATCCACTTATTAATGGCCAACCTTATTTTCGGAACCCAGTTTTTTCTTTTTATTTATCTGGCTTACGCAAAAACTTTTCAAAAAAATGCTGGCCTGCGTTCGGCTAGCTTTTCAAAGCAAAAAGTGTAATCGAGTTAAGACTTTTTCTGCGTTGATTTTTTCTTCTTGGTTGTTGTTTTTCCTTCGGTTTTTTCCGAGTTATCCGGATTATAGTAACCTTTGGTTTTTTTGGCTTCGCTTGCCACAATGACCGGCTTTTTACCTGCCGTGGGAGAATAATACCCCTTCGTTTTTGATTTATTCGCGGCAGTTTGAGTTGTTTTTACCGTTTTTCCGGTATCTTTACCCGAGCTGGTTTTACCGGCGGCGGCCTTTGCAATACTAGGTTTTTTGACGGTTTTACTGGTTGTTGCCGACGCCTTGGTCTTGTTTGATTTTGCAACAACTAACTCAGGCTTTGGTTTATCCGGGGATTTATTTTTTTTGCGGGATACAGTTTNNACAGTTTGTGTTTTACCGGATGATTTGGCGAGAGCGTATTTATCCGGCGTTTCTTTAATGATCGATTTCGTTTTTCCGGCTATGCTGATCTTCGTAATGTGTCTCGGTTCAGGTTCTTTAAGAAACGACGCGAGCTGAGTTTTTGAACGCGAAGGTTTTTTGACATAGTGGACATCGTCATCGTCTTCATTGCTATTGTGATGATGCCGGGCGGCATAATGCGACGATGGCCGATGGCCGCAGGAAAGTTGATAAGGCGGCGTACCTATCGAGGTTTTACTCATGGAATGGATGTTTTTTGATCGGTAGGTATACGGGTTGGAAAAGCCCATATCCATCATCGTAAACATATGGTCGTAGCGTTCGCTGCTCGACAGTCCGCCCAAAACAACCCCGATCAAACGTTTTCCGTATTGCCGGGCGGTAGCAACCAAATTATAGCCGGAACCGCAAGTATAGCCGGTTTTCATGCCTTCGGCGCCCGGATAGTAGGCGACGAATTTATTGATGCCGTGGTATTCCCGGCCTTTGAAATATAAGCTGTCCGCTGCAAAATAAGGATAATATTGCGGAAAATCGCGCATAATCCTCATGGCCAGTATCGCCATGTCGTGCGCTGTAGTCGTCTGCCAATCGTGTGGCAAACCGGTCGCATTCATAAAATGGCTGCCGTACATTCCAAGATTATGCGCTGTCGCAGTCATTTTAATGCCGAATTGCCGTTCGCTACCTGCAATTTCTTCAGCTAAAACAACCGCGGCATCGTTTGCTGACCGGGTTATGATTGCTAAGATGGCGTCCTCAACGGAAATTGTGTCCCACGTTCTTAAACCCAATTTACTGGTCGGTTGGCGGGCTGCGTGGCTAGAAACATACATTTCCCGGCTTAACCGCAGACGTCCGGAATCTAACGCGGAAAACGTCATGTAAAGCGTCATTAATTTTGTTAAAGACGCCGGATACCAGGCTTGATTGGCTTCTATTTCATACAAAACATTGCCGTTATCGGCATCGATTAGCAGCGCCGCGTGCCGGGCGGCGCTCAATTGTGAAACCAGTATCAAACCTGTTGCCGTTAATATAAGTAGGACATGTTTCACAATTTTCATTGCTCGAAATTCTCTGAGAGGCGGTTTAACAATTGCCGGAAATAAATTAGGGTAAGCCCTTGCCTTATCAAAGGTGCATAGGCCATAAAAAATAAATAATTATAGCCGATGTATAAATAAAAAATTCTAAACACATGCTGTTTTATTGGAATAGCTCTGTTTTTTTAAATTAGGTTATTTAAAATCTTTTAAACATTCGTAGGGGGGCTGACCTTGGCAAATACCCCAATAGCGCCCGAAATCGCCTTCATCGCTCGGTTTCCAATTTTCTGAGAAGGCTTCGAACACATTACCCGACCAGTTTTTTTTCTTGAGCGCCTGCAAAGTCGATTTAATCACCTCGATTTGGTTTTTCTGGCCGGCCACAGCGCATTTTTCTCCCGTGCGCTGATTGGTTTCCGTGGCGCCTTCTGGTCCGTTCGGCCAGCCGAATTCAGTAAGCACTACGTCCTTGCCGGGGTAAGTACGTCTTATTTCTTCGAGTCTGGCGATATGGAACGCTGCCGCCTTATCCGCTGTGATACAGGTATGAACGCCCGCGTGTTTATTTTCCCACCAAGGAAAAATATTGACGCCGATCCAATCGACTTTGGATTCAAAACCGGTCGCTTGACAAGGACTATTACGGTTGCACCATTCCCACCATGTGTCTATTGTGGTTATAGGTTGTTTTACCCCAGCTTCGCGTAAACTGTCGATACATTTAAGTATTTCTCCGTCGAAGCCGTTGCCGTTGCGTGTTCTGACTTCGGAGCCGCAACTTAGCTTAACGATGGTGTCCGGATATTTTTTAGCGGCATCGATCCCTTTAAGTATCGACTCGGTATTCACGGTTTTATCATCATTCAGCCATATAATGGCGATGACTTTAAGTTTTCTGGCTTCAGCAGAAGCGAAGGTTTGCTCCAATCCATTCATAACGCCGTAGGTCATAATGCAACGGAAACGTGTGTCTTGCACAATGCGATCTAAAAGAGCGTCTATTAAATCTTTAGGCGGTTGCGGTCCGTAATTGGGATTTATATTGCCCACATAAGGACTGAAAGCGATGCATTGCATCCCTTTTGGTTGTTTTTCGCTGTGACGATGTTTGGGCGAACCGGCGGCAAAGCTGTGGATCGTAAAGAACAACAGCAGGGAAAAAAGCATGAACTGAATGTTATGTTTCATAAAAACCCGGATTGACTGTATTAAAGACTGGTCGATTAAGCGTCCGTACACGTATCAATCCTAATTATCATTTGATTTAATGAATCTTGGATGAATCAAACTTTAGGTTAAGGAAAATCTGATTAAGTCCTTTGGTAAGTGCAGCGCCCAAAGGGTATGAAGCCGAACGGCGAGCGGTTGCTTTCGTTCGTGCTCCACCCAAGGGCGGAAAAGCTAGTCGAACCGCTGTATCCCTAGGTAGGAGGAAATCAATTTGTTCAGAGTCGCCTTAGATAGCCGCCATTCTATTCGCTCTATGATATGCGATTTCGGCATTAATGAGTTGAAAGTTTAATAATTTTTGAGCGTCGAATAAAAACGATTTTACTTTTCAACTAAATGATGTTTATCAAATTGAAATATGTTCGCTAAAGCGCGGCATAATTTTATTTTTGGGAAAAACTTCAACGCCGGTTGAATTAATTTGGAAATAAGCTGTCTTACGATTTAGAATATCGACAAGGGGGCGACATGGCTTCGACGTGGGTAGCGAAACCTTGAGTGCATGCCGAGGACTGTACACCTCGTAAATCCTACAGAAAAAAAGTATTCGCAAACGACGAAAACTACTCAGTGGCTTTAGCAGCTTAAAACCTGCACCACTTCTCTGACTGGCGGTGCTTATGCAACCAGAGTTTGGAATATCCTTCGGGGTATAACGGACGCTCAGGGATCATCTTACATAAGATCGCGCCAGGGCTTAGTTCGGAGCCTAAAGCGCTAAAACCAATCGAAATCGCTGACGATTTTCTTGGCCCGACGGGTAGTCGTTAGTTAAATCAAAGCGCGGGATATGCATGTAGACCTTGTGGCGGAGTGCTTGCGGACGGGGGTTCAATTCCCCCCGCCTCCACCAATTTTTGAATCGGCAAGTAACGAGAAGCATCACAAATTCTAAATAAAACCATATAAACCTGCGTAACTTAACAGTTTGCGGGTTTTTTATTGTCCGTCATGTATCGTTAAGTAACGTCTTGTATCAAAAAATTCTGGGGGTATAATATAGGGGTATTTTTGAATTATCGACTGGCTTTTAAAGCTTATACCCCCAATGCCCCTATACGATACCACCTGCAAAAATGCCAAACCCAAGGACAAGCCCTATAAGCTGGCTGATAGTGGCGGCTTGTACTTGCTGGTACAACCAAACGGAGCAAAATATTTCCGGCTTAAATACCGCTTCCTAGGCACTGAAAAAACCCTGGCTTTGGGGGTATATCCCGAAACCAGTTTGGTGCAAGCCAGGGAAGACACCAAAGAGGCCAGAAAGCTACTGAGAACAGGCGTTGACCCGTCTATGCACCGAAAAGCGATGAAGCAAGCCTTGATGGAGCAGCACAACCAGGGCAAAGCCGAAAAAGAAGCCCTGGCGTTGAGTTTTGAAGTCATAGCCAGGGAATGGGGGTATCGCAAGGTCAACAATTGGGATGATATAACCAACCGCTCCAAGCGAATGCTGGAACGCAATGTTTTCCCTTGGTTAGGCAATAAGACGATTACCGATATAAGGGCGGTTGACATCCTGGAATGCTTGCGGCGGGTTGAAGACCGTGGCGCAATCGAAACCGCCCATCGTACTTTGCAAATTTGCGGCCAGGTGTTCCGTTATGCCGTGGCGACTGGCAGAATGGAACGAGACATTACCTCGGACTTAAAAGGCGCATTGCAACCGGCCAAAGGCCGCAATTTCGCCGCCTTGACGGACACCAAGCAATTAACCCCGCTGTTAAGGGCAATTGATGAATACACCGGCTCATTCATCGTCAAATGCGCCCTGCAGCTTGCCCCTTTGGTGTTTGTCAGGCCGGGTGAATTGCGCCAGGCCGAGTGGGAACATTTCGACTTTGAAGCCAAAGAATGGCGGTATCTTGTTACCAAGACTAACACCCAACACATCGTCCCGCTATCTAGGCAAGCGATCTGCCTCCTGGAAAGCATTAAACCCCTAACAGGCAATGGCCGCTTTGTGTTTCCTAGTGCCAGGACACCAAACGGATCGCGGGCAATGTCAGACGTGGCGTTATTGGCCGCCTTAAGGCGCATGGGTTTTGACAAAACCGAGATGACGGTACACGGGTTCAGGGCGATAGCCCGCACGATATTGGATGAAGTCTTGCAGTTCCGGCCAGATTTTATCGAGCATCAATTAGCGCATTCAGTGAAAGACCCTAACGGTCGGGCATATAACCGGACGGCTCATTTGGCTGAGCGCCATAAGATGATGCAGAAGTGGTCTGATTACCTGGATTCCCTAAAGCACGGCACGAATGTAGTGTCAATCAAAAAAAAACGAGTAAAATAGTTCGTAATTGCACGTATAGGCACGTAAATGAACAGCATAGCGTTTGATACCTTGGCATTCGCCAACAAACTAAAAGCAGCCGGGTTTACCGAGCAGCAGGCAGAAGCCATCACTGGCCTGCAAGTTGAGGCCAGTGACCATACGCTGGAACGGGTAAGGCTAGATTACCATTTGGATGACCTCGTGGTTAAACAAGACCTTAAGGCGCTTGAGGTGGCATTAAAAGCTGAAACAGCAGAACTGAACCACAAAATAGAGCTTCTCCGTGCCGACACCGGGCGCATGATAGCCGAAAGCAAGACCGACCTAACCCGCTGGATCATCGGTGCTGGCCTTTTGCAAACCAGCTTGATAATCGGTGTTTTGATGAAAGTTGCCAAGCTGATTTAGAGCTAAAAATCCATTTTCAGGGCAAAAAAACCAACCAATCCCCCCGAAAATTTTCTAAATTCGGGGCAATTCGGAGCAAAAACCCCGGATATTCCCCGAAAAATCAAGGCAGTCCCCCTAGTTGTTTTTGATTAACATTATGATTTTAAATAAAAAAATTCCAAGTCCCCCGAAAACCCCGAATTCTACAACATAGCACACGTTTATATTTATTTACGCACACAAAAATTATCCAAAATCGATCATCATCTTTCCCCCTCCCCATTCAAAAAACCACACCAAATTGGCGGGTGAATTTTGGCGGGATGTTGGGTTCTTTTTGGTCGATGCTGAAAATAAATCAAGCCTTATGTTGTAGAATTCGGGGTTTTCGGGGGACTTAAGAGAAATGTAATAACTATC
>DLHW01000017.1:0-10319 GCA_002483425.1 Methylococcaceae bacterium UBA7658
ATCTTCACTCCGCTAGCGCTACGCTTCCAAGATTTTCAGCGGTTGAAAAAAGACGGCTGGTATCTTGTTGCAACGCGAGGAAGCCATCGCCAATTCAAACATCCAATTAAAAATGGCCGTGTAACCGTCCCCGGCTAACTTAATGATGATTTGGCAGTAGGTACTTTGAATAGCATACTCAAACAAGCAAAACTAAAGTAGTACCCATGCGTTATGCAATCGTTGTCGAAAAAGCGGCAAATAATTACTCAGCTTATGTTCCGGATTTGCCAGGGTGTGTTGCAACTGGCTATACAATTGAGGAAGCAGAGCGAGAAATTCGCGAAGCCATTGAATTCCATCTCGAAGGGATGGTTGAAGATGGTTTGCCTATTCCGCTGCCAACAAATACCGTTCATTATATTGAAGTTGCTGCCTAATTTAAGCGTTTCGGGGTTTTATAACTTAAAGGGCAAAAGCCGGGTAAAATGGGCAATGCTTTTTTGCCCATGCGGACAAATCTATGATGAAAACGGTGTACCCAAGGGGCATAAAGGCAAAAAAACCTGCACACTCTACCTGACTCTTTGCACGGTAAAAAAAGATTTCCGTAATGATATATAGCGCAGTCGATGATAATTGGTTAAGAGTTGAACTATTGCACTCAATGGTGATGACATTTCATGAAATAACGCAGGGCAAAGAACTTAATATTGAGGTATCGGCAGAAGGCAAAGTTGTATTGTCTAACTTTGGGCTTTATTACGATATCGAGAAAGAGTCCTGTTCGGTTGGAATGTTAATAGTTTGGTCAGTGGTGACACTGGAGGCGTTAGTGAATCAAGCTTTGGCTGAAACAATTACAGACTATAATTCAGCAAAGGAGTCGATTGAAAATCCCGATCAATACATCAAAAGAAGTAAGATAAAAAGTAATGGGAAATCTGGATTAGCGAGAAAGATAGAAATTCTTAATCGAAATGAATGTGAAATATCCCAGGCCATAGGGCTGGCTGAATATATATGTGACTTAAGAAATGTTATTGTGCATGAC
Source organism: Methylococcaceae bacterium UBA7658 (assembly GCA_002483425.1). GTDB lineage: Bacteria > Pseudomonadota > Gammaproteobacteria > Methylococcales > Methylomonadaceae > Methyloglobulus. The sequence goes on from DLHW01000017.1 coordinate 1,034, forward strand.
AAACCTTTTGATTACACAGACTGTGGGGATGGGGTTATTGACATAGTAGATCTGCGTAAAAGAGGAAAACCAATAGAAAAGAAGCTTAGGTATAAAGATCTTCAAGCTTTTTATCAATCATGCGATCATATTCGCGAGTTCATACTCAAATATTTCGATTCAGATCACTTAAAAATCTATGGCTCAAGTTTTGTTTCATTGATAAAAGGCTAACATAACACTGTGCCAGACGGTAATTTTGCTAGTGAGGTTAGTCGTTAGGTTCAATTCCACAGCGAGACGGGGTTTGAAAACCCCGTCTCATAAGTTTTAACGGTGTTGTGTTTTATCAGATTCCTAAAAAACCATACAGACGAGAGCTGTAGGGCGGATTAGGCGCACAAATAAGCAATCGTACGAAAAGCAGGGTGTTTCCGTGCGCCGTAATCCGCCGAATGCCAGGTAGCTCAACATTCGGTGGATTGCACCGCAGCCAATCAACAGGAATAAATTCAACCCAACCAAATTGCGCGGCGAATTAGCCCAACCCGTAACCCGTTAGACGGTTTCGCGTTAGCAAACCGTCACAATCAGGGAGGATATTTTTATTTACACGGATTTACCGAACACGCCTTTTCAGTCGTGCTAAAATCGACCCAACCGAATAAAACCAGTACCTGGAGTTTTTATGCCATCTATTGAATCTATCGAACGTGCAATTGAACAATTACCAGCCCACGAGTTAGCTGAATTTCGTCAATGGTTTGCCAAGTTTGATGAATCTGTTTGGGATGCACAAATAGAAGCAGATGCACGGGCAGGAAAACTAGATGCCTTGGCTGCGGAAGCGCTTGCCGAATATCAAAGTGGCAAGGCTCGTGAGCTTTGAAGCATTTCACATCTTCGAAATTCTGGCGACATTTCGATGCCTTGCCTGTCGAAATTCAGCAACAGGCGCGTAATAACTACGAACTGCTCAAACAAAATCCCTGCCACCCTTCATTACAATTTAAACCCGTTAAAAATGGGGCATTTCGTAGCGTTCGGATAAGCCTGGGATACCGAGCCCTTGGTATTCCTGTGGATCAGGGTGTTCAATGGTTTTGGATTGGTAGCCACGCAGACTATGATAAATTGCTTGCCTAACAAAACGCTCAATCTACAGCAATGAAAAAACAAAAACTCGTCGTCGCTATTTCCTCCAGAGCTTTATTCGATCTGGACGAATCTCATAAAGTCTTTGAAACACAAGGCAAGGAAGCATTTTGCAAGTATCAGATAGATCATGAAGACGAGATTTTGGCGCCCGGTTATGGTTTTGCGTTGGTTAAAAAATTTCTGTCAATCAACGACACAAGCCCTGATCAACCGCTGGTTGAAATCATTTTACTGTCGCAAAACAGTGCCGACACGGGACTGCGGATTTTCAACTCAATTGCCCACCATCAATTGAATATTACACGGGCAGCATTTACTAGCGGTGTATCGCCTTATGCTTACATGTCTGCCTTCGGTGCGCACTTGTTTCTATCCGCTAATGCCGATGATGTCGTAAAAACTTTGGACGCAGGATTTGCGGCGGCGACGATTATGAGCGGCTCAGCGAATACCAGCCAAAGCCAGCAATTGCGGATCGCTTTCGATGGCGACGCGGTACTATTTTCGGACGATTCTGAACGGATTTATCAGGAAAAAGGTCTTGCCGAGTTCGCCGAAAACGAACGCAGTCAGGCGAAGAATCCTTTACCGGGCGGGCCGTTCAAGGATTTCCTGGCGATGCTGCACCACATCCAGCGGCAATTCGACCCCGAACAATCCCCGATCAGGACAGCATTGGTTACGGCGCGCGCCGCGCCAGCGCATGAACGGGTCGTAAGGACGCTCAGGGCGTGGGGTATCCGTATCGACGAAGCCTTGTTTCTCGGCGGCATGTCGAAAGGCGCGTTTTTAAAAGCATTTGGAGCGGACATCTTTTTCGACGACCAGCAAGGCCACTGCGAATCGGCTTCAGCACATGTTGCCGCTGCGCATGTGCCGCATGGTATAACTAATAAGAAAAGAGAAGCATAGCATTTCCTGATTACATACATGCTTTAGCGAAATCAAAACGTGATGATTTTACAAACCCTTAAAAGTCGTCATACCGGCAGGGATTGCCGGTATCCATGACACAGGGACGTGCCTTGTAAATTAAGTGAGCATCTAGGTTACATCCATGTAAATTAGACCCCGGCAATCCCTGCCGGGGTGACGGTTATTTGAAAGGATATTGATTCGGCTGAAAGTTGTGCAGGATTAGGGGGTTATTAACCTGAAATAGTTTGCTTTGCTTCAGCTCCCGCAATTTCTTTCACAAGCTTAGGAACCAGATAGCCCGGTAAACGGTTGCGAATTTCTTCAACCAGCGCTATCGCTTTTTCTTCCGATACCTCGAAATGCCCTGTGCCGGTGGCTTTATCCAGCAAATGCAAGTAATACGGCAAGATGCCGATATTGAAAAGTCGTTCGCTCAATTCGCACAATATTGTTGCGTTGTCATTGATGCCTTTAAGCAGCACGGATTGGTTCAATAAGGTAATCCCTTTGTTTTTTAGAAGATTAAAAGTATCAATCACCCTTTCGTTGATTTCATTTGCATGGTTGCAGTGAACGACCAGAATGGTTTGTTTGCCCGAATTCGCTAATATCTTGATTAATTCATCGGTAACCCGCGCGGGTAAAACAATAGGTAGACGGCTGTGGATTCGAATGCGTTTTACATGCTCCACTGTTTTCAATTGGTTAACAAGTTGCCCTAAACGGGCATCACTTAACAGCAATGGATCGCCGCCGCTCAGAATCACTTCGGTTATTGTCGGATCGGATTGTATCTGTTGAATAACGAGGCTTTCTTGCTGTTTCCCAAGCTGCATTTCGTTATAAGGGAAATTACGGCGAAAACAGTACCGGCAATTGATTGCGCAACTGCCGGTATTAATTAATAAAACTCTTCCCTTATATTTGTGCAACATCCCCGTCTGAACGGCAGCTTCAATATCGCCGACCGGATTCACGCTGTAACCGGGATAATCGACTAATTCGTCGCGCAGAGGCAAGACTTGGCGTAATAGAGGATCGTCAGGATTTCCTTTCGCTATGCTCGCAGCAAAGCTCAGCGGGACGCGCAGCGGAAAATTTTTAGCGGCTTCGAGTGAGATAGGCAGCGTTTCGGGCGATAACTCAAGGTAAGCGCATAAATCCTCGATTGTTGTGAAAGCTTCGGAAAGTTGTTGCTGCCAATTGAGGTTGAAATGAAGCGAATCAGGATGTCTTCTGGGCATTCAGGATGTAATTAAGTTTCTGTCGAGGTCAACGTCTATTATAATGCCGCAATTTAGTTTATTGATTCGATTAGAGGATAGAATGGCTGTTTATAGCACTAATGAGTTTAAAGCCGGATTGAAGGTCATGTTAGACAACGATCCCTGCGCAATCATTGAAAACGAGTTCGTCAAGCCGGGTAAAGGACAGGCATTCAACCGAGTCAAAATCAGGAACCTTAAGACGGGGCGCGTAATCGAACGGACTTTTAAATCAGGCGAAAGTTTGGAAGGCGCGGATGTTGTCGATGTCGATATGCAATATCTCTATAACGACGGCGAATATCGCCATTTTATGCAGCCTGAAACCTTTGAACAATATCAGGCGGATGAAAAAATCGTCGGCGATGCGGCTAAATGGTTAAGAGATCAGGATTCATGCACCGTCACGTTATGGAACGATGCCCCGTTAGCGGTTACGCCCGCAAACTTTGTCGAATTGGAAATCGTCGAAACCGACCCGGGTGTGCGCGGCGATACTTCCGGCGGCGGCGGTAAGCCCGCTAAATTGGCGACAGGTGCCGTGGTTAGAGTGCCGTTGTTTGTTCAGACCGGGGAAGTTATCAAAGTCGACACTCGCACCTCGGAATATATTTCAAGGGTAAAAGAATAAGAATTTGTACTATAGTGACATTGGTCAGCTTGGGGCCGCGCAAACTGCCTTAACTCTACATATTAGTCAGCGGCAATAAAAAAGGAGACAAATTATGATAAAAACTATGTTTAAGGCTTCAATATTGTTTGCAGGTTTTTTCATGGTAAATGCAGCAAACGCTGCTTTTCCTGTCGGGTTGTGGCAAGTCGATCAATTTGATCTTATAAACAAAACCAAGATTAACACTATGCAAACTTGCTTTTCAAATAATGGGACGCTTAAACATGGCAGTTCAATGTCATCCATTAATTGGACTGGAACCTGGAAAAGAAAGGAAGATTTAGTGTTGATGCGGATGAACAACATAAATGGTGTTGATGTCGCAGAAAATACCTTGATAGCCTACAGCCCAGCAAAAGTAATGGCTGGTCATGGTCAAAGCTGGAGCATATCGGATTCGTCAACAGGTTTTTACACGTCGTCCGTTTGGACTTTCAAAGGTCCATCTTGCTAATCTATGATTAGCTATATACTCACTATGGATAAATGGGCATAGGAGGGGTAGCGGATTGTGGGTCAAAATAATTGAGTTTGATGATTTTGTAGACAAAGCATAACGCGGTCTTGGAAAAATTCATAAACTAAATTTCACCCATTTCTTCCTTTCGCAGACCATGCCTAACTTACCGATTAACCGGATCCGCCCTTTGGTTCTTTCTCAAGTTCCGCGCGAGTTTACAGCTTAGTGACTTCGATCTGGCTCTGCGAAGGGCGTGTCCGGTTATCTTGAACGATAGCTCCTGTACTTTTGAGGTGAGTTGGCAACCGGATTGCTCGTTAGATGCGCTACGCTTACGCGCACAGATGCTGCAAACAATCCGCCGGTTTTTCCAGAAAAGATCGGTTCTGGAAGTTGAAACCCCCTTGCTGAGCAATGCAGGTGGCACAGATCCACACCTCGATTTTTTTACGACCGGTTTTCACTGGCCGCCTTCGAACCGGACGCTGTATTTACAAACTTCGCCCGAATTCGCCATGAAGCGGCTGCTTGCTGCGGGCAGCGGATCGATTTTCCAGATCTGCAAGGCATTCAGAAACAGCGAATACGGCCGCTTTCATAATCCTGAATTTACCTTATTGGAATGGTATCGAGTAGGGTATGATTTAAACCGGTTAATGGACGAAGTGGCCGATCTCTTTATTGTTTTGTTTAAAGACTCCGGCTTTCTCGATCCGCCGCAACGAATTGCTTACCAGGACTTGTTTAAGCGGGAAACCGGCTTGAATCCGTTGGTATTTTCTTTCGAAAAGTATAATGCGTATGCCGAAAACAGCGGCTTTAGCGAAGCCGAATCGCTGTGCGGACACGATCACGCGCTTTGGCTGGATTTTATCTTCAGTCATCGTATACAGCCACGCTTAGGCTTAAATTCACTTGCCATGGTGTACGGTTATCCGGCCTGTTTTTCATCGCTCGCCCGGCTTAACCGGGATAATGCACTGATAACCGACCGTGTTGAACTGTTTCTTAATGGTGTTGAATTAGGCAACGGTTATTACGAACTTGCCGATGCAAAAGAACAGGAACGCCGGTTCGATAACGAGATAGCGCTCCGCAAACAAAAGCAATATCCGGACGTTAACAAAGATATCAGGCTTTTATCGGCGCTTGCAGCCGGGCTACCCGACTGTTCCGGCATAGCAATTGGCTTAGATAGAGTTTTGATGGTGTTGTCCAACAGCCCGAAAATTGATGACGTATTAAGTTTTTCGATTCACAAAGCTTAAGCAGATTGAATATTTGTTGTATTATAATCAAACAGTTTCCTTGGCGGGTTAAGATTCTACTTAAAGCTTAAATGAAATTACACCTATTTGTGCGTTTTTTACTGCTATGTCTGTTAGTCGTATCTCAGCCTGTCAGAAGCGACGAAGACTTCATTGTCAGCGATATTAAGGTCAACGGCTTACAACGGATATCCGAAGGAACGGTGTACAACTACCTGCCTGTGAATGTAGGGGAACGGTTTTCGCTAAACAATGTCGGTCCTGCCATCAAAGCCTTGTTCAAAACCGGTTTTTTTAAGGACGTCACCATGGAAAGAGACGGTACAGTCCTCATTGTCAATGTCGTTGAACGGCCTTCCATTGCAAAAATCATTTTTGAAGGCAATAAAGACCTCAGCAAAGATGATTTGACGAAAGCGTTAGATAAGATCGGGCTGTCCGAAGGCAAAATTTTCGACCGCTCGGTGCTGGATAAGGTCGAGGTCGAGTTGAAACGCCAGTACCTGAGTCATGGCAAGTACAGCTTAAAGATCAAGACCGAAGTGGCCGACCTCACCCGGAACCGGGTCGGCATCCGCATCAATATTTCCGAAGGCCGGGTTTCCAAGATCAAAGAAATCAACATCGTCGGAAACAAGGTCTTCGACGATGCAGCCTTGTTAAAGAAATTAGAATTAAATACCAGCAATCTCTTGTCGTTTTACACCAAAGACGATCAATATTCCAAGCAAAAACTATCCGCCGATCTCGAAACTTTACGGTCTTATTACTTGGATCGGGGCTATATTAACTTTAATATCGAATCAACCCAGGTTGCGATCACCCCAGATAAAAAAGACATTTATGTCACCATCAACGTCAAAGAAGGCGACATCTATAAGCTCGATAAGGTCAAATTGACCGGTAATCTCGTTGTAAAACCGGATGAGCTTATCAAACTAATGACAGTCGGCCCCGGCGAAATTTTCTCCCGTAAAAATGCAACCGAAACCTCCAAAGCCATTCAGGATCGTTTAGGCGAAGAAGGTTACGCTTTCGCCAACGTTAATATGGTGCCGGAAATTCATGAGGAACATAAAACCGTGGACATGGCGTTTTTTGTCGATCCGGGCAAACGCGCCTATGTTCACCGCATTAATTTTACCGGCAACACCAAAACCCGGGACGAAGTGTTACGCCGTGAAATGCGCCAAATGGAATCGAGCTGGGCGTCCAGTTCTAAAATTGAACGATCGAAAACCCGGCTGGAACGCCTAGGTTATTTCGAAACGGTCAATGTAGAAACGCCGCCGGTTCCAGGCACAGCCGATCAAATCGACGTTAATTATTCGGTGGTGGAAAAATCCTCCGGAAACTTATCCGCGGGCATCGGCTTTTCACAAGTACAAGGCATTGTTATTAATGCTAATTTATCCCAAGACAACGTGTTCGGCTCGGGCAAACGGGTCAATCTTGCGTTTAACAATAGCGATTTTTTAACCAGCTACCAATTTGGATTTTTTAACCCCTACTTCACCACGGACGGCGTCAGCTTGGGTTACAACCTAGGCTATACCGACCGGAATGCCGGTCAAATCAACATCGCTAACTACTCGACTTCGATCGCCAATGCCGGGTTGGATTTCGGCATTCCTCTTAACGAATTCGACCAGCTTCGCGCCGGTCTCGATCTGAGATATACCCGGCTTAAAAATACCGACAATTCGTCCGAGCAAATCGATCAGTTTGTGCAGGATAACGGCAATCATTTCGTTACTTTCGCACCGTCGATAGGCTGGACGCACGACACCTTAAACCGCGCAATATTTCCGAATAAAGGCGGGCAGCAACGATTATCCGGATTAATTACATTGCCCGGAATCAGCGATTTGGAATATTACAAAATCAACTATAAGCATCAGGAATATTTTCCCTTATCCTCGGATTTTACCTTCCGTTTATTGGGGGATATTGCCTATGGCGATGGTTACGGCGACACGACCGATTTACCGTTCTTCGAAAATTATTACGGCGGCGGCACTAATTCCGTTCGTGGGTATCGCAACAATACGCTGGGTCCAAGAGATGTTCCGATTGACGCCACTCAAAGAAGCCCTTTGCCCTTCGGCGGCTCGACGAAAGTTGTCGGCAGTGCGGAGTTATTTTTTCCGGTGCCTTTTTTACCCGACGTTAAATCGGTCCGGTTAGGTACTTTTTTCGACGCTGGCAGTATCGAAAATGATTTTAATATCGACATGCGCTATTCCGCCGGCGTTTCCGGCGAATGGCTATCCCCGTTCGGGGCATTATCGGTCAGCGCGGCGCTGCCTCTCAATGCGAGATCTTTTAATGCTGCAACCGGCATAGGCGACGAAAAACAAATCTTTCAATTCAACTTCGGACAGAATTTTTAGTAAAAAATAGCGTATATCTTATCGTTTAGGCGTTATGTTTAAAGCGAATTAGCGGAACAAAAGCTTATTGAAACAGCCGATTTACCGATATCCTTTTAGTTTCATAGACAAATAACCTATAATTAGCCATTTTAATGTTTAGGAATTTCCGATTAAGTCCTTCGATAGGCTCAGAGCAAACAGTTAGCAGATGAGTCCGTTCGTATCTAGGAGCATTGGCGAGCATGTCTCTCCACTTGTACCCTTGATGGTATTAATGAGATCGATTTTTTCAGAGTTTCCTTAACTGTTTCGAACAAACTCGAATATTCGGAGTGCGTTTCGAATTAATTTATTCAAGAATACTGCGGCAGGATGATGGCAAAATTTTTTTCATTAGTATTTTGCCAAAACCTAAACACTTGAGCGGCGGTTTTTTTTGAATGAATGTTAGCCAAGAATGTGCGTTTAAATATAACCGTACTTTGTAAGCCTTCGGCCGTATAGCACAAGCGTATAGCCTTATGAAAATTTTAATAGTGTAATTGTGGAGATCGAGTCAACGATGAAAACGAAAATAGCAACATTTTTAGGATTATTGCTAATTGCAAACACCAGTTTTGCGGAATTGAAAATTGGCGTTGTTAACATAGCCGCCGTGCTCGAAAAAGCTCCTCAAGCCGAAAAGGCAAAAAAGCGTTTAGAACAAGAGTTTAAACCAAGAGACAATCAGTTAGCCTCCAGCCAAAAAGAAATTCAAGGCTTAGAGGAAAAATTGAATAAAGACGCTTCTGTGATGAGCGAATCGCAACGCAATAAACTGGAAACAGAAATCCAAAATAAAGTGCGTGATTTCAGAAGACAACAAAAAGAATTCGCCGAAGATTTCAATACTCGCCGGAACGACGAACTCAGCAAATTGCAAAGGCGGTTAGTGGAAGCCACGCGTTCCATTGCAAAAGATCAAGAGTTCGATTTAATTTTATTGAAAGACGGCGTGATTTATTCAAGCGATCAATTGGACATAACCAGCCAACTGCAACAAAAAATCTCAACAATGCCGGAATAATAGCGGTTCCGGACAGAGTTTTTTCTTTTAATAAAGCTTTAATTACATGTCTATCACATTAGATATCCTACAGATCCAAGCTTTTTTACCGCATCGATACCCTTTTCTACTGGTTGATAAGGTC
>DLHW01000017.1:10386-32557 GCA_002483425.1 Methylococcaceae bacterium UBA7658
CGGGGGTTTTAATACTTGAAGCGCTGGCCCAAGCCACCGGACTGCTTGCTTCGGAGTCTTCGGACGAACTTGGGGGAATGATTTATTACTTGGTTGGCATTGACGACGCCAAATTCAAGCGTCCGGTTGTGCCGGGCGATCAGCTCATGCTAGAAGCAAGATTCTTAAGAAGTAAACGAAATATATGGGCCTTTAACTGCAAAGCGGAAGTCGAGGGGGATTTTGTCGCCAGCGCGGAAATCCGTTGTGCCGCGGTGGTGCCTTAAATTTTGATTCACCCAACGGCGATCATCGACCCCAGCGCCGAATTAGCCGATACAGTCGAGGTAGGACCCTATAGTTTTATCGGACCCGGCGTAAAAATCGGCGCCGGGACAGTCGTTGGTTCGCACGTCGTCATCAAAGGACCCACTAGCATCGGTCAGCAAAACCGTATTTACCAGTTTTCCTCGATCGGCGAAGATCCGCAGGACAAAAAATATGCGGCTGAAATTACGCGGCTTGAAATCGGCGACCGCAATACAATCAGAGAGTTTGCGACAATGCATCGCGGCACTAAACAAGACCAAAGCATCACCAAGATTGGGAATGACAATCTGTTTATGGCCTATACCCATGTCGCGCATGATTGTGCAATCGGCAATAATGTTATTATGGCAAATGGAGCATCTTTAGCGGGACATGTGCAATTACACAGTCATGCTATTTTGGGAGGATTTACCTTAGTGCATCAATTTACCAAAATCGGCCAATACAGTTTTGCCGCCATGGGTAGCGCCATTACCCAGGATATTCCGCCTTTTGTTATGGTCGGTGGAAAACCGACAAAACCGCACGGCATCAACTCGGTAGGTATGGAACGTAACGGGATTTCATCCGAAGACATCCGGTTAATTCGCAAAGCTTATAAAATGATCTATAAGATGAATCTTCGCCTGGAGGACGCCATCGACCAAATGGAAGACTTAGCTGGCGATAGCAAAGAATTATCGGCGATGGTTAATTTTCTCCGGAATGTCAGCCGGGGCATCTTGCGTTAAGCCCTATTATTTTTAGCCTGAACGAGCTTGCCGTGAACGCTAAGGAAAATAATGCGGATGCAAAATACGAGGGAATCATCGCTGGAGTGGATGAAGCAGGCCGCGGCCCGCTCGCCGGTCCTGTTATAGCAGCCGCTGTCATTTTGAATCCGGACGATCTTATCGAAGGACTTGCGGACTCGAAAAAACTTACCGAAAAACATAGAAACTTCCTCGCCGGACAAATTAAGCAACGCGCGCTCAGTTATTCGGTTGCTCAGGCGAACGTCGAGGAAATCGACCGTTTAAATATCCTGCAAGCCACAATGCTGGCTATGCAGCGGGCTGTTGCCGGATTACACCGGCGGCCGGATAAGATCCTAATCGACGGTAACCGTGTGCCTGTTTTAGCCATCTCCGCCGAGGCCGTTATCAAAGGAGACAGTAAGGTTAAAGCGATCAGCGCAGCTTCTATTCTGGCCAAAGTTACACGAGACGCCATTATGACCGAATATCATAGGCAACATCCCCTTTTTTCGTTCCATATCCATAAAGGTTACGGCACAAAGCTCCATATCGCAGAGCTGCAAAATTACGGCTGCACGGATATACACAGACGAAGCTTTCAGCCGGTAAAAAGCATGTTGCTTTGACGGTAGATAATTAAAGATTATAGATTCTGACTTGCGCAGTTTCTGTTTCCGTTTGCCCGTGGGTATCGAACCAGTCAACAGGCGGCGTATGCTTCCGCAAGCTACGCATTTGTAACCTAAGCGGCGCAAATCCCTGTGGGTTCAAACATCTGAACCATTACACAACCGGATCGATATATATCGTTTAGCACACCATTACCGGTCTGAAAGTAAGGTTTTCCGGACAATAAAAATAGCCGATAGCGGAATAACTAAACCTAGAATCATAATCGTCAATAATAATCCGCCTAATTGACTATAATCGGCGGCTACTGTGACCGTACCTGTCACAGTATTTTTAACTTCCCGGTTAACCACGAACCATTGATTTAGCAACTTGGTCAACAATTGCGATAACGATAACGCTAAATTGACCAGCGCCGCCATGACTGCGAAATAGGTTGCTTTTAGTTGGGGCGGCGCCGAGTTGGCGATCCAAGCCAGCATCGGAATCATGGCGATTTGTCCGAGAGGCGATTCCAGCGCGGTATCGATCAGAGCGATAAAGCGCGCATCGACAAACCCTGCGATATGGCTTTGGGTCCAATGATGAAAACCGTAAAACAACGCTATTTCCGGCAAACTTAGCAAAGTCAAAGCAATCGTTAAAAGGGCAATAATACCGTTAATCGTTCGTTCGGCCATCAATCGCCGGAAAATAAACATACCGAATAAGGTCAAACTGCTTGAGATCAATGAAAGTTTGGATAAAAACTTCTGATCGAACCCTAATTCATCGATCATCCACCACGTAGAACCCGCGCCTGACGACGGTACTGCCCGGAAAGCAAAAATGACGAACGCGGTTCCGAACAACTGTTTTTTACGCTCCGCCGTCAGACTGGCAGTGAGCCGTAACATGAGGAAAATAACGATCGCGAGCGATCCGGCAAAGATTAACTCTTCGCTAAAAGGTAATTGGGCCAATCCCATTGCTATCGCAAAAAGAGCAAAGCCAAAGCCTCCCGCTAAAATCGGCCAATTGATTTGCCTTAACCCCGCATTGCCGGTTCCTAATAGTCTATCAATATCGGCTTGTTCGTAACCTTGCGCGGCCAGTTTCCATTCCTTGCCGGAGCGAAGATAAGCGGCAAGCAGAACGCCGGCAATAGAAATCGCCGGAATCAGCAAGGCCCATTGGTAAATGGCGATATAAACCGCGATTTTAGCGCTAGCCGCCATCGTTTCAACATCCTTAAACCAATATACATTCGCCAACGCGACTAATAAGGTGCCGCCGATAATAGCCACCCGGCCGAGCGTTTGCATCGTCGTATGAGCCAATTGAATATGTTCGCTGGAAAACGGCTTACCGTTTTCGTCATATTTAGGAACGGCTTCTACCGTCATGGCGTCGGCCACGGTATCTTGAATCACATAGCCAACCGGCGCCAGTAAGGTTGCAATGATGAACCAGGTTTCGGCCGGTAACGTTCCTGGCATTGATTTAGGATCGATCAAGATATTCAGCATGATGAGCAAGCTGGCGGCAATCAAAGCAGCTCCGAAGTAAACTAACTTGGCCTTGTGCCGCCAAAGTAAATCCACCAAATGACCAACCGGCATCTTCAGCGTCCAAGGCAACATTGCCCAAAAGCCTAGGCTGGCTAAAAATTCGGCGGATAAGCCGAGATAATCTTTTACGAAGAAGGTTCCCACGATACCGGTCAATCCGGAAATTCCGGCCGCCAAATAAACCATCATGGGCGGTAAATAACTCAATCGCAGGTGACGCATAAGGTCGACGATATTCCGGTTAAACCAAGCGTGTAATCGTATGGCGAAATAATGATGTTTTGTCGTGATAAGGTTATCGCTATTATCGTTTCTCTGCATGACTGAAATTTTGCGGAAATTTGAATAATGTTGTTTTTTATTGATCCGGCCTTCAATTATTTGAACCATTCGTAATGAGTTTGTCGAACCACAAGCGCCTTTCGAAAAGACCAAGATGAACGTTAATTAAACTTCACTAGGCCGATTCGATAATTCAACCTATGACCGCAAATTATGCGAGTGGTTCGCAATGAGTTCGCCTTTGAGTGACCGATTTTTTCCGGTACAGTTTGCATTTTATCTGCGTATATTTTGAAACTTGCATTAAGTCATTCATTGCTGTTTGCCTGATAAAGCTGTTAACGTTAGTTGATTGCAATTTACAATTCCGTTGTATCAATTTATACAACTTCATCATCCGCTTATAAAAGTAAAACGTCCTTTCATGGCTTATTCCTGTTAATAATATGGTTGTAAAAACATTTAATTAGACCACGATCAACAAGGATTAAAGCACTTTAGCAAAAGTGTATGAATTATCCAATGCTATGAAATTTATTAAATTTAATCGTAGACGCACATAAAATGCAGACACAGCACACTCTTACTATCGACGCCAATCAAGCCGTCGCAATAATTGCTCATAAATTAAACGAGGTCATTGCGATTTATCCTATTACCCCATCTTCGCCCATGGGCGAATGGGCGGACGAATGGTCGTCCAATGGTCAGGTTAATTTGTGGGATACTGTACCGGAAGTCATCGAAATGCAAAGCGAAGGCGGTGCGGCGGGCGCCATTCACGGCGCCTTGCAAGCCGGCGCTTTAGCCACCACGTTTACGGCATCGCAAGGATTATTGTTAATGTTGCCGAATATGTACAAGATTGCCGGCGAATTGACCCCCGCCGTTTTCCATATTGCGGCGCGTTCGTTAGCTTGCCAAGGCTTGTCGATTTTCGGCGACCATAGCGATGTCATGTCGGCTCGGATGACAGGATTCGCCATGCTGTGTTCCAACTCCCCGCAAGAAGCGATGGATTTTGCCTTAATCTCGCAAGCAGCCAGTTTGGAAGGCCGACTTCCGGTGATGCATTTTTTTGACGGATTTAGGACTTCCCATGAGGTTGCAAAAATTAATGTCCTGGATGACGCGACTTTACGATCTATGATCCAACAGCAATGGATCGTCGCCCATAAAAACCGGGCTTTAACACCTGATCGACCGGTATTGCGAGGCACCGCCCAAAATCCCGATGTGTATTTTCAAGCGCGGGAAACGGTCAATCCTTATTATCAGGCGTTCCCTTCCATCGTTCAAAAAGCGATGGCTAAATTCGCTGAATTAACCGGACGGCGTTACCGTTTATTCGATTATGCCGGTTCCGACCAGGCCGAACGCGTTCTTGTTATCATGGGGTCGGGAACCGAGGCTGCTGAAGAAACGGTCGATTACCTCAATCGCCAAGGCGAGAACGTGGGACTGCTTAAAGTCCGGTTATATCGCCCGTTCGATGCCGAAAGCTTGCTTGCCGGATTGCCGGTTTCCTGCCGGGCTATTGCGGTGCTCGACCGCACCAAAGAGCCGGGTTCCGACGGCGAACCTTTGTACAAAGATGTATTAACCGCAATTGCCCAAAATACACTCGGCGGCTCGCCGAAATTTCAGGTTATGCCGAAAGTTGTCGGCGGGCGCTATGGATTGTCGTCGAAAGAATTCACGCCAGGAATGATTAAGGCCATTTTCGATGAGTTGAAAAAGGAACAACCGAAGAATAATTTTACTATCGGCATCCACGACGATGTCACCCGTAGCAGTTTGGAATGGGATTCGAACTACCGCACCGACGCCCACGACGGAACATTTCAGGCTATGTTTTACGGTTTGGGCAGTGATGGTACGGTTAGCGCCAACAAGAACAGCATCAAAATTATCGGCGAAGCGACCGATCTATTTGCACAAGGTTATTTTGTTTACGATTCCAAAAAATCGGGTGCCGTGACCGTCTCGCATCTTCGCTTCGGCCCAAAACCGATACGTTCAACCTATTTGATCGGCGCTAACGATGCCGACTTTATCGGTTGCCATCAGGCGATTTTTCTGCAGCGTTACACTATGCTGGACAATGCCGCCGAAAACGCGGTTTTTTTGCTCAATTCGGCAGAGCCGGTCGATCAAGTTTGGAATACCTTGCCGCGAACCATGCAGCAACTGATGATCGCAAAAAACATCCGGTTTTTCGTGATTGATGGATACGCAGTGGCAGAAAAAAGCGGCATGGGCAAACGCATCAATACCATTATGCAAACCTGTTTTTTCGCCATTTCCGGCGTATTACCCCAAGAACAGGCCATCACCGCTATTAAACAGGCGGTGGAAAAGACTTATGGTAAAAAGGGGCAACGTATTGTGGAGATCAATTTTAAAGCGATTGACGAAACGCTGGCGAGCCTGCATCAGGTCACGATTCCATCAACCATTACCAGCCAAGTTGAAATTCGCTCTGCAATTTCGGAATCGGCGCCGGAATTTATTAAGCATGTCACAAGTGAAATCATCGCAGGCCGCGGCGATCAGCTAACGGTCGGGGTTATGCCGGTCGACGGCACTTTCCCCACCGGAACCGCCGCTTTCGAAAAGCGAAATCTGGCCTTGGAAATTCCGGTTTGGGAGACCGATTTATGCACTCAATGCGGTAAATGTGCGATGGTTTGTCCTCATGGCGTTATCCGCAGCAAAGTTTATTCGACCGATCTGCTGCAAAATGCACCGCCCGCCTTTAAACACGCGCCGATGCTGGGTAAGGACTTTCCCGCCGGACTTTCCATGTCTTACCAAGTGGCGCCGGAAGATTGTACCGGCTGTACCTTATGCGTTGATATTTGCCCGATAAGAGATAAATCCAATGTTAGCCGGAAAGCGTTGAATATGTACCCGCAACCGCCGCTGCTTGAAGCCGAGCGGGAAAATTGGGAGTTCTTTTTGAGTCTGTCCGAATACGACCGGCGGTTGTTGAAACCCAACACCATTAAAGGCTCGATGGTAATGCAGCCGTTATTCGAGTTTTCCGGCGCTTGCGTCGGTTGCGGCGAAACCCCTTATTTAAAGTTAGCATCGCAGTTGTTCGGCGACCGGATGATCGTAGCCAACGCGACCGGCTGTTCGTCCATTTACGGCGGCAATTTGCCGACCACACCGTGGACCAAAAACGCCGAAGGCAGGGGGCCTGCATGGAGTAATTCCTTGTTCGAAGACAACGCCGAATTCGGTTTGGGAATGCGTATCGCCCTGGACAAACAAGGTGAACAAGCGAAGGAATTGCTGCAATCGCTTTCTGCCCGGCTAGGAAAGGAATTCGTCCAAACGATATTAAATGCCGATCAATCCGATGAGGCTGGGATTTACGAGCAGCGCGAACGTGTAACGGAACTCAAACAACGTCTGCAAGGAATGGACGAACCTGCTGCCCAGTCTCTTTTACAATTAGCCGACTATTTATGCAAAAAATCCGTCTGGATTGTAGGCGGCGACGGCTGGGCATACGACATCGGTTACGGCGGCTTGGATCATGTCCTGGCCAGCGGACGAAATGTCAACATATTGGTGTTGGATACTGAAGTCTATTCCAATACCGGCGGACAGAAATCCAAGTCGACGCCGTTAGGCGCGGTCGCCAAATTCGCCGCCGGCGGCAAAGCGCAGATGAAGAAAGATTTGGCTTTGCTGGCGATGGATTACGCCAATGTATACGTGGCGCATGTGGCCTATGCCGGTAAAGACACGCAAACCTTGAATGCTTTTCTGGAAGCGGAAGCGCACGAAGGGCCCTCGATTATCATCGCTTATGCACCTTGCATCGCCCACGGCGTCGATTTGTCGAATAACCATCGGCAACAGAATTTGGCAGTGAAAAGCGGTCACTGGCCGCTATTCAGGTTCGATCCCAATAAAATCAAACAAGGTAAAAATCCCATGCATCTGGATTCGCCCGAACCTTCGATCCCGCTTAGCGATTTTGTTAAATCGGAAACCCGTTTCAGCATGTTGTGGCAAACTCACCCTGACGATGCAGAGCGGTTTTTAAAACAAGCGCAGGAAGAAGTGAAAAACCGCTACCATTATTACAAGCAGCTTTCCGAACTTGAGTGGAACGAGTCGACCCGGCCGTCTTCGGTCAAAGCTCAATTAAAAACGGATGCAAAATCGGAGCAAGGCAATGGTTGATTTAACAACGACATATCTGGGCTTAAAATTGGCTCATCCGCTCGTGCCGTCGGCTTCTCCGTTCAGCAAAAATACCGATACGGCTAGGCGTCTCGAAGATGCAGGGGCATCTGCACTGGTCATGCATTCGTTATTTGAAGAAAAAATCGAAGCCGAACAACGGCAAATGGATCGATTTTTTTATCAGCAGGCCATCGGCTACGGGGAAGCCGACTCATTCCATCCGGTACCCGATCAAGTGCAGACCTACCAGGATCAATACCTGGAAAATTTACAAAAAATCAAAACAGCCTTACACATTCCGGTGATTGCCAGTTTGAATGGGACTTCAATCGGGGGTTGGGTCGATTACGGTAAACAACTTCAGCAAGCAGGCGCCGATGCGCTGGAGTTGAATGTGTACCATGTCGCGGCGAATCCTGAGGATAGCAGCGAAGCCGTCGAAAACCGATACATCGCAATTCTGCAGGAACTAAAGCAACACGTCACCATACCGATTACGATGAAACTGTCGCCGCAGTTTAGTTCCTTAATTCATTTCGCCAAGCGTTTGGAATTTGCCGGTGCAGACGGAATCGCAATTTTTAACCGTTTCTATCAGCCCGATATCGATCTGGAATCGTTGGAAGTACTGCCGAAACTTGAACTGTCGACTACCGCCGAATCGTTGATGCGCGTCCGCTGGACGGCTTTATTATTTGGTAAAGTGAAATTATCGCTGGCTGTAACAGGCGGGTTTCATCAAACGGAAGATGTCATCAAGGCCTTGCTTGCCGGCGCCGATGTCGTGCATTTGTGCAGCGTATTGCTTAAACAAGGCAGCGCCCATTTAACGGTAATTCGTGACGAATTGGGTCGGTGGCTGGAAGAACACGAATACGACTCGATCCAGCAATTAAAAGGCAGCGTCAGCCAGCAACACGCCATCGACCCCAGCGCTTATGAACGGGCAAATTATGTGCAGGTATTGGACAATTATTCGCATCCGAGTGGGGTGTTAAGGTAATAGGCGATATGTTTTACCGGAAAGTAAATCCGTACCAATTATATGCTGATGCTCAACTCAAATACCCATGAGTAAGTTTTCGCGTTTTCTGCCTGACAATGCGAAGCCTATNNTGCCTGACAATGCGAAGCCGGTTTTTTAAAACTAGCGTTAACTTGGCATTTTGAAAAAAATTCTCATCATCGTCCCGCCGAGGCAGTAAATTGTTAACTTTTTTGTTTCACATTGCTGCGTCCATTCAGGAGTCTCTGGTGAAGTCCTTTGACTCGCCTCTCGGCAACTTACTCCTTGCTTTGCTCACATCTGCATCCATGCAGTTAAGGACGAAAGGTAAGAAATTGGTTCCGTTCGTATCCGCAGGGCATAAATGGTGAGCTTGCTGAACTACTCTTGTGACTTTCAGATTATGAATGAAATAATATTGTTCAGAGATTCATTAAATACCTGCTTTCACAAGGTGTAACTAAACTTTGTAGATAAAAGATTTGTTACCAAGCATGTCCGCAACTGCAAATCGATAACATTGATATTGACCAAGGCATAACACCGAAACGTTATTCAGCAGGCAGGCCTAAGAGAACTTTCGTACTGCTTAAGCAAAAATTCCGGTCATAATGAAGCTTTAGTTTTGTAACATCATGACAATGTTAAAATAGCAAAATTAAATACTCCGCCGGTTACAATTTCCTTTCGGGTAAAAACCGCTTTACATGATTCTAAACTAACTACATGCATTCAAGCCTAATACAAATGTCACTCATGATGATCGGCGGGATCGCATGGCGTATTTTTACTCCGATGGGCTTGAGCGCGGAGGAAACCCGTACGGTTTTAACCACGGTGGTTTATTATTTTTTTTTACCGATGATGGTTTTAGAGGTGTTATGGGCGGCCGATATCGGTTGGCGATCATTACAATTCACCTTATTAGTCATTCCCACCATCCTTTTTGGCATGTTTTGCCTTTGGGCAATCGGCACCGTATTCAAATTTGAACGCCGCTGCTTAGGCGCAATGATATTGGCTACGTTTCCCAATGTCACTTATTTAGGACTGCCGGTATTGGAACAAACCTTCGGCAGTTGGGCCAGGTCAGTCGTTATTCAGATCGATTTGTTTGCGACGGCGCCTTTGCTTTTTACATTTGGCATTATGGCCGTCAGGCATTACGGCAACGACACCTCCCAAAAACCTCAGCCGGTATGGAGCTTTTTAAACACACCGCCGTTTTGGGCGGCGGGCGCCGCCGTGTTCTTAAATCTAAAGGGTCTGGTTGCGCCGGTTTGGTTGTCGGGCACGCTTAAGCTGTTGTCGGGCGCCGTCGTGCCTTTGATGTTGTTTTCGCTAGGCTTAGCCCTGAACTGGAAATCCGTCAGATTAAGCAATGTTGGCAACATCGCTCCAGTCATCGCGGTTAAAATGTTCTTGATGCCGTTATTTGCCATTGTTTTAGTCAGCCAAATTCCCATGCCAGCCAATTACAAGGCTGCCGCTGCACTCGATCTGGCTATGCCCAGTATGGTTATCGGAATCGTACTATGCGACCGCTTCAAACTGGATAGTTCGCTTTATGCGATGGCCGTTACCGTAACAACGGCGTTGAGCCTTATTTCATTGCCGTTTTGGCATCAAGTGCTATTGTCGAGGTTTTAGCGATGAATCCGGTTATAGAAATTTTGTCCCAGGGCGAGGAAATTACCACAGGGCAAATTGCCGACACCAATGCCGCCTGGTTGTCGCAACAAGCTGTTGTCCTGGGTTTCAATGTCGCCAGGCACAATGCCGTTGGCGATAAACTCATGGATTTAGTTCAAGTATTGCGCGACATTGCAATGCGCGCGGACTGCTGTATTTGCACCGGCGGGTTGGGTCCGACCAGCGACGATTTAACGGCTGAAGCCGTTGCCCAAGCGTTCGATCGCCCATTGCTGTTCGATGAGATTGCCTTCAACCAAATCCGGCAATTCTTCGCGAACCGGCAGCGCATAATGCCCGAATGCAACCGTAAACAAGCCCTGTTGCCGAAGGACGCGTTGCGGCTTGATAACCTGTGGGGCACCGCGCCCGGATTCGCTTTGCAAGCGGGCCGCTGCTGGTTTGCGTTTGCGCCCGGTGTCCCCGCTGAAATGCGCCAGATGTTTTTAGCATATATTAAACCGGAGCTGCAAAATCGTTTTGTTTTGCAGCCCAGCCGCTTGATTACAATCAAAACCGCCGGTATTGGCGAATCCGACCTTCAAGAGCGAATTGATACGATTGAGATACCGCCTCAAGTTCAGTTGGGATTCCGGGCCGAATGGGGCGAAGTGCAAACTAAACTCTTGTTCCCCGGCGGATATCCGCAAGACAATCAAGATCGCTTAGAAAACCGGATTGTTTCCCTGCTGGGCGATGCCGTTTATGCTGTCGCGGAAAACGATTGCCAGGATAACGATTTAGTTTCGGTGGTAGCGAAATCGATGGCGGAAAAATCTTACACCTTGTCAGCCGTAGAAACGCTCAGTCAAGGTTTACTGGCGGCTAAACTGGCGGGGATGCCTTGGTTACTGAACTCAGTTTACGAGCGGGCAATAGAAAAGCTATTTCATGACTTCAATCTGAGTTACGATCGTGAGAATTTAATTTCAAGCAGTCAGGCGCTCGCACAAGCCGTGCAATCGAAAACGGATGCAAGCATGATTTCGGTTCAGTTGTATTCCGGGCAAGATTGTACGCAGTCAAATAGCGAAAATGCCGTAACAGTGACCACGGTATTATTAGTAAACGGCGAATTTAAACAATCTATCCGTATCCTTGCCGGTGACCTTAAACGCAAACAACATCAAGCTGTGTTATTGGTACTCGATGTGCTGCGGCGCTACCTCCAGGGCAAAGCAATCGTGTAATTAAGAGAAGCCAGTTAATTTTTTGGTACCGCAACCCTAAAAATCGAAGCCGATTGTTCAGCTATAATGCCTGTAAAATCTACTCAACACCTTACCTCATGCCCTTATTACGTTTATCGAATACCGCCATCGCTTTCGGTTCCCACGCCCTGCTCAACAAAGAAAACTTTCAATTAGATGCGGGCGAGCGGGTAGGTTTGTTGGGCCGTAACGGCGAAGGGAAATCGACGTTAATGAAAATAATCGCCGGTAATATCCAGCCCGACAGCGGCGAAATCTGGCGTGAGCCGGAGCTGAAATTATCATGGCTGGAACAAGCGCCGGTGTTGCCGGACGAAGCCACCATCTACGATGCGGTGGCAAGCGGTTTGGGGGAGTTAGGCGCTCTGATCGCGCAATATCACGCGTTGTCTATGACGATGGACTACCATGACCCGAAAGCCTTGCTGCAACTGGGCGAATTGCAGCATAAGCTTGAAGCCATGCACGGCTGGTATTTTAATACTAAAATCGAAACCACGCTCAATAAGCTGGGTTTGCCGCCCGACATCAAGATCAAGGAACTATCCGGCGGCTGGAAACGCCGCGTTGCGCTGGCCAAGGCGTTGGTGATCGATCCGCAGGTCTTATTACTGGACGAGCCGACCAACCACCTCGACTTTGAAAGCATCGCCTGGCTGGAAGAACAATTGCTCAATTTCGGCGGGGCCGTACTGTTCGTCACCCACGACCGGGCGTTCTTGCAGAAACTGGCGACCCGTATCGTCGATTTGGACCGCGGCAATCTGGTGTCCTGGCAAGGTACTTACGATGATTATTTACGCAGGAAAGCGGCGGCGCTGGAGGACGAAACCAACCAGAATGCCGAATTCGACAAGAAACTGGCGCAGGAAGAAGTATGGATCAGGCAAGGCGTCAAAGCCCGCCGCACCCGTAACGAAGGCCGGGTTAGAGCGTTGGAGGAATTACGCAAGGAACGTTCGCAACGCCGCGTCCAGCAAGGCGCAAGCAAATTAACTTTAGCCAGCGGCGAGGCGTCCGGCAAGAAAGTTATCGAGGTCAACGAGATTAGCTTCAATTTTCCGGAACGAACAATCATTAAAAATTTCTCCACCTTGATCCAGCGCGGCGACAAGATCGGTTTAATCGGCGCGAATGGGGCTGGAAAAACCACCTTATTAAAATTGCTGCTCAAACAAATTGAACCCGGCAGCGGTTCCGTCGAGCACGGCACACGCTTGGAAATCGCCTATTTCGACCAATTGCGCGACCAGCTCGACCCGGAAATGACGGTTGCCGATTCCGTCGGGGAAGGCAGCGATTTTATCGAAATTGCCGGAAATAAACGCCATATCATGTCCTATCTGGCGGATTTTTTGTTTGCTCCGGCCAGGGCGCGCTCGCCGGTTAAAAGTTTGTCGGGCGGGGAAAAAAACCGTTTGCTGCTGGCGAAACTGTTCACCAAACCAGCCAATCTTCTGGTAATGGACGAACCGACCAACGATCTCGACCTGGAAACTCTTGAATTGCTGGAGGAAAAACTCGTCGATTACTCCGGCACTTTACTGCTAGTCAGCCACGACCGCGCCTTTTTGGATAACGTAGTCACTGGCGTTTTTGTCTTGGACGGTTCCGGGAAGGTCGAAGAATTTGTCGGCGGCTACAGCGACTGGCAACGGCATCAGCAAACGATTGCCAAAACAGAAAGCACCAAAAAGCCGCAAGAAAGTAAAGCGAAACCGGATACTGAGAACATTTCCGCAACAAAAACCCAAGTCCGAAAGAAACTTAGCTTTAAAGAACAGCAAGAACTCAATCACCTGCCGGTATTGATCGCCCAGCTTGAAGAGCGTCAAGCAGGCTTAAACCAAACCGTCAATAACGCGGAGTTTTATAAGAACGACCAAACGGTTATCGCCGCCACCTTGACAGAATTACAAGCCATTGACGTGCAACTTGAACAAACTTATCAACGCTGGGACGAACTGGAAAACCTGCAATAACATTAATTCGCCCGATGTGTATAATTCCGGAGATGTCATACGCATTTCAAGACTTCATGTAGCCTTAATAATCCAGACGTTAGCTTTTCCGCTCACAACGCGCCAATAATCAATTGAAACCGGTCGAAACTTAAATTTACCGGTCGTCACCCGTTGATATCACTCTGGGCATACCCTCCCTTCAAACCAGCATGATGATTAAATAATCGGCGTTTATTACTCTTAATCTATTGTTAATTAACATTTATACTAAGCAAATAAACTACCGGCGACGCTTGTTTTTAGTAATAACATGATGATTTGTCGAGTAAATCTCTGTTTTCGGAATAGGTATTTTTACGTATATACAGGAATTGGCAACGGCGTATCATCGCATTCGGTAATAATATTGAAAAAGTAAAACAAAGTTAGTTTTTTATTTTGTTTGATTTGCCTGAAAAAAATACGGGAAATGAAAAGTGAATTTCTTGTGTCTGAAAAAAACACACTTACAAGATTAGGATTGAATCTAACCGGAGCCTGCTATCGCTGTTAAAACGAATATTATTTATTAACTATCGTTGCCATCCCTGCAAGGATGACAACGATATCGATCATAGAAGCTACAATCTAAGCTCAAAACCCTCCAGTTCATAAGCTTGGATTTATTATTTGACTAATAGGCTATTCTGTCAAGCCAATAAAATAAACATTGTTTATTTTAAAGCTGACAAGTTTCCTCAAAAAGCCGGCTAACTTCTACTGTATTGCAGATTAGATCGACGCTGTATCTCGGCCTGTATTTATGTCCTTGATTTAAATGGTAATAATTAATAAGTAATTTCGCTGCGGTATATATTATTCGATAAAAATTTACCCCTTTTCTTTAAAAGTGAGTTGGCTTAAAAAGGCGCGACTTCGACGCATTAAGTAAAGCGTCATTGTTGATTCTTATTTTAAATTATGGGGTAACTACATGAAAATTATAAATTTTCAAAAAATGAGTTCCGGTATGGATGACAGATCCACACCGGCTCTAGGAAAAATCAGTGCGGCCATGCTTTTAGCGCTTTCCGCAACTTCGGCCCTCGCTGTCGTCCAAACAACAATAGCGCCCAATGCCGTAACCGCACCGAAAAACGGCTTTGTAGCAACCGGTAGCAGCGGGGCAAGGCATTTATGGATTTCGGATCATTTACAAGGTCTTTGCCGAATGGATCCGGCCTTAGATAGCCCTGGACCTTATTCAGTGAACGCCGCTACCTGTGTATTGGGCGGTTCCGTCGTGTTTAATCCGGCATCCAATCACGCCTATATTGCCGATGAGGTTGCAAATTCAACCAATCAAGGCGTGATTCGTAAGATCTTCAATTCTGCCGGAGGCGGCGGCCACGGTACGCTTGAAGGAGCGGATTTCCGTTTAGGCGACGGCACCAGTTGCGGCGTTTCACCGAATCGTCCCAGCGGTTTAGCGTTAGGACCCGATGGGAATCTTTATTTAAGTCTTTTAAGAAGCGGCAATATTGTGCGGATCGCTAATCCAAGCGCAACGGCAGTGCCTTGCACAAACTTCGTCACTATCGCGACACTAGGCCGACGCAATGAGGGCGTTGCTTTTGCCGGTCATAACCTTTACGGTCTCGGCGAAGCAAGCCCGTGGAAAATTACAAATGCCGATTCTTGCCTAGCCGGTGCTTGCGTTTCGGAAGATGTATTTACATCCAACGTTTTGTTACCCACCGGTATAGGCAGCAACCAGCAAGGTCAAACTGCAAATGGCACCGCTTTGTTTATTGCTGATATCGGTTCGGTTACTAAAATTGAAAACCCGAATACAACACCCAGCGTTATACCGAATTGGGCAACGGGATTGAGCGTACCGTTGAGTGTTTCGGTCGATAATTTAGCGGTAGCGAAGCCCGATATCTTTGTTGGCGACGATCCAACGGAAGGCGATGGTCTATTTCAAGGCAAAATTGTTAAAGTCAGCGAAAGCGATGTTCCTATCGTACCCGGCGCCCCGCAAAACGTTTCTGCGGTAGCTGGAGACGGTATAGCCGCCGTTAGCTGGAATCCAGGAACGCTAGGAAGCGCAGTTACCACGGGATACACGGTACATTCCTTGGATAGCCTAGGCAACCCAACATCGATAACCCCGCAAAATACGCCGGCTGCCAGCCCTGCGCCTACCAGTTTAACCGTAACGGGTTTATCGAACGGAGCAAAATACCGCTTCAAAGTATCTCCAATCAACACGGTATGTGGCAGCGAATGTCCGTTATCGGAACTCAGTAACCTGGTTACTCCGAAAATCGCCGGTTCGCCCGACGCTCCAACCGATTTGATAGGCACAGCAGGAAACAATGCAGTAGCGTTGTCGTGGATACCGCCTGTTGACAACGGCGATAGCCCGATTTCGCACTACATCGTCCGCGGCTATCAGTTGAGTTTACCGGGATTTGAACGCACTGTATCCGCTACCTCTACCGTGACCACCATCAGCGGTTTGTTGAACGATACGGTTTACAATTTTGAGGTTTTTGCGGTCAATGTGGCAGGCGAAAGCGCGGCGTCTAATACCGTTGAATTAATGCCAACAGCGTCAGCTCCCAGTATTAACTTATCGTTGAATATGCAAGGACCTGTAGAAGTATTCGAAGACGAACAAGCGGTTTATGAGTTGACTGTGCAAAACACTGGCGGACTAGCCGTTCCTGCAATCAGGTTGACTAATGTTTTACCCGCTGCTGGGTTTACCGGTTCGAGCTTTACTACAACAATGGGCGAGTGTATTGCTGCCGATTCAATGACTATTGAATGCAATAACGCAAATCTCAATCCAGGCGAAAGCAAAACTGTGGCTATTACCTTGAATGGCGTAACCCAACCGGTAACAAATTCGGCAAGCGTTACGGGATACGAATCGGACGGGACGACTCAAATTGCCAGCGAGGCTAATGCCGCTGATAACAATGCTTCGGTAACAACTGCGATTGCGCCACCGCCAGTGCAACCGGTAACGGATCTCCAAATTGGCGCCAGAACTAAAAGCAGGGCTATTTTAAACAATAACTTAACTTACACATGGGCCCTTCTTAACGGTGTAGGACAAGCTAATAAGGTAGTATTCACGATGGCTTTGCCTAGTTCGTTAACGTTTGTATCGGCGACGGCGAACGGTAATACTTGTGTTGGCGTTGTTGACGGCAAAGTAACTTGTAACATACCCTCAATAGCGGCTGGCGGACAAGCGTCTCTCTCCATTGTGGTTAGACCTACAGTCTTGGGAGCGGTAACGGTAACAGGATTTGCCAATTTTGCCGGATTCTCAACCGACACCCGGAAAGCCAATAACACCCGGAGCATTACTGCTACTGTAAGATAATGTTTAAACCGCATAATTAAGATTCAATATATTAATCGCGGCGTCCGGCTAGGAGCCAAACGGACGCCCACTTTATCAACCGGAGTAAGCAAATTATTCCGGTTTTTTTGCCGGAAAATCTTATTCCCTTCGTTTTCAATGTTGCCTTAGGCGGTTTTTTAAGCTTGCCGGATTATCTTAGTCAATTAAGGCGCTAACGAATGCCTTATGCTTGGCATATCAAACTCTAATGGATATATCTCGATTATTCATTGTCCAACTCAATGTTTTGCGTGTTTAATACGGAAACCTGAATTTAATGCAGTAATGGTAAAATTTCCTTAGCGCTACAAACACTGTTAGTCGTTCGTATTTTCATTAAATGGCGGTAAATAAAAATGTCACAATGGTTTAGAAGATTTCTGGGGTTGATTTTATTAATAACCACCGTGGGTATTGCGACTTGCCAAGCGTTAGTTAAAGCCGGGCCGCATGCGGATATTCCAGCGCTCGAACTTCAACTTGTCCGCAAGTGATAACAGCGCGGCGGCGTGAAAAAGGACCGAGGTGATTCGTGACTAATCTAAAGACCATACGGCGCAATCCGAAACGTTTTGTCAAAGAGACTAAAGCGTGGATTAATACGAGTAGCGGCTTGCTACTTTACGTGCTCCCCGTTTTATTGATATTGGCGACTGTCAAAGCGTTCGCGACCGGAAATTTACCCGGCATCCTTGTCAATGCGGGCGGTTATGCGGCATTCCTGTTAGCCGGTAAGCTCTTGCGTTTGGGGCTGCAGGCTGAAAACATTTACCGCGAAAGATTAGTGGCCCAAGCGCCCAAATGGCCGTTGAAAACGTCGGCGGCAATAATTACCGCCGCAACGACATTTATCGTTTCATTGCTAGGGGCGCAAAATAGTTTAGCCGTTTCGCTCGCTTTCGGCGGCGGCGCATTTTTAGGCATGCTGCTTTGTTACGGCTTGGATCCGCGTAAGCAAAAATCGATAGCCGGCACGCACGGTTTTTCAGTTGAAGAAATTAGTAAAATCATCGAAGGTGCTGGAAATATCATCTTAAATATTGAAAATGCTAATAACCGTATTCGAAATCTTGAATTCAATACCCGGATCGACCGGATTTGCGATACCGCGAGAAACATTATCGACGAACTGGAAGCCAATCCCAGTGCGATAAGGCGGACCAGAAAATTTTTGCTGATTTATCTTGACAGCACTAATAAGGTTACAACTGGCTACGCCAACACTCACCTTCAAGCCGATATTCCGGAATTGGAACAGAATTTCCGCAATGTGTTGGACAGCATAGAAGCCGAATTTAAGGCCCAGAAAGAAAAATTACTCCAAGAAGATCTGTTCGATTTAGACGTACAAATAGACGTATTGGCAAAACAATTGAAGCATGAAGGCGTTATTTAATACCTTCTTACCAAAAGGGGAAAATGAATGAGCGAAGCGCAATCTAACGATGCAGTAACCTCGGAAAACATCTCATCGGATGCCGTTATTCAACAAAAACAAAATGAAAACCCGATAACGGATGTAATGCCCGAATTAACAACGAACAAGGCCGTTCCCGCCGTTAACCAAGCCATGGTTAACGAAATAATGGCGGAAATTAACGTGGCGGACAGTAAAACGATCCTATTTTTCGGCAGCAAAGCCCAGGAGCAATTAACGACTATTTCCGACAAAATGCTCGAAGGTGTTAAAAATAAAGATTTGGGCGCAGCAGGGGAAGATTTGAACGCAATGGTCGCCGTGATCCGGGGCTTCGATATCGATGGACTCGATCCGAATCAAAAACCGGGGTTTTTCGATAAACTGCTCGGCAAAGCCAAACCGGTAGCCAAGTTCGTCCAAAAATACGAAGAAGTCCGCAAGCAGATTGACGGCATTACCGATCGGCTGGAAATTCATAAGAACACCTTACTGACTGACATTACCGCTTTGGACCGGCTGTATACCGCCAATCTGGAGTATTTTCACGCCCTAGAAAGCTACATCAAGGCAGGCGATGAAAAGCTTAAAGAACTGGATGACCACACCATTCCGGAAAAAACGAAAAAATCCGAAACATCCGATCAAGCAACGCTGGCGGCACAGGAGTTACGGGATCTTCGTTCTGTGCGAGACGACCTGGAGCGCCGCGTTCACGACCTGCGTCTGACCCGGCAAGTGGCGATGCAAGGTCTGCCCGGAATACGGCTGGTGCAGGAAAACGATAAAGGATTGGTCAACAAAATTAATTCGACCTTGGTGAATACCGTCCCGCTCTGGCGTCAACAATTGGCGACGGCGGTGACGATTTTCCGTTCCTCGCAAGCGGCGGAAACCGTCAAGGCGGCAACCGACCTGACCAACGACTTGCTCAAAAGCAACGCCGAAAACCTGAAAATCGCCAATGCCGAAACCCGCAAGCAACTGGAGCGCGGCGTGTTCGACATCGAAACCATCAAACAGGCGAATACGTTATTAATCCAAACTTTGGAAGAAAGCTTGCAAATTGCCGATCAGGGCAAACAGGCGCGGGCGCAAGCGGTCACCGAATTGCAAGCCTGCGAGACGGAACTCCGCAAAACCTTGGCTTCAGCCAAGGCAATGCAATCGGCGACTACATCTTCAACTCCGGCACAACCACAATAAGGAGACCGAAATGGGCTTATTTGACAAGATATTAGGCGAATTTGTCGATGTCATCGAATGGACCGATAGTTCCGCCGATACGATGGTGTACCGCTTCGAGCGTTACGGCAACGAAATCAAATACGGCGCGATGTTGACCGTACGCGAATCGCAAGTAGCGATCTTGGTCAACGAAGGCCGCATCGCCGATGTTTACCAGCCCGGCCTGTACAAGCTGGAAACCAACAACATGCCGGTCATGACGACCTTGGAAAGCTGGCCGCACGGTTTCAACAGCCCGTTCAAGGCGGAAGTGTATTTCTTCAACATGCGGCGGTTTACCGATCTCAAATGGGGCACCAAAAATCCGGTCATGTTACGGGATAAAGAGTTCGGGCCTATCAGATTACGAGCTTTCGGCACCTACGCGGTCCGCATCAAAGACCCGGAAGTATTCAGTAAAGAAATCGTCGGCACCAACGGTCATTTCAATACCAGCGACATCAGCGACCAGTTGCGCAACTTGATCACATCACGGTTCAGCACCATCATCGGCGAAGCCAACATTCCCGTATTGGATTTGGCGGGTAATTACGACGATCTCAGTAAATTCGTCAGCGAGCGCATAACGCCGGAATTCCTGGAATACGGACTGGAAGTCGGCAATTTGCTGATCGAAAATATCTCCCTGCCGGAAGAAGTCGAACAAGCCTTGGATAAGCGCACCAGCATGGGCGTCATTGGCAACCTTAACGACTACACCCGCTACCAAGCTGCAGAAGCCATGACCGAGGCCGCTTCAAATCCTTGGGGCGGCGGCGCGGCGGCTGCGGGTATGGGTATGGGTATGGGTATGGGAATGGCGAACGAAATGAGCCGGACGTATGCCCAAGCCGGTACGAACCAAGCAACCCCGCCGCCGCTGCCGCAAGAACCGCCTATTTATGTTGCAATAAACGGCGAAAAGACCGGTCCGTTCGATTTAGCCACCGTCAAACAAAAAATCCAAAACGGCGAGATTGGCCGGGAAACCTTAATCTGGCAGGAGCCGATGAGCGAATGGCAAGCGGCGGAAAAGGTCGAGAAATTCGCGGCGCTGTTCCCGCTTATGCCGCCGCCGATTCCAAATTAATACCATGTAGATACCATTATCATGGTGGCGGATGACCGGAGTTTGGCCGCACCCTTGGACGCAAAGCCTGTGACGTAGATAACAAAATCAACCGAATCAATAAGGTACGCGATGCGTACCCTACCGGGCTGGGTTTCGTACCTCAACCCAGCCTACCGCCCTTGATATATTTGAATGTAAGTATTACTAATACTGGGTATATTACTATACCTAACCCAAACTGCCCTCCCCATAATGAGGCTTTTGCAAAAATGCTTCCAATCACACTTCCAGAAAATAAATTAGAAAGTTTAATTAAAATATAGATAACAAATGCGTAAACAATGAGCACAAAAATGCAAACAATGATAAATAAGGCTATATTTTTAAGAATATTCATAAATCTTTGATGCTATTTTTGCGGATTAAATGGAAATACAAAAGGATAACGCCACGGTGGAACACCGCATTGAGAAAAGCAAGTTTCATGATAACTATCAATTACTTCATTGGAAAGACAATCGTTTTTTGTGTATTCCGATCTTTTTTGATGTTGTTTACTGTCTTCCCTAACCAAGCACGTAGGGCGGGTCGAGACCCGCCTTACGGTTACCCACCGTCGTAGTTACACCAAAAGGCGGGTCTCGACCCGCCCTACAACCCGCCGTACGGTCGTTGTACGCATAATCCCGGGCATTATGTAGCTTGGCGCGGGTTTGCCAAGGCAACGCGGACGATGCGGTTCGTACCTCACCGCATCCTACGGCTCTTAATATTTTCCTTTGAAAACGGATCAAGATTAGGAAATTTTAAAATAATTTTTCCCATTGCCTCAGAATAAATGTCAAAAGAAATTCTGGCTAATACGTTACGAAATTCTTGGCGAAGATTCTCATCGTCTATTTCCTGGGAAACTATTTCAACCGAGTCAATAGCTTTGTGACAAACCAAAAGTTCATTAATTAATCTTTGAGCTAATTCTTTGTTCATATATTATTAAAATAGTGACCGGTCTTGAAAAGGGCTGCAACCTTTTGCCTTCATACAAGCTGCGGAACACACAGCAATCCATTCACCCCAAGTCCCTCCTTTACCTGGATAGCTAGCAGTACACTTCTCAGTGCATTGCCTTCCTATCTTTTGACAATTTGGCCCATGCCCGTTGTCTTCTGGGGGGCATAAAGCATCATCGACAATATCGTCGGCAGCGTCTTCTCCGGCTTCTTCTGCATCATCATACCCGCCCTACAACCCGCCGTACGGTCGTACAACCCGCCGTACGGTCGTAAAGCAGGGTTCCCGTTGAGCGCACAGCGCGAACAAGGGCGTGGGGCGGGCAAGCCATGGAATGGTGGGCCCACCGCACCTATCCTGCCCCCTTTTTGAAAGGCAATGGGGCGGCGATTGGCAGCAAGACGGAGTTTTTCGGGAAATACCGGTGGATTTGCGGAGTCGCTAGGGTTTGCTA
>DLHW01000040.1:0-134 GCA_002483425.1 Methylococcaceae bacterium UBA7658
CCTGAGGCGGATATTATTCATGCTACTGTCGTGGAACAAAGCAAATCGGTTTCCAATGTAAAACCCAGTGCAAAGCCAAAGGCAACACCCGAAGAAGTTAAAGAAAAAGTACAAACCCAATTACCTGAAAAAGC
>DLHW01000040.1:262-1815 GCA_002483425.1 Methylococcaceae bacterium UBA7658
GCATTAGCGGAATCCGAAGCCAAGAAGCAAGCGGCGGCAGAAGCCGCAGCTAAAGCAGCATCTGAAGCCAAAGCAAAAGCGGAAGCAAAAATGAAAGCGGCAGCAACAGCCGAGGCTAAGGCAGAAGCCAAAAAAGCCGCCGAAGCGGAAGCGAAGAAAGAGGCGGCAGCCGAAATGAAAGCCAAAGCTGCGGCAGAGGCCAAAGCGGAGGCTGCCGCCCAAGCTAAGATGGAAGCCAAAAAAGCGGCTGAAGCCGAAGCAAAAAAACAAGCCGCCAACGAGGCGAAAGCCAAAGCTGCAGCAGAGGCCAAAGCGGAAGCTGCCAAGCAAGCCAAGGCCGAAGCCAAAAAAGCCGCCGAAGCAGAAGCCAAGAAAGAGGCGGCAGCCGAGGCGAAAGCCAAAGCCGCCGCAGAAGCCAAAGCGGAAGCTGCCGCACAAGCCAAGGCCGAAGCCAAAAAAGCGGCAGAAGCGGAAGCCAAGAAACAAGCCGCATCTGAGGCGAAAACCAAAGCTGCAGCGGAAGCCAAAGCAGAAGCTGCCGCACAAGCCAAGGCTGAAGCCAAAAAAGCCGCCGAAGCGGAAGCGAAGAAAGAGGCAGCAGCCAAGGCTGAAGCCAAAAAAGCAGCAGAAGCCGAAGCTAAAGCTAAAGCTAAAGCAAAAGCGGCTGCAGAGGATAAAAAAGCTGCCGAAGCTAAACGATTGGCGGAATTAGCCGCTGCAGAAAAGGCAAAATTAGAAGCGGCTGAAAAAGCTAAAGCAGAGGCGGCGGCAAAAGCGAAAGCCGATGCAGCTAAAGCGCAAGCGGCATCGAATGCGGCAGAAATTCAAAAATATAAGGAACTCATAAAGCGGCGAGTCAAGGGTAATTGGATTGCTCCGCCAGGGTCTACAGGATCGAGTTGTAACGTTCGTTTGAGGTTAACTTCGGACGGTTCGGTTATGGATGTAAGCGCAAATTGTAACGGCAACGATATTTTTACCCGGTCGATAGAAAATGCGTTTGAAAGGTCGTCGCCATTACCCGTTCCGTCCGATAAAAATTTAGTCAAAGAATTTAGGTCTATATCGTTCACGTTTAATGCTAATTAAGGTGAGATAGTGTTAATATCCTATTGATATTCATGGTATGTTAATATTGAAAGATTAATATCGATTTTTAACTATAAAAAAACAAGTATTACGAGGTAGAAACGTGAATTTTCTGAACAAAATCCTCTTGATCGGCTTCACGGTGCTTTTTTCACCGTTGATTTTTGCCGAATTGACGATAGACATTACTGAAAGTGCAGATAACGGCATCCCGGTTGCTGTTGTGCCGTTTGCCGCCTCCAGCGCGCCGGTCGATATCAGTGCGGTGGTGAATGCCGATCTTGCCCGAAGCGGTTATTTCAAGATGCTGTCTCAAGGTAGCATGCCGGAAAGACCGGCTTCGGCATCGGCGGTTAATTTTCCGCAATGGCAGGCGATAAATCAAAATTACCTAGTGGTTGGACAGGTGAATGGCAACGGCGGGCAGTACAGCATTCAATTTCAACTGCTCGATGTGATGAAAA
>DLHW01000040.1:1846-19874 GCA_002483425.1 Methylococcaceae bacterium UBA7658
GCCGACCTGATTTTTGAAAAATTGACTGGCAAGAAAGGCGCTTTCAGCGGACGGATTGCCTATGTCACCAACAACGGGCAGCAAAGCCAGCTCCAGATTGCCGATACCGACGGCTTTGATCCGCAAACCATTACGACGTCTAAAGAACCCTTAATGTCGCCGTCGTGGTCGCCGGATAAAAGCCGGATTGCCTATGTCTCCTTTGAGAAAAAAACAGCCGCAATCTACGTACAAACCTTAGCAACGGGACAGCGCACCAAGGTAGCCGAATTCCCCGGTATCAACGGCGCACCCGCATGGTCGCCTGACGGTCAAAAAGTAGCATTAACTTTATCCAAGGACGGTAGTCCCGACATTTACACATTAAATCTCGGCACCGGCGCTCTAATGAAGCTCACGAAAAGCTTCTCCATCGATACCGAACCGGTCTGGTCTCCGGATGGCAGTTATATCGTATTTACCTCGGATCGCGGCGGCAAACCTCAGTTATATAGAGTGTCCAGTACGGGCGGCGACGAAAAAAGAATTACATTTTCGGGGACTTACAACGCCCGGGCTAGTTTTTCACCCGATGGCAAAAGCATAGCGATGGTACATGGCAACGGCGGCGATTACCGGATTGGGGTCATGGATGTCGGTAGTCGATCAATCAATGTCATAACGACCGGACCTGCAGATGAATCGCCCAGTTTTGCGCCGAACGGCTCAATGGTGATCTACGCCGCTAAAAAAGGCGGGGCGGCTTACTTATCCGCCGTATCGTTAGATGGTAAAATGCAACAAAGATTGGGTTTTAACAGCGGTGCGGTTCGCGAACCGGCGTGGTCGCCCTAGTTTTAGTACGTACCCTTTTACATTCAGACATTTTAATTTCAGGAAATTATATGAAAATTAGCAAGTTATTGATGGCGATATTGGTAGCTTTTTTTGTTTTAACGGGTTGTAGCGAAGACGAAGCCACTGAAGGCTTGAATAATGCCGGGCAAAATGCTGCAAGCGGCATCAACGATGCTTCAACGAGCGGCCTGAATAGCGGTTCTACTTTATCGGGAATGGCCGGTTCAGGTTATACCGGCGTGACCGGAAATAACGCCTTTTTAGGGCCTGAATTCAGCGATCCTAATAATCCATTGTCAAGAAGTACCATCTATTTCGTTTATGACAGCAGCGACGTCCAACCGGACTTTATTCCGGTTATTAATGCGCATGCCCAGTACTTGGTTGCCCATCCCAATCAAAAACTGACATTAGAAGGCCATGCCGATGAACGTGGTTCACCTGAGTACAATATTGCCTTGGGCGATCAACGTGCGAAAGCGGTTGCCGGTATGATGAAAGCGCAAGGTGTTTCCGATGGGCAATTAACGTTGGTTAGCTATGGCGAAGAAAAGCCTGCCGTTTTTGGTAGCGATGAAAGCTCATATGAGCGCAATCGTCGCGTTGAAATGTCTTATCAAAGGTAATAGTTAATGAAGCTTCGGATTGTATTTCTGTTAAGTCTTTGTAATGCCGCGTGTGCGGAGTTACCACCCGTGGTGGGCAGTAACGGAAACGTTTCGCCTAATCAACCGGTCATTGTGCCCAAAGCGCCCACCTCAACGGCGACATACGAAATGATGAAGCGCATAGAGCAGATGCAAACCGAAGTTCAGCAGCTTACAGGCAAAGTCGAAGAACAGACTTTTCAAATTGAAGAGTTGAAAAAACAGCAGAAAACCATGTATACGGATTTCGACGACCGTTTGCAGACGATTGAAAATAAATCCGGATCGGATCAACCTGCTGCAGCCGTGCCGCCGCCTGCCGATTCTTCCTCGGTTTCCGGGTCGGCAGCAGAAGATACAGGGGGTTCAAAAGCCCCTGCAGATGAATCTATTAAGTCCGAGGCTAAAGCGGAAGAACCATCGGCGACGGATGGTAGCGAAAGCAATGCAACATCGCCAGCGGTATCTTCGCCTCCTGTTAACGTTTCCGAGGCCGAAAAACTGGATTATCAGCAGGCTTACGACGATCTCAGGAACGGCAAGACAGCTCAAGCCATTAACGGATTCAATGCGTATTTAGCCAATCATCCCGGTAGCGGCTATGCGGACAATGCTCAATATTGGCTCGGCGAAGCACATCGAGTGAACTTAGATAACGCCGCCGCGCGGACAGCATTTAGTGCGGTGGCCGGCAGTTATCCTAATTCCGCGAAAGTGCCCGATGCGTTATATAAGTTAGGTATTATCGAATTGGAAGAAAAAAATCAGGATAAAGCGCGGGAAATTTTTACCCGGATTACCAACGAATTTACCAGCTCTAAAGCTGCGGTATTAGCGCAGAAAAAACTGCAAACGATGAATTAACCCGCTGTTATTTTGAGTGCGCTAAGAATTACCGAAATTTTTTATTCCCTGCAAGGGGAGTCGAACACCGTTGGTTTGCCAACGGTGTTTATCAGACTCACAGGATGCCCCTTGCGATGCGCTTATTGCGATACCGGATATGCTTTCTCGGGCGGCGAAAAAAAAGAAATCGGCGCCATCCTTGCCGAAGTCGTAAACTATGGCGCGCGTCATGTAACGGTGACGGGAGGAGAACCGCTCGCGCAGCCGGGTTGTTTAGCGTTAATGGAGCAACTCGCCGATCTTAGGTTTACCGTATCGCTTGAAACCAGCGGAGCATTCGACATTTCGGGCGTCGATTCGCGCGTGATTAAGGTGATGGACTTAAAAACCCCAAGCTCGGGCGAATCGAATAAAAACCGTTATCAAAACATCCAGTACCTGACACCGCACGACCAAGTAAAATTCGTCATCGGCGATGAAGAGGATTATCGCTGGGCGAAGCAAATCATGATCGCTTACCAATTATCCGAGCATTGCGAAATTTTATTCTCCCCTGTCATGGGTCTGCAAGATCCCACCGGACTGGCCGATAAGATTTTAGCCGATAGATTGCCCGTGCGCTTTCAAATCCAGCTACACAAATACCTTTGGGGCGATGCTCGGGGCAAATAATCGACATGCCAAAAAAAGCCATTATTCTGTTATCGGGCGGATTAGATTCAATAACCGTGCTGGCGGATGCTAAACAGCAAGGTTTCGAATGCTATGCCCTCAGTTTCGATTATGGCCAGCGCCATAATGCCGAACTTAGGGCGGCAGATGCAATAGCCAAGGCTTATCAAGTCAAAGAACATAAAATCATCAATCTTGGACTGGCTGCCATTGGCGGTTCCGCGTTGACCGACCAAAGCATCCAAGTCCCCAGTGTGCCGCAGACAGGCATTCCCGTTACCTATGTCCCGGCAAGAAATACCATTTTCCTGGCCTTCGCTCTAGGTTGGGCGGAAGTGTTGAAAGTTAGGGATATTTTTATCGGAGTGAATGCGGTCGATTATTCCGGTTACCCTGATTGCAGGCCGGAATTTATCAATGCCTTTCAGCAGTTGGCTAATTTGGCTACCAAAGCCGGTGTGGAAGGCGAACATTTCCTCATTCATACGCCTCTCATCGATTTAAGCAAAGCCGAAATTATTAAATTAGGCGCCCAATTGGGCGTTGATTATACAGCAACCGTGTCTTGTTATTCTGCCGACGAACAAGGTCACGCTTGCCGGCTTTGCGATGCTTGCCGACTCAGGGCGCAGGGTTTCATCGAAGCGGGTTTACCTGACCCGACCCGTTATCAAGTTTAATTTCATCCTTCAAAAGACTTGCAATACCAGGCAAAATATTTATAATAGGTAGTCTTTGTCGGGTCGCTAGCTCAGCCGGTAGAGCACCGCACTTTTAATGCGATGGTCATGCGTTCGAATCGCATGCGACCCACCACTAAATACAAGGACTTATGTGCAAAGCATCAGTCCTTTTTTACGTCAAAAATTACCCATTGGGTAAATCAGGACGCTAATCGCAACATCGTGACTCCTTCGATCCGTGTCAGCTTCTCGACAGCATCCAATAATTCGCCCACCTCGGCAGGGGAATAATGGATCGTGATGTCGCCGTCGATATGGTGCATCAATGCTTTGCGGGTCTCCAACGGTACGCCAGCCAAACGCAATCTGCGAGCAAAAGTATGACGCAGATTGTGTGGGCCAGATAAAACATGGTCGCCCACCGGTAATCCAGCCTGCAACCAAGCCCGTTTCCAAGCTGAATTATGCATACGCGCCACCGGTTTGCCACGATAGCCAAAGACATGTGTGCCGTGTTTCCCTCGTCGGCTATTTACCACCCGGCTTGCCACACTGTTGAGAACAATTAGACAATTGGTGTCATTTTTTGTATATGCGCCTGGCGCTAAGAACACCGAAGAGCCAAGTTCATTGATTTTGGTTTCCCAAGCCCAACGTAATTCAGCGACCACATGCTCTCGTACGCCAGTATTAACCGCAAATAGCGCCATATCGGCCAAATGTTCAGGCAATTCATTAATCAATCGCCTTTGCTCATCAAATGAAAGCGGGTATGGCCGCGCTGCATCCATCCAGTTTGGCATTCTCAACAAGGGTGTACCCGTTAGCCACGGCTTATTATCAAGGTCTCGCCAAACCCTAGATGCCAGTGTCAGAATCCGCCTCACAACCGCAAGTTCCCTAGAAACAGTAGCGCTCTTTATGCCTTGGCCGCGCCGATGTTGAACATAAGGCTGTAACGTCCCTTGATGTATTTGGTCGAGCTTGAATAGACCAATCCAGGGATCAAGATTCACCAAACAATCTGCGTCTCTAGATAGGCTGGATTTAGTTTCCTCGTTCAAATACTTCGT
The DNA here is from genome assembly GCA_002483425.1 of Methylococcaceae bacterium UBA7658. GTDB lineage: Bacteria > Pseudomonadota > Gammaproteobacteria > Methylococcales > Methylomonadaceae > Methyloglobulus. Next base: position 6,605 of record DLHW01000040.1, read on the forward strand.
TGCCGCCTCCCTGAATGTCTTTAGCCTTGGTGAAAAAGCCTGGGTCTTTGCTATAGCTATCGCATGGTGGTACTCCGCTTCCGCTTCATGCCATGAGCTTGCTGTAAAGCGGTGGCGAACGCGTCCGAATCCTTCGATACGTTTGTCGACCGATCCTTTTCCTGTTTCTTTGTCCCAATAAAGCCCTGGGAATTTGTTTTTTGCCATGATGGTTTCTCCTTAACCCTCACGTTGCGGGATTTATAGTCATCTAATACTTCATCTAAGTCAAGTCGATCAAAACCGACACCTTGCTTACCCAAATTAAATTCAGGCAGAAGCGGGCGTATCTCGTTTTCAAATAGTGTCCTTCCCATGCCCGCATAGTAAGCAGCTTCGCATGGCCTTAGAAAGCGTGGCGGATATTGCGCTGTCATGAGGCGCTAAAGGCTTTGTTTTGCAAAACCACTGGGTGGATACGCAGGAGGGCAGCGGCTTGTTGCAGGTCTAAGGTCTTCATGCAAGGCCTCACTTTAGGGGATGGCGGCAAATTAAAACCCGCTTGTCCGGACAAAGTAATTGTCACCGAACACCCGTTGGCTGTTATGGCGGGCTAAAATTGCCTGGGTTGAACAATTTGCTGCTAAAATAGCATATTTCCCGCTAAAAATAAATAAGTTATAACAATAAACAATAATATTAAGTTTTTATAAAAAATTAATGTATAGTTATCAATAAGCTATTGGCATAAATTAATTCATTATTGTTCCGATACATGAAAACACTCTACTCTTCCACCGATTCCGCTTATGCATTATTAGAGATTCCCTACCGTGATTGGCTGGGCATCCAGGAATCCCCTATATTTCACTTTACCCCAGACCAAGATGACAGCCATTGGCTGTCCCTGCAGCAGTCGCCATCACTATTCCGATATTCAGGGGCAGTGTCGTTAGTGAAGGTCGGCGGTGAACTGTACAAGTTTGACGGCAAGATCAGAAAAGAACTGTGGCAATCCGGTAAGTTGCAGCCTCCCGAAACCTTGATGGCACAGGTATTCGACATGCCAGAATACGAGTTCTCACGGTTAAATTCCCAGGCGCAAGCCAAGCAGATTCAAACCTTATCCCCCAATGAAGTGATCCAAGGGATTTATCAGGAGCTCGGGCTAATCTTTAGCTCAGAACGCATCAAGGGCGGCTTCATCAGTGAGGCCATCAACATCGCCTTAAGGGGCAGGCCCAGAAACCTACAGGACAAACGCATGAGCCATGAACGGGAGGACATCGACCTCAACAAGGCCATCAAGCTGTTCAGCACTGAACTGGCATTCCTTGACAGCATCAATCCCAAGCCCGACCTCTTTGTCACCGGCGTATTGGCCGGGGCGCTCATCATGCTGGGCACCCACCGGGACCTGCAAGAGTTCTTTACCCGCCTGAACAACCGCCAGGGCGAACACCAAAACAACCTGGAAGACCCGGTCGCGGGCTTAATCCGCACCATCGAACGCCACCGCATCGACGACCAGGCGATGCCCTCGCTGCTGTCGGTCGAACTGTGCAGGAAAACCATCCAATGCATTACCCTCTGGGAAGAAGGCCCTGGGTCGCCCCTGTTTTGGCGCAGGAAGCTGGTCTCGGGCATCGACCACCTGCCCTACATAAGGGAAATGAGGCGGGCCAAGCACATTGAAGGGGAAAGGGATTTGTGACGATGGGAAGCTGAAACCACAAAATAAAGAAAATTTCCGTTATACCTATCCATACCAGCCAGAAATAACCAGCGTTATCCGCTTCTTCTAACTTAATGAAATAAAAAGGTAAACTAATCGGTGAGCGTAATATGGGAATTTGTGACTGTCTGCCTTGGGCGGCGAAACCGACGGTCGATTCTTGGCAGTCAATTCACACTGTCGGCCATAAGCGGACTTTGAACTATTAAGTCAACAAATGAATAAATTTAAGAATGCGGACATTTAGTGCGCTTAATGTTTCAAGTTTTTTATGAGCAAAAAGCCTAAAAGACTAAGATTGCCAATGCCATTGGCATAGTTGAGAATTCTGCATATTAATCCAATATTTTGTTACGCTTTTACTCTCAAACGCTAAGCCGCCCACACTTCATAAAAAATAATCGTTAACCCAAGCCCAATCTTTTAAGCTAATTCAACATACCTTTTTCGACGATAAAGGCAGTGATGTCCATTAAGCCACTACCTGTCTTCAAGTTGGAAAATACGAATGGACGTTCACCGCGCATAAGTTTGGCATCGTGCTCCATAACCTCTAAGGATGCACCAACGTAAGGTGCCAGGTCGATTTTGTTTATGACCAATAGATCTGAACGGGTAATGCCTGGGCCGCCCTTGCGAGGGATTTTGTCACCAGCGCTAACGTCGATCACGTAGATGGTGAGGTCGGCGAGTTCAGGGCTGAAGGTGGCGCTGAGATTATCGCCGCCGCTTTCCACCATGATGAAATCGAGATTGCTAAAGCGCTGGCTGAGTTCGTCCACTGCCGCCAGATTCATGGAAGCATCTTCACGGATAGCTGTGTGCGGACAGCCGCCGGTTTCCACGCCCAGTATGCGTTCTTCCGGCAGGGCTTGGCTGCGGATTAGGAATTGCTGATCCTCGCGAGTATAAATGTCGTTGGTTACCACGCCGATTTGGAACTGGTTGCGCATATTTTTGCATAAGGCATCGACCAAGGCGGTTTTACCTGAACCGACGGGGCCGCCGATACCGACTCTTAATATTGGTTTGTCATTCATAGTTAATCTCAGGAACGAAATAATCGGGAATACTGCATTTCATGGCGGCAACTTGCTAATGCCAGACTAAAGGCGCTGCCGCCGATATTATTGTCTTCGCAAGTTAAAGCTAAAGTGACCAAGGCAGGAATCTCAGCAGCCAAATCAATCAGCAAACGTTGTCCGGCAACTTGGCCTAGTGGCACTAGCTTTACCGCGCATAACACTTGGTTTTCCAGCCAGCTCCAGCAATAGCCTATTAATATCTGTTGCTTAGGGATTTGCCATTTGACTGCAATAAAACTGAAAATCCCTGCAAGCGTTGCTTCTGTATGACGGCTCCAATTTTGCATTTCTTCAAAGTCCAGCGACACCAATAGCCGTGCCAAAGCTTGCCCACTGTGCCGGTCTTCCAAACGTAGTTCGGAGGTTTCACGGTAAGCAATCAATAATTGACTCCAATATTTGACCAACTCAAGATTGTCGTTTTCCCAAGCGGAGTAAAGCCTATCCAAAATAGGTAAGTCGATATGTGCAAAGCCGGTTTTCATCGTGCCGGTTAACCATTCTTTAGTGTCTTCGGCATTTGCGATCCAGCCGTCTTCAACGGCGCTTTCCAAGCCCTGGGAATAGCTGTACATCCCGATTGGTAAACCGGGGCTGACCAGTTGCAACAGTCTTAACAGGTTAAGATCAGTGACCATGAGTATGATAAGCGCCATGCTCCGGCTCAAAGGGCAGTAATTCATGGTTGACCGTTAACCCTAAACCAACCAGCATTTGATCCAATACGTGATCAGTCAAAAAACGGAGTTCACTTGACAGAATTTGCAGTGGGATATGCCGATTGCCCAGGTGATAACAAGCGCGTGCAAACAGCAAGGAATCGTCGGTACGGACTACTGACAACGATTCCGCCGCCGCATGGACTCGTACTCGATAATCGTCGTGTCCGGTCAATACAAAGCCATGTTGTAAGGTCTGGCCGCGCGGTAAAAATATACCTATCTTGGTGCCTTTATCAGTTTGGCTAAGTAAACGGCTTTTTTGGCGGTACTCAAAAGGCAAGGTGACGACATCGTCAGAAGCCGTTGTGTTGGATGCAAGTTCAGTCAACTTCAACATGATTAAAACAAGAAATAGCGTTGTGCAAAAGGCAAGACCGTTGCCGGTTCGCAGGTTAACAACTCACCGTCCGCGCGTACCGCATAAATCTGGGAATCGACTTCAATATGCGGTTGGTAATGGTTATGGATTAAGTCTTTTTTCCCAATGGTCCGCGTTCCAGACACGATGCCTATCTGCTTTTTAAGTTTTAATTTGCTAACTACATCATATTCAACGGCCACCTTGGGTAAAAAGAATATGGAAGTTGCCGATGCTGCCGACCCGAAACCGCAGAACATTGGGCGGTAATGCACCGGCTGTGGAGTTGGGATTGACGCATTGGGATCGCCCATCGGCGCAGCGGCAATAAAACCGCCTTTTAAAATCAGGCTGGGTTTGGCGGCAAAAAAAGCAGGCTGCCATAACACTAAATCCGCCAGCTTGCCGACCTCTATCGAGCCGACTTCATGCGCGATCCCATGGCTGATTGCGGGGTTTATGGTGTACTTGGCAATATAACGTTTGATACGGAAATTATCGTTACTCGCCGGATCTTCTTTTAGGGCGCCACGCTGTTCTTTCATTTTATGAGCGGTTTGCCAAGTTCGGATAACCACTTCACCGACGCGTCCCATTGCTTGTGAATCGGAAGAGATCATCGAAAAGGCACCCAGGTCGTGCAGGATGTCTTCGGCGGCAATGGTTTCGCGGCGGATGCGTGACTCGGCAAAAGCAACGTCCTCAGGGATACCGGGATCGAGATGATGGCAGACCATCAGCATATCCAAATGCTCGTCTACCGTATTGATAGTATAAGGCCGGGTCGGATTGGTGGATGATGGCAATACATTGGGTTGACCGCAAGCTTTGATAATGTCCGGTGCATGTCCACCGCCCGCGCCTTCGGTATGGTAGGTATGGATGGTGCGGCCTTTGAACGCAGCAAAAGTGTCTTCGACAAATCCCGATTCATTCAAAGTATCGGTGTGGATTGCAACTTGTACGTCGTACTTTTCGGCAACATAAAGGCAACAGTCGATAGCGGCAGGCGTAGTTCCCCAATCTTCATGCAACTTTAATCCCATTGCACCGGCGCATACTTGTTCTTCCAGTGCTGTCGGTAGGCTGGCATTTCCTTTGCCGAGTAAGCCGAAGTTCATCGGGAACCCATCCAAAGCTTGCAACATATGATGAATATTCCAGGGGCCTGGGGTACAGGTGGTGGCATTGGTTCCGGTCGTCGGCCCCGTTCCGCCGCCAATCATGGTGGTCACGCCTGACATCAGTGCTTCGTCAATTTGCTGAGGGCAAATAAAATGGATGTGGGCGTCAATGCCGCCAGCCGTCAATATCTGGCCTTCGCCAGCGATAATTTCCGTTCCCGGGCCGATCACGATATCGACGCCCTGTTGGGTATCAGGATTGCCTGCCTTGCCAATAGCGGCAATCCGTCCGTTTTTAATGCCGACATCGGCTTTGATGATGCCCCAGTGGTCGACAATCAGTGCATTAGTGATCACCAAGTCAACGGCAGTTAAGGAGTCGAGCTGGCTTTGTCCCATGCCGTCGCGGATCACTTTGCCGCCGCCGAATTTAACTTCATCGCCATAGACCGTCAGGTCGACTTCAACCTCCAGGATTAAGCCGCTATCACCCAAACGGACTTTATCCCCGGTGGTCGGGCCGAACATATCGGCATAGGCTTGTCGGCTAAGTCTGCTCATTCCGCACGCTCCAATGCGCCCATGACGGCTTGGCGAAAGCCGTAAATTCGCCTTAATCCGGCATATGCCACTAATTGTACCTCACGCTGTTGACCGGGTTCAAAACGCACCGCTGTACCTGCCGGGATATCCAACCTAAAACCTTTAGTCAGTTCCCTTTCAAACATTAGCGCTGGATTCGTTTCATAAAAATGATAATGCGACCCTACTTGGATAGGGCGGTCGCCGCTATTGGCAACCACAACCTTTATCACGGCTCGACCGACGTTCAACTCCAGCTCGTCTTCAGCGGGAATTATTTCTCCTGGGATCATAATGGCTCCTATTCGATGGGGTTATGGACAGTGACGAGCTTACTACCATCAGGGAAGGTAGCTTCAACCTGGACATCAGGTAACATTTCCGCAATACCATCCATCACATCGTCACGATTGAGTAGGGTGCGGCCAAACTCCATTAATTCGGCAACGGTACGGCCTTCACGTGCGCCCTCGAGGATGGCGGCACTGATATAAGCCACCGCTTCCGGATAATTAAGCTTCAAGCCTTTCGCCTTACGCCGCTCGGCCAGTAACCCGGCGGTAAAAATCAGCAGTTTGTCTTTTTCACGAGGTGTTAATTGCATGTTGTTGTCTTTAAGTTAACCAAATTCGTGGAGTACTGACTTGGCGACGGGCGATTTCAGGCCTTACGCTCGCCCAGACTTGTTCAAAAAACGCACGCAATCTATCACTGCGGGCATCCAAAGCCCGACAGACTAAAATATCGTCGATCAGTGTCACGCCGCGACAAGCTTCATTGCCAATCAAATTTTGCACAGCGGTTAAACTGTCTTTACTGGCTGATTTGGCAAAAAAAGTTCCACAAGCAGAAAAGCCCTGTAAGCCCCAGCGGGAAGCAAAGGCTTGTGCGTCTAAGCGTAAGCGTTCCAGAAATAAAGGCCGTTGTTCACAACGGATTTGCCAATTCAAATCAACTGCGCCGTAATCGAAACCTTCACCGCTTGCAGGCCGCCCTAAAGAGAGAATCTCCCAGCCGATAAAGCGGGCGCTATTTGCAAGATTTATGTTAATCATGGATTTAAGGTGTGCGCCTTCGTAAATGATCGTCTCCTGCGGCAACCACTCCACAACAGTATTTTCAGCGGCATCGATGTTAACCGTCTGGCTCGCCCATAGTCCTTGGCTCCGATAAAATTTTCCAGCAGCAGGCGTGGTAATCAGCGTATGGCTGTTTGGATCGGCAGCAATGGAAATTGTTAGTTCATCGCCGCCGACAATCCCGCCGGGTGGGTGCAATAGATAGACATGGCAAATCTCATTCCCTTCGGGATAAAACGGTCGCTGTACCGTCAATGGCCCTTTGTGATTGCGATGGGCCAATAAGGTTTTATTGAAGCGGTTAGCGAACCTTAAATTTAAAGAGGCCTCCCAGCCTAAGACAGTTTGCGTTTCTAACGCATAAGCATTACCCAACATAATTAATACGCTAAGGTTAGCGTACCAGTAGCAATACTCGCCACACCGGTAAGCACGCGCAGGGTTGTTAGTTTTTTGATGCTTAGATGGCTAGCACTTATCCCCAATGCGAGAAATAGCGCTGTTGACAACAGTAATCCTGCGAGATATATGAATTCATTATCTCCAGGGCTCATCTCGATAGCATGGGCATAACCGTGGTAGAAAGCAAAGAAAGCGAGTAAAGGAAAGATGATTATTCGAGATAGTTGCTTCACCACGATTAGCAACAAACCCATGCCAAATAAAGATAAAACGATGCCATTTTCAACAGTAAATAAGGGTATAAAAAGATTAGCTAATCCGGCACCGATCATCATGAAAATTAGAAAGCTTACAGGAAGCCATATTGATGCACTAGTTTTAAAAGGCCCTGTATATAAACCCACGGCAAACATAACCAGTAAATGATCAACACCCGACCAAGGGTGTATGAAACCGCTAACAAAACTATGTGTGTGTGCCATTCCTGTATGTGCACATGCCGGGGTAAAAAAACCTACCAAAAGAAATAAAACCAGTATTTTTGAATAGCTTTTCATTATTATGCCTCTTATACCGTTAAATATTGTTTCACCAAAGCATCGTTCAACTCCGCCATTGAACCAGCCACCACGCCTCTACCTCTATCCATAATAAAAAACTGGTCGGCAACCTTGCGCGCAAAGGGCAGTTTTTGTTCGACAATTAAAATGGTCACGCCTAATTCATTCTTGATTTTAATGATGCCTTCCCGGACTTCATCGCGACCTTCCTCGCCTGTTTTCAGCAAGGGGGTGCTGATCCCTTTTGCCTTATTCAAACGGATAATGACATCGCCGATTTCGCTGACGATATTGGGTTGGATGCCTTCGGTTGGCTCATCCAGGATCAGCAATTTTGGGTTAACAACTAAGGCTCTGCCGATTGCCAGTTGCTGTTGTTGCCCGCCGGATAAATCGCCGCCGCGACGGTTCATCATTTGCTTGAGTACCGGAAAAATCTCAAAGATATGGTCGGGTATTTTTTTGATACCTTGCTTACGTGCCGCCCGCAAACCGATTTTGAGGTTTTCTTCAACGGTCAATAACGGAAAAATATCGCGTCCCTGGGGCACGTAACCGATACGTAGTTCAGCACGTTTTTCCGGTTTGAGATGGGTTATGGGTTCATCCAACAATGACATGTTGCCATCGCGTATCGGAATCAAGCCCATGATGCATTTAAGCAATGTCGTTTTACCCACGCCGTTACGTCCCATCAGGCACAAACTGGCGCCCGCAGGTAGTTTCAGTTCGACATCCCATAAGGTATGGCTGCCGCCGTAAAATTGATTCAATCCTGAAATCGTCAGCATCAGTCCCCCAAATAAACCTGAATCACACGTGGATCATTTTGCACCTCATCCATCGTCCCTTCGGTCAACACCGAACCTTCGTGCAACACTGTCACCCGTTTGGCTATCGAGCGCACAAACTCCATATCGTGTTCGACTACGATCACTGAACGTTCGCCTTGCAAGGACAATAACAACTGCGCGGTACGTTCGATTTCCTGATGGGTCATGCCTGCCACCGGTTCATCAATCAGCATCACTTTCGGCTCCTGCATTAGAAGCATTCCGATTTCCAGCCATTGTTTTTGTCCGTGTGATAAAGCGCCTGCTTGTTGTGTTTTATGTTCCACCAAGCCGATAGTCTCAAGCACTTCGCCAATTCGTTCACGTTGCCCAGCAGTTAATTTGGCAAACAAGGTAGCCCATACGCCTTTATTGGTGGCTAGCGACAATTCGAGATTTTCAAAGACGGTTAATTTTTCAAATACGCTCGGTTTTTGAAATTTCCGCCCGATTCCAGCCGTTGCAATAGCGGGTTCATCAAGCTTTAATAAATCGATTGTCTGGCCAAAAAATACTGAACCGCTGTCAGGTCGGGTTTTGCCGGTAATCACATCCATCAACGTGGTTTTCCCCGCACCGTTCGGGCCGATTAAACAACGTAGTTCACCTTCATCAATGTACAGCGATAAATTATTTAATGCCTTGAAACCGTCGAAACTGACGCTTACCCCTTCCAGATAGAGAATCGGCCCGTGGCTAGTATCAACTTCGCCGGTTGGTAAAGCCAAGGCGGTCATGATTGCACTCCCTTTATGCGGCGTAGCCAAAGGCCATACAAGCCATCGGGTAACATGACAGTGACTAAGATAAATGCTGCACCCAAGAAAAATAACCAGATTTCCGGCAACCAACCGGTGAGCAAAGTCTTGGCATAATTCACCAGAACCGCACCCACGATAGCTCCGTAAAGGGTGCCGCGCCCACCAATCGCTACCCAGATGACAATTTCCAGAGAATTTAATGGAGCAAATTCACTTGGGTTAATGATACCTACTTGCGGTACATACAACGCACCGGCAATGCCTGCCAACACGGCGGCAAACACAAAGATCCATAACTTAAATAATTCGACGCGGTAGCCTATAAAACGTACGCGCATTTCCTGGTCACGAATCGCAGTGACCACACGGCCTAATTTGCTATTCATAATCCAGCGGCTGGCTAAAAAAGCCAACATTAACGACACGCCGGAAGCGATTAACAGCCAAGCCCGTACACCACTGGATTGAATATTAAAACCGATTAGCTCTTTAAAATCAGTTAGACCGTTATTGCCACCGAAGCCCATTTCGTTGCGGAAAAATGCCAGCAATAAGGCATAGGTTAACGCTTGGGTGATAATGGAAAGATAAACACCGGTCACCCGTGATCTGAAGGCCAGCCAGCCAAAGACATAAGCTAACAATCCAGGCACAGCAATAACCATCAACGCCGCAAACCAGAATTGGTCGAAACCGTACCAATACCAAGGCAGCTCTTGCCAGTTAAGGAACACCATAAAATCGGGCAGTTCGGCATTGCCATAAACGCCGCGATTGCCAATCTGGCGCATTAAATACATCCCCATCGCATAGCCGCCCAAGGCAAAAAATGCGCCTTGGCCTAAGGCTAGAATGCCACAATAGCCCCAGACCAAATCCAGCGATAAGCCTAATAATGCAAAGGTCAGATATTTACCGATCAAGGAAATGCTGTACGCTGAAACATGCAGTGGGGATCTTTCGGGAAAAAGCATATTTGCGATCGGAATCAGAAATACGATCCCGCCAATAATGGCTAACAACCAGAATGCTGCTTTGTCATGCTGATAGAATTGTTTATACATGTCTATCCCTCCGCCGCCCGGCCTTTTTGAGGAAACAAGCCGCGTGGCCGCTTTTGGATGAACAGAATGATAAATACCAGTACCAGTATTTTCGCCAAGACCGCACCGGCAGTCGGCTCAAGTAGCTTATTGGCAATGCCTAAAGAAAATCCTGCGAGCAAAGTTCCCCAAAGATTACCAACTCCGCCAAATACGACTACCATAAACGAATCGACGATATAGGCTTGGCCAAGATTAGGCCCGACATTGGTTATCTGGCTTAAGGCAACGCCCGCTACACCTGCAATGCCCGAGCCTAAACCGAAAGTCATCGCATCCACCCAAGCGGTTGGAATACCCATGGCTTTTGCCATATTACGGTTTTGTGCCACAGCGCGGACTTCAAGCCCTAAGCGCGTTCGTTTTAAAATCTGTAATAACAAGATGAATACCAGTAAGCAAAAAATCAGGATGTAAAAACGGTTCCAGGTTAAGGAAAGGAAATCGTTAATTTGCCAAGTGCCGCTCATCCATTCGGGTGCGGAAACGCTGCGGTTAAGCGGTGAAAAAATGGAACGCACGGTTTGTTGTAATACCAAACTCACGCCGAAGGTAGCCAGTAAGGTTTCTAGCGGGCGGCCATATAAAAACCGAATGATGCCACGCTCAATAGCAATGCCGACCAAAGCCGATACGACAAACGCCGTAGGGATCGCCAGCAATAAAGCCGTGCCTAAATGCTGCGGCATGATTTGTTGCAGCACATACGTAGTGTATGCGCCCAGCATCATCAGTTCGCCATGCGCCATGTTGATGACACCCATCACCCCAAAGGTAATCGCCAAACCTATCGCCGCCAATACCAGCACGGCTCCCAGGCTTAAGCCGAAAAACAGGGTTTCAATCCCACCATAAAAACTGATTTTGGAGTTAATCGCGACCAGTGCGGTTTTTGCTTGGTTTCTAACGTCGCTGTCGGCTTCCAAATAATTACCGTCGCTATCTTTTTCTACCAAGGCATTTAGTCGATTTACCACATCTTGTGTCGCATGGTTTTTCAACAAAGCAATTGCGTTTAATCGACTGGTTTTGTCAGTCGTGTTCAAGTCCTCCAGGGCAAGCACTAGTTTAATTGCATCTTTAACCGCAGCCTCTTTTTCAATGGCGAGGCGGTCACGCAATAAGACCAGACCTTCTTCGTCTATCGCCTTGGCGATGGCATGGACTGCACTTATTCTTACCTTGGCATCGCTGGCTTTAAGCTCAAGACTTCCGATGGTTTTTCTTAATGATGTTCTCAAGCTATTATTGACCGTTATTTTTTGCGTCGAATCACGGTCAACCAGGCCCAAGTCCTGTCCGGTTTTGGCATCGTTGATCTTATAACCTGCACCGCTATCTATACCGATAACCAGTTTGCCGTCAGTTTTGAGCTTCAACAAGTTCCCATCCAATAAGGCTTTTAAAACAACAATAGCCTTGGGTTCTTGGATGGCAGCCAATTGTTCGACCGCCGCGCTGCGTTCTTGCATGGACGCAGCGCTTAATTTGGTCAATGCTTCATTAAAGATATCAATCTGCTTTGTCTCTTCCCCAAGGGTAAAACTTGGCAAACACAGAATTACCAGCGTTATTGAAAGGAAACAGCGTTTGAAAAAAAAGGGATCCATGGTACGTGTTTGGGTTATGTGTTTTGGCTTGTTAAGATCTGTCTTCATTGTGCTGCTGAAACATAACCCGCGCCGCCAGGGGCAACCACCGAGACAAATATAAAAGGTGAGTTGCCGACCGTTTTTGCACCATGCACTTGGCTTGGCTTTGCCACCGCAATATCGTTAGTTTTGATACGGCTAACTACCCCGTCACCTTGGTAATAGTCAGCCGTACCGGATAACACTGTCCAGGTGTCTTGCCCCTGCGGATGCACATGGGCGGCAATTTCTTGCCCTGGATTGACATACCAAACCACGATCACGGCTTCATCAGTTTCAAGCACCACTGAACGGATAGGCAGGTCGTCCGATGGCTGGATAAAGTCTGCAACTGGGAATAAACGCGTTTCTGCTATCACAAACTTTTTATTACCTTAGTCGTTATGAATGCCTGCCCAATATATCAATCGATATTACTTATAGTTTTGCCCGGAACACTTTTTGGTTTTGGTGTTGTAATTGCCGCAACTGATGGGCGCCGTCCAGTCGGCGATAATCGGTTTGCTTTCGGGCAAGAAATCAGACCAAGCATCACCATCGACTACCTTGTTGGTTTGCCACACAGTAGCAAATTGGCCGTCGTCTTGAATTTCACCGATTAACACCGGTTTGCTGATGTGATGGTTGGGTAACATCTTGGCAGTGCCGCCGGTCAGGTTAGGGAATTCCAAGCCGATAATCGCATCTTGCACCTTGGCTGGATCAGTAGAACCGGCTTTTTCAACCGCTTTCACCCACATGTTGAAACCGATGTAATGTGCTTCCATTGGATCATTGGTGACCCGTTTCGGGTTCTTGATGTAATCTTGCCATTGTTTGATGAACGCCGCGTTTTTGGTGGTATCCACGCTCATGAAGTAATTCCAGGCGGCAAGATGACCAACCAACGGCTTGGTGTCTATGCCGGATAGCTCTTCTTCGCCAACTGAAAATGCTACTACAGGAATATCTTCCGCCTTCAAACCTTGATTGCCCAGTTCCTTATAGAACGGCACGTTGGCATCGCCGTTGATCGTCGAAACGACAGCGGTTTTCTTGCCGGTTGAACCGAACTTCTTGATATCGGCAACAATGCTTTGCCAATCGGAATGACCGAACGGCGTGTAGTTGATCATGATGTCTTCCGCCGCGACGCCCTTCGCCTTCAGGTAGGCCTCGAGGATCTTGTTGGTGGTGCGCGGATAGACGTAGTCGGTGCCGGCGAGCACCCAGCGCTTCACGTCGCCGCCGTCCTTGCTCATCAGGTAGTCGACGGCAGGGATCGCCTGCTGATTGGGCGCGGCGCCGGTGTAGAA
>DLHW01000067.1:0-1027 GCA_002483425.1 Methylococcaceae bacterium UBA7658
TAAGTCCCTTGCGTCTACCAATTTCGCCACCGAGGCATTGATAACGTTGATGAGGACGGCATTATATAACATCGAAAAAAATAAACTAGGGCTATTCGGGTTTTATTTAGTAATAAACTATTTCTGTCTTTCCTTATCAAGTGTTATAAAACTTCGCAAAGCAATAGTTATTGAAGCGCTGTTCGATCTATTAAAGGTGTTGGGATGCTTATAAAAATTTATAGCTGTCTGAAAATCATTGTTTCCTATTTACTGATAATTGCTCTGCCTGCTGTTGCCGGGGAACNNCATAACGGATAAATTAGTTATCGGTCATTTTTCCACCGACTCTCTCACAGGCTGGAAAAACAAGGAGTTCAAAGGCCAAACTCAATATCAGATTGAGAAGATGGATAAAGTGAAGGTATTGAAAGCTGAAAGTAAGGATACGGCTTCTGGTTTGTTCTATGAGCAACGTATCGATCTTCAGAAAACGCCATTCATCAATTGGCGTTGGCGCGTTGAAAACCTTATGGATTCTGTAAATGAGCAAGATAAATCGGGTGACGATTTTGTCGCTCGCATCTATGTGATAAAAAGCGGTGGGTTAGTATTCTGGAATTCCAAAGCGATCAATTATGTTTGGTCGAGCGCATCGGCTAAAGAAAAAAGCTGGCCTAATCCATTTGCAGGCGATCATGTCATGATGACTGCTGTACGGTCATCTGCCGACAAAACCGGTACTTGGTATACTGAAAAACGCAATCTCCGTGCGGATTTTAAGCGTTTAACAGGCGAAGATATCCAATATATCGATGCGGTAGCCGTTATGACGGATACCGATAATGCGCACGGCGAAGCAAAGGCTTACTATGGCGATATTTATTTTTCAGCTAAATGAGAGGATTATTTGCCGATAGCGAAGGCGGCACAAATAAGATGGACATTTCAGCTGTGCCGGGTTTCAGTACTTAAAAGGATTAAAGACACTCTGAACAAGTTGATTCCGCTCATCCCCAAAGGCGCAAGTGGTTCGACAGGCTTTTAT
>DLHW01000067.1:1070-1840 GCA_002483425.1 Methylococcaceae bacterium UBA7658
TTAATCAGGGTTCCCCCAATTAAAGCTTTCTATAAACTACGCTAAAGACTTTGTAAGCGGCAGTAAAGATATTATCCAGTTTTCAGTTGCGGTCGTTATAATGATCATTAAAGAAACCGTTTTTATCTTAAAAACTCACCTTAATGCGCCTATAGTCAATGTAAACTATAAGGATGAATACAGAACTGATCGAATCTATCATGATTAGTTGTTGAGCTCTTTCGGTCAAACAACGGCGNNAATTAAGCCATTTATGCCCCAGAGGGTATGACCAAGTGACGCGTTTTTAAACCGGGACGACTATGACTCAAAACAATTATGGCGGCGCGTCAAAAAGACGGTGCGTGAAGTGGGGCAGGAGGACGGCGTATTGATCTTTGACGACACCCTCCAGGACAAGCCCTATACCGGCGAGAACGAGTGGGTGTGCTGGCGCTTTGACCACATCCAGGGCCGACCGGTGCAAGGCGTCAATATCCTCANNACCATTCAGGCGGCGTTCATGCCCTAGAGGGTATGTCGCTGCCGGTGGCCTTTGAACTGGTGCGCAAGCCGCACCTTTACAGCGACCTTTCGACGCGGCAGGTCAAACGCAAAAGCGACGGGACCAAGAATGAGCTGCTGCGCCGGATGCTCAAGGCCTGCCTTCAGAACCCGTTGAAATACCGCTATGTGCTAGCGGACAGTTGCTTTTCCGCACAGGAGAACCTGACTTTTGTGCGCCAAGACCTCGGCCCAGCAGGTCAAGACGCAAGGCGACCACGTCTTCC
>DLHW01000067.1:1899-26234 GCA_002483425.1 Methylococcaceae bacterium UBA7658
CGCTTGGCTTTTGATGAACTTCAGGCCCTGTAGTGCGTAAAGTGAGATAATATGTATTTGCATGGTGTAAAAAAATCGATCATCGTTCGGCATTTTGAAAACCATAAATTGTTGCCGGGCGATCTGCATCCGCTGTTACAACGCATCTTTTTAGCTAGAGGCGTCAGTTCATTAAACGACTTGGATCGAACTTTAGATCAACTTCCGTCACCTTGGTTGTTATCCGGCATGGATAGGATGGTGGCGTGTTTAGTCGAAGCGCTTGAGAGCCAGCAAAAAATTACTATCGTTGCGGATTTTGACGCCGACGGCGCCACCAGTTGCGCCGTTGCGGTTAAAGGTTTGCAACTTATGGGGGCAAGCCATGTGTCTTATGTCGTTCCAAACCGTTTTGAATACGGTTACGGATTGACGCCGGAAATCGTCCGGTTAGCTCAAAGTCAGTTCCCCGACATTATCTTGACGGTCGACAATGGCGTTTCAAGTCTAGACGGCGTCGATACAGCGCATGCTGCCGGTATCAAGGTTTTGGTGACCGACCATCATTTGCCGGGGCAAGAATTGCCGCGAGCCGACGCTATTGTAAATCCGAATTTGCCTGATGACGGTTTTCCGAGCAAATCTTTGGCTGGCGTTGGCGTTGTGTTTTATGTGTTGTTGGCGCTGAGAAGCCGTTTGCGTGAATTAGGCTGGTTCGATCGGAAACAAATAATAGAGCCGCATTTGGGGCAATTGCTCGACTACGTCGCCTTAGGCACGGTTGCCGACGTCGTGCCTTTGGATAAAGTCAACCGTATTCTCGTCTATCAAGGGTTGACCAGGATTCGCATGGGCCGTTGTCATCCCGGTTTGCAAGCCTTAATCGACATTTCCGGCCGGACTGCGCAATCGTTAGTCGCAGCCGATTTGGGATTTGCTTTGGGTCCTAGACTCAATGCTGCGGGCCGGATGGACGATATGTCCTTAGGCATACGGTGTTTATTAACGGACGATAAGGTTCTCGCCCAATCGATAGCGCTTCAGTTAGACGATTTGAATAATGATCGCAAGGAAATCGAAAGCCAAATGAAGCACGAGGCCTTCGTGCTTTTGGATAAAATGAAAAATCTGGATGAAAACCACTTGCCGTCCGGCGTTTGTTTGTATGACGAACAATGGCACCAGGGCGTCATAGGTATTTTAGCCTCGCGTATCAAGGATCAAGTACACCGTCCCGTTATCGCTTTTGCTCCCGCTGGAAAAGATTCGATCAAAGGTTCCGCGCGTTCGATTCCGGGTATACATATCAGAGATGTTTTGAGCGATATTGCAAGTGCGCATCCGAAGTTATTAAGTAAATTCGGCGGTCATGCCATGGCGGCCGGCTTAAGTATCAACATGCATGATTATCCTGTTTTTGCTATGTCGTTCAACGATATGGTCAGGCAGCGCTTAGCCAATGCCGATCTGGATCAAAAAATCTGGTCGGACGGCGAATTAACCGATCAGGACATCAATATAGACCTGGCGGAATTGCTGCAAAATGCCGCGACTTGGGGGCAGGGTTTTCCAGAACCGGTTTTTCACGGAAAATTTGATATTATTCAGGCGCGTATAGTAGGACAACAGCATTTGAAAATGGTTATGCGAAAGCCGGATGGGAGCGTTTTGGTAGACGGGATCGCTTTTTTTGTCGATAAGCCGGAACAATGGCTGGGTATGCGCTGCTGTATTGCGGCTTACAAATTGGATGTTAACGAGTACAAAGGGCAACGTAGCGTACAGTTGCAGATCCAGTACTTGGAAAAGGTAGCGTAAAGAATTTTGTTTCCGGATTTTAACGATATGGTTTTTTGAGTTAAATTATCTTTTTGGACTAACCGCTTAGGATTTAATTTGTGGATAAATTAACAAGCATGACTGTTTTTGTACGAGTAGCGAAAGCGGGTAGTTTTGCCGGAGGCGCGCGCGAATTGGGTATTTCGAGAGCAATGGCGACCAAGCATATCATGCAGCTCGAAGGTGCTTTAGGCTCAAGGTTGTTTAATAGAACAACCCGGAGCCTGAATTTGACCGATGTCGGCGCGTCTTATCTCGAACGCTGCCAGCAAGTGCTCATGGATATCGAAGAAATGGAAGCTGCTATAACCCATTTGCAAACCGAGCCGCGCGGTGTTTTAAAAATTAGTGCGCCACCGGTTATCGGTGCAACCCATATTACCCGGGCGGCAGTTGAGTTCTTGAAAATTCATGCCGATCTTAAAATCGATATCGTGTTGCAAGGAAGTCCTGGGGATATGATCGACGAAGGGATCGATATCGCCATCGTGCTCGGCGCTCTGGAAGATACCAGTATGGTTGCAAGAAAATTGGCCTCGTCGAAACTAGTGGTCTGCGCTTCACCGGATTACCTTGCTAAGTACGGCGTACCGAAAACGCCGGAAGATTTAACCAGCCATAGCTGTTTAATTAATTGGGCGATTAGGCCTGGACCGAAATGGCAATTCAGAACAGAATCAGGCTTAAAAATAATCAATGTTTCAGGTAGAATGCAAGCTAATGCGGCGCATTCAACCCGTATCGCCGCGCTTAACGGGTTGGGGTTAGTTATGCTCCCGCTTTATATTGTCGGCAGCGATATTGAAAAAGGCACCCTAAAAGTGGTGCTGGAAGATTACTCCTTACCGCCGCTGGACATTCACGCATTGTATCCGCACAGAAAATATTTATCGGCAAAAGTCCGGCGATTCCTGGATTTTTTGCAAGAATGGCTGGAGCCTAGAGCTGGGAAACCGGGAGTCGAATAAACTATATTCCATTTCAATTCTTAAAAAAAACCGGTTAGCGATAATGATTAACCGGTTCTCGTTATTTAAGTTTTAATCGATGTTAGGCCATCGTTTTGAGACGTTTCTTCCGGGCTAAACTTAGCACGGGGATTGTCATTAACCAGAGTGCAGCAGGCGCCGGAACTTGAGAAGGCGCTGAAAAATTGGATATCGTTGTAGTTGCAATGCCCAATAACGAATCCACAGAATTCGCTCTGAATCCGAAAATGTCTCCTGGGCGTACTCTAAAGCTGAACGTGCCCGACTGTGTTTTGCCTCCGCTATTATCGGTCAATTGGGTGAAGATACCGTTTAACAAAATTCCAAACGGGTCGGCCCCTGCACCGTTTTTGTCATTGGTTTTATAACTCCAATCGAAAGTCACGAAACCGCCTTTTAAAGACGCTACCGTAAAATCCATATTCCGTTCGCCTGAAAAACCGGAATTAAGGCCGTTGTTGCTGTTGATTTTGATCGAATCGGGCGCGCTTTTAGTGTTTACAAAGCCGCCTTCGAGCGATTTTTGCCAATTGTTAACCGAATAAGTGTCTACAAAAGCCGCATTCGCCTCGATGGCAAAAAAGGTTATCGCTGATAAAGCCATAGTCAGATATTTTTTCACAGTCCGTTCCTCAATAATTTGTTAATGTTTTTGATAAGGCAGAGGTTGTGCCACTTAGCGTAAGCCGCGTTCTAAAAGTCAGACTGCAAGCGATTATCTGTGACGGGGATCCGATTTTTAATTTTATTAAGGGGCTAAAAAGTTTCATTCCCGATTTTAAAAAAAGCTCGAGCGCTATTCCACAGCGGGTTAATCGATTTCTAACAGCCGAGTGACAAAAAATTTCGTCACATTGTGACAAAAATTGTTAGCGGCATGGCGGAAATTATCGTCAACTGGTCAGGTTTTATTCTTACGCGAACCTGGAAAACAAAATCGAATATTTAGAAATGTTAATACGGATTGCGTCGACAGGATGTAGACTGTATTCTGATTTCATGCAAATACACCTTATGACGATGGGCAACCGGATGCCAAGCTGGGTTCAAGCAGGTTACGATGAGTACGCCAAACGGCTGCCCAGAGAATGCGAATTAATTCTTAAGGAAATTCCTCTCGCGCAACGGGCCAAGAATTTCGACCCGGCGAAAGTCATACGGGAAGAAGGCGATCGCATGAATGCGCTAATTCCACCTAATTCGCATAGAGTGGCTTTAGAGGTCGCCGGGAAGCCATGGTCGACGCCGGATTTGGCCTGCGCTTTGAAACGCTGGCGAGAAGGCGGCAAACCGGTTGTTTTGTTAGTAGGCGGGCCCGACGGTTTAGCGGATTCGGTTAAGACTAAGACGGCTGAATTATGGAGTCTGTCGGCGCTGACCTTTCCTCACCCTCTAGTACGGATTATTGTTGCCGAACAACTTTACCGAGCCTGGAGCATCCTGAATAATCACCCTTATCACCGCGCATGACAGTTCAATTAATCCTTGCTTCCGCATCGCCCAGACGAAAAGAATTATTAGAACAGTTACATTTAAAAATCGGCATTCAGCCTGTCGAACTTGACGAAACGCCATTTCCGGATGAATCGCCATTGGCGTACGCGCAACGGATCGCAGCGGAAAAATCGGCGCTTTGCGCTTCTGTATTCAAACCTGCTCTGCCTATCCTTGCCGCGGACACCATTGTTGTTATCGATAACCGGATTCTCGGTAAACCGAAAAATTACGAAGACGGTTTCGAGATGTTAACCCAGTTATCCGGCAGGACGCATTTGGTTTATAGTGCGGTATCATTGCGCGGTAAACAACATCGGCGGACTTTGAGTGTAACCGAAGTAACTTTTAGAACAATCGCTAAATCCGAAATCGCCGCCTATTGGCAAACTAAAGAGCCTGTTGATAAGGCTGGCGGTTACGCTATTCAAGGGTTGGGCAGTATTTTTATCGAGTCGATCAAAGGCAGTTATTCTGGAGTTGCCGGCTTGCCTTTGTTTGAAACCGCCGGATTATTAGCGCAAGAAGGAATCGAATTGTTGCAATGAGTGAAGAAATTCTTATTAACGTGACGCCGCCGGAAACCCGGGTAGCCGTCGTCGAAAACGGGGTATTGCAAGAGCTTATTATAGAACGCAGCCGTCAGCGCGGATTGGTTGGCAATATCTATAAAGGCGAAGTTTGCCGGGTGTTGCCTGGCATGCAAGCCGCTTTTGTCGACATCGGTTTGGACCGGGCGGCTTTTCTTCATCTTTCCGATTTGTGCGCCAAGGATTTGGAGAAAAAAGGCTCCGAAAACATTGAGTCTTATCTGCATGAAGGCCAGCATATTATTGTTCAAGTCGTCAAAGATCCGCTTGGCGCCAAAGGCGCCCGAATTACTACTGAGATTTCGATTCCGTCGCGATTTCAGGTTTACATGCCCTATGCTAATAATTCCGGCGTATCGCAACGAATCGAATGCGACGAAGAACGGGGGCGATTGAAAACTTGTTTGGATGCTTTTAGAAAACAGCACAAATGCGGTGGTTTTATAGCCAGGACAGCGGCGGAATGCGTTGAAGAACTCGTCTTGATTGCTGATATGACCTTTTTATTAAAACTTTGGGAAGCCGTTTCGGCTAAGATCGCCGAATCGAAACCTAAAGAACTTATTCACAAAGATTTGCCGTTGAGCGTTCGCACCTTGCGGGATTTGTATAAGGAGGGTATTGAACGGGTGAGGGTGGATTCGAGAGAAACATATCACCGCTTGATCGAATTTGCTGGCACGTTCGTGCCGGAAATTGTACCGGTATTGGAGCATTACACCGGGGATTCGCCCTTGTTCGATATCTACAGCGTGGAGGATGAAATTCAAAAAGCGCTGGAGCGTAAAGTCAGCCTCAAATCGGGCGGCCATTTGGTGTTCGATCAAACCGAATCGATGACGACCGTCGATGTGAATACCGGCGGTTATGTCGGCGGTAAAAGTTTGGAAGAAACGATTTTTAAAACAAATCTTGAAGCCGCGCAAACGATTTCTAGGCAACTCCGGCTTAGAAATCTCGGCGGCATTATCATTATCGATTTTATCGATATGCAAAGCGACGACCATAAGAAACAAGTATTACAAGCATTGGAACGCTGCCTGGAAAAAGACCGGGCGAAAACAAAAATTACAGAAGTTTCCTCGCTCGGCTTGGTTGAAATGACTCGTAAGCGAACCCGGGAAAGTTTGGAACACATCCTATGTGAGCCGTGCAGCGCTTGCGGGGGACGCGGCGTTTTAAAAACTTCGGAATCGATGTGTTTGGAAATATTCCGTGAAATCATTCGCGAAGTCAGGCAGTATAAGGTCCAGAAATTGTTAGTGTTAGCCGCCAATAGCGTCGTGGAAATGCTGTTAGACGAAGAAGCCGATATGCTGGCTGAATTGGAAACGTTTTTAGGCGTCCAAATCAAATTCAGAGCCGAAGCGGAATATAACCAAGAACAATATGATGTGGTTTTACTGTAAACCAGGCTGATGGGAATGCCAGAAGGAATTGCTTGCCGGTAACTAATCTATATGATTCATCATGTCACGCGGGCAACCCGGCATCTTGTGTTTTGGACATTGGTATTCGTCGCTGTCAGTTTGAGCAGTGTGCGTCTGATATTAGCAGGGGTCGACCGCTATAAAGTCAGTTTGGAAAACCGCATGGGCAGTCTGATCGGCGCTCCCGTCCATCTGAAACGCATAGGCGCAAAGATGCGCGGCGTGAGTCCGGAATTAGTGCTCAAAGATGTAGGCATCTATTCGAATAAGCCGGAAACTGCCCCAGTGATTCATTTTAAAGAAGTTCGATTCGGCATCGATCTGGCGGATATGCTCTTCAAACGAGATGTTATATCTTCTTCTTGGGTAACCTTGGTAGGCGCCAAACTCGTCATTAATCGAAAACCGGACGGCCGGTTTTCGATAGAAGGTTTAGATTCGGGTAATGGCCCGCCATTGTGGTTGTTTCAGGGACGCCAATATAAACTATTGCATAGCCAGATTACCCTGAATGGCTTACCCAAAGCGCTACCTTCCCTTGTGCTGGATTCGGTCAATGTGGCCATATTGAACGAAGGAGAGAATCATCGTATCAACCTATTGACTCAATTACCGGAGCAATACGGGATTTTTTTAAAAGCAGCGGCGGCGTTTCAAGGCCGGTTTGACGACCTTTCAAACTTATCCGGCAGTCTTTTTGTTGAAGGAAACCGTGTTAAGTTTCCTAAGCATGCGTTGAGTTTTCTACCGCTCGATATAGAAATAACTCAAGGCGCAGCGGATTTTAAACTATGGACTCATTGGCGGCATACCCAACCGGTTGACGTTAAAACTGACATGCACTTGTTTCAAACAACGTTTACCCGCCCAGGCAGAGGTAATTTTCATGTCAATAAACTAGACGCGCAATTTCATTTGCAACTTAAAGAACAGGATTGGCGGCTTGATCTCAATCGTTTTTTACTGGAAAGCCAAGAGGAGAATAAGAGTTCGTATACACAATGGCCGGATCTTAAAGCCAGTCTGGGAGCCGATCGGACTCCGGAGACCGTTTACAAAAATTTTAAATTGTTTGCAGAACGTCTCGATCTCTCGGAAACAGCAAAATTAGTCAGTTTTTTTGCGCCTTTAACCGAAGACCGGTTTCGACGGCTAGAGCAAGCGCGGCCTAGCGGCTTAATTAAAGCATTCTCTTTGTATACCGAACCGGAAACAAAACAATTTGCTCTGGCGGGATTTTTCGATAAGGTTAACATAGAGCCGATGCAATCTGAGTCTGGGTTTCTTATACCGGCGATCAAAAACTTAAGCGGTCAATTAAAAGGCGGCGATCAATCGGGTAAGGTCTTGATTAACAGCAAGGACGTTCATTTCACGGCACCCCAGTGGTTCAATAATCCCCTAATATTTAACGAATTTAACGGGTTGCTGGAATGGACACAAGACCATAACGAATGGGCATTGAGCAGTCGATTATTGCAAATAAACAGTCCTGTTTTCGATTCCGGTACCCGCATGCTGATTCGTCTTCCGAAGGCCGGAGGCGAACCCTTCTTGGATCTGCAATCGGCTTTTAAGAGTAACGACATCAAACAGATAGCAACTTATATGCCCGGCAAGATCATGGGAAACAATCTCAGAACTTGGCTTGAGAGAGCTTTTATTAGCGGCAAGATTACTAAAGGCGGTTTTCTTTTTTCCGGCAATGTGAACGACCTTCCTTTTAAAGATAGCTCCGGCATTATGGAGGCTGCGCTCGATATTGACGCTATGGAGCTAAACTTTAATCCGCAATGGCCACATATCTCGTCGATTACCGGACAATTGTTTTACGATCACAACGCTATCCATGGTCTATTCAATCACGGCAAAATGGGCAATGCCGAGATTACTAAAACAGAATTCGTCATTGCAGACTTAGGCAGTAAGACAGAACAAGTAGTGATAAAAGGCGGAGCCCAAGGTGAAATCAACGAAGTCTTGAATGTGCTGCAACAGTCGCCTTTAGCGCATAGATTAACGCCCTTTGTTGCGGGCGCGGCGTTGTCGGGAACTACAAAAGGGGTTATGGAATTGACTGTACCCTTATGGCCGGGCCATGAAATGAAGCTCGATGGTTATGCGCAGTTTCAAAATGCCGAGTTGACCGTCAAGCAGTTGGATTTGAAAATCGATAAGATCGTTGGACCGTTAAAGTACAACATGCAAGGTATTTACAGCGAGGGCATTCAAGCATCGGCGCTGAATCATCCTATCCAAGTCAATGTTGCTCAAACCCGCCAAGCAACGGCTATCAACGTCGAGGGCAAGGCGAAGATTACCGATGTCGAGAAGCTATTCGGCTGGTCGATAGCGGACTTTGCGGAAGGCGAGGGGACTTATCAGCTTCGATTGGATTTACCTAAGACGAATACTGATACGGAACAGACTCAACTCGCCATCAATTCAACATTGGAAGGAGTCAGCTTAAAATTGCCCGGCTTTTTAGCCAAAACCGCTGGTCAGCAAAAACCATCCACTTTGGCGATCACGTTCAACGATGACGCCGCTATGCCGGTTGAGTTTAATTACAATAACGATTTAAAAGCGGCGCTTAATCTTGACACTGTCGCTCATAAAATTAATTCCGGGCATATATTGGCAGGCACCGGTAATGTTATGCAAAGGCGTGTTCCCGGTATTAAATTCGAAGTCGACAAAACTCCTTTACCGCTCCAGGATTGGCTGGCGCTGGCGATGGGACGAGAACAGAATAAAGCCGCCGGATACGAGTTAAATGAAATAAAAATCGAGAGCGCATCGGCCAACTGGAAAAAAACGCGGCTTGGTCCGTTTGAACTGACGCTTAAGCGAGATTCGAATTATTGGTCCGGCGCTATCGATAGCAGCATTGCCAAAGGAACTTTTCAACTGCCGTTGTTTTTACAAGGGCCTAAGCCCATCAACATGACATTGGATTTACTCAACTTATCGGCGATACGGCAATTTAAACAACAATCGGTGCAAACGGAAACAGACTTTAAGCCGTTATTTACTATCCGGAGCAATAAAACGTTGTGGCAAACAGCCAATCTCGGCCGGTTGAGTCTGGAAACCACCCGCTCGTCGCAGGGTATAACAATCAAACAGTTAGATCTTGAGGGTAACGACGCTAAATTGAAACTGACCGGCGATTGGAAAGACAATAGGATAACTTCCTCAACCCACCTTAAAGGTAAGCTCGACATGAATAAGGCCGACCGCCTTTTCGATAAGCTAAACATTACGAAGGATTTGACCGAAACCGCCGGCGTCATTGATTTTGATCTTAATTGGAATGGCGCACCCTGGCAATTTACAGTCCCCGATTTGCGCGGACACATGACGGTTAACTTAACTAACGGAAGAATTCTTAGTATAGAGCCCGGTTTCGGCAGGTTATTGGGAATTTTGGCTATGGCGCAGTGGCTCAAGCGGTTGCAGTTGGATTTTAGCGATGTTTTTCAAGAAGGTTTGACATTTAATTCGATTAAAGGCCGTTTCGATTTAATGAATGGCAAGGCGTTAACCAGCGATCTTGTAATCGACGCGATACCGGCAACTATTCAGATTATAGGGGATACCGATTTGGTGAAACAAAGCGTCGATCATACCATCAAGGTAGTGCCTAAAAGTTCTGACGCCATCCCTATTGCTGGTACAATTGTCGGCGAAGTAGCTTCAATGGTGGGTAAAACATTAACCGGGAAAAGCCAGGAAGGTTTTTTCTTTGGGAAACAGTACAAGGTAAAAGGCAGTTGGGATGATGCAAAAATCATTTCTTTACATGAAAATGACGGCGTTTTTCAAAAAACTTGGAATAGTATTACGGATTTTTCATGGCTAGGACTTGGTAGCGATAACCAGAAATAATCAAGTAGAGAAAACAATGAATAAGTGCGCAGCAATCCAAATGGCGTCGGGTCCGAGCGTAAGCTCCAATTTACTGGAAGCCGAAAAGCTTATCGCCGAAGCCGTCAAAACCGGAGCGAAATTAATTGCGTTACCGGAAAATTTCGCCATGATGGGCAACCGCGAAGTCGACAAAATAAAAATTAAGGAAACCGACGGATCCGGAGCCATCCAGAATTTTTTATCGGCCACCGCTAAAAAATACGGCGTCTGGCTGGTTGGCGGAACCTTACCGATTGCCGGTGACGACGACAATAAAGTACGGGCGGCGTGCGTTATCTACAACGATAAAGGGGAGCGTGTAGCGCGCTACGACAAGCTGCATCTCTTCGACGTTAATGTGCCGGGTACGGACGAGGTTTACCGGGAGTCGGACAGTATTGAGCGGGGTGAAAATCAGTTGGTGCTGGATTCGCCGTTCGGCAAGTTAGGTATCGCTGTGTGTTACGATTTACGGTTTCCTGAGTTTTTCCGTTCGATGCTTGCGCAGGGCATGGAGATCTTGGTGATCCCATCCGCTTTTACTGCTAAAACCGGCGCGGCGCATTGGGAAGTGTTGTTGCGGGCCCGCGCGATTGAAAACCTATGTTATGTCATAGCGCCGAATCAAGGCGGGTTTCATCTAAACGGCCGTAAAACCTACGGTCACAGCATGATCATTGATCCCTGGGGTGTCGTGCTGGATTGTTACAAAACCGGCCCCGGTTTTGTGGCGGCGGACATTGATTTAGAGAAACTGTCGAAAGTCCGGAGTGCGTTTCCTGTTCTCGATCATCGGCGTTTTCATTGCAGTTGACATGAAATTAATAAACCTTATGCTGATCATTATGACGTTAACGGCTTGTGCAGCCAATGACGAACGTTACCAAGACAATGCAAGTTTAGAGCGTCCGCCGGATTTGCCTGCCGGCAGTCAAATGGCTGAACAAGCGGCAAATGCGGAAACCGATGTTCCTAAACTCCGGCGTCGTAAAGGGTTGGCATCCGATATCTATAAGGTTGAAGGAACCGGTACGGAAATGAAAATTAAACGGAGCTTCGACGAAGCTTGGAGTTTGCTCGGACAAGCGATTCAGCTTAAAGATCTGAAAATTCCGGATCAGGATCGAAGTAAAGGTAATTATTACGTCTATTACGATGGCGGAAGTTTGTTCGGTAACTACAGCCTGTTCAAGCCAGGAAACGATTCGACCTATTTGTTGAAAGTCGAAAGCCAGGGCGAGGAAACTAAAATCACAGCCAGTTTCGCCACTAAAGAGGAACAAGCCGGACAAGACAGTGTGATGGCGAAGAACGAAGAGCGCCCGGAAGATTTATCGCCCCAGCTTCTTGAGTTGCTTTACGATACCTTGCACGACGATGTCAAAGACGATTCGGGATTATGAATAATGGCAGTTTTGCCGATTCGAAATGTTTAAAACTCCAAAACAATAATTGAATGGAACTGATAAGCCTTGCGCGCCAAACAATTCTTGCGCCTGCCGGTATGCAAGATAGCGATATTCAAAAAATCATGGCGCATTTGATGAGCGTTCCTGTCGATGCCGCCGATATTTATTTTCAAGCCACCCGCTCGGAATCTTGGGTACTGGAAGGCGGAATCATCAAAGAAGGCAGACACAGTATCGAACAAGGCGCGGGTGTGCGTGCGGTATCCGGTGACAAAACCGGTTTTGCGTATAGTGATCGGATCGAATTGCCGGTGCTTTTGGAGGCGGCTAGCAACGTCAAAGCCATTGTGCGGCAAGGTCAGCAAGCCAAAGCCGGTTTACCGGAAACAAGCCAATGGCCGCGCTATTACAGCGTAGATAATCCGTTATCTGCATTATCCGACCAAGAAAAAATAGACTTGCTGCATAAAGTGGACGCGGAAACCCGGAAACTTGACCGCCGGGTTGAAGAAGTGATCGTGAGCTTAGCCGGAGTTTATGAAAGTGTGTTAATTGCGAATCAAGACGGTTCGCTGGCGGCGGATATCCGTCCGCTGGTACGGATGAATGTTTCGGTTATTGTCGCTGAAAACGGTAAGCGCGAGCAAGGCAGCATGGGTGGCGGCGGACGCGCCGATTACCGTTTTTTTACGGATAAGGATACGGCTCTGAGTTACGGACGGGAAGCTGTCCGGCAAGCATTAATCAATCTTGAGGCCGATGAAGCACCGGCTGGCAATATGACCGTGGTGTTAGGTGCTGGGTGGCCCGGGATTTTATTGCACGAAGCCATCGGTCATGGGTTGGAGGGCGATTTTAATCGCAAAGGCACTTCGGCTTTTAGCGGACGGGTCGGCGAGCGAGTGGCTTCTAAATTATGCACGGTTGTTGATGACGGCACTTTACCGGGACGGCGCGGTTCTCTCAGTATCGACGACGAAGGTACGCCGTCGGAGCAAACGGTCTTGATCGAAAACGGCGTGTTAAAAGGCTACATGCAAGATAAACTCAATGCCCGTTTGATGGGCGTTAAACCGACCGGTAACGGCCGGCGCGAGTCCTATGCTCATCTGCCCATGCCGCGCATGACGAATACTTACATGCTGCCGGGTCAGGACAATCCGGAAGATATTATTAAGTCGGTCAAAAAAGGGTTGTACGCGAAAAATTTTTCCGGCGGCCAGGTTGATATTACGTCCGGAAAGTTCGTGTTTTCCGCCAGCGAAGCCTATTTGATCGAGAACGGTAAGCTCACTCGTCCGGTTAAAGGCGCAACGCTAATCGGCAACGGGCCTGATGTGTTAACCAAGGTATCTATGGTCGGCAACGATTTAGAACTCGATAGCGGTGTCGGCACCTGCGGAAAAGACGGTCAGAGCGTTCCGGTCGGCGTGGGTCAGCCGACGCTAAAGATCGATAATATTACGGTAGGCGGTACAAGTATTTAAAACGCCGAGGGTTTTTAAGGTAAATAAGTAGTTGCTCGAGTTTGCAATTCGTTTACGACTCTACTCAGCCGTGAAAACCGGGATGTTCACACCATATTGTTGCGTTGCTTAAAAAGCAAAGCAATTATTGCAAGCGGAATAATCGCCGCGCTAAACTCCCAAAATCCCATTGTAATCAAAGCAATTTGATTGCAAATCAGAACAATTGCATAAGTAATGGCAGCCCATTTTTTCATTAACCACAAACCGGTTAGACAAATTAAGCTGATTACGACAGTAACGGCAAAATAAGCCGGAAAGACCAAGCTTATGTGTTTAGTTACAGGCGAAAAGATCAGGTTAAGCATCTGAGTTGCGTTAACAAATCCAATAACACAAACTGCTTTGATGGCGAGGTGATCTTCAAAGGTTGAGTCGTTTGCGGTCATATCTAAAGAAATTGTGTTAAATGCTTGATTTATGCGCAAGGAAACTTTATCAGCAAGTGCCGGTCATTTCAAATGTTGCATTTGCGGTATTCAATAACAACGGGTTAATGGAAGGTAAACCTATCCTTACCTTATTTACGTGTTTGCTTGTTATAATAACAAGCTTTAAAAACAGTCATTCTGATCGAGAGATTTCATGATTCAAGGTAGTATCGTCGCTTTAGTCACGCCCATGGAAGAAAGTGGTGCCGTCGATTGGACCGGTTTAAAGAAATTAGTCGAATTCCATATTACCGAGGGTTCCGATGCGCTGGTTGCTGTCGGAACGACCGGCGAATCAGCCACTCTCGATGAAGAAGAACATTGCGCTACAATAAAAGCAATCGTGGATTACGCTCGCGGCCGGATTCCGGTTATTGCCGGAACGGGTTCTAATTCCACTGCGGAAGCGATTAATTTGACCCGCCGGGCTAAAGAAGCCGGAGCGGATGCTTGCTTAGTTGTGACGCCTTATTACAACAAACCGACGCAAGAAGGTTTATTCCTGCATCATAAGGCTATCAGCGAAGCCGTTGATATTCCGCAAATTTTATATAATGTGCCGGGCCGTACTGCTTGCGATATGCTCCCCGGGACGGTAGCGCGGTTATCGCAGCTCGAAAACATAATCGGCATCAAAGAAGCCACCGGGGATTTGTCCAGAATTAAAACAATCCGCGAATTGACTAGCCCAGGCTTCGCTATCTATAGCGGAGACGACGCTACCAGCCGCGAATGTTGCTTACTGGGCGGCAACGGCACCATTACCGTTACCGGTAATGTCGCGCCTAAGCTCATGCATGAGATGATTATGGCGGCCATAAAAGGCGATGCGGAAAAGGCGTTAGCATTAGACATGAAACTTACCGGATTGCACAAAGCATTATTTATCCAAGCCAATCCTATTCCGGTTAAATGGGCGGTGGCGGCTTTAGGTTTAATGGGCAAAGGCATACGCCTGCCGCTCACTTGGTTGACCGATGACTGTCATGCCGAAGTGCGCCAAGCCATGCGGCAAGCCGGGATTAGCGTGTGACCACATGAAAGCTAGATTCAGTTTTTCCGTATTTACCGTTATTCTAATGGGCGCTTTGCCCGCGTGCAGCTATGTACAAAGTTTGTTTCCCGATAAAGAGCGCGATTATCAATACACTAGCGAGGTTCCGTTATTAAACTGGCCTGCCGAATTGAGGCGAAATAATCCGGCGGAGAACGCTGAAGAAACGCCTCTGGCGCCGTCTGCCGGCGATCTTGAAGACGCGGCGGTAAGCGATACCAATAACGTTCCGCCGCCCGATGAACGGAATGGTGCTAACGCAACCGCGGAAGCCCCGCGTTCTTCTGAAAACACGGCAGAAACCGGTGAAAGTGTGGCGGCGGTGGAAGCTTCGGATGCCCAAGACACCGTTTCTTCCATCGAAATCGTTAAATACGATGACGGCGAGGGCCGTTTACGGCTTGGCGCCAGCTATTCGAAATCTTGGCGGTTGGTCAATAAAGCGTTGCTGCGAAATTTGATCGAAGTGACCGGACGCAGTCATGACATAGGCAATGTCAAAATTCAGTACGATCCCGAGGAAAAAAAAGTCAAAGACGATTCCTTTATGGATGAAATCGACTTCATTTTCGAAGGGATCAATACAAACGATCAAGAATATAACTTGAAATTTGAAGAACACGATCAAAAAACGGATGTTATCGTATTGGATGAAGAACATTTACCGTTACTTAACAACAATGCGGCTATGCGTTTGCTCAAAGTTCTAGCGGATACCATTAAGGCGGATTTAGCCGAAAAGTCCAAGCCGGATGCGCCGTAAAGATTGTGCTTGTATTCAATGCAAATCGACGATGATTGAATACAGTTGATTGGTTCTCTATTTAATTGCCTTCGCAGGCAGCCTCGATGCGGTTTTTTGCACCTATTTCCTAATCAAATCAAATGCTGCAACTTGAATTACCTCGAAATAACGCCTTAAGTTCCTTTCGAATTAACCGTCTACTCGCGCAATTACAAGGAGTTGAACCCTCAGTCTCTGCGCTTGCGGCGCATTATTGTCACTTTGTTCAAGTTAGAGACGATAGCCAGACAATTGAAAAATCACAAGCTCGGCTTTTAACCGGACTACTTACGTATGGTCAGCCGGTCGATGAACATCCTCAAGGCGAAAGGATTTTGGTGGCGCCTAGAATCGGCACCATATCGCCATGGTCCAGTAAGGCGACTGAAATAGCGCACCGCTGCGGATTAACCGCGATCCAACGGATAGAGCGGGGAATTGAGTATTGGTTAACCGCCGATTCCGGTTTGCCGGGCGAAACCAAGCAACAGTTAGCTGCGGTGTTGCATGACCGGATGACGCAATCAGTCTATTTCGGGGAAGAAAATCCGGTTCTGTTTGGTATTCATGAACCCAAGCCGAGTCAAACAGTCGATGTCATAGGACAGGGGCGTGGCGCGCTAGTGAGCGCCAATACCGAGTTAGGCATGGCCTTATCGGAAGATGAAATCGATTATCTATACGAGAGCTTTCAGATAATTGGCAGGAATCCGACGGATGTCGAGTTAATGATGTTCGCGCAAGCCAATTCCGAACATTGCCGTCATAAAATCTTTAATGCGAATTGGACTATCGACGGCGTAGAGCAAGCGGAAACCTTATTTAAGATGATCCGAAATACGTCAGGGCAGAGTCCGTCCGGTATTTTATCGGCTTACAGCGATAATGCCGCCGTGGTTGAAGGATTTAACACTCAAGTATTCATCCGGAATCCGAAAACCGGCGAATACGGCTATACGGAAGAAGCCTCTCATTTATTAATGAAGGTAGAAACGCATAATCACCCGACTGCAATTTCACCCTTTCCGGGGGCCGCGACCGGTTCAGGCGGCGAAATCCGCGATGAAGGCGCGACCGGACGAGGTTCAGCTACCAAAGCCGGATTAACAGGATTTTCGGTTTCCCATCTTAAAATTCCAGGTTATATCCGGCCATGGGAAGCCGAAAACGGCAAGCCTGAACGAATTGCTTCCGCGCTGCAAATCATGCTGGAAGGTCCATTAGGCGGCGCCGCGTTCAATAATGAATTCGGCCGGCCCAATTTGGCCGGTTATTTCCGCACGTTCGAACAACAACCAATAGGGCATGTCAATCAATACCGGGGATATCATAAACCGGTGATGATTGCCGGCGGAATGGGTGCTATCCGGCCCATGCTAGTGAATAAACAAGCGATTCCGCCGGACGCTTTGATTATCATTTTAGGCGGACCCGCTATGCTGATCGGTTTAGGCGGCGGCGCGGCTTCGTCGCAAGCATCGGGTTCGAGTTCCGAAGACTTGGATTTTGCGTCCGTGCAACGGGAGAATCCGGAAATGCAACGCCGTTGCCAGGAAGTGATTAATCACTGCAATGCGTTGGGCGACGATTCTCCGATTGTTTCAATCCATGACATAGGCGCGGGCGGTTTGTCCAATGCCGTACCGGAAATTATTCACGATTGTAATCGCGGCGGACGATTCGAATTACGAAAAGTCAATAATGCCGATCCCGGCATGTCGCCGATGCAAATCTGGTGCAATGAGGCACAGGAACGCTATGTTATTGCCATTAAACCGGAATCGTTAGCCTTGTTTACCGCTTTTTGCGAACGGGAGCATTGTCTCTATGCAGTCATCGGTACAGCCACCGCGCAAGAACATCTCGAACTGAACGATGCCGTGTTAGGCAATAAGCCGGTGGATCTGCCCATGCCCGTATTATTCGGGAAGCCGCCGAAAATGCACCGCAAAGTTGAACGTCTTATACCGGAAAAGAGCCGTTTGGCTTTGAGCGGTATTGCGTTAGCGGATGCTGTGGAGCGGGTCTTATCTTTTCCCGCTGTGGCCGATAAAAGTTTCTTGATTCATATCGGCGATCGCTCCGTAACGGGCTTAGTTGCTCGAGATCAAATGATAGGTCCTTGGCAAATACCGGTCGCCGATGCGGCCGTTACCGCATCCGGATTTTATTCCGTAACCGGGGAAGCGATGGCGATGGGCGAGCGAGCGCCCATCGCTGTGATCGACGCGCCGGCTTCGGGCCGGATGGCGGTCGGCGAAGCAATCACGAATATTGCCGCCGCCGATATCCCGGATATCGGCGGCATTAAATTATCGGCTAATTGGATGGCGGCAGCCGGCTATGGGGGGGAAGACGCGGCCTTGTTCGATACCGTAAAAGCGGTCGGACTTGAGCTGTGTCCGCAGCTCGGGATTGCTATTCCGGTCGGTAAAGATTCGCTGTCGATGAAAACCGTTTGGCAGGATAAGACGGGCGATAAAACCATGACAGCGCCTTTGTCGCTGATCGTTACTGCGTTTGCGCCGGTCGTCGATGTCAGGAATACGCTAACGCCGCAATTACAAGACGTTGCCGACAGCGTACTGATGTTAGTTGATTTAGGTTTAGGTCATAACCGTTTGGGCGGATCGGTGTTAGCCCAAGTCTACGGTCAAATGGGCGATAAAGCGCCCGATTTGGATAATCCGGCCTTATTAAAACGGTTTTTCAATATTATTCAGACATTAAGCCGGGAAGATAAATTATTGGCGTATCACGACCGTTCGGACGGCGGCTTGCTAACAGCGGTAGCGGAAATGGTGTTCGCCAGCCGGTTAGGTGTAGACTTAATCATCGATCATCTCGGTCAGGATGTATTAGCCGCATTATTTAATGAAGAATTAGGCGCAGTTATTCAAGTCCATAACCGCGATGCCAATGAAATTGCCGGATTATTCGATCAAGTTGGCTTTGCGAACGGCGTTCATATCATCGGCGGGTTAAACGGAACGCAACAATTAACGATTTTTCGCGGCAGTGAATCGATTTATTCGGCGTCCCGCTCGCAATTGCAATCGGTTTGGTCGGAAGTCAGTTATCGCATGCAAGCGTTGCGCGATAATCCCGATTGCGCCCGTCAGCAGTTCGAACGGATTGCCGATGATAACGATCCGGGCTTACATAGCGTCTTGACTTTCGATGCGAATGAGGATATTGCAGCCCCATTCATCCATATAGCAAAACCCAAGATAGCGATTGTACGCGAACAAGGCGTTAACGGCCATGTAGAAATGGCTGCGGCATTCGACCGGGCCGGTTTTACCAGCATCGATGTCCACATGAGCGACCTTATCCACGGCCGGATCAGTTTGGCGGGCTTTTCCGGTTTAGCCGCATGCGGCGGTTTCTCTTACGGCGATGTGCTTGGCGCAGGCGGCGGCTGGGCTAAATCCATTTTATTCAATCCGCGGGTCCGCGATGAGTTTACCGCGTTTTTCGCCAGAGAAGACAGTTTCGGTCTAGGCGTATGCAACGGTTGCCAAATGATGTCGGACTTGCAAGAAATCATCCCAGGATCGGAAAATTGGCCGCGCTTCATGCGCAATACATCAGAACAATTCGAAGCCAGGGTGGTCATGGTGGAAATTCAGCAATCGCCTTCTATTTTCTTTACCGGCATGGCGGGTTCGCGTTTACCAGTGGTGGTAGCGCACGGAGAGGGTCGCGCAGAGTTTACGGTTGATCCCGCAATGGTTATCAGGGAAAGGAAAGCGGTTCTTAGTTATACCGATCAATATGGGAACAAAACGGAACAATTTCCCGCTAATCCGAACGGTTCCCCTCTCGGAATTACCGGATTGACGACCACGGACGGGCGTTTTACGATTATGATGCCGCATCCGGAGCGCTGTTTTCGGACCGTACAAAACTCATGGCATCCTAAAGACTGGCGAGAGTACGGCGGATGGATGCGGATGTTCAGAAATGCGAGAGTTTGGATAAAATAGGACCTCGTTGTTGACCGCCTGCTAGCGATGAGTAAAAAAATTTATCAAAAATTTATTTTTCATCTGAGTTTATTAGGGAGCGCCGCCAGTGTTTTGGTGGGTTTCTACGATGTCATTTTCGGTACGATCTGGGAAGCCATTCATCTCGTTTTAGAGATCATTGAAATAGGCTTGGATAGACTCATTGAAAGAGTTTTCGAGACCGGATTACGCGAAACCCAAGTGATCGTTTTTTACATTATGCTGGTCATAGGCGGAATATTTATTTATTTCGCTTGGAAAATACTGGTCTATGCCGTCCGTGAACTCATCCAGGTATTCGGAGCTGAATGGCTTGAGTTTAAAAATACAATTTCCGAGGATTGGCGCGCAATGCCGGTAATGAACCGTATATTTTGGCTTAGCGTGTTCTTAGTCATGAATTATTTGGCGTCTTTTCTGCTGTTCTAAAAGTTTTTTGTTTTAAGTATTAATCAATCTATTGGGCTATGGAAATAATAAAAGTGCTTTTTGTTTGTATGGGCAATATTTGCCGGTCACCGACAGCAGAGGGGGTATTTACCAAATTGGTGACCGATAAAAATTTAACTGACCGTTTTAAAATCGATTCGGCTGGCACACATGCCTATCATGTCGGTAATCCGCCTGATTATCGTGCTCAGCAAGCCGCGCGTCGGCGTGGTATCGAGTTGCAGGGGTTGCGGGCAAGAAAAGTCCATAGCAGCGATTTTGAATATTTCGATTATATCTTAGTGATGGATAATGATAATTACGCAATTGTCATGCAGGATTGCCCAAAAGAATACAAAGATAAAGTCAAATTTTTTCTAGATTACGCTCCGCATTTAGGAGAAAAGGAGGTGCCGGATCCTTACTACGGTGAAAAACTCGGTTTCGAGCGCGTCTTGGATATGGTTGAAGATGCGTCGCAAGGCTTTCTGGAAACATTACGAAAATCGGGCAGGCTGGTAATAAGTAACTAAGAGATAGAACATGGCGATTGTTGAAAAAACCCTAGTGTACAGTGACGGAGATGCCGTCCTTGAGGCGTTTTATGCGTTTGACGATCATGTTTCAGGTCGGCGTCCTGCCGTTCTTATAAGCCATGCCTGGGCAGGCAGAGACAATTTTGTCATGGACAAAGCCAGAAAAATTGCCGGATTAGGCTACGTCGGCTTTGCGCTCGATATGTACGGACAAGGCGTGTTGGGTTCAAGCAAGGAAGAGAATGCTAAGTTAATGCATCCGTTTATGGCCGACCGTGCAAAACTACAACAACGCATAAAAGCGGCTTTCATGACCGCTAAACAATTGTCTTGGGTCGACGGTCAGAACATTGCTGCAATGGGTTTTTGTTTCGGTGGTTTATGTGTGCTCGATTTGGCGCGCACCGGCGCCGGTTTAAAAGGCGTGGTGAGCTTTCATGGTTTACTCGGCGCTCCCGGCAATACCCGAGGCGTTAACATCAAAGCCAAAATTTTGGCGTTGCACGGTCATGACGATCCTATGGCGCCGCCAGAACACGTCTTGGCCTTCCAAGACGAAATGACCCGGGCCGGGGCCGATTGGCAGTTTATCTCGTACGGTAATACCTTGCATGCTTTTACCAATCCGGTTGCCAACGATCCCGATTTCGGCACGGTTTATCAAGCCGATGCCGATAGGCGATCTTGGCTGGCGATGCAGAATTTCCTGGCGGAGATTTTACCTAAGCCATGACGTATTGCAAACCGGCCTAATCGTCAATTAGCTTATTTTCGGTAACTGTTATGATTCTATTATGGACCGATATCTTGATATGGTTATTAGTGTTAGCCGTTTTCCTAATTGCCTGGTATCTTCGCGATAAAGAACACATTCAGAGGCCTATCGGCAAAATAGTTCGAAGTAATACAGGGATGATTTCACTGGTAGTGCTGCTGTTCTTTTTAATAATAGGTCTGATCGATTCCATCCATTTTAAGACGGAAAAAGAAAATGCCGGCGAAATTATCAGCTTGTTAGATTATTTCGCTAAGCCGTTGCGGGAACACACGGAAAAAACATATTCCGCGCCGTTTGCAACCACCTTATACAGCAAAGAGATGGTGGCTTCGGGCGAAAGCATACAATGGGATTATCCACGGTTGCAGTACGGCGGTCGTCACCTATCCAATCCTCAGGAAGAAAAAACTTTCGATATTCTTAAAAAAACCGGGATAGGTCTTTTATCCGGTATTGGCGTATTCGGCTTTTTTTCCGGTTTTCTGGGCTATGAAGCCAGATATTGGCGGATTTTTCCGAGGCGTTGGCCGACGGTAGAAGTTGCTAAGCCAGTTCTCTTGACAGTGTTCGGGTTAGTAACCGTGAGCGGCGCGCTTTCTTACCTTTCATTGTATTATCACGTTTTCGGCACCGATAAGGTCGGCGAAGACGTGTTCTATCAAGCGATTAAAAGCATTCGCACCGGTTTGGTTATCGGAACGTTAACTACCCTTATCATGCTGCCGTTAGCGATTATCTTCGGTATTTTGGCGGGGTTCTTCAGAGGCTGGGTCGATGATGCAATTCAATATCTTTACACCACGCTTAATTCAATACCCGGCGTATTATTAATCGCGGCGTCGGTGCTCATGGTTCAAGTTTATATGGCAAACCACGAGGAGGCGTTTACTAGCGTTATCGTCCGCGCCGATATGCGGTTGCTGTTTCTCTGTCTGATTTTAGGGGTGACCAGTTGGACGGGATTATGCCGCTTACTCAGGGCAGAAACCTTGAAGCTTAGGGAAATGGAATACGTTCAGGCAGCTTATGCGCTTGGCGTTAAACAGCCGCTAATTTTAATGAATCATATTCTACCGAATGTTATGCACATTGTATTAATTTCGGTCGTTTTGGATTTCAGTTCACTTGTCTTGGCAGAAGCGGTCTTGTCTTATATTAATATCGGCGTCGATCCGGCGACTTACAGTTGGGGCAATATGATTAACGGCGCTCGTCTGGAAATGGCGCGCGAACCCATCGTATGGTGGTCGCTAACCGCGGCTTTCGTGTTTATGTTTACGTTGGTGTTGGCGGCTAATTTGTTTGCCGATACGGTGCGTGACGCATTCGATCCGAGAAGCGCCAACAATAAAAAAAATGGCTAAACAAGTCAGTAATCGTATTAATCCGAAAAAATTGATATTGAGTAAATGGACGTCCCTAAGTCCAAAACAACATGAAAAGCATTTTCTGGTCATCCGTACCGGTACTAACGAAAATGGAACTATCGTTTCTTGTACGCTCGAAGCCGTCTTAACCCGCGCGGAGTTCACGATTCCTTGGCAAGAGTTAAAGGATACATTCCGTTGGCGGCCAGGCTGGGACTCAGTTGAGAAACAATGAATTCGACGAACGGACCTTTATTAAGTGTTGAAAAATTAAGCGTTTCCTTCGACGCTCGTCATAGTGTGGTTGATGATATAAGCTTCGAAATACGTTCTGGCGAAACTTTCGCCCTGGTCGGCGAGTCCGGTTCCGGAAAATCCATTACCGCCTTGTCGGTGCTAAGACTGCTCCCCAATAGCGCTCGTTTAACAGCTGCCGCGATTAATTTGGACGGCGAAAATCTACTGCTAAAGACGGAGATGGAGTTCTGCGAAATTCGTGGACGGCGTATCGGTTTAATTTTTCAGGATCCTATGTCGTCGCTTAATCCTGTGATGACGATAGGCGATCAGATCGCGGAAGCTATTTGGCGGCATTTTTCACTGACAAAGTCCGAAGTCAGAAAACGGGTGCTGGAATTGCTGCGCCAGGTTGAAATTCCCGAGCCGCAAAATCGGATAAACGATTTTCCGCATCAATTGTCCGGCGGCCAGCGTCAGCGGGTCATGATTGCGATTGTTTTGGCGGGCCAACCCGAGTTATTGATTGCCGACGAACCGACGACATCGCTCGATGTAACTATTCAAGCACAGATATTGGCGTTACTTAAAGCGCTCCAAAAGCAAACCGGAATGGCGCTTTGGCTGATTAGCCACGATTTAGCGCTGGTTTCGTCAATGGCGGATCGCGTTGCGGTTATGCAAAGAGGAAAAATTGTCGAAAATGCGGCTTCGGGGGTGCTTTTCAATCAACCTCAACACCCTTACACCCGGCAATTATTGGCGGCATTACCGTCTATTCATAGCTGTTTGAACCGCACCGCCAAAGACAATCCGCCTTTGCTCGAGGTTGAACAGTTCCGTTGCTATTATCCGGTTAGAAAAGGGTTGTTTAAACGCATCGCCGGTTATGTGCGAGCGGTTGACGGTGTTAGTTTTGTGATACCGAAAGGCAAGACTTTGGCATTGGTTGGCGAGTCAGGTTGCGGCAAGACGACATTAGGAAAAAGCTTGCTCAATCTTATTCCCGCCAGTTCGGGAACTGTCAAAATCGACGGCGTTTATTTAAATTCTTTGTCCGGCGAGGCGTTACGCCGGCATCGCGCGCATTTACAAATCGTTTTTCAAGATCCCTTTTCGTCGATGAATCCGAGGATGCTGGTAGGCGATATCATCGCAGAGGGCATCAAAGCCTTATCTCCGAGAGTTAACTCGGACGAACGGAAAGCAAGGGTAACCGCCTTATTACAACAAGTGGGGTTGCCGGAAGATTCTGTTTTACGTTATCCGCACGAGTTTTCGGGCGGGCAGCGCCAGCGGATTTGCATAGCGCGCGCTTTAGCGGTTAAACCTAAGTTGATCGTGTGCGATGAACCGACCAGTGCGCTCGATGTTTCGGTACAAGCGCAAATTATTCAATTACTCAAAGAGTTACAAAAAAAACAGGGCATTAGCTATTTATTCATCACACACGACCTCGCCGTGGTTGCCGAGATTGCCGACGTAGTCGCTGTTATGCGCCAAGGAAAAATTATCGAGCACGGTCCGGTTGAACAAGTGCT
>DLHW01000067.1:26252-73767 GCA_002483425.1 Methylococcaceae bacterium UBA7658
AAACGAAGTTTTCTCCGATTTGATTGTGTTGCAACAAATTAAAGAGACCGCGATATATCCACTTTGGTTTTATCTAAGATTGCCCGCCGCAGTTTTTCAGCTTCGGTCGCTCTATCCATCAAGCTGGGTTCGGCCGATACGGTTCCTTTAAAGCGTTTGAT
This sequence comes from Methylococcaceae bacterium UBA7658, assembly GCA_002483425.1. GTDB lineage: Bacteria > Pseudomonadota > Gammaproteobacteria > Methylococcales > Methylomonadaceae > Methyloglobulus. The sequence goes on from DLHW01000067.1 coordinate 26,414, forward strand.
ACCGCCGGTTTTCCGCTCGTTAACAACCTCCACGATAATTTTCCAGCCGATCACTTTGGTTTCCGAGGCAAAGGAAAATACCATCGCCAAATCGCAGATATTATTGATTAATCGCGGTACGCCCTCGGTGTAGTAATAAACCGCAGCGGCGGCGGCTTCATTGAATATGGCGGGGTCGCCGCCCGCAACTTGCAAACGGTGTGCGATGTAATTTTGAGTTTCCTCAAAATTCAACGGTTTTAAATGGTATTCGATAGAAATACGTTGCGCAAACTGTATCAATTCCGGTTGATTCAGCTTATCGACCAATTCGGGTTGTCCTACTAAGATCAATTGCAGCTTGATTTGATCGGCGATATTAACATTAGATAACAACCTCAATTCTTCTAAGGTTTCGATATCCATGTTTTGAGCTTCGTCTACGATCAAAATGACACGGCGTTGTTTTTTATGTTCTTCATTGAGAAATTGAGTAAAAATCTGATAACGTTCGGCCTTATTTTTAGTCTCGTGCGGAATGTTGAACGAGGCTAAAACCCAAGTTAATAGGTCGCCAAAAGCGCTATGAGTATTCGTGATCAAGCCGACTGTACACTGATTCTCCACTTTCCCAAGCACTGTCATGATTAAGGTTGTTTTACCCGAACCGATTTCTCCGGTTATTACGGTAATACTGGCTTGACTGACTAAGCCGTAGCGCAGGGTCGTCAACGCTTTCTTGTGTTTAGGGCTTAAGTATAAAAAACTAGGGTCGGGACTAAGAGAAAATGGTTTTTTGGTAAGGCCAAAAAAATGAGTGTACATAGTGTATTAGTTGTGATCCATTCAATAAGGATTGCTTAAAGATTCTTAGTGTCTAAGTTTATCGTTCCTGGACAAACTTGTTTTAAATATCCGGAAAGGCCGAAAAGCCGATAGTGTAAATAATTTTAGCAGGAGTTACATTAAAGTATTCAATAAGCCTGCATTAATTAACAAAATTTACCCCACGTCACATAGCGTACGAGAATCCGCAACGTTGGGCAATCAGTAAGACTACTTATGTTATTGGTTATTTATTCGTAAATTCAGGCTAAAAATATTCGTTGAAAGTTAGATTACCTGCGAAAAAAGCAGACGGATTAATGGCCGGTACGAAGCAGCTTTAATCCGGGCGGTAATGTTTCTCCGTAAAATTGAATTTCTTCTTTGACGTCTAATTCTTGACTATTGACGACTATTTCGCGCCAAGAAAGCGGAGTTTTACTTAGAGTGAGTTTATCAACGACGGTTTGCCGTAAGCTTTCGTCAATATCTCTAACCCGGTCGCCGCTTTTCCGGCAAATTAACGTCGCGGCGAATGCGGCGTACGTATTCTTTTTCCAATCCTGTTTAAGTAAGGAATTCAGCCACTGACCTGCTATTTGAGGCGCAATGACGTTATGGTGATTGCCGTAAAACGGTATTCGAGCACCTAACCGGCCTAAGGCCCACCATATTTGTTGCGATTCTCCGGATTTTTCTAATCGTTTAAACAGCCATTCCCCCAGCTGAACCTTCTTAACGTTGTTAAGCCGTTCTAACACTGCTGCAAGCCGTATGATGTCTTCGAAACCGCGCTGTTTAGCCTGTTTTGCAATACTAGGCTGCCTGCTGGACGCGGGATTAATATAATTAGCGATATCGTCATAAATACGTGTTTGAAAAGTTTCGTCCAATCCGCCGGCTATCCGCCGCCAAAGGGTCCACCATTCGCTCCAGTTTTGTATCTCGTTAGAGAATTGAATACCTTGTTGATAAATGTTGCAGATTTGTTCGACCCGCCATTCGTCTAATGGGTGGCCGAAGCCAGGGCGTAAACAATATCCGGCTAAACTTAGCCAAACCCGTTCATGATGTTCCGAACGGCGGCGGTATTTAAGTCCTTCCCAAAGTGCGGTAAATAAGGTCCTTAACAAGAGGGTATCCCATTCGGCGCGGTCTTTACCGAGTGTTTTTTCTAGTTCAGTCCTCAGATTTTTTACTGCATACGGATCGACAGTTTTTGATTTCGGACCGAAAACGGTTTGAATGCATTCAATCGCACGCTTTATTTGAGGCGGCAACTGAGTATCGGCGGAGAGCTTATTTTGGCTCTGTTTCCTGATTTGAAATTCGACATTCCAACGCCGTTGCTTGTTAGCTCCTGTTTTATCCGCGTTCGCATCGGCAGGTAACGAGACATTAACTTCAACACATTGAATTTTAAGCGTTCCCAGTTCGGTAAGCGTTACTGCCAACTCGACGATAGTTTCTGAATTGGCTTCGTCCGGATTTTCATCGAAAGCCGCAACAAAGGGCGGAAGCGCATGGTATTCACCAGTAATTTCGACAATATCCCCAGATTTAGCGGAGTTATCGCCGGAGAAGGAAACCAAGTCAAACCGGACCGGCACACCTGTTCTCAGTCCGAAACGGCGGCCTTGTAAAACAATCTCACGTTCTTCCGGACTGCCTTTGGGCAAGACGCAAACCCCTTGTTTTTGATGGGAAACAGAAGCGGCCGGTTGTTGACCGGGCACCGTATTAACGATTAAAAAATAGCTCCGGGCAGCGCCTCCGCCGATTTTAGGTTTTTTTCCGGTACGGGAGCTGGCGTAACTGACAGCGCCGTAAGCGACTGAAAACTCTGGGTGACGGTTTTCCAGCAATCGTACCGGCGCGCCACGCCAGGCCGATAAAAGTTCTAACGCTCGTTGGCTGATGACGGCGCTTCTAAATAATCCGCCATTCAAAAGAACGGCATCGGGAATCATTCCGTTTTCTTGCAGAGCTTCTTGCGCGGCATTTTTATGCGCGTGTAAAAAAGCGGCGATGTGTTTACTAATGGCCGGTTCCGCAGAATAAGGCAATCCGAACTCGACCATCGCGCTCCGTTTTTTTTCCGGCAGTTCATCTATTTGGGTCAGCGGGAAAAAACCGTCTAACGCAATTTGCCGGACATCATCCTGAGATAGGACGGTTGAGCGGGAAGCGCCAATTAATTTTGAACCGCTGCCTAATAGGGTAATCGTCCATTGCCGTGGCGCATCGTCCGCTAACATCTGTTCTTTGGCAATACGGCATTGTTCAATAAGAGCGCTGAAATCAGCGGCCGGTAACCGGGAATGGTTTTGGGTTAGCCGGTTCTCGACGAGATGAGCTAGGGCTAAATCGATATTATCGCCGCCCAGCAGAATATGATCCCCCACCGCGATTCGGGTTAATACCGGTTCAGGTTGCTTGTGCTCGACTTTGATCAATGTCATATCGGTGGTGCCGCCGCCGACGTCCAAGACAAGCATTAAATGAACGCCGGTAAGCGAATCTGCTAAGACGCCGCTGTGACGGCTAAGCCAGTCGTAACATACTGCTTGCGGTTCCTCTAACAGCTTGATTGACTTGAGACCGGCTCTGTGCGCAGCTTCCAACGTTAACGCCCGCGCTGTTTCGTCAAAGGATGCCGGTACTGTGATGACGATGTCTTGAAATTCTAAGTGCGCATCCGGGAACCGTTGGTTCCAAACTGTTCGCACGTGATTTAGATAACCGGCGCTGGCGTCGACCGGCGATACTTTATCTATTTCGTCTGGGCTACCCCACGGCAGAATACCGGCATTATGGTCAACTGAAGGGTGCGACAGCCAGCTTTTGGCGCTCGTTACTAAACGGCCTTTAGATTTCGCACCTAATAAGCGCGCCGCTTCTCCGATCAATGCTTGCGAGCCTGATCCGTAAAATGGCGCATCGGTTTCCGCCAGTTCGTTTAAAGCCGGATGGTAACGTGCGGACGGAAGCAAAGGTTTAGCGGCTACTTGTCCTGGCGCTATCAGTTGCTCAATCGGCAATAGCTGGATATTCTGATTCAACCCTTTTTTAGCATAGGCGACAGCGACATGTGTCGTGCCTAAATCGATGCCGACATGGTGTTGGAAAGACGGTTTTGACACTGAGTTTTTAAAGCGGCTGTACGTTTATAAGGCCATTCAATGCTAACATTTTAACACAGCACGTGTTTCAACAGGGCTATGATCGGTCATTCAACGGTTTTGCTGTTACAAAAGCGACCTAACGGAAATAGTAATTTTATTTGTAGCATAATGGTTTGATTTAAAAATCAATTGGTTGAGCGTTTATGAATAGCAGAACCATTGGCTGGCGCGATTTTACGACCACTTAGATTAACCTAATCGTAGTGGTCTAATAAAACCGGACCAAGAGGCAGACCGGTATATTCAAATATCAGCGACGATGGGACAAAATTCGTTCCATCGTAATGATTATTAGATTATTTAATAGCACGGTGTTAGAAAATCCTTTTAAAAGGATTTGTGTAATTGTTGGGTTACGGCCCAGTTAACAAGCTTCAGGATGATGGACCCAATCGCCGCCCAGCGATCCTTGTAATTCTGTCAGATAGTCAGTACCGGAAATTTGACCTAATTTCTGCTCAACATGGGTTAGTTTTTGCAATAAAAGCTGATAGCTTGCCGGGTCGAACCGGTCTTTATCCGCCAGACATTGATCGATATATATTTTATGGCGTTGCCAAAGAGCAAGGTCTCGACGCTGTTTGATCGCCAAGCGTTCTTGATACCAATCGCTGCGTAATAAATACTCGCGCTTGAATAAGTCGCGGATTTCCGGCTCATCGATCGTTTTTCCCAAATGATGACCTTTAGCCATGATATTCAATAAAGCTTTTAGAGGCGGGCATGCGTCGTTTATCGAATCGTCTTCAAAGTATTGCAGAGCGACTTTTTGCTGGGCTTCGCAGACATTATTAACGCCATCGGCATAATTTGCCAAATCTTGAGTTTCCGGTTTCAACATGGCTTCGTCGAATACTGCGGTTGGATAATTGAAGACTTTGCCGAAAACAGTATGAATGAAGCGTTCGGTGATGCGGTAACCTAAACGGCTGGCGAAGACGGTGCTACCGTTGTATTCAAAATCTTCCAATTTCTCTAACTGACCGTTTTCTATCATGTATTTTGGGGCGCGCTGCTCAACCGGTAAGCGTGACCAGATTTCAGGAATTAGCAAACTGATGTCATGGTCAATGCGGCGTTTAGAGCCGATGTAACCGGCAGCCGTCGAAAACCCGTCGTAACCGCACAGGATGAAAGAAACGATCGCATTATTGAGATCGGCAGTTGCGGATAAGGCATTGAAAGGGCCTTTGGTGAGCGCGCCTTCCGAACCCGCTCCCGTGGTAGAGGGCGATTTTCCGGTCAGGCTGCAAATGAAGTCCATGAATAATTCTGGCAGTTCCTGGTAATGGATCGGGTTGTATATCGCCAGCGGCCGTATGCCGGCGGTTGGTTCGGCCGGGTTATTCCGGCGCCCTGTGAGCACGGAATTAACCGGAAAGAAAACAGGCTGGTCGTGCCTTAAACCGCGGGCGAGCCGGGTCGAAAGTTCTGCTATGTAGCGCATTTTCGGGTTTAGCAAATCGGGACGCGCTTGCAAATAACGGACGTTTTGACTAGGTTTGCCGTCGACAAGGCGCGGATGCGCTGAAGAGACGAAAAATTTACCATGTTGGGCTTGAGCGGCTTCCCGGATGACATGCCGCATCGGTTTACTGAATTCCTCGAAATGAACGACGTCGTCCAACAAGTCCCTGGCATCTTTTGTATTAAGCGGCTGAAAATTAGAAATGAAATTATTCTTACCCGAAAAATCCAATTCGGTCTGCAAGTCCGCGCCGCGGTTAATAGCGTCATCGGGCCGCTGGAAAAAGCTGTCTTCGCAATTGTTGACCAATTTCACGCTTGGGTTTGCATAATCGGCGTTAAGTCCTGTTAAACACTGCGCGGGTACAATCGTCGAGGCGGTGATGTCGTCTTCCATCTGCAGTTTTTCGGCTGCCATGAAGTCTTGCCGCAGCTTAAATACCCGCCATGCGCCTTTTTCATCGAAACCTACCCGCAAATAACTGCCGATCAGTTTTCTGCCGTGATATTTCAATTCGTTGCCCGGTTTACCGTTGACGAGATCGACGGAAAAATGTTGCCGCCAATTATCGCCCCATTCCGCCTTATAAAAGCGCTTGATCATTAACACTAAGCCAAGAATATGTTGGGGAATTTCCTTCAGCCATTGGTTATAAGCGTCGGAATAGTCGGTAATGGACGGGGTCAGCAGTTTGATCGCCGAGCCGAGCGTGCGTTGCTTGCTCAATAGACTGCGTTGGTCGCTGCCGTGCAGGGCTGGGTTGCGGAAACGCCCGGAATAATCCATTTCGAAGATTTTGCCGACAAAATCCATATCCTTATCGAAATCTTCGACGAAAAAATCGCCGGAAATGATTGCCCCGGAAAGCGATTTGGAGATTTCCGATTTACCGCCGCCCGATACGGTGCTGGGTTTATGGCAAAACGTGCCTTCGGGGTAAGTCCCGACCAAACGCCAGCTTGGCGCATGGGGATGACGTTCCAGGTTAACTCTAAAGCCGTTGGGATAAACGTAGGTATGGTCGATGAGAAGTTTTAGTGTTTGCTGCTCGCTGTTTTTTTGCCAGCAGAGTTGCTGTTCTTGGATATTAATCTGAGTTTCGGCTGGGACGAAGATAATGTCGGGATGCTTTTTATCGATGCCGAAGCCGGAATCTTTACACTCAATCGTAGGGCCGAGTAAGGCTTTAGCGTGGTCGAAAGTCGGTTTAGGCGCTGTTTCGGACATGCTGGGAATATGGATTTCGCCGAGAATAACGCGTGGAAACGCAAGCGCGCCGCCCGCATGCTCTTCTTCGCAATCGCCGAATAAATTACTAGCGTAGCTGATTTGAGATTTGATTTCTTTTTTGCTATAGCCGAAATAATTATCGGCGATGATGGTGACAATCACGCCTTGCATATCCCGGCAGACCAATTTGAAGGGTTTGCCGTTGTTATAAAGCTCGCTGTCATTTTGCCAGCACATACCGTCTTTACGCTGGCGCGGTGTTGCTTGCTCGAAATGCGGCAAGCCTAAATCTTTTTTCCGGCAATGAACTAAGTGGGGTGCAAGAATGATGCTTCCTGTATGCCCCGTCCAGCGGTCGATGTCTAATGCGGCATCGTTTTCCGGTAGAAAGGGATCGCCTGCGTTGCCGAATATGGATTCGACAAAATCAAGGTTAGACACTAAACCGCCGGGAGCAAAAAAACGCACTTCCATCGTCTGCGCCGGAATCTTGGGCGATATCGCCGGCCGTACGATGGGTCTTAACAACAAAGAGACCCATAGTTTAGCTTGATCTGCTTGATTGACCGTGAACGGCAGTTTCAGCAAATCGTCCGGCGGCGATAAAGCGATAGTCAACAGATTGGCAAATGCGGCAACTGGAACCGCGCTCTTATCGGCCGGTACCGGTAGACCGCCTTCGGCGATGTGGAATACGCCCTGAGTTGTTCGCTTGTCATTTTGCGGGTTATGCAAAACGCCTTGCTGGATACGGTAAGAATCGACATACGCCGAGTGAAATTCATCGTCTTGATAAGGCAGGGAAAGTTCTCTAGCGATGCCTTTTTGTTCGAGCACGAAGGTTTCGCCGGGAATACGGATCGTATTGATGACGCCGTTCCGGGCTAAATAATCATTAAGGTAGTTTTCTATCCGTTGGTCGGCAGGGCAGCGGTATTGCGCTAGCAGACGGCGTTGTTGCGTGTATTTTTTAATTAAGCCGTTGCTAAAAGCCAGGTACGACTGGTCCTCATCCATATCGCAAGTGGGTTGACCTAAAGCCGCGAGTTGCAAGTTGATGTGCTGATATTTCAATTGCCGCCGGTCTTTCTTAGGGCTGATTTCGGGCGGTATCGTACTCATGTTCATATTTACGCTGGCTCCACGGTTGGTTTTTATTATTATTGTATTAAGCTCTATTATTCAAAAATAGCCGCCGATGCCAAGTTAATTTTTTATTACACCGGTGCAAGTTATTAAAAAAGACATTCGAATCATAGATTTTAATAATAAAAAAGGTCCAGTCTCGAACGGTGTAGCTGATGTTACCGGCAATTTCCGGTATAATCCGGGCCATTTTTATGGAGTATTCGGCTAATATGTCTAAAATCAATAAAGTAGTGCTCGCTTATTCAGGGGGCTTGGATACCTCGGTCATTCTAAAGTGGTTGCAAGATGTTTATCAGTGCGATGTCGTCACGTTCACCGCCGATTTAGGGCAAGGCGAAGAAGTCGAACCAGCGCGGGCCAAAGCCAAGGCGATGGGCATCAAGGAAATCTATATCGACGATTTACGGGAAGAATTCGCTCGCGATTTCGTCTTCCCGATGTTCCGCGCCAACACCATTTATGAAGGCGAATATCTGTTAGGCACATCAATCGCGCGGCCGTTGATTGCTAAAAGATTAATCGAGATTGCCAACGAAACCGGCGCTGAGGCCATTTCGCACGGCGCTACCGGCAAAGGCAACGATCAAGTCCGCTTTGAATTGGGCGCTTACGCCTTGCGGCCCGATATTCATATTATTGCACCGTGGCGGGAATGGGATTTGACCTCGCGCGAAACTTTGATGGCTTACGCCGAAAAGCACGGTATACCCGTTGAAATGAAAAAAGGCAAGTCGTCGCCTTACTCCATGGACGCCAATTTGCTGCATATCTCCTACGAAGGCCGCATTTTGGAAGATCCTTGGGCGGAACCCGAGGAAGACATGTGGCGCTGGACGGTGTCGCCAGAGACCGCGCCGGATAAGGCGACTTATCTCGAACTGACGTATAAGCAAGGCGATATTGTCGCAATCGACGGCGTTGCCCATAGCCCGGCGGAAGTGATTGAAAGCCTAAATAAAATAGCAGGAAGCAACGGCATTGGGCGGTTGGACATTGTCGAAAACCGCTACGTCGGCATGAAATCGCGCGGCTGTTACGAAACGCCAGCAGGAACCGTCATGCTGAAAGCGCACCGGGCGATTGAATCCTTGACTTTGGACCGGGAGGTGGCGCATTTGAAGGACGAACTCATGCCGCGCTACGCATCGTTGATCTACAACGGTTACTGGTGGAGTCCGGAACGGAAGATGTTGCAAACGATGATCGACGCTTCCCAAGCCAATGTGAACGGCAAAGTGCGGGTTAAATTGTATAAAGGCAATGTCGTTGTCGTTGGCAGGTCGTCGCAAACCGACAGCTTATTCGATGAAAGCATCGCCACGTTCGAGGACGATGGCGGCGCGTATAACCAAAAAGACGCCGAAGGCTTTATAAAGCTCAATGCCTTGCGGATGCGCATCGCGGCGGCAAAGCGTTCAAAATCAGCAAAATAGTGGCAGTGTCTATATCATGCTTGTATAATCATTTAGCTAAACGCAATAAGCAAAGTGTTTAATTGATTTGCTGTCCACACTAAATAAGGCTCAGTGCAAGCATGGCTAAGCATTGAGATAAATAACAAAGAGCGACATGCAGGAAAAACGCACGGAAATCGTCAAATTTCAAGGAGTTGTGACTACGACTCCGGCCCATCGGCAGTTGGTGAGAACTAACGGCATGCTGATGGGTGCGATTTTTTTCTTAATGCTGATGATTTTTCTCATCGGTGTGTTGTTCGCGCCTAATTCGGATTTAATATCCAATTACAAAAAAATTTACCAAACCGAAACTTCCTTTCAAGAGTTGATGCCAGTTGCCTCCCCAAAAGTTAATCATTTGGATGGGCAGCTTATCGGATTAGTCAGCGGATCAATTGAGAGTAAATTAAACGCTTTGGAACTAAGCATCAAATCGGGTGCCACCACCAGTTCTCTCGATACCATCGAAGACTTAAAAAACGATATCAAAGTTTTACGTTCTTACTCGGAGAGTCCCAAAAACCACAAAATAGCCGTTTCTAACGAAGAATTGGCGGAAGAGATGACTCATTTGAAAGGATTGATTTATATGAGCTTGACCTCATGCGGGATTATGTTTGCCGCCGCGGCGGGGACGTGGGTGAAATATCGCAAGCGGTTGCCTCCTAAGGAAAATCAAACGGGTTTCTTGGGTAAAAATTAGTTTGTTCATAGGTTTTCTTAGCTCGCCTTTTCTTCCCGGCAATTTAACAAAATTGTTAAATTTTTAAGGGGTTTCGCTACGGTTGCCGTTATTCTCTTACCGTTATCTCTTTTCAGATCATAAGTTTTAGCCCATGTCCGGCACAGTAAGTCCGCGACCAGGCTAGCGTTATTGCACAATTGAAAGGAAAAACCTCATTTTTCCGGTTGCTCTGGCGCTAATCGGAGTTACGTGCTTGTTTCTTTTTATACTCAATCATAAATATCACCCTGCTCAACATTTCCTTGAAAGGACCCTGTTGCACGGGTTTAGTAACGTAGGTTGTGCTGCCCGCAATAATGGCTTTCGCTTCGTCTAAAGGAGATGTTAAGCCCGTCACCATGATAATGGGCGTATTCCGATAGTTTTCGTAGTTGCGTAATAGGGTACAGGTTTGGTATCCGTCCATTCCGGGCATCATCGCGTCCATACAGATGATGTCGTAGTGAGCGGCTTGGGCTAGTTCGATCGCTTTTTCACCGCTACCGGCACAGTCGATCGTGCCGATTTGAGGCTGCATGGATAGTGTCAACGACAATAATTTTTGAAATGACGGATTATCGTCAACGATTAAAACCCGATATTTCTCTTTGTTGGTTTCGGCTATAGATGGCTGATTTTCAATCTCGCTTTTTAAAGAGTCATTCATGTTAATCTCCCAAAGGTTGAGTATTTTTGGTAAACCCATTTAACGCAAGAAATGACCTAGATGATTTAACGGCTGCCCGCCTTATAAAAGGCAATAAAAAGCTGATATTCACCTCATCGAGTCCTACTTAGGGGCGCTATTATCCTGCAGGAGTTCAATAAATAAGTTCTAACATCAATCATAGTATACCCAAGTATTATTGTGACAAAGACCAAAATAAAAAAATACGTTTAATGAGCTTGGTCACAAATTCGGTGTTGAATTGCATAAATGCTTGTCAGCGAAATAACCGCCTCTGTCGGCGGCTGTGGTGAGCCTTGTGGCGTTCCGTTTGAGAGAGTGATCTTCGAGGACGTTTCCCGAAGCGGTGCAGCGAAGTAGCCTGATAGAGACGGAAACACGCGGAAATCCATCAGAGCCAGGGGCCAGTAAGGTCTCCGGTAACAGGCCGGATATATGGGCGCAACTGCGTTATCTGACGTTGTTAAATCGAAATGAAATGACTTGCAAAATAGAGGAATCCATAATGTATAAATGGCGCTTACGGAATCCAGGTAAGCGTGGTTTCGATGCCCCGTATTATGTTGCACTTCATACGAGTTACCTCGCTTGCTCGCCGATTTAGCCTATTCGGTCCATTGTTAACAAAAAACACGATCTTCTTTGACTTAAGTCAATAACGTCAAAACTGATTCAAGTAAACTGTATTAGCATTTCATATCAGTTGATGTAGAGCTTGCTTCGTTTAATAAGTCAGCCTTGGCAAAGATGAATCTCACAAAATAAACCCATGCGGATTCTGTTTACCTATAAAACGGGTAACGGTTCCGGCATTTTTTATTGTTTCTACAGAATGCAATTCCTCGGAGGTCTACTATGAAAAAACTATTATGGTTACCCTGTTTGTTATTCGCTTTAATCTCGCCGGTAACAGTAAAGGCGGTAACGGATTTTATACTGGCGGCGCCGGTAATGTCGCAAAACATGGCGGGCACCGATCCGGTGTTACGCTTCGCCTTACAGGATACGGGACCGGCAACGCCGTTGTCCACCATTAACCCGCCCGCAGTCGTCAATTCACAATCTGTTAATTTTAGCGCCGAAGGCGAACTCTTTGTCGCCAATCGGCATGATAATTTTACCGCGGGAAGTATATCGCGCTTTAAAATGAATCAGGACGGCACATTTACCGCGAACGGTGTGATTACCGGAAACGGCCTAATCGGCGTTACTGGTATAGCGTTCAGCTCATCCGGCGAGTTGTTTGCAGCAAGCTATGTGCCTGGAACCGTTTCCCGATTCCAATTCGATAGCAATGGAAATGCGATACCCAACGGAAAATTTTCAGTGGGTTATGGCATTCAAGGCTTGGCCTTTAATAAGGCCGGTGAACTGTTTGTTGCGAGGGATAAAGCGACCTCCAAAGGAATAATCTACCGTTATCTTTTCGATCAATCCGGTAATCCGCTACTAAATGGAACAATCCCTGCCGAATTCGGTCAAGGTCCTCACGGAATAGCCTTCAGCCCAGCGGAGGAATTGTTTGTCGCGGATGTTAAAGGTTTTGTACACCGCTTTTTATTCAACACAAATGGAGATGCTATACCTAATGGTTCTATCGCCGCGCCTATGAAGAACGTAATAGGCGTAACTTTCAGTCAAATGGGCGAAATGTTTATTACCGGCATGGTAAATTCGAGCAAAATACACCGCTACTTATTCGACACCAATGGCACTGCAATTCCTCATGGCCAAATCGCTACAGCACAAGTGGGTTTCGGGATGCCCGCTATTTTCCCATCAGCACTCTCTAACGAACCCTTTGCAAGCATTATCCCTCGTGCTGCGCTGAAAATCGGTCCGTCAGCGAATGACGACTCTTTCAAAGTTTCCGCCAAATTCAATTTGAGCAAGGACAGCGACGGCATCGATCCTTTAACCGAGAATGTCACCTTAAAACTGGGCAATTTCGCGGTCACCATCCCTGCCGGTAAGTTCGAGCAATACGGTTCGGTCTATCGCTTTGCAGGCGTTATCAACAAAGTCAACTTGCGGGCGGAAATTCACACGGCCAAAGGCCACGCGAAACACGGCTGGCACGGTGATGACGATTTCGACTATTTGTTTAAGATACGGGCAAAAAATACTAATTTGAACGGCTTATCCGTCGTATTGCCGCCCAGTGTGCAATTAACCATCGGCGACGATATGGGCCGGACTAAACTCAATGCCGGCGAAGCAAAGTTCGGCAAAGGCAAGGACGGCGAACACTGGTTGCAGGAGGACGATTAACAACAAAATACCGCGTAATACCAATCCGAATAAGTAAGGTAGCCTGTATGAAGTGCAACGAAATACGGGGCATCGAAGCCAGGAAAACTATCTCGCTGAATAGCCTTTTGTTTTCCCGGATTTAAAAAATGACCACTGCAGTTTTAATTCAGTGGTCATTACCGGGTTTACTCTTGAGTATCGTTAACCAAGTCGTAGGTTATATTCGGGTTGAGTCCCATCGGCCAGTAGATTAACGCGAAAGGCGGCCAAAAAATCGAAACGACGCGGAATTTAGTTCTCAGATTACCCTCTTTGACGGTTTCGCCGTTTTTTTCCAAGCGGTAAGGAACGCCTCCGCCTGGAGGTACGCCAGCCGCCGTCCAGAAAAACGGTTTGGTGGTAACTTCACCGTCCGGCTTAATAGTTACCGGTTCCGGTCTTTTATAAATGTATAAATTCGAGCCTTCCGGTACTTTGAAATGGCCGGTGGTCGTGCAAGCCGACACCATCAACAACATTACGACAATATAAAATTTCTTCATGCTGCGTTTCCCCTTATGGTTCCTGTTTAAAAATAAGTGATGTATTGATACCGCCGAAAGCAAAGTTATTGCTCATGACATATTCGCAATTCAGTACGCGAATATTACCCATAATATAGTCCAATTGCGCGCAGGCAGGGTCGATATTTTCAAGGTTCGGCGTGGGATGGAACCAGCCTTCGTTCATCATTTTGATTGCAACCCAGGCTTCCAAAGCGCCGCAAGCGCCCAGAGTATGGCCGGTATAAGCTTTCAACGCGCTGATAGGCGTTTTATTGCCGAATACGGTTGCCGTGGCGTGGCTTTCGGCAATATCGCCATGCTCCGTGGCGGTGCCGTGCGCGCTGATATAACCGACCGCCGAGGCATCCAGTCCGGCGTCTGCCAGCGCCATGCGCATGACGGCTTGCATGCTGCCGCAATCGGGCTGGGTGACATGGGAGCCGTCCGAATTCGTGGCATAGCCGGTGATTTCGGCGTAAATTTTGGCGTTCCTGGCTAACGCATGCGACCTTTCCTCTAAAATAAGGGTGCCGGCGCCTTCGCCTATCACTAGGCCGTCGCGGTCGCGGTCGAAAGGTTTCGGATTTTGTTCCGGGGCGCCGTTCCGGGTGCTGGTAGCAAAAAGTGTGTCGAACACCGCCGCTTCGGCGGCGCATAACTCTTCCGCGCCGCCCGCTATCATGATGGTTTGGCAGCCGTTTTTAATGGCTTCGTAAGCATAGCCGATACCTTGGCTGCCGGAGGTGCAAGCGCTGGATGTTGTATAAACGCGCCCCTTGATTCCGAAGAAAAGGCCTATATTTACAGGGGCCGTATGCGCCATCATCCGGATATAGGAAGTGGCGTTCAAGCCGTTGACGGAATGGTTAAGCAACATATTGCCGAATTCCGCCAAAGCGTCGAAACTGCCCGCGCAACTGCCGTAAGCGATACCGGCCTGTCCGCTGCCTAGCAGCGGATCTTCGAATAAGCCTGCGTCTTTCAGCGCCAGCTCGGTTGCGTAAGCTGCTAACAAGCCGACCCTGCCCATGCTCCGGGATTGTTTCCGGGAATAGTGCGGCGGTCTGATAAAATCCGCAGGCGCGCCAAGACGGGTATTCAAGCCTTGATACTTTTCCCATTCCAACAGGTAACGGATGCCGGTCGCTTGGGCTTTCAGACGCGCCGAAACTTGTTCCCAACCGGTGCCGATGGGCGAAATACCGGCCATGCCGGTCACGACTACCCGCCTCAGCATAAACCTCCGTTTACAGCAATGACTTGGCGGGTGATATACCCGGCGTCTTCCGACATTAAAAACGCCACGGCGGCGGCAACTTCATCCGGTTTTCCAGCCCGCCGGGCCGGGATCATTTTTTTGATGTCTTCCTGCGGCAGATCCTCAATCATGTCCGTTTCGATCAATCCCGGCGCTATGCAATTGACGGTGATATTTCGTTTGGCGAGTTCCAGGGCTAAGGCTTTTGTCGCGCCGATAATCCCGGCTTTGGCGGCGCTGTAATTGACTTGGCCGCGGTTGCCCATGAGTCCGGAAACGGACGACAGGGTTACGATGCGTCCGTGTTTGCGGCGCTGGATCATGGGCATGACAACGGGCTGCAGAACATTATAAAAGCCGTCAAGGTTAGTACGCAGGACCTTGTCCCAGTCTTGTCCCGGCATCGCAGGGAAAGCGTTATCGGCGGTGATGCCGGCATTGCAGACAACGCCGTAATAAGCGCCGTGTTTTGCTATGTCGATACCGAGTTGTTCCGCACACTGGTTACGGTCGGCAATATCGAAGGGCAGTAACCGGCAGCTACGGCCTAGCTGTTGAATTTCAGCGGCGACGGTTTCGGCCAAACCATGCTGGCTGCGATAATTCAGCACCAGATCGTAGCCTTGTTTGGCGAGATAGAGTGCAATGGCTTTGCCGATACCCCGGCTGGCGCCGGTCACTAATATCGATTTGGTCATATTTGGGGGGAGGTAAAAGTGTCTGTGTGGGGCTGGTAAACATTCAAGTTGGCGGAAATTTCCACCCCGTCCCCGTCGATCCGGCAATCGAATACGCCGAGCTTATCGTCCTGGATGACATTGGTAACCTTTACGGTTAGTATCAATCCGGGAGTAAAATCTGGCACATTGCAGTGATAACGGCGGGTGCCGAGCAAATAACCTAAACGTACCGGTTCGCCAGCCAAAAGCGATTTTACGCCTGCGTAAGCCCCCACTGCTTGAGCCATGTATTCGATGCCTGCCCAAGCAGGCACCCGCAGGCCGTTACCGAGCAAACCGTCGGCGCGCACGGTCAATTCCGCCGTTAAGCTTTTGCCGTCGAATGCAAGCACCTTATCCAGCAACACCATGACGCCGCTATGCGGGAGCAGCGCGGCGACGTTCGAATAATCGAATAACAATGATGACATACTCCTCAATAAATAGGCTTGGCAGCCGGATTTACACAGTAATAATTTCAGGCTTAACAATAATTATCTTTGTCCGATTTTGCAATTATGATCGATACATTATTACCGCCGAAAGCACAGGAATTGCTCTGGCATAGCTTTATTTCGCGTTTCGCGCGTTCGCCCTCCCTAACCAGATGCAACGCCGCCAAGGATTCGTCCGGTTCGTCGCCGTTAATATTCGGGATTAAGCGCTGTTCGCCGTTATCCGTCATCAGGATCCAACATAGACCCAATTCCAGGGCCGCCGCTGCGCCTAATGTATGCCCGGTCATGCCTTTGCTGGAGCTGGCCAGGGTTTGCCTGCCGAATAGCCGGTTAACGGCCTGGCTTTCCATCGCGTCGTTTAATACGGTCGCGGTGCCGTGTAAATTAATGTAATCGATATCCCCGGGTTTTTTCCCGGCGTCGGCCAATGCGGTCGCCATCGCTTTCGTTACCGGGTTTCCGGAGGGATCGGGGGCGGAAAAATGATAGGCGTCCGAACTTGCGCCGATTCCGGACAGTTCCACCGGCCCCGGCTTTTTGCTGAGTACGAAAAGAGCGGCGGCTTCGCCGATATTAATCCCGTCCCGATGTTTGCCGAAGGGTTTGCATAATCCGCTGCTGAGCGATTCGAGCGCGGCGAAGCCGTTGACGGTCAAGCCGCACAAACTGTCCGCGCCGCCGGTGACGACCGCATCGCATAGTCCAAGTTTAATCAAACGGCGGGCGGAAGCTAATGCTTTGCCGCTGGCGGAGCAAGCGGTGGAAATGGTGTAGGCGGGGCCGGTGATGCCGAGATGGGCGGCCAGAAAGTCCGCCCCAGCCCCCATCTGTTGCTGTTTATAATGGAATTTCTCCGGCAATACGCCGTGTTCGGCTTGATAAGCCAAGGCCAGTTCGGTGCTTCTGACCCCTGAGGTACTGGTTCCCAGGACGATTCCGATGCGGCTGGAGCCGTATTCGCCGATCACGCCGTCTACCGTAAGCCGGATCTGGTTTAGCGCCGCCAGCAATAAGCGGTTATTGCGGCACTCGTAAATACTCGAGTTTTCGCGGATTTCCGGCAAGTCCGCGGCGCAACGCCCGACAATCGCAGGAATGCCGAATTCTAACGAGGATACCAGTCCGGAGCGGTCGCCGGTCAATAGCCGCGCCTTGATTTCCTGCTTGGAATTGCCTGCCGCGCATAACAGGCCTAAATCATTCAGGTAGAGTTTCATAACTGACGGTGTTAATTTCGAGCCGGTATCGAAAACGATGGTTAGTCAGGACAGCCGCTTTAGCCCATACCGGATCGGGTTGCACATAGTCGACATCCGAATCGATATTATTTCGGTTATACAATAGCCTACGATTTTTTAAGGCGACGATGCGCCACGGTTTGGGCAGGGTTTTTTGCAATTCGGACAAAGGCCAATAAACCAGTTGCAAATCTTTAACGACCGCATCGGGCGGCAGGTTGTCCGGGAGCAACGGACTTTTCGTCATCGTGATATTGTCGCCGTCGTAACTCAAATTAAACAAGCCGACGCCTTCGAGGCTTAAGCCCGCAACGGCGAGATGGTGACGATCCAGTTCCAGAACGCATAAAAAATTTTCCCCGCGATCCTGCCATTGCGCATTAATTCTTTGAACGATACGTCTGCTGGGACCTGACGGATGGGCTAACGGAAGCGTATCGCGTATACCGGTTTCGGGTGCTAAGGTAAAAGAAGCGCAAGCCGGTAAAATGGCGATTAGGATAGCCGTTATCAGCTTGACCGGCATAATTCAACCAGGGTTTCCAGCCTAGAACGGGCGTTTTTTACATAAGGATTCGCTTCGTCCCAAGCGTATCCGGCTAATATCGAGCAAATCATCGCTTTGATTTCGGGCCGCTGCTTTGGGTGGAAAATAACATCTTGGAAGCGTCCGTCATACCAGGCGTCCACAAAGACTCGAAAGGTATTTACACCGCGTTGCAGCGGAATGGCGTATTCGGTTTTCCAATCCGCGTGTTCGCCCTGAAATTGCCGATGCAACAAACCGGCCGCCAAGCTTGCCGATTTCATGGCGATTGTGACGCCTGAAGAAAAGACCGGGTCGAGAAATTCCCCGGCGTTGCCCAGTAATGCAAAATTATTGCCGTAAAGGCTTTTGACGTTAGCGGCATAACCCGTGATCGAGTTGATGGGATCGTCAAAAACCGCCTGGTTCAACACGTCACGCAAATTATCGTCCTCGTTCACCAATGCTTGTAAGGCGGTTTTTTCGTCATCCCAGCGGTTGAAAAACTCCGCTTCCGCAACTACCCCGATGCTGCTCCGGCCGTTGCTGAAAGGAATCAACCAGAACCAGACATCCTTATGTTTTGGATGCACAGTGATAAGAATTTTATTGCGGTCGAATTTGGGATGTTCTATACGGTCTTCAATATGTCCGAACAAGGCTTTACGTACTGGAAAACCGGACGGCGACTCCAAATCCAGCAAACGCGGCAAGATGCGTCCGAAGCCGCTGGCGTCCAGCACGAAATCAGCTTCGTAATCGATGATCTCGCCATTGGCTTCGCGCACCTTGAGTTTTGCTTTGCCGTCGTCAAAATCGACAGCGGTAACTTCCGTTTGCCACCGTATTTCGACGCCCATCCTGACCGCTTCCTGGGCAAGAATGTGATCGAAGCGCGCCCGCTGCACTTGGAAAGTCGTACCCATGCCGAGGGAAAATTTTTCTTCGAAGTTAAATGAGGTGTGTTTTCCGTTGCGAACGAAATAGGCCCCGTTTTTAAACTGGAATCCCGCCTTCTTTACAGCGTCCATCATACCTGCCTGTTCGATAAACTCCATACACTGCGGCAACAGGCTTTCGCCGATACTGAATCTAGGGAACAATTGCCGTTCCAGGATTGTTACCCGGTAGCCGAGGTTATTTAGTAATGCTCCGGCAACGCTGCCCGAAGGTCCGGCGCCTATGACAATGATATGTTGCATGCGGGTTGTGATTAGATATTAAGTCGAAGTTTGGGTTAATCCGTTTTATATTTTGTGTTCCGGGCCGATTTCGTCAGGTAACTCTATATTTTGGTCAAATTGACGCCTGGCGTTATCAAACGAATATTCTAACGTTATTGTGATTCATCTCCGTAACGGTTTTTTGAAAGTAAACGGCAGTTCGCTCGCAAATGAGCTGTCTCCGGATAAATGAGGTCTGTTTGTGCCGGGCTGTCCGCCGGTGGACTTAACGTTTATTGTTAATTATTATCTATATGAAAGTCAGCATCTTTGACACTGAACTTTGGGCATAAGTATACCAGAGCAGCTAAAACTGATACGAAACCGGCAAGGTCAGGCTCAGAATGATAGGTTTTTAACCGTTTTCGCCTCATTCCGGTTAATATTTCTCATGGCAATCTAAGCGCAATGATTTTGTTTACCTCGGGCGCCGGAAGGAATTATCTGATCTAAACTTTTAATGGGGTGGGCTTTGGTTAATTGGCGATGACTGATTTTGTTTTATCTCATTGGTGTGCTTGGGCGCCCGCGTTAAACATCGAAGACAGTAAACTGCTCGAAACGGCGTCTATTTCCGAACTGCTAGCCGTTCCGAAGCTGATGCAAAGGAGGCTTTCGCCGTTAGCGAAGGCTGTGCTGAAGGTTGCGGAGGCTTGCCAGAAACAGGAGGCGCAGATGCCGGTCGTATTTAGTTCAGCTCACGGCGAAATCTGTAAGTCGCTGGAAATGTTGAAAGTGCTCCAGGCCGGACAAGAACTTTCCCCCACCGGATTCAGTTTATCGGTGCATAATGCCATTGCCGGCCTGTTTTCCATCGTATTTCGTAATCGCGAGGAGATCACCGTTATCGCACCGTGCAGGGAAGGGATTGCGGCGGCCTTTGTGGAAGGACTCGGCATGTTGCACGATGGCGCGGACGAGGTGTTGCTGATTCTTTACGACGAACCGATCGCGGATTTTTATCCGGTGGCGCCGTACAAGCTCAATTCGTCCCATCCTTGTGTGTTGGGACTGAGAATCGGATTGGATGCCCAAGGTTTGGCCTTAGTCCTGTCAAGGTCGATAGAAAAGCGGGAAGACGGCGAACAGCCGTTACAGTTATTAGCTTTTATAAGATTTCTGCTTGCTGGACAAGTGGAGTTAAAATTAGGCAATGAGGGACATTGCTGGACATGGCGAAAACGATAATAAAAAAAATAGCCTATTGCTGGCGCTTGTTCGGCACCGGATTCAGCTTTTTTACCTTCGGCGTCGGGGGGCTGATCTTGTGGTTTGCGGTGTTTCCCTTACTTGCGCTGGCGCCCGGCACCCGTCGGCAAAAGATTGGCCGTTCCCAAGCCGCCGTGCATTACAGTTTTTACCTGTTTATCGGGTTGATGCACCGCATTGGGATCATGACTTACGAGATCAACGGCCTGGAAAAGCTCAACCGTCCGGGTCAATTGATCCTCGCCAATCATCCGACGCTGGTCGATATCGTCTTTTTAATCAGCAGGATCAAAAACGCTAATTGCATTGTTAAGGAAAGTCTCTGGCGCAATCCGTTTATGCGAGGTCCGATTTTAAACGCCGGTTATATCAGCAACGGCGATCCTGAAAAAATGATCGCCGAATGCGTAGAATGGTTGCAGTCGGGCGGAACTATGATTATATTCCCCGAGGGAACGCGGTCGGTACCCGGCAAACCTTGCCGTTTTCAGCGCGGAGCGGCGGTCATAGCCTTGCAGGCGAATAAGATTGTCACCCCGGTAACGATTTCATGCTATCCGAGTACGCTCACAAAAGCGGAACCCTGGTACAGCATACCCGAACGCCATTTTCATCTGGCAATGCATGTCGAAGAAGATGTCGCCTTAAACGAATTTATCGCAATCGAACCGAAATCGATTGCGGTTAGGCGGTTTAACCAATATTTGCAGGATTATTTTACCGTTCGGAGAGAACGCTACCAAGAATATGGAAAATGAAATAAAACAATTAATTATCGATGCGTTGGCGCTGGAAGATATTACGGTTGACGACATCGATAGCGATGCCCCGCTGTTTAATGAAGGCTTGGGCCTAGATTCGATTGACGCCTTGGAGTTGGGCTTGGCGATAAGAAAAAAATACAATATAAAAGTCGCAGCGGATAATGAAGATGTCGTAAAAATTTTTTCTTCGGTATCATCCTTAACGAACTACATCAGATCGGTGTTAGGCGGCAATGGACATGAATAACCGTGAAGACATTTTGGCGGCGATAAAAACCATAATGGTCGAAATGTTTGAAATAGAAGCCGATACGATTACGCTCGACGCTAGGCTTTACGAAGATTTAGATTTTGACAGTATCGACGCCATCGATATGATAGTCCGGTTGAAGGAAATGACCGGCAAAGCGGTAAAACCGGAAGATTTTAAATCCGCCCAGACGATAGGCGACGTAGTTGAGGCGGTGGTTTTAATGCTCAAAGAATAAGCGAAGAGTTAAAGCCAAGAGCTTATACAGGCGTACCGGCATCATGACCGTAAAAAAAATTTTATTCGTCCTCATCGGCATAATAACCGTGTTGTATCCGTTTGTGGTTTATTACGGCATCCGTTACTTCGAGCCTTGGATAATTGCGGTTCTGTTATGCATTTTACTCGGTCTAAGGTTCCTGCTGGCAGGCGGCAGCCGCACTGGTAGCTGGGGCAAATGGCTGCTGCTTGTTGGCGCCGCTTATTGTTGTTTCGCTGTTTGGCGGAATGAATTGGATGCGTTACGCTTATATCCGGTCGTAGTCAATACTGCAATGCTGGTGCTTTTTTTATGGAGTTTATATTCGCCGCCCAGCCTGATCGAGCAGCTGGCTAGACTCCAGCATCCCGATTTGCCGCCGGAAGGTGTTGTTTACACGCGGCGCGTCACTCAAGTTTGGTGCCTGTTTTTTGTCGTAAACGGTTCGATTGCATTGGCGACTGCCTTGTGGGGTAATTTTGAAACTTGGAGTGTATACAACGGATTTGTAGCCTATATGCTCATGGGCGTCTTGTTCGCCGGGGAATATATCGTTAGGATGAAAACACAAAAACATGTCCGCTGAAAAGCAAGCGTTGACTGGTCTCATGCCGGCAGATTTCGAAGTCGACAAACAAGTGGCTTTTCACGGCGGGCGCTATTACGGAAAGCGCGAATTTTTTGCAATGGTCCGTTACTGGGCAGGGCGATTCAACGGCGGTTCGCCCGAAAGGTATGCATTGTTTACCGAAACCGCATACCCTTTCGCAGTGTATCTGTTGGCCTTATGCCATGCTGGTAAGGAGATATGGTTGCCCGGCAATAACCGGCCCGGCACTGCTGACCAGTTGCAACAATCTGGTTGCGAGTTAATCGGCGATTGGGGAAACCGCTTGTCGCCCGGTTTTTCATGGGACGAAAGAGCAGGGCGAAAATGTATTGAGCCGTTATTGCCGTTGAATAAAATACAAACACGTTTGGTAATGTACACCTCGGGTTCTAGCGGTTTACCTAAAGCTATTGCCAAAACATTGGCGCAATTAGAGGCCGAAGCCGCCGTGTTGGAAGCATTGTGGGGCGAACAACTCGGCGATGCCGAGGTGTTGTCGACGGTCAGCCACCAGCATATTTACGGCTTGTTATTCCGTGTATTGTGGCCGTTGTCGGCTGGGCGTTGCTTTCACAGCGCTATTTATCTCGATCCTGAAATGCTGTTTAATAACGCCGGTGTCCAAGCGGCTTGTTGGGTGGCAAGCCCTGCCCAACTTAAGCGGCTGGATAAACAGTCGCCCTGGCAAGCCATCGCGGGGCTGAAGGCAATATTCAGTTCCGGCGGCGTATTGCCCGGTCAGGCCGCTGCGCAAATTCATCGAATGAGCGGACAGCAAGTTATCGAAGTTTACGGCAGTACTGAAACCGGAGGTATTGCCTGGAAGTCAGAAAGCCAGGCATGGACGCTATTTCCAGGCATGTCGCTGGAAAAAATCGGCGAACGCTGGTCTTTAATGTCGCCTTATCTGGGCGGTATGAGCAGCCATATCTTGGATGACCGCATCGCAATGTTGGACGATGGTCGTTTTTTACTCGAAGGCCGTTTGGATCGCATCGTCAAAATCGAGGAAAAACGCTTGTCCTTGACCGAAATGGAGCAAAGGCTAAAGGAAAACCCCAGTGTGGAGGAGGCTTGTGTACTTAAATTAAGCCGCCAGCGGGACGTTGTTTGCGCCGTTCTCAAGCTGACGGGCGAAGGCGAGCAGTTATTATCGGAATTAGGCCGCAACACTATAATAACGCGGCAATTTAAAAAATCGTTGTCGGTTTGGTTCGACGCCGTGGTTGTGCCCAGAAAATGGTTGTTCGTCAATGAAATACCGTTAACGGCGCAAGGTAAAATCGACTTTGAGATATTATCCGGAGTTTTGGATACCGACGTAACGAAGTACCCTTTAGTGCAAGGATTAAACCTTTCTCCAGGAAACGTCCAAGTACAGTTGATCGTGCCGGGAGAGCGAGAGTTGCTTTATTTTCCGGATCACTTCCCCGGTTATCCGATTTTGCCCGGGGTAGTGCAATTGGCTTGGGCGGAACATTTCGGACGCTTATTTTTTGCGGTCGGCGTTATCGAAAAACCGTTTTCGCATCTTGAAACGATAAAATTCATTAAAATTATCCCTCCTGGTGCGGAACTGGTGCTTACGCTCAAATGGAATGAGCGGCTGGGCGAATTATGTTTTAGCTTTAAGATCGGTTCCGAAAAATACAGCTCTGGACGGATGATGTACAAAACCGGAGAACGCCGCGCGGTTGATGTGATTTAGAATGCATGGTGGCGAAAATTTTAAACTTTCACGTTTACATAACAAAGAGGTCAACATGAGCCGACTATACCGTTTTTTCAGTTTAATCCTTGCGCTGTTAGCTGTAACCGGATGCGGTAAAAGACTGAACGAGGCGACTGTTCCGATTCACATCAAGCCGGGCAATGTTTACTATACCCAAGTTTCGTTGCAGTATGAAAAAGGCCGTTATTTAACCACCAACTACCGAAAAGGTGTCTTGCTTCCTGTCAATTCCCAAGTGCAGCTGGAAAAGATAACCGCAGGCGATATTTTCGTGGAGATTTTGCCCGACCATCGCAAGCTCCGCATCGAGAATGTGGAAAAACATACCGGCGACGATTCGGTGGCGGCCTTTTCCAAGCTATTCAACAAAAACAGGGTCGATTTATCGCGGTTTTCCGGCATGGAACGCGAACACATTATGGCCGGAAAAGTTGCCAAGGATATGCGTAAGCAAGCAGTGATAACGGCGCTCGGTTATCCCCCAGTCACCCTAACGCCGACGTTGCAAACGAACGAATGGACTTACTGGAGTTCGAGGTACAATCGTTTCATCGTTTATTTCAGCAACGACCGGGTTTCCCGGATAATGGATTAACCAGCTCTTGTATCGGGAATTTAGGAAGCCTGACCAGTGAAACTTTGCATTGTCGTTCCTGTCTTCAATCACGAAGCGGCCATAGAAGGGGTTGTGGCGAAGTTGAAGCCTTATAAGTTGCCGTGTTTTCTGGTCGATGACGGCAGTTCGCTAGCGTGTTCTCGCGTGTTGGCCGGGTGCGCCGACCGGGAATCTGTTTGGCTGACCCTGCTCACCCGCAAGGAAAACGGCGGTAAGGGCGCGGCAGTTATCGACGGCTTTAAGACGGCGGTAGCCGCCGGTTTTAGTCATGCGATCCAGGTTGACGCCGACGGTCAGCACGATGTCAGCACGATTCCTGAATTCATTGCTGCCTGCAAGCTATACCCGAACGCAATGATACTCGGTCAACCGGTATTCGATGCCTCCGCGCCGAAAAACCGCTTATACGGCCGCCAGATTACCAATTTTTGGATCGCCGTCAATACTCTGTCCCGGGCGATAGGCGATGGCATGTGCGGCTTCAGGCTGTACCCTCTTGCCGCTGTTAACCGCTTGATTCACGATGCCGAAATCGCCCAAAGAATGGATTTCGATATCGATATCGTAGTAAGGCTTTATTGGCAGGGTGTTAAAGCAGTTAACCTGCCGGTTAACGTCCGTTATCCTGAGGACGGCGTATCTCATTTTCGCTTATGGCGCGATAATTTGTCTATTTCACGGACGCACGCTAAATTATTTTTCGGGATGCTGGCGCGTCTGCCCCATCTTTTACAAAGACACAAGCGATAATGACGGCTAAGCATTGGGCGCAAATGGAAGAGCGCGGGGTAATTTGGGGGATGCGGTTATTGCTGCGGGTTTATCTGATAGCTGGACGTAAGGTTTTGCAGGTGTTTTTGTACCCGGTGGTGAGCTATTATTGGTTAGTTAACCGGGAGGCGCGTCAAGCGAGCAGGTCTTATCTTGACAGGCTGGCTAATATTGCGCCGGAATTAAAATTATCCGGCAGCTTGTATGGGAGCTACCGCCATTTTATCTGTTTCGCCAACGCCATGATCGATAAGCTGGCTGCCTGGTCAGGGGCGCTTTCGGAATCGGAAGTAATGTATTCGGGCCGCGAACGTTTGTTTGCCGAATTAACTAAGGGCAGAGGAGTGTTGCTATTAGGCGCGCATCTCGGTAATTTAGAAGTCTGCCGTATAATCGCCGATCGCGACAATGCTATAAAGATTAACGTACTGGTGCATACCAAACATGCACAAAAATTTAACAAAATGCTGCAAAGCACTAACGATAAGAGCCAATTAAACTTGATTCAGGTGAGCGAAATCACCGCCGCCACTGCTCAGTTGCTTTACGATAAAATCGAGCAGGGCGAATTGGTCGTTCTGGCGGCTGACCGGACGCCAGTCAGCAACCGGCAGCGAGTAGTCAAAGCTAGTTTCCTGGGTGCCGAGGCGCTGTTTCCGCAAGGCCCGTTTATAATTGCGGGGTTGTTGAAGTGTCCGGTTTATACCTTGTTTTGCATCAAACAGCAGGGTAAATTCGCGATTTATTTCGAGCATTTCCAGGATTCCATACAATACCAAAAACACAACCGCGAACAGCTTATGGCGCAACACATACAACGTTTTGCCCAACGTTTGGAAATGTATTGCTTACGAGAGCCGTTACAATGGTTCAATTTTTACGATTTTTGGCAAGCCCCCATCTCTAATGATTGAGATCAAGCCAGTGATATTTAACGGCGGGCGGCTGGCGATTGAAGATATCTGCCGGATTGCCGTGCAAGAAACTCAGATTGAGCTGAGCGAAGAGTCGGAGTTCGTTAACAAGATTGATAAAGGCGCGGCGTTCGTTGAGAGGCTGCTGGCGGAGCAAGGTTTTGTTTACGGGGTGACTACGGGATTCGGCGATTCTTGCTCCGTATCAGTACCGAAGCCGCTGACTGACGGGTTAGCCAAAAATTTATATATTTTCCACGGTTGCGGCCTGGGCGATTACTTCGGCAAGCAACAAACGCGGGCCATATTGGCGGCGCGCTTAACCAGTTTGGCACAGGGTTATTCCGGCGTCAGATACAGGCTATTGCAACAAATCGCCGTCCTGCTTGAATTGGACATTCTGCCATTAATTCCGCAAGAAGGTTCGGTGGGCGCTAGCGGCGATCTGACGCCTTTATCCTACGTCGCCGCCGTGCTGGCGGGTGAGCGGGATGTGCTGTACCAAGATCAGCGTTTGCCGGCTGAAAACGTTTTTTCCCAACTGAATATCGAACCTTTGATGCTGCAACCCAAGGAAGGTTTGGCAGTCATGAACGGTACCGCCGTTATGACCGGTTTGGCCTGTCTGGCTTACCGGAGGGCGGAGTATCTTGCCAAACTGACGGCGCGTATTACCGCGCTAGTGTCGGTTGCGTTAAGGGGTAACGCCCACCACTTCGACGAACAGTTGTTCAAAGTTAAACCGCACCCAGGCCAATGTCTTGTTGCCGGCCGCATACGGGCGGATTTGCACGGCGCGGCAGTTCAAAATACTGAGGATGCGCGGCTGCAAGACCGGTATTCGCTACGCTGTGCGCCGCATGTGATCGGTGTACTGGAAGATGCTTTCCCCTGGCTGAGGCAATTCATCGAGAACGAACTCAATAGCGCTAACGATAACCCGATTATCGACGCGGAAAACGAACTCGTATTGCACGGCGGCCATTTTTACGGCGGGCATATCGCATTCGCCATGGACAGCCTGAAAACCGCAGTTGCCAATATCGCCGATTTATTGGATCGGCAATTCGCGCAATTGGTGGATCCCAAATTCAATAACGGATTGCCCGCCAATTTATCCGGCGTTACGGGCGAAGCTATGCTGGTTAATCACGGATTTAAGGCGGTGCAAATCGCCGTATCGGCCTGGACCGCCGAAGCTTTGAAATTGACGATGCCCGCCAGTGTATTTTCCCGTTCCACCGAATGCCATAATCAAGATAAGGTCAGCATGGGTACGATTGCGGCGCGGGATTGCATCCGCGTTTTGGAGTTGACTGAGCAAGCCGCCGCAGCTGCTTTATTGGCTGCCGTGCAGGGCGTGGAATTAAGGGGCAATACAGATTACTTAAACTCGAGATTAAGACAAACGATTGAACTTGTCCGCTGTTATAGTCCGTTTTTAAGCGCCGACCGCGCCTTTGAACAAGAACTAAGGGAAACGCTGGTAAAGATCGGCGAACAATGCTGGCCGTTGTATGAACCAGAGCAGTCATAAAGCCGCTGTCGACATCTTAGTGCCATTCCATGATATCGATATCATGGAAATCGTTTGGCATGGGCATTACGCGAAATATTTCGAAGTGGCGCGGTGCGCGCTTCTCGAGTCGATCGAGTACAATTACCCTCAGATGCGGGATTCCGGTTATGCTTGGCCCATAATCGATCTTCGGATCCGTTACATCAAACCGGCATTATTCGGCCAAACGATTATCGTCACCGCTGCCGTTACGGAATGGGAAAACCGGCTGAAAATCGATTACTTGATCGCGGATAAAAAAACCGGCGCGCGCTTGGCGAAAGGACATAGCATTCAAGTGGCGGTGGATATGGCGTCTACCTCGATGTGTCTGGAATCGCCAAAGGTGTTATTGGAAAAACTGGGGGTAATTTGACTGACGTATTTATTTGCATTTCCTTGATTTATCTCAAATTGTCCAGCCAAAAAGGGGTTATGATCAGTACGTCTGACGGTGGATGAATAACTTTCCCAATGACTGTCAGTATCAATACGTACAAATCATAACCTAGACAGAAGATAGTAATGTACGAACTCATAAAGATTTGTTTCATCGTTCTAATTAGCTTGGCGCTGGAATCTTGCTCGACGCGATTGGATCCGAAAGATTTAGA
The DNA here is from genome assembly GCA_002483425.1 of Methylococcaceae bacterium UBA7658. Classification (GTDB taxonomy): domain Bacteria; phylum Pseudomonadota; class Gammaproteobacteria; order Methylococcales; family Methylomonadaceae; genus Methyloglobulus. Next base: position 54,636 of record DLHW01000067.1, read on the forward strand.
TATTAAGTCGATTGTCTCTCCGGTATTACAAAACATAAAGCCAGTGGCGGTTAGGGCTAAAACTATCGGCACGAAAGAAAAAGTACTTCCTATTGCCGGTAGCGATATTATCGTTAACGAAGATGAATTCACCCAAGCTTTAGCGGAAAGACTCATAGCTACCCTGAAACAAAATAATGTCCCTGTCGTTCCTGGGGCGGATCGGGTAATCGAAGTTCAAGTGGTCAAGGTGGCGCTCCAGCCCGATAGGACTCACTATTGCGTGATTGATTTTAACCGTAGGCTCGGTAACGACGAGTTTTTTGGTTTTCAATCAAGAAGCAAGAACTGGAATTACGAAACCGCCTGCGAAGAAGCGTTGAATAATACCGTAACCGATTTGCTCAGCGATCAAGACACGGTTAAATACTTGAAGGGAGAATGACATGTTGCGTCTGATAAGAATATTATTCCTAGCTCTGTCGTTAAGCGCTTGTTCGACGGCTCTAAAAATCGAACCGGTTGCCGTGCAGTATAAAGCGCCAAACTTGGCCTATTTCGTGGAAAATCATGGCAAAGATAAGCGACATCTTGAGCAAGTGATTGCGGCCGAATTAAAGAAACGCGGGTTAAATGCAACCAGCGGTTTTCACGACCAAAGACCGGCTAAATTCGATATTTTGGTGCTGTATGAGGATCGTTGGCAGTGGGACATGACGAATTACCTAATCCATTTGCGCATTGACTTACGTGCTCCGGTTACAAACGTATTGTTAGGTTCCGGTAGTTCTTACCAAACTTCGTTGGCAAGGGAATCAGAGGATGAAGTCGTTAGGGATATTATTTCGGGAATGTTCGATGATAAGCCAGATTCGCGATAATTCTGTCATTTTTCGCTTACTTGGAATGCCGCTTTACAACCTGTTCTAAAAATAATGCGGAAAACGTTGATATTTCTTTGTTGTAGTTTGCTGTTTTTAACAAAAAGCAATCACGGCTGTGCGGACGACTTGCTGTTAAGAATTGCCTCAAAAATTCCTGAAACCAAAATCACCGAAGGCGCTTTTCGACAGGAAAAACGCTTGCGGTTTTTAAAAAAACCGCTGTCTTCACAAGGTAAATTTCTTTACGAACAAAACAAAGGTGTGCTTTGGAAAACGGAGACGCCGATTGAATCGGCAGTGTTGATTAAGGAGTCGCAATTGATAACGGAGCAAGGCGGACAAGCTCTACCGCCTGCATTCGGCGGGGTGTTCAAATCCTTGTTGAGCGGCGATGTCGTCCGGTTAAATGCTGATTTTGAGGTAACCGGGACTGAGCAAAAGGACGCCTGGGAGATACGCTTGATCCCCAAGGATGAAATGATGAAAAAAGTAATAGGCGAGATACGCTTGCGCGGCGATATTGAAATCCGGCATTGGGAATTGCAGGAAACAGGCGGTAATTTGACGCGGATTGATTTCACCCGGATCAGCCATCCCAATGCCCTCAGCGGCGAACAGCAAGCCGAATTTGAACGATTCTTACCCTAAAACCTGCACCTGGCTTTGGCTGGCGATTATGCTGGCCGCGGCAATATTGTGCTGGCGCGTTTTAAGGGGAGAATGGCTGGAAACGGGTTTTCTCGCCTTATTGCCTGCGACCGAACAGAAACCGGATGTGGCCGAAGCTATCAAGCGGCATAACGCATTGCGCGACCGGAAAGTGATATGGCTCGCCGGTACAAAGACGTCCGATAACGCAGTTGCGCAAGCACTCAAATTAAAACAGTTAATACACGCAAGCGGTTTGCTGGTTGAGAATGCCGGAGTCTCTTCGGGGCAAATGGGTGTGCGTTTCCGAAGTCTATTTCCTTATCGTTATCAATTGCTGGACACGCGAACGCAAAGCTTGTTAAAAAACCAGCCAGAAGCATTATTGCAGGAAAATCTGGCAACTTTGTACGGCCCTGTGGGACAGACGGCGTCGGCCACCCTCGAAAGCGACCCGTTGCTGTTGTTAAGCCGGTACATTGCATCTCAAACGCCCGGCAAATTATCTTTGCAGCAAGGCGTTCCGGTTTTTTACGATAAGGGCCAATACTGGGCGCTCGTCGTATCTGAACTAAAAGACAGCGATCTGCAACTCGACAAGTTAGAATCGCTAACGGCGTTAGCAAAAAAGGCCCAAGCCCAGGTACAGCGGTCCGGGGCGCAATTGCTAATAACCGGGATGCCCTTGTTCACCGCTGTCGGTGCGGATGCGGCGAAGCGGGAAATTTCAATGATCGGCCTGGCTTCCAGCATTGGGGTTGTATTACTGATGACGCTAGCTTTTCGTAGCATAAGGCCGTTAATGTTATCGTTTATTGCGATAAGCAGTGGTCTTGGTGCGGCGCTGGCGGTAAGCGTCCTGGTGTTCGGGAAAATTCATATTATCACCCTGGTTTTCGGCGCCAGTTTGATCGGCGTTGCCGACGATTACGCGCTCCATTTTTTTTGCGACGGCATAGGTGTTAAGAATTGGCGTCCTCTTCGTGCGTTAGCGTATTTATTTCCAGGTTTGCTGACCGGATTATTGACTAGTTTGCTGAGCTACGGCGGTTTAATGCTGTCCCCGTTTCCGGGTTTGCAGCAAGTCGCCTTATTTTCCGGCGTCGGTTTGCTGACTGCCTGGCTGACCGTGGTGTTGCTGTTTCCGGTGTTGCTAGGCGGTTTCAGATTAGATTATCAACCCCTTATTTTGAAAATCGCGGACTACTGGCAGCAAAAATGGCCGATGTGGTTATTCTGTAACCGGCGCTGGTTTATTCCGCTATTCGCGGCTTTTCTGTTCGGCGGGTTGGTCCGGCTTGCGCCGAGCGACGATGTGCGCCGACTTCAATCCGCATCGGCGGAATTGACCGCCGCCGCTGATAGTATTAGACAACTCTTGCCGGTCAGCCAGGATAACCAGTTCTTCCTGGTCGCAGGGAAAAATTTGGCCGATTGGCAGCGCAATGAAGAAAGTCTCCTAAATCGCCTCGAAGTTTTGAAACAGCAAGGAAAATTAGCTGGCTATCAGGGGATTAGCGCTTATTGGCCGGAACAATCGCTACAAAAACAGAATTACCGGATGCTTGCCGGCAGTTTGTACAATACCGGCCTGGTTAAAAACTATATGGCCGGTTTGGGTTTTAGCGGGGAAGCTATCGGCAACGAACTTAAGCAATTTCAAAGCGCCAAGGATTTGTCGATACCGCTGACGGATTGGTTGCCGGCCGCCGGTGAAGGCATGCGGAATCTTTGGCTGGGTTGCGATGCAAAACAATGCAAAAGCAGGGTCGTCTTATCCGGCACTGTTGATCGTGCGGCTTTGGCCGTGTTGGATAATACGCCGGGCGTAAGCTGGATCGACCAGGTAGAAGAGTTGTCGTCGTTGTTTGCGCGTTACCGGGTGAGGGCAGGCCTATTATTAGCTTCGGCCAATCTTCTGGTGTTCTTGGGCTTAGGGAGTAAGTTCGGCTGGCGCAACGCGCTGTCCATTTTGGCCGTGCCTTTTTTTGCAGCGCTATCGTCGTTGGCGATGTCGGGCTGGTTTAATCAGTTATTCGGTTTGTTTAACATATTTGCTTTGCTGTTGGTATTGGGTATCGGCGTAGACGATGCTATCTTCTTTTTCATGGCGAGCCGGAACGGACATTCTAAAACAGAAGGGAGTAGCTACTTCGTGGGTAAACGCGACACGACCGCGATGGCAGTGATTTTATCCGCACTCACCACGATCCTAGCGTTCGGTATGCTGGCGGCGAGCGCTACTGAGGTAGTCCACGCTTTCGGGTTTACCGTAGCGGCCGGTATTACGTCCGCCATGCTGTTTTCCCCTTTAGTGGGCTTTAAAAAGCTTAAGCGAATTTAAGGATTTCGCATTACACTATCCAGCTACTCATTCAGTATATTCGCAGCTATATTTTCATGGTTATTCGTATTTCATTGTTTTTTAAATTGATTTTATCGTTTATTTTGATACTGACCGGTTGCGCCCAAACCCGGCAAGTCGCGGTCGATTATCCGTCGGAAGAGCCCGCAGAATCCGGCTCGCCGCAATCGGCTAAAACACATCCGTTCCAGGCGCTGCCCGGTTTCGACGAAATCGACGGCGACGATTATTACCTGCGCTTGGTTTCGGAGTTCGAAACCAAAGCGCAAAATGCCTTAAAACAGGATTGCAGCAGTTTATCCCCGGCGTTTAAAAAGCAGAACCTGTCTTCAGCGCTGATTTTTACCGTGCGCAATAACCGGCTCAAATTCAACAATGAGGCGGCGGGTTATTCATATCAGGCTAGCGAAGAGGCTTGCAACTTCAAGTTTGAAGCTAAAAAGATTAATTTGACGCCTTGGATGCGGCTGGATTCAGGCAAGGAAACTTCCGTGGATTACAGTGTTTACAGCAGCGCTAACAGCAATGTCGATGTCCCCGGGCTGGTCAATAAAGTAACGGCTGCTAGCAGTTTGCTAGCGTTCACCGGTATGGGGATGGGCGTCGCCGTGTTAGGGCAGTTTGCCGGGCAATGGCTGAATAATAGCCAGCCAGCGCAAGATAATAGCCAGCCAGCGCAAGCCCCGGCAGCCACTGTACCGCCCGTCGCTCAGAGCAGCGAATCGCATTCGTTACCGGTATTTGTGAGTTACTCCGGCAAAAGCGGCATCCTTCGAGATACGGTGTTTAAGGTCAATGTTGCGGCCGAAGGCGGGGTTAATATTTTCGGCGCCGATCCCAAACCGTTCGGTGAATTGAAAATATACCCGGAATTAACGGCATCGCTGCTGTTAAAAACCAAAGCGGGAGGCCTTCCGGACGCGCGCGATTTATCCTTAAACGAAATCAGTTACACGCCGGTTAAATCTTCAAGCGGTGAAATCAACTTGCAGCAACTGATCGAGCAGTCCAAGCACCCTGAGAAACCCAATTTAAAGCCTGATTGGAACAATTACGGCGAAGTGCAAACCAATTGCCGGAAAATTAAACTTGTGATGAAAGATTTGGGCTTTAACAAATTCGACCGCAACGCCTATCTTTTTTACTTTCTGGCAAGCAACAATGATTGGAAAAATTACAATATCACTGCCCAGCAAGTACAGAGCGAGGATATTGCTAGCAAAACATTGAAAAACTACCGCAGCAAAAATTTCGGCCAATGTTTAAGCGCGGACGATTATAAGGCGATGAAAGCCATGGGGTTGCCGGTTAATTCGGAGTCCGACTGGGCGCAGATGGGCGATAGCAGCCAGAAGAAAGATCAGTTTTTCGCGCCGTTACAGTCGATAGAACGGCAACTCGTCGCCGTCCTTAAAAGTTCGAGTAAGGCCGAAATGGAAAGCCAGTTATTTCCCTTATTGACTACAGCAGGGAAAGGCGACGGTACGGTTTTGCTGCAAAATCGGCTGGGCGATTTCGGTCTGGAAAAACTCCTTCTACCCGAACCGGCCGCCCCGGCTCCAACTACCCAACCTTCTCCGGGTGCGGAACCGGCTACACCGTCTGCTAATGCGGTGGCGGTAACGCCTATTCCGGGGGAAGGGATGAGTATCGGCGCGCAGCAACTGGTTCAGGTTTTTTCCGGACTTAAGATAAACGAATTAAGTTGCGCCCGCATAATCCCCGAACAAATCGGTAAACCGGCCGGTACTATCGGCATCATTTTATTTACGACCCAGCCTGAAAGCCCCCGCATAAAAGGCGGGGCGTTGGAGTTCGAATTCGCAAACGGAAAAATTAACCGTATTGCGTTTCAGTCGCCTGCCTTAAGGGATTTCGAACAAAACGTGAAAGATCATCCGGAAATCGGCGGCTGCCGGATAGAACCGGCGTTTTTAGCAAAGCTTCATTGAATGATAAACATAAAAAAACCGCCTTCGTCAAAGACTTAGGCGGCTCTCAATGCTCGGATTAAATAATGTTTTATTTGGTTTCGAGGTATTTGTACAAAGCATCTAAAGCTTGATCTTTGCCGTAACCTGCTTTAGTAACGGCAGCGTTTTTCATGATTTCATCCAGGGCTTTTGGCATACCGCCGCGACCATTGGTAATCACTTCTTCAAATTTTGCTCTGTCTAAAGTGCCGGCTTTGATATTAGCGGATAACTGAGGGTTAGAGGATATATCGTGACAAGTGCCGCAGCCGCGACCGAAAGCGCGCTCATAGATTTTTTTACCGATTTCTATTTGTTCGTCGGCAAATGCTGAAGTGCTCAGTGCGATTAACGCGATGCCTGCAATTGTTCCTATTGTTGTTTTCATGTTGACCTCTCTTGGTGGTTAAAAAAGAACCCAGGCGATTAAACCTTATGGTCCGATTAATGGTTATAAATTTAGGGTGTAAGGATAAGAAATATAAGACGATAATTCAAATATTATATTTAAAAACCCGCTTTTATTTTAATGTTTTTAATTATGAGTAAATTCGATGAACCGGAACTGAACGTCGTAGCGGATCGATGAATGAAGGAAATCCTCGATTGAAGCCAAACCGGTTTAAGTCCGGTCATTAAATCGACGAAACAAACTATTTTCTTTTAATTCAATCAAATGAAACACCATATCCTTTCTTTCGTTTATGGTTTTAACGTTAAAAAGACTAGTTTGCAAACCATTTCAACTTACCGTGTAAACTCACGACCGTACCGATAATAATAATCGTCGGTGGTTTAATATTTTGAGCGTTGATTAAAGCCGGTAAGGTTTCTAGTGTGCCGGTAATGACTTTTTGGTTTTCCGTGGTGCCCTGCTGTACTAGGGCCACAGGGAGTTCTTTCGGGCTGCCGTGCACAATCAAAGCGTGGCAGATTTGTTCAAGTCCCAACAAGCCCATGTAAATCACCACTGTCTGGTTAGGCAAAGCCAGTTGCTTCCAGTTCAGGTTGACGGAGTCGTTCTTTAGGTGACCGGTGACAAACACACAAGATTGAGCATGTTCGCGGTGCGTCAGCGGTATACCTGCGTAACTGGCGCAACCGGATGCGGCGGTGATGCCGGGTACGACTTGAAAGGAGACGCCCTGCTCCAGTAAGGTTTCGATTTCTTCCCCGCCGCGGCCGAAGATGAAGGGGTCGCCGCCTTTGAGCCGCGCCACCCGTTTTCCGGATAAAGCCAAATCCGCCAATAATTGATTGATAGAGACTTGCGGTAGGGCATGGTTTCGCCGCTGTTTTCCGACGTAGATTTTTTCGGCGTCGCGCCGCGCCAGGTCGAGAATTTCGGGAGAAACTAAACGGTCGTAAACCACGACATCGGCTTGCTGGAGCAAACGCAACGCTCTGAATGTCAGCAAATCAGGCGCGCCGGGTCCGGCGCCGATTAGATAGACTTCAGCGCTTGGCGTTGCGCCGCAAAAGCCGGTTAATGTTTGATCGAGCAGAACCCCGGCTTGGTGTTCGTTACCAATTAAAACTTGTTCGGCGATATTGCCTTGGAAGACATGTTCCCAGAAAATGCGGCGTTGCGGCGCTATTTTAATGTGTTGCTTAACCTTATCTCTAAACTTCTCAGCTAATGCTGCCAGCTTGCCGTACGCGGGTGGAATAACCGTTTCAATTTTGGCTCGAAGCAGCCGTGCTAAAACCGGTGCGGAACCGCCGGAGGATATAGCAATTACAATTGGAGAACGATCTACGATGGCGGGAAAGATAAAGCTGCTAAGGCTTGGGTTATCAACCACATTGACCGGAACTCCTTGTCCGTTAGCTGTCTCTGCGACCAGCTTATTGGTGGTTTCATCATCGGTTGCGGAAACAATCAGTTTGTATTGCCGCAGGTCGCCGGGAGTAAAAACCGTTTCGTTGATTTTCAGCGCATGCGTTTCCTGTAGCCGCATAACTGCACTGCCGATTTTTTCGGCAATGACTGTGATTTTAGCGCCGGCGCGCATTAATAGTTCTATCTTCCTGGCGGCAATTTCGCCGGCGCCGATAACAAGACAATCTTGTCCTTTCAGGTTATAAAAAATCGGAAAATAATCCACTGCAGTTCGGTTCGCCGGTTGTTGAGTGAATGATATTATATGCAATCTAATACCAGAGACAGAAATTAGTCATGTCAGAGATAACGATTTCAGAATTTACCCTGGAAGTAGACGCCAGCGGTTTGCATTGCCCGTTGCCGTTATTGCGTTTAAAGAAAGCCTTGATGGAAGTGGAGAGCGGGGATATCGTAAAAATCATCGCCACCGATCCCGCCGCCCATTTGGACATCGGCGTTTATGCCGATCAAACGGGGCACCAACTGCTGAAACTGACCAGGCAGGAAAATGTGCAGATTTTTTATATTAGAAAACTGTAATTATCATTATTTCACTGCATACGCTTAAGTAAAATATTTAAACACGCCGTATTAGGCAGGTTCGATAGCGTAATACGTTAACAAGCTATGTTTCCCGCCGGGTGGAATTTGGATAAGGTCGAAAGCAATATTACCGGTTTCCACACAGACGAAATGTTTGTAATCTTGATTACCTAAGTCGGCCATTTTTTTCGACGATTTTTCCCACGGGTTCCAAACCACGCCGGTTTTACAGTGTTGCGAAACGATTTCAATCCGGCGGTTTAGCAGGGGGTCTTCCAATACGACACGGTTGTCCACATCTTCGTAAATTCGATCGACTTCTTCGGAGATCGTTACGGCGCCGGTTTGCGTTTTTTGTTTACCTTGATCCAGTTTGTCGAAGTAACGGCAATTTTCCAGCCCGAAAATCCGTACACGGCGAATGTCGCCAACACGGAAATAGGTGTGAAACGCCTGCGTAATCGAAAACGCTTTATCGCCAGTATTTTGAGTAGTCAGTTGTAAATGTAAACGTTGTCCTATCGTAAATTCCAATGTCAGTAAAAACGGAAATGTCCAAGTCGTTTCTTGCTTATGGTGTTGAGTAAATTGCAATACTATTCGAGTTTCGGTTTCATTCGACGCGGTGTCGGCAACGGACCATAGATGATTGCGCGCAAATCCGTGATTAGGCCGTTGCAACCCTTTAGGGTCGGGTCCGAACCAAGGCCAGCAGACCGGAATGCCGCCGCGGATGGCTTTGCCGTCTTCATAGAACGATTTTTTACTGAGAAATAAGCTATCGATAGGTTGAACCGTCGGCTTAAATGACAGGATTTGTCCGCCATGAAGACAAATCGTTGCTTCTGCGCTTTGATTTCGAATTGAAATAAAAGGTAAACCGCCCGCGCCGTTAACAAATTCAATCTGTCCGGGAATGCCGAAGCTTGAATTCAATGAGTCTGTTATAGCCATTCGTAATGATCTGAGTATGTTGAAGTATGTAATTTACAAATTGTTTAGGGCTTGATTGAAAATGTTAAGTTCAATTTCCAAGCCGGTAAATACCGGCTGAGGCCTGATAGCAGGCTCTGCCTCAATCACTCTATGTTCTCTCGCAATCGACTTTGCCTATAACGTCCGGCGAAACTTTATAAATATTAAATTTTTTTTATCTGGTTCAACCGGTAAATACGCATGATGGCCAGGAAAGCCAGAAAATCGTAGAACCCGTGAATAACGATGGGAATCAATAGATTTCGCTCGCCCCCGTAATCCAGCGCCAAGCCGAGGTATATGCCTACCAGTGCCGCGAGCACGGTATATAACGGGGTAATGGCATGCACCAAACCGAAAATCAGATTGCTTCCGATTAAGCCTGCATTAGCACCCCAAGCCGATTCCAGCCAAGGTTGCAGCACACCTCGAAATAAAACTTCCTCGGAAACGCCGGCAATGGCAGCGAGGATAAATAAATCCGCCCAATTGCAACGCTGTAAGCCGGGAGCTAGGGTTTGCAATAATAATTGCCGGATGGCGACGACGGATTCCGCCGATAATTGTTGAAGTGTGAGGAATAATAGAAACAAAGGCGCAGTTCCAAGCACACCGGAAACAATAGCCGCGCCCGAAAATTGGAGGCTGGCAAACGGATTTATTCCGGCTATCCAGCCCAGCACAACCGCAACAACGATTAGCGCGGATTCGAACAGGCAAGCGCTTTTAAAAAAGCGGCCGGGATCAAACGGTGACGGTTTCATTCGGTTTATGCTTTCGGTAAAGTGACGCCGGTCTGACCCTGATATTTGCCGCCGCGGTCTTTGTAGGACGTTTCGCACACTTCGTCGCTGCCGAAAAACAGCATTTGCGCGACACCCTCGTTAGCGTAGATTTTGGCCGGCAGGTTGGTCGTGTTGGAAAACTCCAGAGTGACATGACCTTCCCATTCCGGTTCCAGGGGGGTGACGTTCACGATAATACCGCAACGGGCGTAGGTCGATTTGCCCAGACAGACAGTCAAGACATCGCGCGGAATACGGAAATACTCGATCGTCCGGGCCAAGGCGAACGAATTAGGCGGAATAATACAAACGTCAGCTTTGACATCGACAAAACTGTTGGGATCGAAGTTTTTCGGGTCGACAATCGCTGAATTTATGTTGGTAAAAATCTTGAATTCATCCGAACAACGCACATCGTAACCGTAGCTAGACGTGCCGAAAGAAATAACACGAGCATTGCCGGAATCCCTTATTTGACCCGGCTCAAACGGTTCGATCATGCCGTATTGTTGCGCCATCCGGCGTATCCACTTGTCTGCTTTTATACTCATCGGTATTTATATCCGGTTAAAGGGTTTATTTTTCATCTTAAGGAATCTCGGGATTAGTTGAGAAATTTCTAAACAAGTTGATTTCGCTCATTATCTGATGGCCACACGTGTTTTTAGGGTACGTCACGAGCGAAATCAACTGTTACCGTTCGTTTTTATGCCCTTTGGCTGTTGAGCTTGACGAAGGACTTAATCGGAAATTCCTAACGGGTGTAGAGATTGAGTGGTGTATAGTAAATGAAAATCGCTATAAAAGGGTATACAAGAAGAATTCTAATCTTTTTTCAAAGCGCCAAGTCAACTGGTCTCATTGAGCGTAGATATTCACGAATGCCTCCATCAACTAATCAAAGTAACGAAGCGGCTGAGATCATTGAAAGGATTTATCGTAGCCATTCGCGTCAAGTTTTTTCCCTCTGGTCAATGTGTTGAGCGATTTCGGTCTGCCGGGGAAGCTTTACACGAGGCGTTTAAGGCGGTCTTGAAACAGTGGTTCGATGCGGGCGTACCCGGTAATCCCCGTGTTTGGCTGGTGTCTGATGGGCGTTATAAAGGGATCGATAATAGCCGCCTACGGCACCGATTTGAAGTCTTACCGGACGATATTGAAGATCAACTGAATTTAGAACCGATCTATGATTTCGAAGATAAAAACATCGAAGATAACAGGTTGCGGTTAATATTCACCTGCTGCCATCCAATCTTACCGCAGGGTGCGCAAATCGCCTTGACCCTGCGCGAGGTGTGCGGCTTAACCACCGAAGCCATCGCCAGCGCCTTTTTGGTTTCTACACCGTGGCAACGCGGCGGTAACTTTTCAATAAAATAATATAAGCCAAATCTTACCAATCTGCGTTATGTGAATAGTCGCGTTAATTTTTATTCCCTATTAGGCAATAAGGATCGAATTAAACTTGTCAATAATACCGGCCAAAAAATCCAATGCGTTATTGTTACTAATAAGGTATAGCCTTTCAGCCATTCCGACTTGGGTTCAATATAGGGGATAAGGTCGATATTCAATATGGGGACATGGTATCGGAGCACAAGTCCTGTAATGGTTTCAAGCTTGTTGACGTTATTTAAGTCAATTTTGGATAGCGCCGTTGCTAAAACTTCTTTTTGATTGTTATCCAAATCAACGTTCATAAAGTCTTTCTTTAGAGTGGCTTCATGAAAGCTATAGTTTGTATTCAGTTCAAAGTTTTTTGGGAAAATTTGCCAAAACCAAACACAAGAAAATACTAGCCATAACACCATCATAGCAATGAGTTGTCTTACTTGAGTGCCGTAACCGATAAATGCGTGTAGAAAGTTTTTTAAGGTATAAAGCCCGCTTTTTTCTAGCGACCGGTCGGTGTCGTGCATTGAACGGCGGATCTGATCGGCTGTTTCTTGATAACCGTTGTTTCTGAGATATTTTTCAATTGAATAATAATTAGACCGGTTAAACGCGTTTGCTCTAAGCAGGAATTGTGAAAAATCGAAGCGATGATTGCGTTTAGCATTGTCGTCTGACCAGCGTTTGACCTGTAAATTCATTAAATCCATTAGTGCCGGTATGGAGTTGACAATCTCCAAATGTCCAATGCTGGTATTGGCGAGCGAAAGGCTTGACGGGGGTTTGTCGGCTGTTTCCGGCAGGAACAATTTATTGAAAGAAACGATTCGCATAAAATCGCGGAACGCGCATTCATGGGCCGTAAGACCGGTAAAGAACTTAATTAAATGAATGTTTCGAAAGGTACCGTGAGTTTTAACAGTGAGCGATATATAAATGCGGAGTAGCCGGATAACAAGCCAAAAGCAAAGTGCAGTTAAGACAAACGCCGATGGATCGTAAGGGTCTAAACCGAACGATTCGTAGCCCATAGGTAAAAGGTTATAACCGAAAGAGGAAACTCCAATGCCCGCTAGGATAAAACAAAACGTAAAAGCCCATCCGGCTAAATTGTTTCTGACTGCTGGGCTGGTTATTTGCAGTTCCAAGGGCATATTGCACCCACCGGTATCCGGCAGGCAGTTACCGCTAATCCGCAAATGGTCGATTTCGGCGCCATCGAACAATATTTTGCCTTTAACGTTCCGCGCGGGCGAAAAATGACTTTTATCGCAAAATATAAAGCTGGCTTGAATTTTTGCGCTGACGGCGTCGAGAGATTTTTTTCCGCTAATTTCCAAGCCGCTAAATTCGATATTATTATGCGCTTTTAAATGCCGCATTTTAACTTGAGCGCATTTTGCTTTAATTATGGGTTTGGCTTCTATTTGAAAAAGAGCACACGTGGTTCGGCCGAAGATTTCCGCGCCTGTTAAGTCGATCAGTCCGTTGCTATCGTTTTTGCAGGTCGAGTTATCTCCAACCTGGATGCCATGTAAATCGACATTTCCTTTGACGGTAGCTCCAGAGAGACTTATTGAGTTATTTATTTTACAAAATACGCCTTTTCCTATCGGTTTTAATTCTCCATCTCCGGAGATATCTTTTTCAAAAAATTGCCTCACTTTCTCGATCGAATCCCAACCTAGAAAAAGATGTCCGTCTAGGCTGGAATGATCGAACACTAAATTGCCGCTTTCTTCGGTGATTTTAGTGTTTTGCTTATTAAAACCTATTTCCGTTCCTCTGAGACTGGTATTGCCTTGAACCCGGCAACCGTTAGCATTAATGGTTGAGGCAATTGTGGGTTGTAGCCGGTACGTATTCGAATTGATATCGTCTAATACACGCCCTGAAGTGATACTTAGATTTTGGAAAACTTCAGTCTCGCTTAAGTCTATATTTCCGATGACTTCGATAGCTTCAAACTTCAACCAGCCAATTTTGCTAAGAATTAAATTGATGCCGCCAGAAATCGATAATGTTTTACTATGCGATTGTAATACGCATCCTGAGTGAATTTTTGCGTTCCAAGCCATTAAATCTCCTTTTATCTCAATATCACTTGCATTAAACGAATTAATATCGCTAGATTGGATGAGTAAATGCCAGTTGATAAATGTTTTATTGAGATAAAGACTTCCCTGAATAAAAGAGTTTTGAAAATTTAGGTTACGGAAAAATTTAGAGTCCGAAATTTGGCTCTCACCTGCTATGCTGACGTAAGGCGCTTCAATCCCATAAAAAAAGAAACTATTTTTAGCAAAAAATGACCCTTGTATTTTACATCGCTCAAGTCTCAATTCAGCCATGAGCAACGTGTCGTTTAGATTACAGCATCCGTCGATTCGTGCATCATTTATCGTAAGCGCGGGTTTGATATCTTCGTGGTTTGTATAAACGTGAGGATCAATAAAAACACTGCCTGACAAGTCGATGAAGCTTTTAATCTCGATATCGTTCAGGTTAAGCGGGCTTAGAAAGAAAAAATTTTTTAAAACCAACTCATCTTCAAACTGGAGTCCGTGTAAGTCGATAGGTTCCGATTTTCTTGGTGCTGAGGGTAGGACGAGTCTTGGCGCTAAAGGCGGTTGATTGGTTTTGCCAGCAAAATCACGAAGTTCTTTATTAAATTCGTTTGCATAACTGACTTTGGAAAGCCTGGCCGATTCCCATTTTGTTATTAACAACTCGCCGTTTTTTTCATCCGAGAAAAGTCCTTGATAGGGAAAATCGGCGATCAATTCTTTTGTGTTATCTATGCGCTTTACGATGCTGAAATTAAAAGCGGGTGCGATTGTCCTGCTATTATCAATGGGTATATCAGTAAAAATAGGCTGGTCTTTCTCCATGGCTACTATAGAACTTTGTTTCGTAATCTTATTAAGATCAACAGTAAAAATACTATTGTATAAATTAACGTAACATTGGACTGTCGCATCGATTTGCCATGCTTTTTCTCTAATTACCTTTGGTCTTGGTTGTTGGCAAATATTTTCGATTTCCGCTAAGGTGAGTTCATCATAATTCAGATATTCAGTGATTGCTTTTTCCGCATTCCGAGCACTACTCGGACTATTTAAGGCATTCAGATCGCTAGCTTGAGTGAGAATGTTGAAGGGGCCATAAGAATGAATAAAGCAACAGTAGAACCGGGTGAAATCGAGGATATTGGCATCGTTAATTTCAAATTCTTCTTGCCGAATGGCTTCATTAATTGGACTACCGCTTCCATGTAACAGATAAAATCTGTTCTTATTCCCTTTGAGGATGTAAATTCCGAATCCGGTATCTAAGGGTTCGATTGAAACCTCCGCTTCGTCGATGATATCGAAATCCAGCCTCAATAAGCTCGCAGTTGGAAAAAAACCCAGGTTATCTTTAAACCAGATGCGTTTAAGTTGCCGGTTAGCATAGCTGGCGCCGGTTGATTTTATGTCTGGGAAAATATTTTTAAAGAGCCGAGCCAACGGGCTGAACTCGGCTTCTTCGAGCAATTTCCAGCCGGCTTCCAGATTGAAGGGTTCTGTTGTTCCGTTAGGCTTGTCTTCACGAAAGTCGCCGAGCGCATCTTTAATCACAGGTAAATAGCGGGCAATGACTTTCTTGTTTAATACGATGACATCGCCATTCGGCCAAAGTGAAAGCATGAGTTCATAGAGTGTATCGCCTTGAATTGCAGTCAGTGTTATCTCGAAATGACCGCTTTGTTCGTAGGGTTCTAGCGTGATGGGTTTTAAGAGATTTTCATAGTATTTGCTTTCATCGTCATTTAAGGTAAACCGCCAACGGATTTGCTTAAGGTCTTCGCACAGCATAAATCTCCCTTTCGGATCTTGCTGGTGCGCGAAAAAGAAATATAAATAGTTTTTGAGGAGAATGTCGCGCCCAACATTTTGCTGATGAGCGGGTGCAAAAGTTAACGGGCATTTTTTGTTGGCTTCAAAAAGTGTTGTTCGTTTCCCATCAAGTTGAAAGTGCGCACTGCTATCGGTATTAATCAAATAGTATTGCGGGATGGGGTAAAAATCGCCGGGTATTCCTTCATAAAGGGAAAATCCTGGGTAAAAAAGCAAGTCAATTTTGCAAACCCTTTTGTAATCGTTGGCGTCGAGCTTGTATTTTTCTTTTACAAATACTACGAACTTGACCATGTCTTGAGGACTGAGTATTTCCCAATCGCTATTTTTAGTTATCCACTGGTCATCGTCGAGATTTTTTTGATTATCGTTATTCCGGCGATAATAGGTCCAGTAGGGCATGGCGTCTCCTCTTTACGGATGAAACTGGTGCTTAAGATTGCGGTCAATAATTTTAGCGCTTGCTCTGGGCTCTATTAAGCTAATACACTTGAGGAGTGCTGTAAAGTATTGATGCATTTATAAATTATGCAATTGGGTCAAATGCCGTAAAAATCATTTCAGGGGTAAATTTGTTGAGCGTATTTTCTTCGGATTGGCTTCATTGCTTCTGGCGAACTGCGCCAAACTGATAGGATCGTTGATGTAGATGTGGTTACGGCCGGTTTGGATTTTGCCTTCAGCGGTTAGATGGCTTAATACTCGTGCGACCACTTCTCGCGAAGTGCCGAGATGCGATGCGATTTCTTGTTGCGTCATCCGGACATTGCCGTCCGTGGAGGCGTGAAGAAGCAAAAAGTTTGCCAGTCTTTGTCCCAGTTTGTAGGAATGAATTTCTTCAAGTTCGGTCATCAACTTAAACACAATCGTGGAAAAAGCTTGCACGGTCATATTTCGTATGGACGGTTCGGATTCAAATAATATCCGGTAAACCGGGCCGGGAATAACGGCGACTTTTGATGACGGACCAGCTTCTACCCAAGCCGGGTAGAGCAGGTCGTTGAAGATACAGTTTATGGCGAGGACGCAGGTTTCGCCGGTGTTGATAATATAAAGTGTGGCTTCGTTGCCGTCTGGGGTTACGGTAAAGACTCTTAATTGTCCTTGAACGACAACATAAGCCCCCGATACTTGCTGGCCTTTTTGCAATACGGGGGTAGTGTCTTGGAAATGGGCGTAACGAACGCCACGGCCGAGTAACGCTAAGCTGGTTTCGGATAAGTTTTGAAACGGCTTAAAATTTTCGATACTTGCCGTGGCGTCTAAATTTTGCAAATCCAGCGTCCTTTTTCGGCTAATAACCTAGTTTTTTTGCAGTTGCTTGGGTTTCGACGAGGTGATGTTCAAATCCGGGTAGAACCGTGGTAACCAGCTTTTTAAATTCTTCGCTGCTGATGGCAGGTAGCAATGTGCCTTTTACTGCGGCTATCACACTTTGATGAAATGCGATTTCGTGCAGCAAATAAGCCTTATCGAAGTCGGGGCCGGATTTGGCTTGCAATTCTGAAATCGTTTTGGCCTGATCTGAAACGCTAGTATCGTTTTCCGGCGGCGTTGGGGTAACGCCTAATTTTTTAGCGAGATCGCGTCCCATTTGCTGTACGGCGATGTGGTCGTTCGCCACATTTTTACCGAGTTGGCGGACGGTTTCCGAATGTCCGCGCTTTGCGCCGAGCAATCCGGTGTAGATATCGGTTTGGTTGGCTTGGTCGAATATGGCGAAAATGGTCGCATCGTCCAGATTGCCTGCGGTTACGACGGCGCTGCCCGTAAGCAAAAGTAAAATCATCAAGCTTCGGCTGAATAAAGAATTAATGCGCTTCATAGGTATCTCCTCTCAAGTTAGCTACACGCTGTAGCGTGGTTAAGAATGCCCGTTAAGAGTGCATTGATTCTGTAACAAATGTTACAAACGAATTCGAGCGGCTGTGTTAGATTCGGCCGAGGATACACTTCCGGCGGTCATTATGCAATGCCGAAAAGGTGTGAAATAGTTCATAGAAAAAGACCTCGATTATGGGGTTTGATAGTTGAAACAATTAAGCGGTTTTTGGTTGTTTTAACTCCGGCGCCAGGATGTTGCGGATTGAACAAGTTTTGACATCGAGGGAAGAAAAAATCGAAACGGCGCAGGTTTAACAAAATCTGTGGTTGATTCCGATAAAAAATAATCCTAATTTGAGAGAGGAGAGTCAACATGAAGACAAAACTGCAAAAAACGAATACTGCTAAAAAGGTAGTTCTGGCTTTAATTATTGCCGTACCCTTTGTTTCGCCGGTAGTTGCTCAGGCGGGGAATAAACACGATCCGGTTACCGCGCGGAAAACTGTCGAAGGCGTGGCAGTGACCGGGGACAATAATTTATTTCAACATGCCATTTGGGATTTAGGCCCCCCGTTCGGCGCTGCTTTTTTTAACTGGACGTTTGCTTATAATCCGTCCGGCGCCGAGCCGCTAAAACTTACAGCGGACATGCCCGGCAACACGGTGCTTGCGAACGGTTTAGACCCCTTGGCGACTGCATTGGGATTGGCTCCCGATTCGAGCCTAGTGGATCCGTCCATGTACAATGTTCCCCTGCACAAGTTGTCGGTAACGACCGATCCCAATGATTTCGGCCGCGGCTATGGAACCGGTGTGCGTAAGCAGCTCCCGACTACCTTAGAAGCCGGTACCGGGGCGGCGGCTACACGCGGCGTACCGAACGCACCCATTACTAAAGCGCAATGGTATAAGGCCAAGGGCAAGCTGGAATTGAAATGTTTCGGCGACGGCACGGGGAAAGCCGATGTTAAGTTAAGTCATTTAATACCGAACGGGGTTTATTCGCTATGGACTATCCACGGTGTAATGATAGACGGTAAACCCAATATGGCGCCTTACCCTTTTGGCGGTGTTCCTAATGTGCTGGTGCCTGATGAGAACGGTAAAGCCAGCGTTTCCAGAAAGCTGGGTTATTGTCCGCTAACGGAGTCGAATCTTGTGTTTGTCGATATTGCTTTCCATTCCGACGGCAATGTTTACGGCGCGGTTCCCGATGCACCGTTCGATAGCTTTCCGCAACCGATGGGGAGCGTCACTCATGTTCATGTGCAATTTCCTATCCACGTGGCAGGCCCGGCACCTAAATAAAGCCATCAAATTAATGGAGAGAAACTCATGAGTAATCATAATAAAACGATTGGCTGGACGGAAAAGAGCGCAGTGCTCGGCGTGTTGTTAGGTGTGGCGGCTGGGTTAGTATTTGAGCCTGTTTGTTACGCTGGCGCGGATAATAACGACTGGTCCTTATATTCGTACGATTACGCTAATACCAATAATAATCCAAAAGAAAGAGCGGTTTCAAAAAAGACTGCACCGAATTTAGTAAAAGCTTGGGAGACCTTTAACGACGATAGTGTGCAACATTTGCCGCCGCCTACCGGCTTTATTTTCGAGACCGCGCTCGGCTTAAGTTTTCCCAGCTCGGTGGTTGGGGTGGTCGCGCCGCCGCTTATCCAAGACGGTACTATTTATTACATCGATGCATTGGGAACGGTATTTGCCCGCGACGCCAAAACCGGGAAGGTTTCCGACCCTGTACGTCATTGGACTGTGCACTTAGTCGACCCGGATTACGAACTAAACGAACCCGTGCCGAAGCTGGTGCCTGATCTTTATTACACAGCGCCCATGTTGACCGGAGAATACCTGTGGGTAGTCAGTTCCGTCCACGGGCGGTTGCATGCCGTTAAGCGCAACGGCGGCAGCGAACTCGATTTCGATACAACCACAGCAGGAATCGAACCTTATAAACTGGCAAA